>NZ_JAJFER010000020.1:0-7534 GCF_020707295.1 Massilia sp. IC2-476
AAGTCGGTCCCACCCCTTCCCATCCCGAACAGGACCGTGAAACGACTTTGCGCCGATGATAGTGCTGCAACCAGTGTGAAAGTAGGTTATCGTCAGGCTAGTTATATGCAGAGCCCGCTCAGTTAAGACTGAGCGGGCTTTTTGCTTTGTATTTCCACCTATTTGCTCGAGAGTTCGACCAGGTAGGCCGCAGCCAGCCGTGCAAACTTCAACGCGTGGACCGCTTGCCCACCGGAGTTGGCCAGGGTGTCCTTCGCCGTGTGGGTATGCGGATTATCCCGCGCCATCGATGACTCGAAAGGCATCGATACGGGATAGCCCTGCGCATCCCAGCTGGCGTGGTCCGAACAGGCATAGCCGCACTTGTCATACGCGACCTTCAGCCCCGGCAGATAGGCGCCCGCCAGCTCGGCCAGGAAAGCATTCTGCTGGCTGTTCGTATAATCGCTGATCAGGTAAATGTCGTTTGCCGCTCCCTGGTAATTGGTCATGTCGAGCTGCAGCACGCCCGCCACCTCCTTGCCCGCCTCTTTGAATTGCCGGGCAATCTCCTGTGAGCCTCGCAAGCCCACTTCTTCCGCCGCGTAGGCAATCGCATGAATGGTCCGGCGTGGCCGGTAGCCGCTTGCGATGAGGGCACGCAGCGCCTCGGTCATGCTCGCCACGCCCGAGGCATCGTCATCCGCTCCCGGTGCGCGCGCCGTTTCGCCCATGCGAAAGCTCAGGATCGAATCGAGGTGGGCGCCAATCACGATGCTCTCGTCGGCCAAGTCGCTGCCTGCGATGGTGAGCATGACCGAGGCTTGCGGATAGCCTTTGTGCGTGAGTTGGGTGACGCTGATGTCATCCCGCCTGGTGGCGAGTTCGCGCCATGCCGACAGTAGCCAGTTCGATGCATCGACGCCGGTCTGGCTCGTGTAATAGCGGTTGGTGAAGGCACTCAGGGCCGTGATCGTCGACGCGATCCGCTGTTCTTGCATGCTTGCCAGCATCGGTTCCACCACCTGATGCTGGTCGATAGCATAAGCAGGCGCCACCGAGACCACACGCCGCAGCGTAAGCGCAGCCCGTGCCTGCGCTTCGCTGCCGTGGTACATGAATCCACCGCAACGCCCCAGCTTCTCGTGGATCGCGCCAGCGGCCGCGGCGAGCCGGTTTTCGTCCATCACGACCGCATGCACTTTTTCGGACATCCCGGCCTTGCCCATTTCTCGGCTGGCGATCGACACCGTATCGGGTGCGACCGACTGCATCTGCTGGAAGGCCGCCTCACCCACGGTGATCCAGGCCCTGCGCTTCAAGGGCGAAGCGTCCGCCACCGCAAGGCTGAGGCAGAGTGCCGAACACAGGCAAACTTTGAGGGCGGCGGATCTCATCACTGTTCCCCTTGGCATCATCAACACGATGCTAGTCCCCATACCCCGGCAGCACTTGCAGCACGTCAATCTTTAAGAACTACATGAGAGCTAATCGTGCGGCGATTCCTACGATTGCTCGGACTCTTCTCCTATACAGCCCTACTGGTTCGGCGCGCATGATCGGTCCATCGGTTCAGCAATGCAAAGGAGGCATCATGAAATCGAAGGAAAAGAACCTGGGAGGAGACAACCGTTCGCGCGGTATCCACAAACCGAAAGGCGTGACGGTGGCAGAGGGCAGCATGCAGACGCGTGCGCCCGGCGCCGTGATGCCGGGCGGTCCGGAATCGCCTTTCCCCATGGCCCACACCGGCTCGCAGCAATCGGACACCAGCGGCCGCGGCCAGCGCGGCGGCGCCGGCGCCGTCCACCAGGGCTGGAGCGCCCGCCAGCGCGGCGCGCGCATGCAGGCGCAGGCCGAGCAGGACCGCTTGGGTGAGCCGCAGCAGTCGGGCCAGGGCGGCATCGAGCAATACCAGCATGCCGGTTCCCAGCAATCGGATTCCGGCCAGGGCGGTGGCAAGGGACTGCAGGGACGCCCCGACCTGCCGGCGTCCGACTTCGGCAGCAAGCCGAACAAGAAGAATCCCGGCTGAACACCCGCCAGGACAGCGCAACCCGGGTCTCCCGGGTTTTTTTACGCCCGGCGCCGACCCGAGCAAGCGCCGGAACGGTCTCCCATCCCAAACTGGGGCACAATGCACCTGTCAGCCTTGCCATTTCAACCATGACAGGAGAAGCATGAACGAACAGGTCGCACGCAATGTCGTGCTAGTGCGCGCAATCGAGTCCGCCGACGCCAATCATGAGGTGCTGAGCGACGACGACCGCAAGTACGCGAGCCGCAGCGCGAAAGAACTGGCGGCCTGGCAGGCCGCAGACAGCAAGACCGCCGTCACCCAGCATCACTTCCTGCAGCAGCGCTCAGAGCAGATCCTGAAACGTCTGGGCGAGCGCTCGCCCGCCTTTGCCGCCTTCCACAAGCGCAGGCTGGGCCTGGGCGGCGTCTGGCTGGCCCTGCCATTCCTTGCCTTGATCGCAGGCGCCGTCATCGACCGCATCGCCGACCCGCACCGCGTCGACCTGCTGTCCGCCCCCTTCCTGTTGATCATTGGCTGGAACCTGCTGGTCTACCTGGGCATGCTGGTGTGGGCGATGGTTCCGGGCAAGCGCCATGGCTGGGCAGGACCGAACCTGCTGCGCCGCCTGAGTGTCGGCAAGGCCGCGCTGCCGCGCAAGCTCCCGGCGCCGATGGCCGCCGGACTCACCGCCTTCATGAGCGAGTGGGCCGCGCTGAGCGAGCCGCTCACCCGGGCGCGCCTGAGCCGCACCATTCACCTGGCTGCCGCCTGCTTCGCGCTCGGCGCCATCGCCTCGCTGTACGCGCGCGGCCTGCTGAACCAATACGTGGTCGGCTGGGAGAGCACCTTCCTCGACGGGCGCCAGGTCCACACCCTGCTGTCCTGGCTGTTCATGCCGGCGATGAACGCCTTCCCCTTCCTGCAGGGCTTCTCGCTGGCGGAAGTCGAACTGCTGCGCCACGGTCGCACCCTTACCGCCGCCAGCGGCGCACGCTGGGTCCACCTGTACGGCGCGACGCTGCTGCTGCTCGTCGTGCTGCCGCGCCTCGTGCTCGCGGGCTTCGCCGCGTGGCGCGCACGCCGCCTGGCGCGCAACTTCCCGCTCGATCTCGACCAGCCCTACTACCGCAAGCTGGCCGACAGCATCGGCGCCGGCACGCCCGCGCTGCTGCGCGTGCTTCCCTACAGCTACACGCTGGACGAAGCGCGCGACCGCGGCCTGTGGGCGATCGCGGCCAGCGCGCTCGGCGCCCAGGCACGGGTCCAGCTGCGCCCCACCAGCGCCTATGGCGTCGAACCGAAGGAAGCGCTGCACGACGCCGGGCTCGACGAGCCGGGCGTGACCGTCACCGCAGTCCTGTTCAGCCTTGCCGCCACACCCGAGAAGGAGAACCACGGCGCCTTCCTCGACTACCTGAGCAAGCGCGTGAAGCGCGGCGTTGCGGTACTGGTCGACGAGTCGCCGCTGGTCGAACGCATCGGCGATCAGGGCAACGCCGCGCGCGTGGCGGAACGCAGCGCGCTGTGGCGCCAGTTCTGCAGCTTCCATGGCACCTCGGCCACCTTCGTCAACCTGCTCCAGCCCGACAAGTATCCGATCGAACTCGGTGCGGGCCTTAGCCTGCCGGAGCTGCGATGAACGCGCCGGTCAAGATCCAGTTCGCGCTCGTCTCGCACACCAACAACGGCAAGACGACGCTGGCCCGTACCCTGGTCGGCATGGACGTGGGCGAGGTGCGCGACGCCGCCCACGTGACCCAGTTCGCCGAGGCGCACCTACTGCAGACCAGCGAGGCGGGCGACACCCTGCTGCTGTGGGATACGCCGGGCTTCGGCGATTCGGTGCGCCTGCTCAAGCGCCTGGCGATGGCGGGCAACCCGATCGGCTGGTTCCTGCGCGAGGTGTTCGACCGCTACCGCGACAAGCCCTTCTGGCTCAGCCAGCAGGCGCTGCGCGCGGCGAAGGAAGAAGCCGACGTCGTGCTCTACCTGGTCAACTCGTCCGAGTCGCCGCAGGATGCCGGCTACCTGCCGTCCGAGATGAAGATCCTGGAGTGGCTCGGGAAACCGGTGGTCGTGCTGCTCAACCAGATGGGGCCACCGCGCCCGGGCGGCGAGGAAGCGAGCGAGCAGGCACGCTGGCGCCAGCACCTGGACGGGTTCCCGGTGGTGAAGGACGTGCTGCCGCTGGACGCCTTTGCCCGCTGCTGGGTACACGAACACGTGTTCTACGAAGCGATCGGCCGTCTGGTCGAACAGGACAAACAGCCGGGCTACGCGCGCCTGCTCGCGTCCTGGTCTGCCGCCAACCGCCAGCGTTATACCAGTGCCTTGCGCGTCACGGCCGAACAGCTGGCGGCGGCCGCGCGCGACGAGGAAGCCATTCCGGAAGAAGGGCGCAACATGCTACGCAGCGCGCTCAAGGCGGTGGGCCTCGGCAAGGACGAGCAGCGGCGGCAGGAGCTGGCGATGGCGGCATTGGTCGAGCGCCTGAACGCCCGCATCAATGGCGCCACCGCGCGCATGCTGGCCCTGTACCGCGTCGATCCAGGCGAGGCCTTGAAGATCAATGCGCGCGTGCGCGACAACTTCGCGGTGCGCGCGCCGGTGGACAAGGCCCAGGCCGGCCTGCTCGGTGCGGTGGTGTCGGGCGCGGCGACCGGACTGTCGGCAGACATGATGGCCGGCGGCCTGACCATGGGGGCGGGTGCACTGCTGGGCGCGATCGTGGGCGGCCTGACGATGGCCGGCGCGGCATGGGGCTTCAACCAGAGACTGGACCGCGCCAAGCCGGGCGTGCAGTTCGCCGATCCCTTCCTGGATACGCTCCTGAGCAGCGCGGTGCTGCGCTACCTGGCGGTGGCCCACTTCGGCCGCGGGCGCGGCAACTGGGTGGAGGGGGAGGCGCCCGCCTTCTGGCAGGAGGAAGTCGAGCGCGCCCTGAGCGGGCAGGAAGGCAAGCGCGCGGACCTGTGGCAGGCCGTGCGCGCCGCACCGGATGAGGCGGCGGGGGCAAACCTGGTGGAAGCGGTGCTGGTCCCCGCGACCGACGCCACGCTGGCCAGGCTGTATCCCGGCGTCGCGCTGCCCGCGCGGCTCGAGGCCAAGACCGCCTAGAACTGGTACTGCGCGCTCACGCCCATGATCCAGTTGCGTCCCGGCGCGGCTTCGTAGTACCGGCGGTTGGTGTCGCCCACGATGACGGAGCCGACATAGGTCCGGTCGAACAAGTTGTTCAGGCGCGCGTACTGCTTGAACCGCCAGCCGCCCAGCTGCTGGCTGGCCTGTACGCGGGCGTTGACGATGGCGTAGCCCGGCGCCGGCGTGGCGGTATTGGTGTCTTCTGCATAGACCCGGCCGTTGGCGATCGTCTCGAGCGCGGCGCCGAAGCGGCCGGCCTGCTCGGTCCAGCCCAGCTCTCCATACAGGCTGGTTTTCGGAATGCCCGGCAGGCGGCTGCCTTCCGGTACTGCGCCGAAGGCTTCGTCGTAGATGGCGCGCAGCGCGCTCAAGGCCAGGCGCGCATTCCAGCCGCCGCCCAGTTCCGCATCGAGCGACAGTTCGCCGCCCTGGCGCAGCGTGGCGCTGGCGTTGCGGTAGCTGGTGCGGCCGCCGGCGGAGCTGTCTACCACCAGCTCACCCTGTGTCCTGACCTGGAACACGGCGGCGTTGACGCGCACCCCAGGTGCCAGCATCGCCTTTACCCCTGCCTCCAGGTGCTTGCCGATGGCAGGTGCGAGACGGAAGTTGAAGCCGGCGCCGGTCCCAGAATAAAACACTTCGTTCAGGGTCGGGGTTTCGAAGCCGCGGGCGGCGCTGGCGTAGACGTTGAGCATTGGTGAGACCTTGTACAGCACGCCGACGAGCGGCGCCGTGTGGCTGTACTCGACGCTGCCGCTGTCGTTGCCGTTGGCGAGGAAGCGGTCCGTGACGTCGAAGCTCACACGGCTGCGGCGCACGCCCCCGGTCAGAACCCAAGGGCCGCGTTCCCATTCCACCTGGGCGTAGGGGTCGGTGCTCCTCACTTCGTTCTGCTCGTCGCGGCGCAGATTGCCCTTCACGCCGAAGGTATTGCCGATGAAGTTCTCGAAGCCCTGGCGCGCATCGGTCGAACGCGCTACTTCGATGCCGACGGTGGCGCGCAGCGTGCCGCCGCCCAGTTCGCGCACCGCGCGCCAGTTGGCGTCGACACCGTGGAAGTCGCGGTCGAAGTCGACCACGCCGCCCGAGTGAGTAGGCGGCGCCTGGAAGCCGCGCGAGAAGGATTGGTACTGGACCACGCGGCGGTTGCCGCCGTAGGCCGTGACCAGCAGGCGGTCGGACCCGAAGCGCTGTTCCCAGGTGAGGCCGAACTGCTGGTGGTCGATGCTCTTGCGCGTGTCATAGCGTTCCGCCAGCGTGCGCTGCGGCGACTGGGTGTCGGTGGTGTCGATCTCGCCGGCGCGCGGGTCGCGCTGGTACGTCGCCCAGGTGACGCCCAGCGGGTCCTGGGTATCGTCCTGGCGCAAGCCGCTCGCGGTGATGACCAGGCGGCTGGTATCGGATGGTTCGACCACCAGCTTGGCATAGGCCTGATCCCGGGTGGCGGCGCTGTGTGCGCGGTAGCCGTCGGTCTCGAAACGCGAGGCGTCCAGCAGGTAGCCCAGCTTGCCGCTGCTGCCCTGCGCATTGACGTCGAGCTTGCGCAGTCCGTCGCTACCGGCAGAAAAGCTGCTTTCAATGGCGGGCGCACCCTTCGGGTCGCGTGTGAAGAGCTGGATCACGCCGCCGGAATGGTTGCCGTACAGTGCGGAGAAGGGCCCGCGCAGGACTTCGATGCGTTCAGCCATGTCGAGGTTGAAGGTCGCGGCCTGGCCCTGGCCGTCAGGCATGGTGGCCGGGATGCCGTCGGCGACCAGGCGCACGCCGCGCACGCCGAAGGCGGAACGGGCGCCGAAGCCGCGCGAGGAGATCTGCAGGTCTTGCGCATAGTTCTGGCGGTCGCGCGCGACCAGGCCCGGCACTGCCGCCAGGGCTTCGGAGGCGTTCACGCGAGGCTGGGTGTCGCGGATCTGGCTGGCATCGACGATGTCGATCGCAGCGGGCAGGTCGAAACTGGTGTGCGCGGAGCGGGTGGCGCTGACTACCACCACATTGATCGGGGCGCCGACCTCATCGGCGATGGCGATCAGTGGCGCGGACATGCATGCCGCGGCGATGGCGGTGCGACGGAACAGAGGGGAATTCATTCGATCTCCGGTTGCTGGGGCGCCCGGTGGCCGGGCGCTGGTACGGCTGGCAATATACCCGGCATTGCAAGAACGTACACGCACCGCACCGCAACACGCTTTTTTCGAGGAGCTCTTGCGGACGCCGAAAACGTTTGCTATAGTTCGCGTCCGCTTCAGGAACGCTGCAAGGCGCGACCGAAAAACGTTAACGGAATCAAGTGGTTACGTTAGCAATGTCCGCAGAAAAATTCTGCGCTGAAGCAAAAACAGGATTGACGAGCATCGCGAAACACTGCATAATCTCATTCCTCTGCTGCTGACGAAC
>NZ_JAJFER010000022.1:0-1386 GCF_020707295.1 Massilia sp. IC2-476
TGAACTGACCCCGTAAAGTTGGACGGTTAGTTTGCTAAGCGGCCAAGGCCTGAGTCCTGTACTGAACGGGGCTCAGGCCTTTTAATTTGAGCTTGATGCGGTCGTTATTGTAATAGTGGATGTAGTCAGCCAGGCCGTCGCGTAACTCATCGATGCTTTCGAACCTGTTCAGGTAGAAGAACTCGGACTTGAGCACAGCGAAGAAGCTTTCCATCGCCGCATTGTCGAGACAGTTGCCCTTGCGAGACATGCTCTGTACGAGTTGACGCTCCTGGAGCTGACGTTGATAGGCGGGCATCCTGTACTGCCATCCCTGGTCGGAGTGCAGCATTGGCCTCTCATTTGGTCCGAGCTTGGCTAGCGCTTTCTTGAGCATCGAATTGACCAGCTCAAAGGCAGGACGTTTGCTCGTCTCAAAAGCGACGATCTCCCCGTTGTACAGGTCCAAGACCGGTGACAGGTAGAGCTTTTCTCCGGCCACGTGAAATTCCGTTACGTCCGTCACCCACTTCTGATTTGCGGTTTTTGCGTTGAACCGACGCTGCAACGCATTGGACGCAGCGTGGCCCACCTCGCCCTTGAACGAGCGGTACTTCTTCGGTCGTACCAGCGATTTCAAGCCCAGCGTGCCCATCAGACGCTGGACCGTCTTGTGATTCACCTGGCGTCCCAACTGGCGCAGCCCGGCCGTGATGCGCCTGTAACCGTAGCGGCCCTTATGGCTGTTGAAGATCGTCCGAATCTGTTCTTTGAGTTGCTCGTACTTGTCGGCAGCCTGAAGAGATTTCCGCTGATAGTAAAAAGTGCTGCGCGCCAGATTGGCCAGTTTCAGTAAGTCCGCCATCGGAAACAGCTGCCTTAGTTCATGCACTACTTGCGCTTTTTCTGCGGCACTTGCTTCTGCCGGGCCTGAACTAAGGCTTGCAATTTTTTTGTGTAAGCGAGCTCCATGCGCAGCTGCTTCACCTCGGCCAGCAATTGCTCGTGGCTGAGCTTGTCATCGTCGGGTGGACTTTCTGGCGCTGGTTCTGGCGTCGGCATTTCTTTGGATCTTCCTCGTGGGCGCGGCACCAATGCCTCGACGCCCCCAACTCGATATGCTCGCTCCCAGATGCCAACCATTGCGTGGTGACGAATGTCGAACTTGGCGGCAGTCTGGAGCATGGAGAGCTGATTGTCCCACATGTGCCGTAGCACCGACAGTTTGAACTCGGCACTGTACCTGCTGAACTTCTTGCTCAGTCCCGCGTTCCCATGGGCGCGGTAGGCCATTACCCACCTCTCCAACATGGCATGGGTCGTCAACCCGTGCCGCTTCGCGATCCCACGATACCCAATAGAGCTGTCGGCTAGATAGTCTTGGACAACCGCGAGCTTGAATTGCTC
>NZ_JAJFER010000023.1:0-755 GCF_020707295.1 Massilia sp. IC2-476
ACGATACCGACGATTTCGATTTCTTCGCCGACCTTGATGATGCCGCGCTCGACACGACCGGTCACCACGGTACCGCGGCCCGAGATCGAGAACACGTCTTCCACCGGCATCAGGAAGGCGCCGTCAACGGCACGTTCCGGGGTCGGGATGTAGCTGTCCAGTGCATCAGCCAGCTTCATGATCGCGTCTTCGCCCAGTTCGCCAGCCTGGCCTTCCAGGGCCATACGTGCCGAACCTTTGATGATTGGCAGGTCGTCGCCTGGGAACTCGTACTTCGACAGGAGTTCGCGCACTTCCATTTCGACCAGTTCCAGCAGTTCTGCGTCGTCGACCAGGTCGCACTTGTTCAGGAACACGATGATGTACGGAACGCCAACCTGACGCGCCAGCAGGATGTGCTCGCGGGTCTGCGGCATCGGGCCGTCAGCGGCCGAGCACACCAGGATCGCGCCGTCCATCTGCGCAGCACCGGTAATCATGTTCTTGATGTAGTCGGCGTGGCCTGGGCAGTCAACGTGCGCGTAGTGACGGTTCGCGGTTTCGTACTCGACGTGCGCGGTGTTGATGGTGATGCCGCGTGCTTTTTCTTCCGGAGCCGCGTCGATCTGGTCGTAGGCCTTGGCTTCGCCGCCGAACTTCTTCGACAGAACGGTTGCGATTGCAGCCGTCAGGGTGGTTTTGCCGTGGTCAACGTGACCGATGGTGCCGACGTTGACGTGCGGCTTGGTCCGTTCGAATTTTTCCTTTGCCATTTC
>NZ_JAJFER010000024.1:0-540 GCF_020707295.1 Massilia sp. IC2-476
GTCAAGCTACCGGGGCGTACCTTATCCCGAAGTTACGGTACCAATTTGCCGAGTTCCTTCTCCCGAGTTCTCTCAAGCGCCTTAGAATACTCATCTCGCCCACCTGTGTCGGTTTGCGGTACGGTCTCGTATGACTGAAGCTTAGAGGCTTTTCTTGGAACCACTTCCGATTGCTTCAGGACCTAAGTCCCTCGTCCCAATCCCTTGAATTACGTGCCCGGATTTGCCTAAGCACCTTCTATGAATCAGAAACTAACTATTCCAACAGTTAGACAACCTTCCGCGATCCGTCCCCCCATCGCATCATACGACGGTGCAGGAATATTAACCTGCTTCCCATCAGCTACGCATCTCTGCCTCGCCTTAGGGGCCGACTCACCCTGCTCCGATGAACGTTGAACAGGAAACCTTGGGCTTACGGCGTGCGGGCTTTTCACCCGCATTATCGCTACTCATGTCAGCATTCGCACTTCTGATACCTCCAGCATCCTTTACAAGACACCTTCGCAGGCTTACAGAACGCTCTCCTACCATATGTCA
>NZ_JAJFER010000002.1:0-916370 GCF_020707295.1 Massilia sp. IC2-476
GAAGGGTGAAAGGGTTGCAATAAACTGGTGGCTGCGACTGTTTAATAAAAACACAGCACTCTGCAAACACGAAAGTGGACGTATAGGGTGTGACGCCTGCCCGGTGCTGGAAGATTAAATGATGGGGTGCAAGCTCTTGATTGAAGTCCCAGTAAACGGCGGCCGTAACTATAACGGTCCTAAGGTAGCGAAATTCCTTGTCGGGTAAGTTCCGACCTGCACGAATGGCGTAACGATGGCCACACTGTCTCCTCCCGAGACTCAGCGAAGTTGAAATGTTTGTGATGATGCAATCTACCCGCGGCTAGACGGAAAGACCCCATGAACCTTTACTGTAGCTTTGCATTGGACTTTGAACCAATCTGTGTAGGATAGGTGGGAGGCTTTGAAGCGGGGACGCCAGTTCTCGTGGAGCCATCCTTGAAATACCACCCTGGTTTGTTTGAGGTTCTAACCTTGGTCCGTTATCCGGATCGGGGACAGTGCATGGTAGGCAGTTTGACTGGGGCGGTCTCCTCCTAAAGTGTAACGGAGGAGTTCGAAGGTACGCTAGGTACGGTCGGACATCGTGCTAATAGTGCAATGGCATAAGCGTGCTTAACTGCGAGACCGACAAGTCGAGCAGGTACGAAAGTAGGACATAGTGATCCGGTGGTTCTGTATGGAAGGGCCATCGCTCAACGGATAAAAGGTACTCTGGGGATAACAGGCTGATTCCTCCCAAGAGTTCATATCGACGGGGGAGTTTGGCACCTCGATGTCGGCTCATCACATCCTGGGGCTGTAGCCGGTCCCAAGGGTATGGCTGTTCGCCATTTAAAGTGGTACGTGAGCTGGGTTTAAAACGTCGTGAGACAGTTTGGTCCCTATCTGCCGTGGGCGTTGGAAATTTGAAGGGGGCTGCTCCTAGTACGAGAGGACCGGAGTGGACGAACCTCTGGTGTACCGGTTGTCACGCCAGTGGCATTGCCGGGTAGCTAAGTTCGGAAGAGATAACCGCTGAAAGCATCTAAGCGGGAAACTTGCCTTGAGATGAGATTTCCCGGAGCCTTGAGCTCCTTGAAGGGTCGTTCGAGACCAGGACGTTGATAGGCTGGGTGTGGAAGTGCAGTAATGCATTAAGCTAACCAGTACTAATTGCCCGTACGGCTTGTCCCTATAACCTTGGTAGGCTATAGACGAGTCAAGAAATACAGCTGCAGTTTGTTGATACTGCTACCCAAGAACAAAAAGAACGATACTTCTTCCCGGATTGTGAGTGCTGGCCCCAAGCCAACGCTCAGACAAGTCAAAGCCTGATGACCATAGCAAGTCGGTCCCACCCCTTCCCATCCCGAACAGGACCGTGAAACGACTTTGCGCCGATGATAGTGCTGCAACCAGTGTGAAAGTAGGTTATCGTCAGGCTAGTTATATGCAAAGCCCGCTCAGTTAAGACTGAGCGGGCTTTTTGCTTTGTGCTTTCCCTTCAAGGTGAACCATGCCGGCCTGGGTCAACGAGTCAACTATGCGGGTCCACCAGCGCGACGCTGCTGCTCGATGAACGCAAGCCGCGCCGCCGCTTGTTCGCGCAGTGCAACCAGCGAAGCGATGCGTTCGTCCAGTTCCTCGAGCTTTGCGTGGTACAGACGGATCACGTCGCCGCAGACACTGCGGCGCGTCTCGAGCTCCAGGCCAAACACCGAGACCACGGGCTGGATTTGCGCCAGCGTGAAGCCGTTCTTCAACAGGACCTGAATGCGTTTGACGTGCTCCACGGCTGCCGGCATGAAAACGCGATAGCCGGACGCCGTGCGCTGGGCAGGAAGCACACCGATCTGCTCATAGTGGCGCAAGGCGCGCACGCTGACGCCTGTTAGGCGTGACAGTTCTCCGATCGAGTAGTGGTCTGCTTTCATCTGTTTCCTGGATCAATGGACTGGTTCGGCAGGCAGGCGCGCCCAGTCACGTATCGCAACATGGCGCGACGCCTCTCCATCCCAGGTAGCGGACACCACGCACCAACGCTTGCCATCATTTAGCAGCTGAAAGCTGTTGATGCCGTAGGCGTAAGGACGGCCGCCGGGGTGTTCGCTACTGGCATAGGCACTCCACACATGCGCCACGTGCCCGAATTTCTGCGTTTCCTGCCGGAGTTCGACTTCATAAAAACCGCGCTGTCCAAACAGCTTGTCGTTCAGCGCGGCGAACCCTTCCACATTGTAGGTCGTCGCATCGACCCTGTCCCCAACATGTTGAGGAACAGTAATGATCGCTCCAAGAGCGTGCAAGTCGCGCAGACGTGCCCAGTCCTTCCCTTTACCCGGCGGCCCAGAGACGAGGCGGTATAACTCACGCACCACTTCACCCGGCTCTGCATGTCCGGCTGCGTCCTGGACAACGGGGCAGGCCAGGCTGCCCCTGTTGGATACGTCCAGTGTTTCGGCGTGGATGGAGGCGGCCAATGGCAGGCAGGCCATCAGGGGCAGAGAAAGAGTTCTCCAGGAGCTCATGTGTCAGGTCCTTTCGTTGGTTAGTGTGAAAGGACTGTAAAGCCTGACATCAGTGTCAGAGTCAAGCGTTCCATGGAGCTGGGTCAGCGCTGCACCAGCGGATAAAAAAAGCGGGGCTTGCGCCCCGCTCATTCAGCCATTCGTAGAGAGCCTCAAACCCCCCAGAGCACATCCGTATGCTGGTCGCGTGCCGAGCGCAGCATCTCGAGCAGGGGATAGGCCCGCGTGGAGAAGGTGACCACCTCGATCGGCTCGTGTTCGTTGTCTTCGGTTTCACCATGGTGCGCCTGCACGTCGCGCTCGACCTGCTCCGAGATCTGGTGCTTGCGGCTTTCTTCGATTTCGCCCTCGAGCAGCGCCACCGCGCGCGGCGCCTCTTCCGCGGTGATGACACCGCGTTCGATATCCTTATGCAGCAGGTCCAGGATGCGCTTGGCGTGTTCCTGGTACATCAGGACCTCAGGATAGGATTTGCATTTAAATGTAATCAACATAACTATGCCCATTGATCTGTTAGTGACTAAACGATAACACGTCTTGAAAACCCGGTCATCCCGCGCACGCACTTAGGGCTGCGGCCGCCGCAGGAACCAGGACAGTGCGAGCACCACTAGCACCGCCGCGGCCGCGATCCAGGTCGCCACGATCAGCTTGTCGGACGCGCCCGCCACCAGCGCCGACAGCGCCCATGCCAGCCCGCCCCAGGCCAGGCTGTTGAGCATCTCGAGGATCGTGGTCAGCACGTCGCTCTTGCCGCGCGTCTGGAAATCGCTGCGCGATCCCGGCCGCCCGCACCAGTGCACGATCAGCGCCGCCGTGCAGACCGCACCGGTGACGCACAGGACCGTCACCAGGCCGGCCAAGGGCTCGCGCACCAGCAGCCAGGCCAGGGGGATGAGCACCAGCGCGAGTGGTGGCAAGACGGCCGCGCCCAGCTTGGCGAAGCGAATCGTACGTTGTGGCGACGGCGACAGGCGCAGCAGGTCGGGCGCATCTTCGGCCGACACCACGATCCAGGCCAGCGAGGCTGTCAGCGAACTGCACAGCAGCGTCAACCCGGCCCCCAGCGCCGTCAGGCGCAGCTCGCCGCGCTGGAAGATGACGAAGAACAGCGGCAGCAGGTAGATCAGCTGCAGCGCCACCTGCGAAATCAGGTGCGGGTCGCGCAGGATCAGCCGCCACTCCTTGAACAGCACGGTCGCCACCAGCCCGCGCCCGAAGCGATAGCGCACCCCGCCCGCGGGCCTGCGCGCCGCCCTCGACGAGGATGCCGCCTGCTGCAACCCGTGCACAAAGAAGCGGTGCGTACGGCCCGCCGTGAACGTAAAAGCGGCCAGCGCCAGCGCCGCGATCCCGAGCACCGGGAGCGGCTCGCCCAGCAGCGCACGGCCCGGCAGCCACAGCGGGCTGTCGACACCCAGCGGTCCATCGGAGGCGAAGGCCCGTGCAAACGCCGCCATGGCCTGCGCTTCCATGCGCGAGGCGAAGTGCGAGAACAGCTGCGACAGGATGAAGATCATCGCACCGGCCAGGGCGCCGATGATCTGCGCGATGACGCGCGTGCGGCGCGCGCCGATCGTGCGCACCAGGCCGAGCGTCAGCAGCATCGCGGCGCAGGCGATGATGGTCGCGGTGCCCAGCAGGACCGGATAGAGCGCGAGCCAGCCCAGGTGGCCGAGCACGGCCCCCATGTGCGCGAACGGCCCCAGGAAGAACAGGTAGGGCGCCGCCGTCCCCACGGCCACCGTGGCGAGGCGCACGGTGAAGATGCTGCGCGAGGGCAGGGGCGAGGACAGCAACAGGTCCAGGTCGCCGCGTTCGAACAGCACCATCACGCTCGACTTGAGTGCGCTGGAGAGCATGAAGGTCATGAGGCCGAACAGCAGGGCGCTCACCCCCACCATGATGCGCGGGTCGGCCATGCCGATGCCGGCGATCAGCCTGACCGCATACCAGGCCAGCGCATGCAGCGCCAGCCAGACCACGGCAATGGTTGCCAGTCCGGCCGTGCCAGGGCGGCGCGCCGCCTTGCCCGGCTTGCTGGACGCCGCGGCGTTGAACCACAGCAGCCGCAGCTCGTGGCGGAACAGCCAGGGAATGCTTCCCGGGACGCTCATCATGGCTGCGCGGTCAGCTGCAGGAACACGTCTTCGAGGCTCGCGCCGCTGGTGCGTGCGCGCAGCTCGTCGAGCGTGCCTTCCGCGATCAGGCGCCCCTGCCGGATGATGCCGATGCGTTGCGCCAGGCGCTCTGCCACTTCGAGGATGTGGGTGGTGAGGATCACGGTGCCGCCCTTGGCCACGTGCGACAGCAGCAGGTCCTTGACCTGGCGTGCCGCTGCCGCATCCAGGCCGGTGAGCGGCTCGTCGAGGATCAGCAGTTCGGGCTCGTGGATCAGCGCCCCGGCCAGCGCCAGCTTCTGCTTCATCCCGCGCGAAAAGCCTTCCGTCAGCTCGTGTGCGTGCGGGCTCAGGTCCAGCCAGTCGAGCAGTTCGCGCGCGCGCGGTTCGGCCGCCCCTGCATCGACGCCCCACAGTCCCGCCACGAACTCGAGGTACTCCGTCGGCTTGAGCTTCCCGTACAACATCGGATCGTCCGGCAGGTAGGCCATGCGGCGCTTGGCCTCCAGCGGCGCCTCTTCCAGATCGATGCCGAAGACCTCGATGCGGCCGGCGTCCGGCGCCAGCAGGCCGGTCACCATGCGCAGGGTCGTGGTCTTGCCGGCGCCGTTGGGGCCGAGCAGCGCATACAGTTCGCCGCGCCGCACCTGCAGCTCGAGCCCATCGACCGCCGGGCGGCCGAAGGATTTGGAGAGGCCTGCCGTGCGCAGGGCCGGGCTAGGGTCATTCATCATTGCGGCGCGAAGGAAGAAAGGAACTGTTCGGTGTGCTCGGGCGGCATCGCGCCCGGCTTGCCCACCACGATCACCTGGTACATGCGCGCTCCCTTGGCGGCGAAGCGCCCGACCAGGCGCACCGGACCGCCATTGCCCTTGCCGACCGCGTCGACGTCGAGCGTTTCCCCTAGAGGCGCGCTGGCCCCGATATTGCGCAGCAGCGCCTGGCGCATCGCGGGCAGGGTGGCCCGGGCCAGGGCCGCATCCGGCGCCACGGCGGTGCCGACCGCGAAGGTCGTGCCTTCCACTTCGGCGGCGGTCATCGTCATGTCGACCTTGATGCCGCCCAGGTCGATGGGCCGCGTGTGGGTCGAGGGTTTGGCAGGGAACAGGACGCGGAAGCTGCCGTCGCTGCTGGTGTAGTCGCGCCAGTTGTAGGTGGGCGAGCAGCTCGCCAGAGTAAGGACCGCAAGCGCTGCGTACGAGAGTTGTTTGAGGTGCATGCCACGATGGTAGCAGGCGGCGCGTCGAACGCAACCACTACCTGTGACGCATGGCTCAGCCCTCGCGCAGCGCGCGCCGGTACTGGATCGCCTGGGCGATGTGCTCCGCCGCGACATGCTCGCTGGCCGCCAGGTCGGCCACCGTGCGCGCTACCTTGAGCACGCGGTGGTAGGCGCGCGCCGACCAGTGCAGCTGCTGCATGGCCGCGCGCAGCAGGCGCTCGCCGGCCGCATCGGGACGGCAGTAGCGGTCGATGTCGCGCGGCTCCAGGCGCTGGTTCGGCTTGCCCTGGCGCGCCAGCTGCAGCGCATGGGCGCGCGCCACCCGCTCGGCGATCGCACTACTGGCTTCACCATCGGCCTGGCCCGCAATGCTCTCGGCCGGCATGGCCGCCAGCGTCAGCTGGATGTCGATGCGGTCGAGCAGGGGGCCGGAGACGCGGTCCTGGTAGCGTTGCGCGGTTTCCGGCGTGCAGCGGCATTTGCCGGAGGCGTGACCGAGCCAGCCGCAGGGACAGGGATTCATTGCCGCCAGCAGCTGGAAGCGGGCCGGGAAGTCGGCCTGGCGCGCCGCGCGCGAAATCGTGATGCGGCCCGATTCGAGCGGCTCGCGCAGCACCTCGAGCACGCGCCGGTCGAACTCTGGCAGCTCGTCCAGGAACAGAACGCCGTGGTGGGCCAGCGAGACTTCGCCGGGTCGCGGCAGGTTGCCGCCGCCGACCAGGGCGACGCCGGAACTCGTGTGGTGCGGACTGCGAAACGGGCGGCGGCGCCAGCGCTCGGGCGAAAAGCTGCCGGCGATCGACTGCACCGCGGCCGACTCCAGCGCTTCGTCCTGGCACATCGGCGGCAGCAGGCCGGGAAAGCGCGCAGCCAGCATGCTCTTTCCCGCGCCGGGCGGTCCGATCATGAGCACCGAGTGCAGGCCCGCCGCGGCCACTTCGAGTGCGCGCTTGGCGCTCTGCTGGCCCTTCACTTCGGCGAAATCAGGGTAGTCGGTCAGGGCCTGCGGCGCCTGTCCCTGGTGGCGCGACAGCCGCATATTGCCCGCGCCGTGGGCGAAGTGGGCGCACACCTCGAGCAGGGTGCGGGCCGGGTAGATGGCGGCGTCGCTCACCAGCGACGCTTCGTCGGCGTTGGCCAGCGGCAGGATGAAGGCGCGCACCCCGCCACGCCCGCCATCGGCATGGCGGTGCATTGCGAAGGTCATCGCCAGCGCGCCACGGATCGGGCGCAGCTCGCCCGACAGCGACAGCTCGCCCGCGAATTCATAACGCGCCAGGGCCTCGCCCGGGATCTGCTGCGAGGCGGCCAGGATGCCGAGCGCGATCGGCAGGTCGAAACGGCCGGACTCCTTCGGCAGGTCGGCCGGCGCCAGGTTGACCGTGATGCGGCGCGGCGGGATCGTGAAGCCCGAGTTCTGCAAGGCCGCGCGTACGCGGTCCTTGGCTTCGCGCACCTCGGCGTCAGGCAGGCCGACGATGGTCAGCGCCGGTAATCCATTGGCCAGGTGCACCTCGACGTTGACGGCGGGCGCCTCCATGCCGGCCAGGGCCCGGCTTCTCAACACGGCTAGACTCATCGGTTTCTTTCAGGGGACTGGGGCAGATTCGCCACATCTTAAGAAGTATTGAGGAGCTGCGTTTGCGAGCGAGCAGAGGTACGCATCGTGGTGGCGACGGCTACAATCCCGACAACGCAATTTCTGGTCAGAAGAGGGCCAGTTGAGCTGCATTCTCCGCATCGCAGGGGAGGCCTTGGATGTCGATTCCTTGCTGCTTCTCACCCCATTCGCGTTGACGGGACGTGGAAAAAAGGTGAGCCACGCATTTTGAAGAACAGATGCCACATCGATTCCCGGTTCAGCTTTGTCGTCAGCGAAGCCGAGCTGGATGACTTGGCCGGCGTTCAAGAGGCTTGCCTTGATTTCGCGGTCGCACTTGTTGAGGGCGTCGTTTCGCAAACTTCCTATTTGCCGGCAAGCTTCGTGCAGGCTGCGGGAACTGCCGGGATTGGCATAGCGATTTCCCACCACGCGTGCTGATTCCCGACCTGTACCAGATCCACAAGATGGTGCGTCGAGTGAAAGTCCGTTATTGAGCGCTTCCAGCCGTGCGCTGTCCGTGCAGACAGCGCGCTCGAAGCACGCAGTCTGCCTCTGCATAAATTAGTTATTGCAAATACAAATAGTTAAAATTACTATTAACCATTAGTTCATCCCGATGTGATGCGATCAAATGCTGTTGTCACTGTGCTGATCCGGGAAGTCCAATGCGTTGCAGTGGCGTATTCAACTTCGCCCTCCGAACTGTGTAGCGGTTCTACAAACTGAAGTCTTCGCTAAGGAGTCAACAGATGGCCGAATACCTGTACGCGGGATATCCCTCCGCAATTGTGTACGAGCGTGGCGACAGCCTCGATGGGCAGCCCCCTGAAGCACTCTCGCCAATAAAACATTTATTGTGGGGAGATGAACTGACTGTCCTTGATACCAGCGCGGATGGCAAGTACCACTTGGTAAAGGTACGAAAGGTGGAAGGATGGATCCGCGCTATCGACACACAAGCGCATCGCTTGCTGGAAATTGTGTTCGTCGATATCGGGCAGGGCGATGGCGCGCTCGTAGTGACACCTGGGGGCGAGCGCTATGTCGTCGACGCGGGGAAGGGTGACAACATGTACCGCTTCCTGCGCTGGCGCTTCGGCTTCAAGGAGGAGACAGTACTGGATGCGGCAGTGATTTCGCATTCGGACAGCGATCACTATGGCGGCTTCGAATATTTGTTCAAAGCACCCAACATTCGCTTCCGCACCGTGTACACCAACGGTTTGATGGAAAACGTAGCCGGCCGGCGAGCCGGAGTATTGGGCGCAATGAACGAAGCAGGCGACCACAAATACGTGACTGGCCTCGTCCGCAACAAGGATGAATTGCATGAATTCCTCGCCGACGCCGCTACCTCGGCAGGTAAACGATATCCCACGATGCTCCGGAATGCGTTGGACGCAGAAAAGTTCGACGACTTCCTCATGTTGAGCCATTCGGACCACTACATGCCCGGGCACGGCGAGGGAAGCGACTTGGTCATCGAGGTGCTGGGGCCCTATCTAGAAGATGTCGATGGGGAGCCGGGCCTGCGCTGGTTGGGCGACGCGGGCAGGACCAAGAATGGGCATTCGGTCGTGTTGCGGCTAAAGCTGAACAATGTCAGCGTTTTCCTCGGGGGCGATCTCAACATGGAATCGAGTCAGCTTTTGCTCGAGGCGCACACAGGAATCAAGGCGGATCCGTCAAATGCCGGGGAGATCGCTTTGCTCGTGGAAGCGGCGCGACCAATTTTTCAGAGCGATGTCGCGAAGGCATGCCATCACGGCAGCGCAGATACGCTACTGTCGCTTGTGAGGGCGATCAATCCCATCGCCACGGTCATCTCGAGCGGCGATGATGAGCCTTACGGCCACCCTCGTCCAGACGCCCTTGGAGCGATCGCGAAAAACAGCCGAGGCGACCGACCGCTGGTGTTCAGCACGGAACTGGCGAGGTCGACCAAGGAGTCGATCAAGCACCCGTCCGTGCTCAGGGAGCAGTTGAAAGAACTGGCAGCGAAGATCTCCGAGGCGGACACGGATGAGGAAAGAGACCGGGCACAAATCAAGTTCGAGGCACTTGTCGACAAGCTCGATCGCAGCATTGCCGTCTACGGCGCAATCAACCTGAGGACCGACGGCGAACGGGTTGTTCTGGCTTACAAGCTGGAGCGATCGACGCCCGCCAAGGGCTGGGATATCTACAAACTCGAGCCCGACCCGGCAACTGGCCGGCTGGGCTACACCAGCAAATTCGATTAATAGACCAGGTTTGCCGCTCTCCGGCATAAGAAGTTGACTGACAATTTTCGATAAAAGAAAGTCGGTCGGTTTCTCTTCGCCATGCGACTCGGATGAGAAGCGTATGCCATCTGCATGCATCTGGCAAAAACACGTCGTTCATTCCCGGAATCCTGCAGCCGGTCGCAAAAAACCTGGCATTCGCACTCCTTATCTGTACATTATCTTCTGGCAACACTTGCCTCGTTCCGCCGGTGGCGGGCGATTGCATTGATAAACAACGGGACCTGGAGAACACAGATGTTATCGATCAAGCAGCTCAACAAGACGTATGCGAATGGCGTCAAAGCCATCAACGATGTCAGCCTCGAGATTCCGAATGGGATGTTCGGCCTGCTGGGGCCGAACGGCGCCGGCAAATCCTCGCTGATGCGCACCATCGCCACGCTGCAGGATCCCGATAGCGGCAGCATCCATTTCAACGGTCTCGACGTCCTCAAGGACAAGGAAGGGCTGCGCCGCCAGCTCGGCTACCTGCCGCAGGACTTCGGGGTGTACCAGAAGGTCAGCGCCGAGCGCCTGCTGAACCATTTCGCGGTCCTGAAGGGCCTGACCGGCAAGGGCGAGCGCAAGGAAGCGGTCGAGGCCCTGCTGCAGCAGACCAACCTTTGGGAAGCGCGCAAGCGCGCCCTCGGCACCTATTCGGGCGGCATGCGCCAGCGCTTCGGCATCGCCCAGGCCCTGCTGGGTGCGCCGCGCCTGGTGATCGTCGACGAACCCACCGCCGGCCTCGATCCGGACGAGCGCAACCGCTTCCTGAACCTGCTGGCCAAGATCGGCGAGCAGGTGGTCGTGATCCTGTCGACCCACATCGTCGAGGACGTGACCGACCTGTGCCCACGCATGGCGATGATCGCGCGCGGCACCGTGCTGCTGCAGGGCGAACCGCAGGCGGCGATCGATACGCTCAAGAACCGCGTCTGGCGCCGCACCGTCAGCCAGGACGCGCTGGCGGAATACCAGGAGCGCTTCAACGTGCTGTCGACTCGCCTGGTGGCGGGCCGGCCGCAGATCAATGTGTTCGCCGAGTCCCAGCCGGACGAGGGCTTCGTGAGCGTCGAGCCGGACCTCGAAGACGTGTACTTCCTCCAGATCCGCAATGCCAGCCGGGCGCAATCGGCCACGGCAGGCGCCACCGCGCCGTCGGCGGCGATGGTGACTGCGTAAGGAGCGGCCATGTTAAGGGAATTCTTCAAGTTCGAGCTCAGCACCCAACTGCGCCAGCCGCTGTTGTGGGTGTGCGCGCTGATCTTCGGCGCGCTCGCCTTCGGCGCCAGCACCACCGACGCGATCCAGGTCGGCGGCAGCATCGGCAACGTCAACCGCAATGCGCCGGTCGTCGTCGCCCAGATGCTCGGCGTCTTCAGCCTGATGTCAATGTTCGTCGTCACCATCTTCATCGCCGGCACCGTCCTGCGCGACAGCGAAGTCGGGATCTCGGACATGCTGTTCGCCACGCCCATGAAAAAGCGCGACTACCTGGTCGGCCGCTTCGCCGCCGGCCTGCTGGCCTGCCTGGTGATCTTTGCAGGCATCGTGCTCGGCATGATGCTCGGGCCGCTGATGCCCTGGGTCGACGTGCAGCGTGTCGGGCCGTTCCCCGGTGCGGCCTTCCTGTGGGCGCTCGGCGTGCTCGTGGTACCGAACCTGCTGCTGATCGGCGCGCTCCTGCTGCTGCTGGCCGCGACCACCCGCTCGATCATGCTCGTGTACGTCGGCGTGCTCGCCTTCTTCGTGCTGTGGATCGTCGCCGGTACCTTCACCGTGAACATCGACAACGAATGGCTCGCCGTGCTGTCCGACCCGTTCGGCCTGCGTGCATTCTCGCGCTCCACGCGCTACTTCTCCACCGCCGAGTCGAATGCCGGCCTGCCCGACATTGCCGGCTACATACTGGCCAACCGCGCGCTGTGGAGTGCCGTGGCGCTGGTGCTGTTCGGGCTGACGCTGGCCCTGTTCAAGCCGCAGCGCGCCGGCACCGGCAAGCGCCTGTTCGGCAAGGCCAAGCTGCAGGCCCAGGCCGCGCCGGTACCGGCACAGCTCAAGCTGCCGCGCATCGAGCCGCGCTTCGGCGCTTCCACGCGCTGGATCCAGTGCTGGCACATCTTCAAGTTCGACGCGGCGGCCGTGTTCAAGAGCGTGCCCTTCCTCGTCATGTTGCTGTTCAGCGTGCTGAACCTGGTGGGCAGCTCGTCGCAGATGGGCGAAATCTTCGGCACCACCGTCTATCCGATGACCCACCTGATGGTCGAACTGATGAACGGCAGCTTCACCTTCATGCTGCTCATCATCGTCACCTTCTATGCGGGTGAGCTGATCTTCAAGGAACGCCAGGCGCGGATCGCGGACGTCAACGACGCCATGCCGATGCCGAACTGGGCGCCGTTGGTGGCCAAGAGCCTGGCGCTGACCGGCGTGGTACTGGCCTTCCTGTTCACCGGCGTGCTGGCGGCGATTGCGATCCAGCTGTTCAAGGGCGGCGCACCGATCGAGCCGATGGTCTACCTGAAGAGCACCCTGATCGCGGGCTTGCCTTTCATTCTGATGGGTCTCTTTGCCCTGGTGCTGCAGGTCGTGACCAACAACAAGTTCATCGGCTACCTCCTGATGATCCTCTTCATGGTGTGGCAGGTCACCGCCGGCATCCTGCACCTGGATCACAACCTGTACAACATCGCCGGCCTGCCCAGCACCCCGTACTCGGACATGAACGGCTTCGGCCACTTCCTCAAGGGATGGACCTGGTTCGCCATCTACTGGAGCCTGTTCATGGTGGCGGCGCTGATCGTGGCCCAGGCCTTCTGGGTGCGCGGCCTGTCCTTCGCCTGGCGCATCCGCGTGCGTGAAGCAGGGCAGCGCCTGAAAGGCGCTTCGGGTGCGGCGCTGGCCGTGTCCGTCGCTGCATTCGCCGCGACCGGCGGCTGGATCTTCTACAACACCAACACCCTGGCACGGTACGAAGCCGGCGACGTCGCGATGGACAAGCAAGCCCAGTACGAGAAGAACTACCGCAAGTACAAGGACCTGTCGCATGCGAAGGTGATCGACGTGCGTGCCGGTGTGGACATCTATCCGGAAGAGCGCCGACTGGCGATCCGCGGCAGCTACGTGCTGGAGAACCGCACCGGCAAGCCGGTCGACAGCCTGCCGCTGCAGGTCAATTCCGACGCCACCGTCACCTGGACCAGATTGCCGCCGCACCAGGTGGTGGTGAGCGACAAGGAGGCCGGGTTCAGTATCCTCAAGCTGGCGCAGCCGATGCAGCCGGGCGAGCGCATGCCGATCGCATTCACGGTCGACGTGCGCCGTCCGGGCTTCAGCAACGGCGGCAGCCCCGACACGATCAACGTGAACGGCAGCTTCTTCAACAATCGCCAATTCTTCCCGCAGCTGGGCTACCAGAGCGACATGGAACTGCGCGACCGCAACGAGCGCCGCAAGCGCGGCCTCGGCGAGCCGGAGCGCATGCCCAAGCTCGAAGACCAGGCCGCGCGCCGCCACTCGCTGTTCGGGGCGGACGCGGACTGGATCAGCTTCGAGACCACGGTCTCGACCAGCGGCAAGCAGACCGCGCTGGCGCCGGGCTACCTGCAGAAGTCGTGGCAGGCCAATGGCCGCAACTACTACCAGTACAAGATGGACCAGAAGATGATGCCGTTCTTCGCCTACCTGTCGGCCGACTGGCAGGTGAAGAAGGGTGAGTGGAAGGGCATCCCGATCGAGGTCTACCACGATCCGAAGCACACCTACAACGTGGAGCGGATGGTGACGGCCACCCAGAAGGCGCTGGACTACTTCACGACCCAGTTCACGCCCTACCAGCACAAGCAGGTGCGGATCCTGGAGTTTCCGAACTACGCGCGCTTCGCCCAGTCGTTCGCGAACACCATTCCGTTCTCGGAGTCGATCGGCTTCATCGCCGACCTGCGCGACAAGGATTCCATCGACTACGTGTTCTACGTGACGGCGCATGAAGTGGCGCACCAGTGGTGGGGCCACCAGGTGACGGCCGCCGACGTGCAGGGCGCGAGCATGCTGATCGAGTCGCTGTCGCAGTACTCGGCGCTGATGGTGATGGAGAAGGAGTACGGACGCCACCAGATGCGCCGCTTCCTGCGCTATGAGCTCGACCGTTACCTGAGTTCGCGCGGCGGCGAACGGATCGAGGAACTGCCGCTGTACCGCGTGGAGAACCAGGACTACATCCACTACCGCAAGGGCAGCCTGGTGTTCTACCGCCTGCGCGACGAGATCGGCGAAGAGGCCCTGAACCGTGCCTTGAAACGCTTCCTGCAGGACAAGGGCTACCAGGAGTCGCCGTTCACGACCTCGAGCGAGCTGCTGGACTACATCCGCGCCGAGGCGCCGCAGGACAAGCACGCCCTGATCGCCGACCTGTTCGAGAAGATCGTCTTCTACGATAACCGTGTGACGGAGGCGAAAGCCGTCAAGCGCAGCGACGGACAGTGGGACGTGAGCATGAAGCTGCACCTGGCGAAGATGGAGGCCGACGGCCACGGCAAGGAAACGCCGCGCGCCTATGACGAGCCGGTGGAGATCGGTGTCTTCGCGCGCGCTCCCGGCGCCAAGGAGAAGGACGAGCGCGTCCTGCTGCTCAAGAAGCTGGCGCTCACGGGCGACAATCCGGTGGTGACGGTCACCGTGAAGGAGAAGCCCTTCGAGGTCGGTGTCGATCCGTATAACAAGATGATCGACCGCGTCTCGCGCGACAACCGCAAGGAAGTCAGCGTCGACTAAGCGCACCTGGGCGCTTGCAAGGGGGAACCGGTAGCAGTCCGCTGCGCCGGTTCCCGTTTATTTTGTATGAACAGGGAGGAAAGACGTGGACATCGACGTATCGCTGGCGGACAGCATCGAGGAGGAGGAAGTGATCCGCCTGTACCGGGCCAACGGCTGGTCGTCGGCCGAGAAGCCGGCGCAACTGATGGCGGGCCTGCGCGGCTTGCATGCGCTCGTCACCGCGCGCATCGGGGGGCGACTGGTCGGCCTCGGGAATGCCATCTCGGACGGACACCTCGTCGTCTACTTCCCTCACATGCTCGTACATCCTGAGCAGCAGGGGCGGGGAATCGGCCGCCTGATGATGCGTGCCATGCTGGCGCGCTATGCAGGATTCCACCAGATGATGCTGACCGCCGACGGCGACGCGATCGAGTTCTACAAGGCCTTGGGCTTCGAGCGCGCCGGCCGGACGGAACCGATGTGGATCTATGCCGGCGGCGAGCATTGAGGCGGTGTGCGGCAAATAGCCGCAGTTCGTTCCCGGATTCCCGCAACCGGTGACAAACACCAGGACATCCTTCCTCCTGGTTTGTACAGTGGCCCTGATCCGATTCTTCCACACAGGGCCAATCATGACGCTGTCTCCGCCGCACCTGGTCAACCTCGCCGCGCATGTCGGCGCCGGCATTGCCGCCATCGCTATCGGCATGGCGTTGCTGGCCCGGGCCAAGGGAACGCCGCGCCATCGCAGATGGGGGCGGGTGTTCGTCGCATTCACCCTGGTGGTGTGCGCTACCGCGGTCGCCGGTAACCTGCTGTTCCGCTTCATCCCGCTGTTCGCCGTGCTGACCCTGCTGGTCACCTACCAATTGCTGAGTGGCTGGCACGTCCTGTACACCCGCGCCGCCGGTCCCAACCGGGTCGATGTGCTGCTGTGGGGCTGCGCCCTGGCCTGGGCCTTGGGCCTGTTGCCGATGCTGCTGGCAAGGAGCGCCATGCCTGGCGCCACGTCCGGTGTCGTGTATGCGTCGCTGGGGACGCTGGCGCTGCTGCTTGGATACGACCTTGCGCGCTGGTGCTTCCCGCGGCATTGGCATGCCAGGCTTTGGCGCATCGAACACATCTACAAGATGGTGGCCTCGCTGTTCGGCATGCTCTCCTCGGCGGCCGGCAACCTGTTCAGGGACGGGCAGCCCTGGTCTCAGCTGCTGCCTTCCGTGCTGGGCATGTTCGTCATCGCGCTGCTGATCCGGCGCGAGACACGCCCAGGGCGGCTCAGACTTCGCGCAGGCACACCACCGGCATCGTCAGGGAGCGCTTGTCCTTGAAAAAGGCGATGTCGAACAGGGCCGCGGCGCCGACTACCTCCTTGCCGAGCTGGCGCAGCAGGGATGCCGCCGCTTCGATGGTGCCGCCGGTGGCCAGCACGTCGTCGACGATCAGCACGCGCTGCCCCTTGATGCGTTCCGGCTGGATCTCGATGGTGGCGCTGCCGTATTCGCGCTTGTAATCGATGCTGATCGCCTGGCCGGGCAGCTTGCCCGCCTTGCGCGCCATGGCGAAGCCGACCTCGTGGCGGTAGGCGAGGGCGCCGGCGATCATGAAGCCGCGTGCATCCATGGCCAGGATGAAGTCGAAGTGCAGGTTGTCGGTCCGCTCGTGCAGGGTGTCGATGGCAAGGCGCCAGTGCTCGGGCTGGTCGAAGATGCAGCCAACGTCGATGAAGTTAACGCCCGGTTCCGGGTAATCCTGGAAGAACTCCAGCGGAACATTGTTGAAATCGTCCATGGGTATGCGGGAAGCGAATGGTGGAGACGACGATTATCCCCTGTTTCCGGGAAGGCGGCGCGGCGCTCGCCGCGCCGCCCTGTCCGGCTCAGCCTACCGGGATCGGGTTGGCAACGATGGACTCGTTGAAGCCCATGACCAGCGCATGCTCGCCTGCGCCCGGATTGTCGCGCAGCGGACGCACGCTCTCGACCAGCACTTCTTCCGCGTCGGTGGCGAGCGCCGCCATGGTCTGCTCGATGAAGGCGTCGAGCGGCATGGCACGCGGGTCGTCGCCCTTGTAGATCAGGTCCGTGTTGACCCAGGGCGGCGCGATTTCCTGCACCTGGATGTTCGTGTGGCGCAGGGCGAAGCGCTGCGACAGCGTGTACGAGTGCAACCCGGCTTTCAGCGCAGAATACACGGCGTTGGTCGCCAGCGGCAGATAGGCCAGCACCGACGTGTTGTTGATGATGTGGGCGCGCGGCTGCTTCTTGAGGTGTTCGACCAGCGCCGCTGTCATGCGGATCGGGCCGAGCAGGTTGGTATTCACCGACGCCAGCATGGTGTCCTCGTCGATGGCGCCTGCGGGGTCGTCGAAGGGCATGATGCCGGCGTTGTTGACCAGGACGTTCAGCCCCGGGTATTCGCGGATCAGGTGGGCGGCCACGCTGCGGATGTTGTCCGGGTCGGTGATGTCCAGTTCGACCCAGCGCATGCCCGGATTGGCGGCGGTGGCTTCCTCGAGCAGGGCCTTGCGGCGGCCGCTGATGATGACGCGGTTGCCCAGTTTGTGGAAGGCTTCCGCCAGCGCGCGGCCGATGCCCGAGGTGCCGCCGGTGATGAAGATGGTGTTGTCGGTGAGTTTCATGGTGAGCTCCTTCTGTGTGGGTTGATGTGTGCGACAGAAGAAGTATGGCTTTGCCGCGCGAAGTCCGAAATGACATTCTTCCCTCAATTTCGGACAAGCAGGGTACAATCCCGGCACCACCTTCGCATGGAGCCGCCATGGCCAAGCGTATCGCCCTTGTCGTCTTCCCCGGATTCCAGGTCCTCGACTTTTCCGCGCTGACTGCGTTCGAACTGGCGAACCAGGTACATGGCAGCGCCTTCTACGCACTGGAGACCGTCTCCCACAGCGGCGGCACGGTGCGCAGCTCCGCCGGCGTGCCGGTCGAGAGCCGGCCCTTCGGCCGGCGCGCCTTCGATACGCTCCTGATCGCAGGTCCCACGGTCGTCGCGCCGCCCGAGCGCGCGCTGGTGGCAGCCCTGCAAGGAGCGGCCACGCGTACACGCCGCATCGCCTGCCTGTGCACCGGCGCCTTCGTCGCCGCCGAAGCGGGGCTGCTGGCGGGCCGCCGCATTACCACCCACTGGGCCTTGGGGCAGGAGCTGAAGAAGCAGTACCCGGACGTGGAACTAGACGATGACAAGATTTTCGTCAACGATGGTCCGGTCTGGACCTCGGCCGGCATGACGGCCTGCATCGACCTGGCGATCGCGCTGGTCGAGGCTGACCTGGGCACGGCGCTGGCCAAGGCAGTGGCACGCAAGATGGTGGTCTATCACCGCCGGACCGGCGGCCAGTCGCAGTTCTCATCGCTCGCCGAGATGGACGGCGGTTCCGACCGCATCCGCCTGGCGCTGCGCTATGCCAAGGAGAACCTGCACACGCCGCTGTCGGTCGAGCAGCTGGCCGAGCACGTCAACTGGAGCCCGCGCCACTTCAGCCGCGCTTTCCGCGAGCAGACCGGCCATTCGCCGGCCAAGGCGGTTGAAAAACTGCGGCTGGAGGCGGCCCGCTCGCTGCTGGAAGACGGCCATGCCTCGATCGGCAGGGTGGCACGGCAGACTGGCTTTGGCGACGAGGAAAGGATGCGCCGCGCCTTTGTGCGTACCCTGGGCAAGCCGCCCCAGGCCGTGTTGCGCGAAGCGCGTCAGCACGCCGGCTACGACCTGGCCTGATCTGGCAGGAAGCGCGGATCGTCGCCATAGGCGCGCTCGCGGTAGTCGAAATATTCGAAGTCGGCATGCAGGCTTGTTCCCGCCATGTCCTGGCAGGCCATGCCGACGAAGGCCCCGGTGAAATTCGGCTGTCCCGGCGCCACGGCTTCGTCCGACAGGATGCTGGCGTCGAACCCCTGCGGCAGCCATTGCCATTCGCCCCCGTGGAGGCGGTAGCCGAACAGCAGCCGCTCTTCATCGACTTCCACCCGCAGCTCGACCGGCACACCGGCGGGCAGCGGGATGGGCGGGGTAAAGGCGTCGGACTGCACGTGGTTCGGCAGGCTGCTCATCACGCGCAGGTGCTTGCCCAGGTCCTCGTCGTGGCTCAGGTACAGGTAATGGAACTTGGCCGCGCCGTAGTAGCACACCAGGCCGGCCTGCTGCTGGTAGTGCTGCGGCTCGAACTCGACGCGCGTGGCGGCGCTGTAGCAATGCCCGTCCTGCCTGCGCGCGACCAGGGCCTGGCGGAACTGGCTGCCGATCGATTCGCGCCCGAACAGGCGCAAATGGCCCGGGCGTGCGGCCAGGCTGAAGAGTTCCTCCGGCCACGGGGTGCGCAACCACTGGAAGGCGAGCGGCAGCTGCGGGCCGTCGAAGTCTTCGCGCACGGGTTCTGGCGGGAAGGGGTGCTCCTCCAGCTGCGGCGCCTCGGCCTGCAGTTCCGGGGTGCCGCGTCCGTCACGCGTGCGCAGCCAGCCGTCCTCGCCCCACACCACCGGCTGGATCGCCGTCTCGCGGCCCAGCGTGCAGGTGCCGCGGTTGCGCAGCGGGCGCCCGCACAGGTAGACCATATAGGTCTCGCCATCGGGCGTGTCGACCAGGTCCGCATGGCCGGCGCGCTGCAGCTGGGCGTCCGGCCGGTTGCGCGCGCTGAGGATGGTCTGGTCCGGGTGCAGCTCGTAGGGACCGCGCAGTTCGCGCGAGCGCGCCATCGTCACGCCATGGTTCCAGCCGGTGCCGCCTTCCGCCGTCAGCAGGTAGTAATAGCCGTTGCGCCGGTACAGGTGCGGCGCCTCGGTGAGGCCGTGCGGCGTGCCGCGGAAGATATTCTCGCGCTGGCCGACCAGCTTGCGCTCCTCGACCGAATATTCCTGCAGCACGATGCCGGCGAAGCGGGTGCTGCCGGGCCGGTGGTCCCACAGCTGGTTGAGCAGGTACTTGCGCCCGTCCTCGTCGTGGAACAGCGACGGGTCGAAGCCGCTGCTGTTCAGGTACACCGGGTCCGACCAGGGGCCGTCGATGGCGGGGCTGGTGACGAGATAGTTATGAAAGTCGCGCAGCGAGGCGCTGCCCGCCGCGCCGCCGCTGGAGGTGCGGCCGTAGCGCTTGACGTCGGTGTAGATCAGCCAGAACAGGCCGTCGGCCCAGGTCAGGCAGGGCGCCCACACGCCGCAGGAATCCGGGGCGCCCAGCATGTTCAGCTGGCTCGCCCGGTTCAAGGGGCGCGACACCAGCTGCCAGTGCATCAGGTCGCGCGAATGGTGGATCTGCACGCCGGGATACCACTCGAAGGTGGAGGTGGCGATGTAATAGTCCGCGCCGACGCGGACGATGGACGGGTCGGGGTTGAAGCCGCGCAGTATCGGGTTCTGGATCATGCTGGTTCGGTAGCGGGAGTGGGAGTGCGCAGCGGTTCGCGCACGATGGACCACAGCAGCACGGCGGCCACCAGGTCGAGTACGGCCAGGCTGACGAAGAAAGGCGTGTAGCCCACGCTGCTCATCAGGCCGCCGATCAGCAGCGAGAACAGCAGCAGGCCCAGGTTGCCGAGGGTGCCGCACATGCCGGCGACGGTCGCCACTTCGCTGCGGCGGAACAGGTCGGAAGACATGGTGATCACGGTGACCGACAGGGTCTGGTGGGCGAAGCCGGCAAGGCTGAGCAGGGCGATCGCGGCATAGGCGTTGTCCACGAAGCCGACGAAAGCCACGCCCATCATCATGACGGCGCCCAGCGTGAAGGCGCCGCGGCGGGCATTCACCAGGCGCACGCCGCGCTTTTGCAGCCACAGCACCACGGCGGGACCGAACAGGCAGCCCAGGTCCGCCGCGAGGAAGGGCAGCCAGGCGAACATGGCGATCTGCTTCAGGTCGAAGCCGCGCACCGTGGTCAGGTACAGGGGCACCCAGAAGGCCAGCGTGCCCCAGGCCGGGTCGGCGAGAAAACGCGGCAGGGCGATGCCCCAGAAGTTGCGCTGCCTGAGGATGCTGGGCACGGAAGGGCGTTTGCCGTCGCCCTCGAGGTGGCGCTCCTGGCCGGCCGCGATATGCTCCGCCTCGCTTTTTGATAAGCGGCGGTGGCGCGCCGGCGCATCGTACAGCAGCAGCCAGATCGCCACCCACACCAGGCCGAGCGCGCCGGTGATCACGAAGGCGGACTGCCAGTTGTAGTGCAGGATCGCCCATACCACCAAGGGCGGCGCCAGCATCGAGCCGAACGAGGCGCCGATGTTGTAGATGCCGCCGGCCATGCCGCGCTCTTTCGCAGGGAACCATTCGGACACCGCCTTCATCCCGGCCGGATTGGCCGAGCCTTCTGCGAGGCCCAGCAGGCCGCGCAGCACCGCCAGGGTCTGCCAGTTGGTGGCAAAACCATGCAGCATGCAGATCACCGACCATGCGGCCGCAAACATCGCGAAGCCGAATTTCAGTCCGAGCACGTCCAGCACGTAGCCGCACAAGGGCTGCAGCATGATCGCACCCTGGAAGGCCGCCGTGATGTAGGAGTACTCGGCGGTGCTGATCTCGAGTTCCTTCAGCAGGGTGGGCGCGGCCACGGCCAGGGTGCTGCGGGTAAGGTAGTTGATGACCGCGCCCAGCATCACGAGCGCGATCATCCACCAGCGCAGGCCTTTGATCTTGCGGAAGGAAGTGAGCATGTTTGCGCAACCATTGTTGAATGGCTGCCAACGATATCACACTATCTCGGCAATATGTTCGCGCAAACTTTCGGGAGATCCGTCAGCCGCACTCGCCGACGTAGTGGCACTCGCCGCAACGGGTGCAGCCGTCGACCTTGCGCAATGCCCGGGCGCCGCATTCCGGGCACTTGGCGCCGCTGGTGGGAGGCAGGGCGCCGGACGTGGTGGGCGGCTGCGGTTCGGCTTCCGGCGTGAATCCTTCGCAGCGGGCAGCAAAGCTGCGTGCCAGTTCCGGCACCGGCACCTGGTTGCCAAAGGCGTCGAGGAAGCCGCGCCGGATCAGCACGCGCTGCAGCATGAAGGCGATCGCCGCCACTTCCGAGTCATGGTAGACCGGTACCTGGGTGCCGTCTTCGCGGGTCAGCATGCCGCAGCGTACCGGACCTTTTTCCCAGACCACGTCGCGCATGTCGGCCAGCGCCCGCGCGATCGGCCCGCCGGCGCGCGCCACCATCGACAAGAGGCGCATCGAGGCCGTGATCCATTGCTGCCCATCGGTGCGCTGGTTCGAGGGCATGAAGAACTCGAAGGGACGCTCGACCGTCACGGGTTTCCCCTCATGGACGCCGTCGGCGCGGATGAAGCTCACCGTCAGGTAGGCGGTCTTGCGGCCTTCCTGGGTCGAGTATTCGATTTTCGAGGTCACCGATTCCAGTTCGCCCAGCGGGCGGCGCTCGAAGCGCTTGCGCAGCGGGTCGTCGTCAGGCACGGCGGCGGGAGATCCTTGCGGCGCCGTCGACAGCACGCTGCCCAGCACCGTGTTCGGGCGATAGGTCGCCAGGCCCTTCAGGCCCGCATGCCAGGCCTGGCTGTACAGCTCGCGGAAGTCGTCGAAGGGGTAATCCGCGGGCACGTTGACCGTCTTCGAAATCGCGGTGTCGATGAAGGGCTGCACCGCCTGCACCATGCGCAGGTGGTCAAGCGCACGCATCTCGAGGGCGGTCACAAAGGCCGGCGGCAGCGCGCCCGTGTCGTGGCCCATCTGGCGATACAGGCGCCAGGCGTGGTCCTCGACCTCGTAGCTGCGCCAGCTGCCGTCCGGCATGCGCTTCCTGCGCTGGTAGGTCCAGGAATAGGGCGGCTCGATGCCGTTCGAAGCATTGTCGGCAAAGGCGAGCGAGATGGTGCCGGTGGGCGCGATCGACAGCAGGTGCGAATTGCGGATGCCGTACATGCGCACCGCGTCGCGCAGCCAGTCCGGCAGGCGTGCCACGAACTGGCCCTGCAGGTACTGGTCCGCATCGAACAGCGGGAACGCGCCCTTTTCACGCGCCAGCTCGACCGAGGTGGCGTAGGCCGCGTCGCGCAGGGTCTCGGCGATGCGCGCCGCCATGGCGCGGCCTTCGTTCGAATCGTAGCGCAGCCCCAGCATGACGAGGGCGCTGCCCAGGCCCAGGAAACCCAGGCCGATGCGGCGCTTGGCCTGCGACTCGGCTGCCTGCTGCGGCAGCGGCCATTCGGTGGCATCGAGCACCAGGTCGAGCATGCGCACGCCGACGGCGGCGACTTCGCACATGCGCTCGAAGTCGAAGGAGGGACTGGCGCCGAAAGGATCGTCGACGAAGGCGGTCAGGTTGACCGAGCCCAGGTCGCAGCAGCCGTAGGCGGGCAGCGGCTGCTCGCCGCAGGGATTGGTGGCGCGCAGCTCTTCCGCGTACCACAGGTTGTTCTCGGCATTCATGCGGTCCACGAACAGCACGCCCGGCTCGGCATGATCGTAGGTCGAGGCGATGATCTTGTCCCACAGTGCGCGCGCGGAGACCTGGCGGTAGACCCAGCGGCCGTCTTCGCGCAGCCGGGCGCCGCTTTCTTCATCGCCCGGTTCGGCGCGGTGCACCAGCTCGAACATGGCGTCCGCCTCGACCGCACGCATGAAGTCGTCGGTCACGCCGACCGAGATGTTGAAGTTGGTGAGCCCGCCCGCGTCCTTGGCGGCGATGAAGCGTTCGATGTCGGGGTGGTCGATGCGCAGCACGCCCATCTGGGCGCCGCGCCGGGCGCCGGCCGATTCCACCGTGCGGCAGGAGGCGTCGAACACTTCCATATAGGAGACCGGGCCGGAAGCGCGCGAGCGGGTACCGTGCACCTTGCTGCCCATCGGGCGGATGGCGCTGAAGTCGTAGCCGACGCCGCCGCCGCGGCGCATGGTCTCGGCGGCCTCCGCCAGGGCGGTATAGATGCCCGGCAGGCCGTCCTCGGCGCCGGAGATGGAATCGCCGACCGGCTGGACGAAGCAGTTGATGAGGGTGGCCTGCAGGCCGAGGCCGGCGGCCGAATTGATGCGCCCGGCCGGTACGAAGCCCTGTTCCTGGGCCCAGAGGAAGCGTGCTTCCAGTTCGGCGCGCCGCTCCTCGGGTTCAAGCGCGGCGAGGGCGCGCGCCACGCGCCGGCGGACGTCGCCGATGCTGCGTTCTTCGCCCTTGGCGTATTTTTCGCGCAGGACGTCGAGCGAGACCTCCTGCGGCGCCAAGGCGCCGGGCGGCGTATCGGGTGCATTCATGTGCATGAATGCCACCTGAAGTTCATGGCTTGTCGAGGATGACGTGCGGCGCGGACGGGTCGGTGGCGCCCGGAAGCGGCTCGTTGGACGCCGCCGCGGCGCTGGCGGCGGCCAGGCCGGATGCGGCGGATGGGCTGGACGTGCCTTGGGTCGCCAGGCGCGATTCCAGCTCCACCACGCGCAGTTCCAGCGCCTCGAGCTTGGCGCGGGTCTTGGCCAGCACCTGGGCCTGGATGTCGAACTCTTCGCGGGTGACGAGGTCGAGCTTCGAGAAGCCCTGGGTCATCATGGCCTTGACGTTGCGCTCGATGTCCTTGGCCGGGGTGCTCTCCAGCGCCTGGTTGATCTTGCCCTGGATGTCGTTGAAGAAGTTGTTCATGTCCATTTCCTATCTGTCGGAGCGTTGCACCACCACGGTGCGCTGCCATCCGCTTTGGTGCGCGGCGCCGCCGCAAACGCAGGGCGCACGGGTTTTCCTGGTTGTTCGAATCACAAATGGGGCAGATGGCCGAGAAAACAAGCACCCCGATCGCGCTTTTTAGGCTGGCACGCATCCTGCTAAAGAGTTGTCAGGCGTGTAGCAAACAGGATTGTAAACCGCAACAGCCCAAGACACGGTTCAGCCGTGCGCCAACTGTTGAATATAAGGGGAATGTCATGAAGTGCAACACAAGTGCAGCAATCTGGGTCGTCTTCGCGCTGTCGAACGTGCCAGCATTTGCGCAGGAAGCTGCTCCTGAGCATCAAGTCAGCTACAACGCCGCCATCACCAGCGACTACCGTTACCGCGGCCTGTCGCAAACCCGGTTTGATCCGGCGCTGCAGGGCGGCGCCGACTACGTGCATGGCCCGACCGGCCTGTACGTGGGCACCTGGCTGTCCACCATCAAATGGACGAAGGACCTCGGCGGCGACGGCAACATCGAATGGGACATCTACGGCGGCAAGCGCGGCAACCTGGGCGAATCCGTCACCTATGACGTCGGCGGCCTGTATTACTGGTATCCGGACAATGGCCTGAACCCGCGTGCCAATACCTTCGAACTGTATGCGCGGCTCGGTTTCGGCCCGGCCTATGTCAAGTACTCGCACTCGACCACCAACCTGTTCGGCACCGCCGACAGCAAGGGCAGCGGCTACCTCGACGTGGGCGCCGACGTCGATGTCGGCAGCGGCTTCATCCTGAACCTGCATGCCGGCCACCAGAAGGTCGCCCACAACAGCCAGTACTCCTATTCCGACTACAAGGTCGGCGTGACCAAGGACTTGGGCGTGGCGACCCTGTCGCTGGCCTGGATCAAGGCCAACACCGACGCCTACCTCAGTCCGCAGGGCAAGAACCTCGGCAAGTCGGGCGCCATCCTGACCCTGTCCAAAACTTTCTGAAACGAGGCAAGACCATGAAAATGATTACCGCCATCATCAAACCCTTCAAGCTGGACGAAGTGCGTGAAGCGCTGTCGGAGATCAACGTCCAGGGCATGACCGTGACCGAAGTGAAGGGCTTCGGCCGCCAGAAGGGCCACACCGAGCTGTACCGCGGCGCGGAATACGTGGTCGATTTCCTGCCGAAGATCAAGATCGAGGCCGCCGTCGACGACGCCGTGGTCGACCAGGTCATCGACGCCATCTCGGGCGCCGCCCGCACCGGCAAGATCGGTGACGGCAAGATTTTCGTGGCCGACCTCAACCAGGTCATCCGTATCCGTACCGGCGAGACCGGCAACGAAGCACTGTAAGGGAAACCCGATGAAACTCACCACCAAACTCCTCGCCGGTGCAATGGCCGCCGGCCTGGCGCTGCCGGCCCTGGCCGCGCCCACGATCAACAAGGGCGACACCGCCTGGATGTTCGTCGCCACCTTGCTGGTCATCATGATGTCGATCCCCGGCCTGGCCCTGTTCTACGGCGGCCTGGTGCGCGCCAAGAACATGCTGTCGGTGCTGATGCAGGTCTTCATGGTCTTTTCCCTGATCATCGTCCTGTGGTGCCTGTACGGCTACTCGCTGGCCTTCACCCAGGGTAACGCCTTCATCGGCGGCTTCGACCGCGTCTTCCTGAACGGCATCTACGATGCCGCGGCCGGCACGTTCAGCCAGGCCGCTACCTTCAGCAAGGAGACCATGATCCCCGAGTTCATCTTCGTGGCCTTCCAGGGCACCTTTGCCGCCATCACCTGCGGCCTGATCGTCGGCGCCTTTGCCGAGCGCGTGCGCTTCGCAGCGGTGCTGCTGTTCATGGTGCTGTGGTTCACCTTCGGCTATCTGCCGGTGGCCCACATGGTCTGGTTCTGGGCCGGTCCGGATGCGATCACCGACGCCTCGACCCTGGCCACCGTCACCGGCAATGCCGGCTTCCTGTGGCAGAAGGGCGCGCTCGACTTCGCGGGCGGCACCGTGGTGCACATCAACGCCGCGGTGGCCGGCCTGGTCGGCGCCTATGTCATCGGCAAGCGCATCGGCCTGGGTCGCGAATCGATGGCGCCGCACTCGCTCACCATGACCATGATCGGCGCCTCGCTGCTGTGGGTGGGCTGGTTCGGCTTCAATGCCGGTTCGGCGCTGGAAGCGGGCGACATCGCGGCGCTGGCCTTCATCAACACCCTGCTGGCGACCGCCGCGGCCGCCGTGTCGTGGATGTTCGGCGAGTGGATCTTCAAGCGCAAGCCCTCGCTGCTGGGCGCGGTCTCGGGCGCGGTGTCGGGCCTGGTGGCGATCACCCCGGGCTGCGGCTTCGTCGGTCCGATGGGCGCCCTGGTCATGGGCCTGCTGGCCGGTATCATCTGCCTGTGGGGCGTGACCGGCCTGAAGCGCCTGCTGGGCGCCGACGACTCGCTCGACGTGTTCGGCGTGCACGGCGTGGGCGGCATCCTGGGCGCGCTGCTCACCGGCGTGTTCGCCGCGCCGCAGCTGGGCGGGCAGGGCATCTGGGACTACATCGCCAACAAGGGCTCGCCGGACTACTCGATCGCCAACCAGGTCTGGGTGCAGGCCCAGGCGGTCGGCATCACCATCGTGTGGTCGGCGGTGGTCGCCTTCATCGCCTTCAAGCTGGTGGATGTGGTGGTCGGCCTGCGCGTGCCGGCGGACCAGGAGCGCGAGGGCCTGGATATCACCAGCCACGGCGAATCGGCTTACCACGCCTGAGCCTCACTGCTGCTGCAAAGGCGCCCCTCGGGGCGCCTTTTTGCGTTTATGGCAATTCAGACTTTAAATAAGCATATTCGTCCCTATATGAGGCTACCGATATAATTCGAATAAGCCATCACTAGGACGTCACACCATGGTTCCGCACCTCGCCACCGCCCTGACCGGTCCCCTCCTGGACCTGGAAAAGAAGATTCTCGAAGCCACGCCCGCCATTGAGCGCTGGTTCCGCCTCGAGTGGCAGGAGCATACGCCGCCGTTCTACTGCTCGGTCGACCTGCGCAATGCCGGCTACAAGCTGGCGCCGGTCGATACCAACCTGTTCCCGGGCGGCTTCAACAACCTGTCCACCGAGATGCTGCCGCTGGCGGTGCAGGCTGCCATGGCCGCGATCGACAAGTACTGCCCGGACGCGCGCAACCTTTTGATGATCCCGGAAGTCCACACGCGCAACCCGATGTACCTGCAGAACGTGGCGCGCCTGATGCAGATCTTCCGCCAGACCGGCCTGCACGTGCGCCTGGGCTCGCTGTCGCCCGACGTCACCCAGCCGACCCCGCTGGCGCTGCCTGACGGCAATATGCTGGTGGTCGAGCCGCTGGTGCGCTCGCCGAACGGCCGCCGCGTCGGCCTGGCCGACTTCGACCCCTGCACCATCCTGCTCAACAACGATCTCTCGGCCGGCATCCCGTCGATCCTGGAAAACATCCACGAGCAGTCGCTGCTGCCGCCGCTGCACGCCGGCTGGGCGCTGCGCCGCAAGAGCAACCACTTCAAGGCCTTCGACGAGGTGGCCAAGAAGTTCGGCAAGCTGATCGAGATCGATCCCTGGCTGGTCAACCCGCTGCACAGCAAGGTCGGCGAGATCGACCTGCAGGAAGACGTGGGCACCGAGCAGCTGGCCGATGCGGTGTCGGCGCTGCTCTCGAAGATCAAGAAGAAGTACAAGGAATACGGCATGAAGGAGCAGAAGCCCTTCGTGATCGTCAAGCCGGACGCCGGCACCTACGGCATGGGCGTCATGACCGTGAAGGACGCCAGCGAGGTGAAGGACCTGAGCCGCGCCCAGCGCAACAAGATGACGGTCATCAAGGATGGCGTGGCCGTCACCGACATGATCGTGCAGGAAGGCGTGCCGACCTTCGAATCGATCAACGACGCGGTGGCCGAGCCGGTGGTCTATATGATCGACCGCTACGTGGTGGGCGGCTTCTACCGCGTGCATGCCGAGCGCGGCATCGACCAGAACCTGAACGCGCCGGGCTCGCAGTACGTGCCGCTGGCCTTCGCCCAGCAGCACGCGGTGCCGGACCTCAAGGCCAAGCCGGGCACGGCGGCGCCGAACCGCTTCTACGTGTACGGCGTGGTGGCGCGCCTGGGGCTGCTGGCCGCGTCGCTGGAGCTCGAGCGTACCGACCCGAACCCTGAGGTGTACTGAGCGGAGCGCCCAACCGTAGGGTGGGCGGATTTTCCGCCCACGCGTTCAAACAGTGCGGGCGTCGAGACAATCGTGGCCATGGTGGCGCTGGTCGACCGCGTGGGCGCATTTCAGGCCACTGGCCTGAAATGCCCTGCCCACCCTACGGGCTGAGCTGATGCTTCACGCGCCTTTCTGCACCATGTACATGAAGTGCGAGCGCAGCGGCGGCGCCATGGCCGCCAGCAGATCCGAGGCCATCCAGGGCGCCCGTGCCAGCAGCCGGTGGATCGGCGGCGCCAGCATCAGGGTACGGTAGCGGCTGCGTTCGCCCGGCCACCAGGACACCAGCTCGGCGCGCGTCACCTTGCGCACGTTGCGGTTGCGTGGGTTGTCGTAGCGGAAATCGAACACCAGCACCCAGCCGCCCGGACGCAGCGCGCGCCACATCTGGGCGGCCAGCTCGCGCCGCAGGCCATCGTCAAGGATCGAGGAAAACACCGTCTGCGCGCTCACCAGATCCTGGTTGCGCAATCCCATCGCGTCGAGAGTGCCGAGGCGCCAGCTGACTTCGGCGGCGGTATAATGGCGCGCGTAGTCGAGCCGGTCCTGCTGCAGCTCGGTGCCGGTCAGGCGGTCCGGATCGGCGCCCCAGTCGATCAGCTGGCGCAGGAAGCCGCCGGTGCCGCAACCGACGTCGAGCACCTTCAGCGCCGACAGGTCGCCGCCCAGGGTTTCGGAGAGGAGGGCGGCGAAAGCGCGCGAACGCGCCGCCACCTGCTGCAGGATTTCCGGCCGGTGCCAGGCGTAGCGGTCGAGGGCCGCCCCGCCGTGCCAGCGCTGGTAGACCTCCCGGATACGGTCCTGTTCCGCTTGTTTGTCTGTATGCGCGTCCATGAGCCATGGTCGCAGGGCGGGTTGGCGCAAGCCTTGAGGTGGCTCATGCGCCTGGGGTGCGGATGCACAAATGCAATCCGGGCTTGCATCGTGCACCAGGCTGGTGCCGAAAGCAGGGCCCGTCCGCGAACATTTGCGTTTCCGGCTAAAATCAGGGCATTCTCCGCAATGGATTCCCCATGAAGATCGCTTTCCTCGCCGACCCGCTCTCCACCTTCAAGATCTACAAGGATTCGACTTTCGCGATGATGCGCGAGGCCGCGAAGCGCGGCCATGCCGTCTTCGCCTTCGAGCAGCGCGACATGGTGCTGGAAGAGGGCGTGGTCACGGCCCGGGTCACCCGCATCCACCTCACCGGAGAGCAGGACGCCTGGTACCGTGCCGAGGAAGCGGAAAGCGTCGAGCTGTCCTTCTTCGACGCCGTCATCGAGCGCAAGGACCCGCCCTTCGACATGGAATACGTGTACGGCACCTATCTGCTGGAACTGGCCGAGCGCCAGGGCGCGCGCGTGTTCAACCGCCCGGGCGCGATCCGCGACCACAATGAGAAGCTGACCATCGGCCAATTCAGCCAGTACACCTCGCCGACCCTGGTCAGTTCGGACGCGGCGCGCCTGCGCGCCTTCCACGAGAAGCACGGCGACGTGATCTTCAAGCCGCTGGACGGCATGGGCGGCGCCGGCATCTTCCGCGTTAAGGACGATGGCATGAACCTGGGCTCCGTGATCGAGTCGCTCACCGCCAACGGCAGGCACACCATCATGGCCCAGAAGTACATCCCGGCGATCAAGCAGGGCGACAAGCGCGTGCTGGTCATCGACGGCAAGCCGGTGCCGTTCACGCTGGCGCGCATCCCGCAGGGGAACGAAGTGCGCGGCAACCTGGCGGCCGGCGGCCTGGGCGTGGCCCAGCCGATCACGGCGCGCGAGCGCGAGATTGCCGAGGCCATCGGCCCGGAACTGGCGGCCCGTGGCCTGTTGCTGGTAGGATTGGATGTGATCGGCGATTTCCTGACCGAAGTAAACGTGACGAGCCCGACCTGCTTCCAGGAGATCACCGACCAGACCGGATTCGACGTGGCCGCGATGTTCATCGACGCGGTCGAACTGAAAGCAACTGAAAAGCACTGACATGGTAGGCATCCTGCTGATGACCCACGCTCCGCTGGGCCAGGCATTCATCGCGGCGGTGGCCCACGTATTCCGTGGCCCCACCGAGCGTTTCGAGGCGATCGACGTGACCGCCGACCAGGACCTGAGCGAGGTGAACTGCCTCGCCAAGGAGGCGATCGCGCGCCTGGACGAGGGCGACGGGGTGCTGGTCATCACCGACATCAAGGGCGGGACGCCGTCCAACTGCTGCAATTCGCTGGCCGACGCCGGCCACGTGGAAGTCATCGCCGGCATCAGCCTGCCGATGCTGCTGCGTGCGATCACCTACCGCCGCGACACCCTCGACGTGGTGGTGGAGATGGCCCTGGCCGGCGCCCAGAACGGCGCGGTGCGGGTCGATAACCGGATCCGCGTCGGATCGAGCTGAACGAACCTATAACGACAAACCTGGCCACGGGCATATAAAGAGAACATGATTCAACAGGAACTCGAAATCATCAACAAGCTGGGCCTGCACGCCCGCGCCTCCGCCAAGTTCACCCAGCTGGCCGCCAAGTTCAAGAGCGACGTCTGGCTCACCCGTAACGGACGCCGTATCAATGCCAAGTCGATCATGGGCGTCATGATGCTCGCCGCCGGCAAGGGCGCGAAAGTGCTGCTCGAAGCGGACGGCGAGGACGAAGAGGCGTGCATCGCCGCCCTGACGGGCCTGATCAACGACAAGTTCGGCGAAGGCGAGTAATGCCGCAGCCCCGCCCCACGGGACATTCGATGGCATCGTTCACGCTCCACGGCATTCCGGTTTCGCGCGGCATCTCGATCGGCCGCGCACACCTGCTCACGCCGGCCGCGCTCGACGTCAAGCATTACCTGGTGCCGGAAGAGCAGGTCGAGGCCGAGGTCAAGCGCCTGCAGCACGCCATCCTTGAGGTGCACCGCGGCCTGCAGGCCCTGTGGACCGAGCTGCCCAAGGACGCCCCGACGGAGCTGGGCGCCTTCATCGACGTGCATGCGCTGATCCTGTCTGACCCGATGATCTCGGAAGCGCCGCTCGACATCATCCGCTCGCGCCACTACAACGCCGAATGGGCCCTGGTGACCCAGATCGACGAGCTGTCTTCCCAGTTCGACGAGATCGAGGACGAGTACCTGCGCGAGCGCAAGCACGACATCCAGCAGGTGGCCGAGCGCGTGCTGAAGGTCCTGATGGGCACCGCGCTCGAGATCCCGCCGCCGCTCGCCGGCGAAGACAGCGCCGTGCCGCAGATGATCGTGGTGGCCCACGACATCTCGCCGGCCGACATGCTGGCCTTCCGCGACCGCGACGGCGCCGCCCGTTCCTTCGTCGGCTTCGTCACCGACGTCGGCGGCCAGAACTCGCACACCGCGATCGTCGCGCGCTCGCTCGACATCCCGGCGGTGGTCGGCATGAGCCAGGCCTCGCGCCTGGTCGAGCAGGACGACTGGGTGATCATCGACGGCGACGCCGGCGTGGTGATCTGCAACCCGAGCCAGCTGGTGCTGGAACAGTACCGCGCGCGCCAGGCCGCGCTCGGCAAGGCGCGCAAGCGCCTGCTCAAGCTCAAGAAGACCCCGGCAGTAACGAAAGACGGCACCGCGGTCACGCTGCTGGCCAACATCGAACTGCCGGACGACTGCCCTGCCGCGCTCGATGCCGGCGCCGCCGGCGTCGGCCTGTTCCGTTCCGAATTCCTGTTCATGGGCCGCGGCGGGATCGGCACTGCGGCCCTGCGCATCCCGGGCGAGGACGAGCAGTTCGAGCAGTACCGCAAGGCGGTGGTGGCGATGAAGGGCCGCCCGGTCACGATCCGCACCCTGGACGTGGGCGCCGACAAGCCGCTCGACCCGACCGAGCACACGGCCCTGAATCCGGCCCTGGGCCTGCGCGCGATCCGCTACTGCCTGGCCGAACCCCAGCTGTTCCTGACCCAGCTGCGCGCGATCCTGCGCGCCTCCGCGTTCGGCAAGGTGCGGATCCTGATCCCGATGCTGGCGCACGCCTTCGAGATCGACCAGACCCTGTCGATGATCGAGCAGGCCAAGGCGCAGCTGCGCGACGAGGGCATCAAGTACGATCCGGGCGTGGAAGTCGGCGCCATGATCGAGATTCCCGCCGCCGCGCTGGCGCTGCCGATGTTCGTCAAGCGCATGCAGTTCCTGTCGATCGGCACCAATGACCTGATCCAGTACCTGCTGGCGATCGACCGCGTCGACTACGAAGTGGCGCACCTGTACAATCCGCTGCACCCGGCGGTCCTGATGCTGATCGCCCAGACCATCGCGGTCGGCCAGAAGGCCGGGCTGGACGTCGCCGTGTGCGGCGAGATGGCGGGCGACCCCAAGCTCACCCGCCTGCTGCTCGGCATGGGCCTGCGCGAATTCTCGATGCATCCGGCCCAGCTGCTGTCGGTGAAGCAGGAAATCCTGAACAGCGACCTGTCCGCAATCACCACGCGTACGCGCCGCATCCTGCGCTCGATCGAACCGGACGAGATCGCGAACGCCGTCGAACAGCTGCAAACCCTCTGACAAGAAATACCTCCACAGCTTCCATGGGATCGATCGGAAACGTCACACCACAGGCGATGCACTTCGCCGAGCCGCTGCGCCTGCAAAGCGGCGCCAGCATCGGCGACTACACGCTGATGTATGAAACCTATGGCACCCTCAACGCCGACAAGTCGAACGCGGTGCTGATCTGCCACGCCCTGAACGCCTCGCACCACGTGGCCGGCACCTATGCCGGCCAGCCCAAGAGCCAGGGCTGGTGGGACAACATGGTCGGCCCGGGCAAGCCGGTCGACACCAACCGCTTCTTCGTGATCGGCGTGAACAACCTCGGCTCCTGCTTCGGCTCGACCGGGCCGATGCACGCGAATCCGGCCACCGGCAAGCCGTATGGCGCGTCCTTTCCGCTGCTGACGGTGGAAGACTGGGTCACGGCCCAGGCAAGGCTGGCCGACCGTCTCGGCATCGACTGCTTCGCCGCCGTCATGGGCGGCTCGCTGGGCGGCATGCAGGCCCTGTCGTGGAGCATCATGTTCCCCGAGCGCCTGCGCCATTGCATCGTGATCGCCTCCACCCCCAAGCTGTCGGCCCAGAACATCGCCTTCAACGACGTGGCGCGCCAGGCCATCCTCACGGACCCGGACTACCATGGCGGCGATTTCTACGAACACGGCGTGGTGCCGAAGAACGGCCTGAAGGTGGCGCGCATGGTCGGCCACATCACTTACCTGTCGAACGACGACATGGCGGAAAAATTCGGCCGCCGCCTGCGCAACGCGGCCGAGACCAACGACTACGCCTTCGACTTCGGCGTCGACTTCGAAATCGAGTCATATCTGCGCTACCAGGGCGACAAGTTCTCGGAATACTTCGACGCGAATACCTACCTCCTGATCACCAAGGCGCTCGACTACTTCGACCCGGCCGGCCTGCATGGCGGCGACCTGGCCAAGGCGCTGGAGAACACCCGGGCCCAGTTCCTGATCGCGTCCTTCACCACCGACTGGCGCTTCTCGCCCGAGCGCAGCCGCGAGATCGTCGAAGCCCTGCTGTCGAACCGGCGCAAGGTCACCTATGCCGAGATCGACGCGCCGCACGGCCACGACGCCTTCCTGCTGGAAGACCCGCGCTATCTCGGGGTGGTGCGCGCCTACTACGATCGGATCGCCCGCGAGCTGGCAGGGGAGCCCGCATGAACATGAGCGTGCACGAAAATGAGCTGAACGCCCTGCGCCCCGACCTGGCCTTCATCGCCGACTGGGTGCGCGAGCGCGCCCACGTGCTTGACGTCGGCTGCGGCGACGGCGCCATGCTGCGCTACCTGGAGCTGAGCAAGGGCTGCACCGGCTACGGCGTCGAGATCGCCGACGACAAGGTGCTGGAGAGCACCCAGCGCGGCATCAGCGTGATCCAGCACGACATGGAGCAGGGCCTGGACCTGTTCCGCGACAACGCCTTCGACATGGTGCTGTGCCTGTCCTCGCTGCAGATGATGCAGCACGTCGAGGCGCGCCTGCGCGACATCGTGCGCGTCGGCCAGGAAGCCATCGTGTCCTTCCCGAACTTCGCCTACTGGCCGCACCGCGTGGCCCTGATCCGCGGCCGGATGCCGGTCTCGCGCTCGCTGCCTTACCAGTGGTTCGATACGCCCAACGTGCGCTACGCCACCATCCACGACTTCAAGGACCTGGCCGAGAAGTGCGGCCTGGAAGTGCTGGAATTCGTGGCCCTGGCGGAGGGCAAGCCGGTGCGCTTCCTGCCCAACCTGCGCGGCAGCCTGGCAGTGTTTCGTTTGCGCAAGAAAGCCGGCGTCGTGACCTGAGCGCTTATGTGCGGTGGCGGCTTGTCGAGGCGGCTGCCATCCGCGATGATCGCGCTATTGTGTCCTCCTCCAGCTACTTTTCGTGGGTGATGAAAATGACAAAACTTAAGCATCTGGCGGCCTCCCTGTCCCTGTTCGCCGTCGTCGGCACGGTGGGCGTGGGCGACGCCTTCGCGCGCGACGACCGCAACACGACAGTCCAGGATGGCATCGCGGTCAGGCCGCTATCGCGCCTGAGCAAGCTCGTGCCGGCAGAACAGCTCAACCAGGCTGCAGCGCAGCAATACACGCAGATGATGAGCCAGGCGCAACAGAAAGGTGTGCTGCTGCCGCCGTCGCACCCGGAAGTCCAGCGCCTGCGCGCCATCGCCAAACGCATCATTCCGCATACCGCGCGCTGGAACCAGGATGCCAGCCAGTGGCAGTGGCAGGTCAATGTGATCGATTCGAAGGATGTCAATGCCTTCTGCATGCCGGGCGGCCGGATCGGCTTCTTTACCGGCATCCTGACCTCGCTGAAGCTGACCGACGATGAGGCAGCGGCCGTGATGGGGCACGAGATCGCCCACGCGCTGCGCGAGCACAGCCGCGAGAAGATGGCCAAGCAGGGCCTGACCAATGCGGGTGCGCGCATCGGCGGCGCCCTGATCTCGGGCATCTTCGGCATCGATCCCGGCATCACCGGCACCATTGCCAGCTATGGCGCCCAGTTCGCGGGCCTGAAATTCTCACGCGACGATGAGCGCGAGGCCGACCTGGTGGGCCTGGACATCGCCGCCCGCGCCGGCTACGACCCGCGCGCCGGCATCGCCTTGTGGCGCAAGATGGCGGCCCTGGATAAACGCGCGCCCATCGAGCTGCTCTCGACCCACCCGGGCGGCGAGAACCGCATTGCCATCATGGAGCAGCACATGAACGTGCTGTTGCCGGTGTATGCGCGCACCAAGGGCACCACCGCGGGCAGCCTGCCGCCTTACCGGACCAATGTCGCCCTGCGTTGATGGGCAGTAGCAGGAAGGGCCGCCAGGCCGAAGCCAACGCCTACGTGCCGCTGCCGACGCGCGACGGCGTCGCGCCCAGCTACCTGTGGCTGACCGAAACGCGGGCCGGCGGCATGCTGCGCTTCCTGACCGAGCGCTTTCCGGATGTCTCCGAAGCCGCCTGGGCGCGGCGCCTGGCGCGCGGCGAGATCGTCGACGCCAAGGGTATACCGCTGGGCGCAGACAGCCAGGTGCGCCAGGGCATGCGCATCTGGTATTACCGTGAGCTGGAGCAGGCCGAGACGCCGATTCCTTTCCAGGAACAGGTGCTGTTCCAGGACGAGCACCTGCTGGTGGCCGACAAGCCGCACTTCCTGCCGACCATCCCGACCGGGCGCTTCCTGCACGAGACCTTGCTGGTGCGCCTGAAGAAACGCTTCGACTTGCCCCACCTGGTGCCGATCCACCGGCTCGACCGCGAGACCGCGGGCGTGGTGATCTTTTCGCACAATCCGGACTCGCGCGGGGCCTACCAGTCGATGTTCCAGAAGCGGGTGGTGACCAAGGTGTACGAGGCGCTGGCGCGCCCGCTCGAGGGCCGGGAATTCCCCTTTACCTACCGCAGCCGCATGCAGGATGCGGAGCAGTTCTTTGTCAGCGCCGAGGTGCCGGGCGAGCCGAATTCGGAAACGCTGATCGAGCTGATCGAGCAGCGCGGCGAGGTGGCCCATTACCGGCTGCATCCGCACACGGGCCGCAAGCACCAGCTGCGCCTGCACCTCTCAAGCCTCGGGGCGCCGATCCTGAACGACGCGTTCTACCCGGTGGCGCTGCCCTGCAAGGGCGACGACTTCAGCGCGCCGCTGCAGCTGCTGGCGCGCGCGATCAGCTTCGAGGATCCGCTCAGCGGCCAGCCGCGCCGCTTCGAGAGCGGCTTCCGGCTGGCCTGGCCCGGGGAATAATCAGGCCGGCGGGGGCAGGTCGACCACCCATTGCGGTGAGCCGATGATCGCCACGTTGCCGGCCAGGTCCTGTATCGACTCGTTGTTCATCTGCAGGTTGTACAGGCCGGAAACCGAAACCTTGAAGTTCAGGACCGAATCGTGGCCGCCGGATCCGTCGGTCACATACCAGTTGCTGCCGCTGCCACTGCTGCCGCTGAAGGTCAGGAACTCGGTCGCGGCCTGGAACAGCTTGAACATGCCGGTCGGCTTGAACACGATCTGTTCGCTGAAGCCAAGTTGCGCTTCGCGGGTCGAGCTCTTGTTCACAAACGAAGACACGGTCGGGCCGGTCGTGTCGATGACCAGTGTGAACGGATTCGAGGCCTCGCTGACGTTGCCGGCCTTGTCGGTCTGCTTGGCCGTGATCGCGTAGCTGCCGTCGATGGTGAACTTGTCGGCATCCAGTACCGTCAGGTCCCAGTGTCCCGCGCTGTCGGCAACGGTGCTTCCGATCACACGGGTGCCGGCATACAGCACCACCGTCGCGCCGTTTTCCGCACCGGTGCCCTTGAAGGTCGGCGTGGTGTCGGAGGTGATGCCGTCGCTGCTCGAGCTGCCGGTGTCGCTGGATGCGGCCAGCTCCGGGCGGTCCGGCTCGTCGGCGTCGGTATCGACGCGCAGCGTGACGGACGTCGAATAGGGGCTCTTGTTGCCGGCGACGTCGAGCTGCTGGACGGCGATGCTGTGAGTGCCGTCGTGCAGCGCCTTGGCGGCGCCGACCGTGATGCTCCAGTTGCCGGAAGCGTCGCTGACGGTGCGCCCGATCTCTGCTTCATCCGCATAGAGCACGATTTCGCTGTTGATGATTGCGCCTGTACCCGTGAACGTCGGGGTGTTGTCGCTGGTGAGTCCATCGGTCGACGATGCGCCGGTATCGCTGGCGGTCGCAAGTTGCGGCGCCGGCGGCGCGCTGGTTGGGCCGGTGCGATCGACCGTGAAGCTGATCGGCGCCGAATCGGCGCTGGCGTGGCCGGCGGCGTCGATCTGGCGTACCTTGTAGGTGTGCACGCCTTCGTTCAGGGGAGAAGCGAAATTCGCGATCCAATCGCCGTTGGCGTCGCTGCTGCCGATACCCACCACCGCGTCGCCCAGCATGATCTTGATGCTGGCGCCCGGTTCGGCGCCGCTGCCGCGTAGTGCCGCGTAGTTTTCGCGCGTGATGCCGTCACTGGACGAAATCCCGGTATCGGTGGCCAGCACCACCGTGGTCAGGGCGGCCGGCGTGGCGGTGTCGATGACTAGTGTCAGCGGGGACGAGGCGGTGCTGGTATTGCCGGCGCGGTCGGTTTGCTTCACCGTGATGGTGTAGCTGCCGTCGGCCAGTGCAACCGGCGTGCCGAGGGTCTTGGTCCAGACGCCGTCGGCATTGGCCTTGGTCGTCCCGAGCAGGGTGCTCCCGTTGTAGATGGCGATCTCGGCACTGGCTTCGGCGGTGCCGTTCAAGGTTGGCGTATTGTCGTCGGTGATGCCGTCGCCCAGGGCGCCGGAGTCGCTGGCCAGCGCGTCGAGCACAGGAGCATCCGGCGCAGTGGGAGCGATGGTATCCACCTTCACGTCAATCATGTAGCCGTATCCACTGTCGTCGTAGATGCCGCCGAGGACAATGTGAGCGCTGGCCAGCAGGTCGAGCGCGTTGCCGGCCAGATCTTCGACCGTGCCGCCCAGTTCCGCGATGTCCTTGATCTTGAGGCTGGACGAGTCGTCGCCAGCAGCGACGGTGTACTTGAAGACCAGTTCGTCACCGAGGTTGCCCGCGTAGGATGCTTTCTTGTTGTTGCTGAGGGTGATGGAAGGGATGGCTTCGGTGATCACCTTGACGTACTCGTCGAACTGGACGCGGAAGGTGATGACGTCGCCGGCCTTGTAGAAACCGTCGCCCTCCACCACGACCCGTGTCGCGTGCGGGTCCGTGGTATCCGGTTCGCTGCCGCCCTCTGCGGTCCTGAAGTCTATTTCGTAGCCGAAGACGTGATTGCCGGCCAGATCCGTCAGGTTCTCGGGCAGCACCAGCGAGTAGTCGATTCCCGCTTTCATGTTGTGCTCGGCGGCGCTGATGGTCAGTTTCTTTCCACCTTCCGAGAAGTTGGTCTCATCGAGGTAGATTTCGATAATGGATTCGTCACTGCCATACAGGTAAAGCATGTCCGCATCGCTCTCTTCATGGTGCCAGAAGACGGCTTCGTCGAAGGTGACGACCAGGTTCGCGTCGAGGGGGACGTTGGTGGATTCATGAGGCGAGGTGAGGACCTTCGGCTGCGTCGTATCGAGGATGATGGTCTTGCCGACCGCAGTGCTGTAGTGTCCGTCCAGCTTGACGACCCGGGCAGTGATCTCGTTCTCGGTACGGTCGAACACGAGTGGCGGGTCGGCGTCGCCGCCAAGATTGTATGACCATTCGATATAGTCTCCATCGGCCGTTATCTGAATACGGGACTTGTCCACCGTGACATCATTGATGACCAGCTCGATGTATTCGTCCGACGCGAGGCCACCTCGCAAGGTGCCCTTGACGAACTGCGGATTGTCGCCGCTGGCGCCACTGATGTTCGTGATCCCGTCCGTGCTCGATGGACCGCCGTCATTGACTTCCACGATATCGAGCAGATAGGCGTCTACGACGGTGTCGACCAGGTAGTTCCCCGAAGTGAGAACGCCGCTGCCGGACGTGCCGTCCGCGCTGCTCACCTTGCTCATGTCCAGGCGCAGCGCATTGGTCGCCGATTCGATGCTGTCGGCAGCGCTCAGGGTAATGGTCCAGGTGCGGTTATCGGTGCTGTGGGCGATGTTCTTGATGCTGGCATGGTCGGCGCTGATCGCCGCTTCGTCGAGCGACTCCAGGGCTTTCGAGAAGGTGACCGTCACCTTGATGTCGGCGCCGGCCTTTAGTACGCGGTCTTCGACGGTGATGGTGGCACTCAGGCCGGGTGGCGGTGGTACGGTGCCCGGCACGTTGAAGCTGAGTTTCTCGGGCACCGTAATGGCCGGCACCGCCTTGCCGCCGCTAACCAGGGTGCCGGCGGCCATGTACAGGTTCAGCTTCGCGCCCGGCGGCAGGCCGGTGGCGTCGAAGCTCACGTGGGTGCCGCTGATGCCCAGCTTGTCGAGCGTGATTTCCTTGCTGAAGGTGCCGCCGACCACGCGCAGCTTGGGCTGGCCGGTGGCGCGGTCGATCACGGTCTGCACCGCGCCGTCGGTCAGGAAGATCGAACCGCTGCCCGTGGCCATCGCCGCAGCGAAGTTCAGGTCGATGTGGGTCGCCGCGCCAGCACTGCTGACGGTGATGGTCGGGATGGCGGGCGAAGCAGGGGTAGTCGAGGTCATGGCGGCCGTTTATTGATATTCCGTCAACGGAAAATTCTAGTAAGAAAGTTACCAGACGGATAGTATCAATAAACAGGCAATGCCATTTCGCCAAAGAGGGCGAAGTGGTGCTTTTTTACATCAAGCTGATGCCGAATCCCCCCGATGTGGGGGGAAGGGATTCAGAAGTAAACCTAATAAATACCAGGTTTACTATCAGAGATGGTAATCAATGATCAGCGGGGCGTGGTCGCTGAAGCGCTCGTCCTTGTAGATCGAGACCGACTTGGCGCAGGCCGCGATGCCCGGGGTGGCCACGTGGTAGTCGATACGCCAGCCCACGTTCTTCGCGTAGGCCTGGCCGCGGTTGCTCCACCAGGTGTAGTCGGCGGCGTCGGGCGCCACGGCGCGGTGCACGTCCACCAGGCCGATCTCGTCGAAGATGCGCGTCATCCAGGCGCGTTCTTCCGGCAGGAAGCCCGAGTTCTTCTGGTTGCTCTTCCAGTTCTTGAGGTCGATCTCCTTGTGCGCGATGTTCCAATCGCCGCAGATCACCACTTCGCGGCCTTCCGCCTTCAGCTCCTCTAGGTGCGGCAGGAACACTTCCATGAAGCGGAACTTGGCCAGCTGGCGTTCGGGCGAGGAAGATCCGGACGGGCAGTAGACCGAGATCACGGTCAGGTTGCCGAAGTCGCAGCGGGTGTAGCGGCCCTCGGCGTCGAACTCGAGGCAGCCGAAGCCGATGCGCTTGTTGTCGGGGGCGCTGCGGCTGTAGACGCCGGTGCCCGAGTAGCCCTTCTTTTCCGCGTAGTGGAAGTGGCCATGGTAGCCGTGCGGGGAGAGGAATTCCTCGGTCATGTCGGCTTCCTGGGCCTTCAGTTCCTGCACGCAGATGAAGTCTGCAGACTGGGTGGCGAGCCAGTTGAAGAAGCCTTTCTTGTGGGCGGAGCGGATGCCGTTCAGGTTGGCGGAGATAATTCGTGGCATGGGTCTGATCAAGGATGGCGGTGGTGCGGAGGACGACAGTGTAGCGCGTTTTGATGCCGCTTGGCACGATCGGCCGGCGCTCGCCGGGGCAAACAGTGGCGGTTACAATACGGGCTTTCTGATATTCGGGAGGTGCGCGTGAGCGATCTGCGCCAGGAGTTTATTGCATTTTCGGTCAAGGCCGAGGTACTGAAATTCGGTCAATTCACGACCAAGGCGGGACGCCAGTCGCCGTACTTCTTCAACGCCGGCCTGTTCCACGACGGCGCAACCCTGGGCCAGCTGGCGCAGTTCTACGCGCAGACCCTGCTCGATTCCGGCGTCGCCTTCGACATGCTGTTCGGACCCGCCTACAAGGGCATCACGCTGGCATCGAGCACCGCCGTGGCGCTGGCCGCCAAGGGCCGCAACACCTCCTTCGCCTACAACCGCAAGGAAGCCAAGGACCACGGCGAAGGCGGCACCATCGTCGGCGCGAAGCTGGCGGGCAAGGTCGTGATCATCGACGACGTGATCTCGGCCGGCACCTCGGTGCGCGAGTCGGTGGACATGATCCGCGCCGCGGGCGCCGAGCCGGCCGCGGTGCTGATCGCGCTCGACCGCATGGAGCGTTCGGGCAAGGACGGTGCGCTGTCGGAGCATTCGGCGGTGCAGCAGGTCTCGCAGGAATTCGGCATCCCGGTGATCTCGATCGCGAACCTCGACGACCTGTTCACCTACCTGTCGAACGAAGCGGGCGCCGACCTGGGCGCGCACAAGGACGCCGTCGCAGCCTACCGCGCGCGCTACGGAGTGTGAGCATGGCAGTGCAGAACCTGAAGCGCCTCGCGTGTGCGATGGGCGCGGCGCTAGCCTGTGCCGGCGCGGCATCGGCCGCCGGCGACATCGCCAGTACTTGCCCTGGCGCTGCCGCCTGGTACGCCGCGCACCCGAACGACACCGACGAAGCGCTGGCGAAGCGCGACGCCGCACGCAGCTTCACCGACCCGCAACTGCGCGCCGAGCTGGCCGCGCGCGCCGCCCGCGACCAGGCCGCGCGCCTGGCGATGACGAAAGCCGCCCGCAAGGATTGGGGCCCGAAGCGCGAGGTCGCGGCCATCGACGAAGAGAACATCAAGTGGCTGTTCGAACTGGTGCGCAGCAAGGGCTTCCCGAGCGCCGCGCAGGTAGGCGAGCAGGGCGTGCGCGACGCCTGGCTGCTGGCCCTGCACGCCGACCGCGCGCCGAAGTTCCAGCAGCAGCTGGTGCCGGTGCTGGACCAGCGCCGCGTGGACGGCGAGCTCTCAAGCAGCGACATGGCGCGCTTCGTCGACCGCCTGCTGGTCGCCGGCGGCAAGCCCCAGCGCTTCGGGACCCAGGGCAGCGACAACTGGGAGGGCAGCCACTTTGGCCTGGCCAGCGCCGAGATCCTGCGCGACGTCGAAGAAAACCGCCGCCAGTTCGAGCTGATGCCGCTGGCCGACTACGTCTGCATGACGAAGGAAGAGCGCAGCAAACGCTAGGCGACGGCGGGCAGCTGCCGGTACAGGGCCAGCTGGTCGCCCAGTGCCTTGTCGAAGGCGGGGCGGGCCATGCAGCGGGCGCGGTAGGCGGCCAGCCTGTCGAAACGTTCGACCAGCTCCATGCCGTCCAGCAGGCGCAGCACGGTGCACATGAGGATGTCGGCGACGCTGAATTCGCCGGCCAGCCAGTCGCGTCCTTCCAGCCAGTCGTCCAGGTCGCGCAGGCGCTTGAGCGCCATCGCTTCCGCCGAGGGCCGCGCCGCTGCCGCCCAGGCTTCGTCGGCATGGAACAGGGCCAGGCTGACCAGCTCGGCGAAATAGGGCTCCACCGAATTGAGCGCGGCGAACATCCATACCGTCACCTGCGCGCGGGCCTCGGCATCCGCCGGCAACAGGGCAGGGCAGCGCTCGCCCAGGTGCAGCAGGATCGCGCCGGATTCGAACAGGGTCAGCCCGTCGTCCTGCAGCACAGGGATCTGGCTGAAGGGCTGCTCCTTGCGGTAGGCGGGCGTCGCCGCTTCCTCGAACGCGAGCAGGCGCAACGTGTAGGGCAGGCCCGCTTCCTCCAGCGCCCAGCGCACGCGCAGGTCGCGCACGTAGCCGGCCGCGAACGGGGGCACGCTGCGGAAAGTGGTCAGGGTCATCATCTCGTTTCCTCCTTGTGGTGTCGGTGGAAGTCACGATACGCGGGACCATATTATGTTCAAGAACATAATATCGATCGGCGCATAATGGGGCCGGAGGAGGTTCCACATGCCCTATAGTAGCGAGCACAAGGCCCAGACCCGCGAGCGCATCGTCAGCGCCGCGCGCAGGCTGTTCAACCGGCACGGCTTCGAGCAGGTGTCGATCGACCGCGTCATGCTGGAGGCCGGCCTGACCCGCGGCGGCTTCTATCACCACTTCGGCAGCAAGGACGAGCTGTACGCCGCCGCGGTGGCGAGCTTCACCAACTGCAATCCCTTCCGCGCCGATCTCGAGAGCAATCCCATGCCCGCGCCCGGCGAGCTGGCGCGCATGCTGCTCGACGTCTACCTGAGCGACAAGGTGTTCGACAACGTCGACTTCCACTGCCCCCTGTACGCCCTGCCGGGCGACGTGGCGCGCGCCGGGCTGTCGCCGCAGAAGGCCTACACCCAGCTGATCCGCAACCTGACCGCGGTCTACGCCAGCGCACTGGCAGGGGTGCCCGACGGCGAACAGCGGGCCCAGGCCATCGTGTCCCTGTGCGTGGGCGGGATGGTGCTGGCGCGCACGACCGACGACCCGGTATTGCGCCGCTCGCTGCGGGCAGCGGCGCGCAGGCAGGCGCTGGCATTGCTGTCCGTGGCCAGCGATTGCCGCGCCATCTAAGGCTTTTAGCCTTTAGCGCGGTGCATTGGAATTGTTGTAGGTAGTATGGTTGACGCGAAAACTGCGTGATGGATAAGGCTGATGTGTCAAGCAAAAAAAACCGGAGCTCTAGCTCCGGTTATAGTGGTCAGATGATTGCTTTGCCGACGTTTCAGGATTAGGAATAGAACTGTTTATTAGTCATACTCATCATTTCTAGTACGAATGCAGACTTTCACATCTTTTGCTTGGAAATTTGCTCTTCAGAAGCGTCAGGAGCTTTTTTTCTGGCAACCTTGGTCGCTTTTGGTTTTGATTTCGCTATTTTTGCCGCAATAGCCGCTTCCCATTTCTCAAAATCAATAGGAGCGTCAGCCTCTACTCTGCTATTGAAATTGGGAGTAGGCAAAAACCACAGCCCATGAACACTGCGCGCAGTAAAATTCGCAATATGTTCTCTAAATGCGCTATAAACCATCAAATAACCGGTTCCCCGGACTACCTGGAAGCGGCGAAGCCCTTCGTCTTTGCCGCGGAAATTTAAATACGCAGTTCCTTCAATAGTAATTGAATAAGGCAAAATAACGCCATCGACTTGTTTTGATTGCTGAATAGAAAGCTTGAGCGACAAGGTGAAATGTCTGGGATCTTCAAGCTCGTCATCTGGATAGGCGAGATCCGTTCCAAGCTCGATCTGAACTTTGTTAAATTCAAAATCGATTTGCGGGAATACTGCGGGTTGCTCTGGCAAAATGTACTCGGGATTAGCTTCGATATCAAATCGCCGGAATTCGAGTCGTGAGAGCCGGAATACACTAGGATTCATAGGGTTCTCAATTAAGCACATTCAAGAGCGAGACTATTCAACTCCTTAGGCTCTCTAAGGGGAATTTCGCTAAGTTTTCTATAACTGCTGAGCTGTACGACATTGGTGCCCTCGGCACCAATGTCTTCAGTACAATCAAAAAATCCCGTAACGCTTTGCTCATCAAAAGCGTACGTAACGCCAGACTCTTTGTTTCCAAAATCAATCGACATCGGCTCTTCAAGGGCATCTGCGAGCATGTAGAGCGTATCGATCTGAATGTTTTGGTTACCCTTCAAAAGACGTGACACAGCAGCTTCGGTGACTCCCAGTCGCTCAGCCAAATCTTTGTTGAGCAATTCCTTCTGACGCATCAGTCTGCGAACTTGTTGGATCGGCTCAGCTCGGCGAACGGCAGCCCACAGAGCTTTCCTTTCCGAAACTTCAGCAGCAACGATCTCATTTTTTCGCGACATTTTTTTCCTCACAAATTTCAATTTTTCCACGAGAATCCAAAATACTCTTGATATCCTCTTCGCAAATTTCGCTTATCTCCTTTGGTGTCTTTTGGTCCTTTTTGTGATATGCAGTTAATAAAAATAAAGCTTTTCTCCCTTGTGGTAGCCCATCCTTTAGTGGGAAAAAATAAATACGGTCTTTATTGTTGGGCTTTAGCTCCCAGACCTTGTATGTACCTTTTTCGTACTGGAAAGAATGGGCAACTTTGCAACTCACGCCGCTCTCTTCGATTGCAGCCTGATAATCTTCTTCACATACTGCAGCGAACAGTTCACTTAATGCCTTTAGGATCTGAGCCTTTTTTGTGACGTCATCAACGTGCTTTTCAATGCTTTTTGACAGTCTTCCATTTAAAAGTTTGCAATCTTTCACAACAGCAACGATGTCCCATTTCTGGGCAGAAGCAGAAACGAGTTTCGTCCCAGGTGGGATCTTCTTGGCCACCATTTCTAGGGCCTGTTGATGAGTGAGTTTGGCAGCTTTCATGGTATGGGCATTGATCTTAACATAGAAGTTAAGAAAAAGTGTGGCGCGTCTGTGACACGTGAGCATCCCCTAAGAAGGTGTGTGGCTGCCTAGCCATTGTTGAGTGCCAAGCCGAAAAAAAACCGGAGCACGCTCCGGTTTTCTGTGAGTGCGAACCTTTAACTCGCCAGCTTCTTCTTCAGGAGCTCGGTGACCTGGGCCGGATTGGCCTTGCCTTTCGAGGCCTTCATGGTCTGGCCGATCAGCGCATTGATCGCGGCTTCCTTGCCGGCGCGGTACTGCTCCACCGACTTGGCGTTGGCGGCCAGGACTTCGTCCACGATGGCTTCCAGTGCACCGACGTCGGAGGTCTGCTTCAGGTCCTTCTGCTCGATGATCGCGTCGGCCAGGCTGGCGTCATCGGAATTCGCTTCCCACATTGCCGCGAACACTTCCTTGGCCGACTTGTTGTTGATGGTGCCGTCGGCGATGCGCTTGAGCAGCAGGGCCAGTTGCGCGGCTTTCACGGGCGAGTCGGCGATGTCGACGTCGGCGCGGTTCAGGGTCGAGGACACTTCGCCCATCATCCAGTTCGCCGCCGCCTTGGCGTTTTCCTTGCCGGCCGCAGCCACCACGGCTTCATAGTAGGTCGCCATCGCCTTGGACGAGGTGAGCACCAGGCTGTCGTATTCCGGCAGGCCGTAGTCGCCCGTGAAGCGTGCGCGCAGGGCGCCCGGCAGTTCCGGCATGTCCGCCTTCACGCGTTCGATCCAGTCCTGGCCGATCACGAGGGGAGGCAGGTCCGGGTCCGGGAAGTAGCGGTAGTCCTGCGCGTCTTCCTTGGTGCGCATGGAGCGGGTTTCCTTCCTGTCGGGATCCCAGAGACGAGTGGCCTGGATCACCTTGCCGCCGTCTTCGATCAGCTCGATCTGGCGCCGCACTTCGTAGTGGATCGCTTCTTCCATGAAGCGGAAGGAGTTCAGGTTCTTGATCTCGCAGCGGGTGCCGAATTCCTTCTGGCCCATCGGGCGCACCGAGACGTTGACGTCGCAGCGGAAGCTGCCTTCCTGCATATTGCCGTCGCAGACGCCCAGCCACACGACCAGCGAGTGCAGGGCCTTGGCGTAAGCCACGGCCTCGGCCGCGCTGCGCATCTCCGGCTCGGACACGATCTCGAGCAGGGGCGTGCCGGCGCGGTTCAGGTCGATGCCGCTCATGCCGGCATAGTCTTCGTGCAGCGATTTGCCGGCGTCTTCTTCCAGGTGGGCGCGGGTCAGGTTGACGGTTTTCGTCTCCAGCTTGCCGTCCTTCTCGTAGGCGAAGCTGATGGTGCCGCCCTGGACCACCGGATCTTCGAACTGGCTGATCTGGTAGCCCTTCGGCAGGTCGGGGTAGAAGTAGTTCTTGCGGGCGAACACCGACTGCGGCGCGATCCTGGCGCCCACGGCCAGGCCGAAGCGGATCGCGCGCTCGACGGCGCCGCGGTTCAGCACAGGCAGCACGCCCGGCAGCGCCAGGTCGACCGGGCTGGCTTGCGTGTTCGGCTCGGCGCCGAAGCGGATCGAGCTGCCGCTGAAGATTTTCGAGTTGGTCGTGAGCTGCACGTGGTTCTCAAGACCGATGACGACTTCCCATTGCATAGTTGTTCTCTCTCTGTTCTGTGGCTGCGCTGGCGTTAGTTGAACGCGCGGTCGGCGGAGCCGACCACCCTACGATTCAAACACCCTCCGGGGTACGCTGGTGCCAGTCGGTGACCTGCTGGTACTGGTGCGCGATGTTCAGCAGCTTCGCTTCGGCAAAGTAGTTGCCGATGATCTGCAGGCCGACCGGACGCTTGCCGTTCTTCTCGCCCGCGCCGAAACCCACCGGGATCGACATGCCCGGCAGGCCCGCCAGGCTGGTCGACAGGGTGAAGATGTCGGCCAGGTAGTTCGCCACCGGGTCGTTGGCCTTGCTGCCCAGGTCCCAGGCCACGGTCGGGGCCACCGGGCCCATGATCACGTCGCACTTGTCGGCAAACGCGGCCTGGAAGTCGTCCGCGATCAGGCGGCGGATCTTCTGCGCCTGCACGTAGTAGGCGTCGTAGTAGCCGTGGCACAGCACGTAGGTGCCGACCATGATGCGGCGCTGGACTTCGCGACCGAAGCCTTCGGCGCGGGTTTTGCGGTACATGTCTTGCAGATCCTTGTACTCGCTGGCGCGGTGGCCGTAGCGCACGCCGTCGAAGCGCGACAGGTTGGACGAGGCTTCCGCCGGGGCGATGATGTAGTAGGTCGGGATCGACAGCGCGGTCTTCGGCAGCGAGATGTCGACCAGGGTGGCGCCCAGCTTCACGAACTGATCGAGCGCAGCGCGCACGGCCGCTTCCACATCCTGCGCCAGGCCTTCGCCGAAGTATTCCTTCGGCACGCCGATGCGCAGGCCGGCCAGGGGCTGGTTCAGTTCGCGGGTGAAGTCTTCGGGCGCGTTGCCCTGTTCGACGGTCAGGCTGGTCGAGTCGCGTTCGTCGAAGCCGACCATCTCGTTGAGCAGCAGGGCGCAGTCCTCGGCGGTCTGGGCGATCGGGCCGCCCTGGTCCAGCGAGGAGGCAAAGGCGATCATGCCGAAGCGCGACACGCGGCCGTAGGTCGGCTTGATGCCGGTGACGCCGCAGAAGGCGGCCGGCTGGCGGATCGAACCGCCGGTGTCGGTCGCGGTGGCGGCCGGCGCCAGGCGCGCGGCGATCGCGGCGGCCGAGCCGCCCGAGGAGCCGCCCGGCACCGCCAGCGGATCCCAGGGATTCTTCACCGCACCGAAGGCCGAGTTCTCGTTGGCCGAGCCCATCGCGAATTCGTCGAGGTTGACCTTGCCGAGGGTGACCATGCCGGCCTTGCCGAAGCGCTCGACCACGGTGGCGTCGAACGGGCTTTCGTAATTGGCCAGCATCTTCGAGCCGGCCGTGGTGCGCCAGCCACGGGTGACGAAGATATCCTTGTGCGCGATCGGCACGCCGGTCAGCGGGCCGGCATTGCCGGCGGCGATGCGGGCGTCGGCGCTTGCTGCCTGCGCCAGCGTCTGCTGCCGGTCCAGGTGCAGGAAGGCGTTGTGGCTGCTCGCTTCGATGCGGTCGAGGTAGTGCGTGGCCAGTTCGACGCTCGAGACCTGCTTCGATTGCAGGAGCGCGGACAGCTCTTTGATGGTTTTCTTGTGCATGTGCGTGTCGGTTCTTGAATCTGGAAGACGGGTGCGATTACTCGATGACTTTCGGGACCAGGTACAGGCCGTCCTGCGCCTTCGGCGCCGGCGCCTGGTAGTCCTCGCGGCGGTTCTCTTCGGTCACCACGTCGTCGCGCAGGCGCAGGGGCAGGGCCATGATCGCGGCCAGCGGTTGTGACAGCGGCGCGACACCGGTCGTGTCCACCGCCTGCATCTGCTCGGCCAGGGCGAAAATACCGTTCAGCTCGGCCAGTGCGGTTTCGGCATGGGCCTCATCCATCTCGAGCTGGGCCAGGTTGGCGATGCGTTTTACGTCTGAAAGTGTCAGGGACATGGCAAGGGGCGCGGCGCGGGCCGCGTGCAAAAATGTGGTTGGGCTAATAATGAAAGTTGGCAAGAGGTCAGCCAACGGCGCGCTATGGTCGATAAAACCTTGGTAACACCGCCGATCTCACCTCGGAATTGGGGGGTAAAACCGCCCGTTTTCAGCATTTAATCGACAAATTATAAGGTAGAATGGCGGGCTAATGCGCTGTAGGGCTGCATGACCGCCCACCGCAGGAAAGACCGCGATGCAGCATGCATACGCGGCGAGGACAACCCGATCAATTTTTCACGCGCCCTGGATGCGCCATCAGGACACACATGTTTGGTTTCTTACGCAGCTACTTCTCGAATGACCTGGCGATCGACCTCGGTACCGCCAACACCCTGATCTACGTGCGCGGCCTGGGCATCGTGCTGGACGAACCGTCGGTCGTCGCGATCCGCCAGGAGGGCGGCCCGAACGGCAAGAAGACGATCCAGGCCGTCGGCAAGGAAGCCAAGCAGATGCTGGGCAAGGTGCCGGGCAACATAGAGGCGATCCGCCCGATGAAGGACGGCGTGATCGCCGACTTCACCGTCACCGAGCAGATGCTGAAGCAGTTCATCCGCATGGTCCACGATTCCAAGTTCTTCCGCCCGTCGCCGCGCATCATCATCTGCGTGCCCTGCGGTTCGACCCAGGTCGAGCGCCGTGCGATCCGCGAATCGGCGCTCGGCGCCGGCGCCTCGCAGGTCTACCTGATCGAAGAACCGATGGCCGCCGCGATCGGCGCCGGCCTGCCGGTCTCGGACGCCACCGGCTCGATGGTGGTCGACATCGGCGGCGGCACCACCGAAGTGGGCATCATCTCGCTGGGCGGCATGGTCTACAAGGGTTCGGTGCGCGTGGGCGGCGACAAGTTCGACGAAGCCATCGTCAACTACATCCGCCGCAACTACGGCATGCTGATCGGCGAGCAGACCGCCGAAGCGATCAAGAAAGCCATCGGCTCGGCCTTCCCGGGTTCGGAAGTCAAGGAAATGGAAGTCAAGGGCCGCAACCTGTCCGAAGGCATCCCGCGCTCGTTCACCATCTCGAGCAACGAGATCCTGGAAGCCCTGACCGACCCGCTCAACAACATCGTCTCGGCCGTCAAGAACGCCCTCGAGCAGGCCCCGCCGGAACTGGGCGCCGACATCGCCGAGAAGGGCATGATGCTGACCGGCGGCGGCGCGCTGCTGCGTGACCTCGACCGTCTGCTGATGGAAGAGACCGGCCTGCCGGTGCTGGTGGCCGAAGACCCGCTGACCTGCGTGGTGCGCGGTTCGGGCATGGCGCTCGAACGCATGGACAAGCTGGGCTCGATCTTCTCCTACGAATAACAACACTCCACGCGGCGCGGCCGATGGGACAGCGGGCAGGGCGTGCGGTCGAACCGCGCGCATCTGCCCGCGTTGACATTCGTAGCGCGCACCACTAGACAGGACGCCAACAGGGCATGCAATACAGTCCTCCGCCGCTTTTCAAACAGGGAGCCCCGGCACGGGTCAAGGCGATCGTATTCGCGCTGATCTCGGTGGTGCTGCTGGTCGTCGACGCCCGCTACCACACCCTCGGTGCGGTGCGCCAGGTGGCCGCCACCGTCCTGTATCCGCTGCAGATGGCAGCCCTGATGCCGCGCGAGATGCTCGGCAACATGGGCGGCTACTTCTCCTCGCTGTCCACGCTGCAGAAGGAAGTACGCGACCTCAAGACCCAGCAGCTGACGCAGGCGCGCCTGCTGCAGCAGGCCCAGCTCCAGATGGCCGAGAACGCGCAGCTGCGGCGCCTGATGGAAGCGCGCCAGCACCTGCCGGTCAAGGCCCAGATGGCCGAGATCCTGTATGACGCACGCGACCCCTCGACCCGCCGCGTGGTGGTCGACAAGGGCTCGCGCGACGACGTGGTGCTCGGCCTGCCGGTGATCGACCATGCCGGCGTGGTGGGCCAGGTCACGCGCGTGTTCCCGTTCACCTCCGAAGTCACGCTGCTCACCGACAAGGACCAGGCGATTCCGGTGCAGGTGCTGCGCAGCGGCCTGCGCAGCATCGCCTACGGACGCGGCCACTCCGGCCTGCTCGACCTGCGCTTCGTGGTGGCCAACGCCGACATCCAGGTCGGCGACGTGCTGGTCACCTCGGGCCTGGACGGCATGTATCCGGCCGGCCTGGCGGTGGCCAAGGTGGTGCAGGTCGAGAACGTCGCCGCCGGCGCCTTCGGGCGCGTGGTGTGCCAGCCGCTGGCCGGCATCGACCGCAACCGCCAGCTCCTGATCATCATGTCGCAGTCGAACCTGCCGCCCAAGCCGGCACTGGAAGCCCGGGCTCCGGCCACGACCGCGCGCCGCAAGCTGCCCGACATGGCGCCGGTGCCGCCGCTGCCGCTGGCGCCCGCGCCGCTGCCGCCGCAGGGCCAGCCGGCGGTGCAGGGCGGGACGGCGGCGCCGGCCAACGGCGTCGGCGGCGTGCCTGTCCAGGGTGCCGCGCAGGCGCCGCAGGGGGCCGCACAGGCCCCGGCCGCGACGACGCAGCCCGCACGTCCGGCCGCCGCGCCGGCAACGGTCCCGGCGCCGGCAGCGGCCCCGGTCCAGCAGCGCCCGGCCGCGCCAAACGTCCAGAACAACGTCGCCGCACCCGCAGCCACGCCCGTCGCCATCCAACAGGGAGGCTTGACCAATGCCCGGTAACCGCCCGCATTACATCCTGCTGCCCGTCAGCCCGCTGTTCATCACCTTCAGCCTGGTCTGCGCCTTCATGCTCAACCTGCTGCCGCTGGGACGCTGGGTCGGCGCGCCCGACTTCGTCGCGCTGGTGCTGGTGTTCTGGGGCATCCACCAGCCGCGCAAGGTCGGCATCGGCGTCGCCTTCGTCATGGGCCTCCTGATGGACGTGCACGACGCCAGCCTGCTGGGCGAGAACGCGCTGGCCTATACGCTGCTGTCCTACCTGGCCATCATGATCCACCGCCGCGTGCTGTGGTTCAGCATGCTGACCCAGGCCATGCATGTGTTCCCGCTGCTGCTGCTGGCGCAGGCGGTGCAGGCCTTCGTGCACTTCACCGCATCGGGACGCTTCCCGGGCCTGCTGCACTTCGCCGAAAGCGTGGTGGCGGTAGCGCTGTGGCCCCTGATTACCTGGCTGCTGCTGGCGCCGCAGCGCCGCGCCGTCGACCGCGACCATACCCGCCCGATCTGATACCTGAGACCAGAAGCAAGCCGTGACCGAGTTCAAGGACAACGACCGCGAGATCCACCAGTTCCGCCTGCGCCTGACCGCGATGGTGGCCCTCGTCTTCATCTGCTTCGGCCTGCTGGTGGCGCGCTTCGTCTGGCTGCAGGTGATGCAGCACGACAAATTCATGCTCCAGGCCGAGGACAACCGCATCGCGCTGGTGCCGATCGTGCCCAACCGCGGCCTGATCGTGGACCGCAACGGCGTGGTCCTGGCGCGCAACTACTCCGCCTACACGCTCGAGATCACACCGTCCAAGCTGCAGGCCAACCTCGAGTCGGTGATCGACGAGCTGTCCAAGCTGGTCACCATCGAGCCGCGCGACCGGCGCCGCTTCAAGCGCCTGATGGAAGAGTCGCGCACCTTCTCCAGCGTGCCGCTGCGCACCCGCCTGACCGACGACGAAGTGGCGCGCTTCACCGCGCAGCGCTTCCGCTTCCCGGGCGTGGACGTGCAGGCGCGCCTGTTCCGCCAGTACCCGCTGGGCGAGACCGCGTCGCACGTGATCGGCTACATCGGCCGCATCAACCAGAAGGAAGCCGCCCAGCTCGAAGAGGACGGCCTGGACGCCAACTACAACGGCACCGAGCATATCGGCAAGGAAGGCGTGGAGAAGAAGTACGAGAGCTACCTGCACGGCACCACCGGCTACGAGCAGGTCGAGCGCACCGCTTTCGGGCGCGCGATCCGCACCCTGTCGCGCACCGCGCCGACCCCGGGCAGCAACCTGATCCTGTCGATCGACATCGAGCTGCAGAAGGTGGTCGAGGAAGCTTTTGGGGAGAACCGCGGCGCGCTGGTCGCGATCGAACCAAGCACCGGCGACGTGCTGGCTTACGTGTCGCGCCCGGGCTACGACCCCAACCTGTTCGTGGACGGCATCGACAGCCAGAACTGGAACGAGCTCAACACCTCGCTCGACCGGCCGCTGATGAACCGCCCGCTGTCCGGCGGCTACCCGCCGGGCTCGACCTTCAAGCCCTTCATGGCCCTGGCCGCGCTCGAGATGGGCTTCCGCAAGCCGTCGGACGGCATCCGCGACCCCGGCTTCTACATGCTGGGCGGGCACCGCTTCAACGACGACAAGCCGGGAGGGCACGGCTACGTCGACATGTACAAGTCGGTGGTGGAGTCCTGCGACACCTATTACTACCAGCTCGGCAACGAGATGGGCATCGATAACATCTCGAACTTCATGAAGCAGTTCGGCTTCGGCGAACTGAGCGGCATCGACCTCGAGCATGAAAAGGCCGGTGTGCGTCCCTCCAAGGAATGGAAGGCGAACCGCTTCCGCAAGAACCCGCGCGCGGGCAAGTGGGTAGGCGGCGACACCATCTCGATCTCGATCGGGCAGGGGTTCAACACCTATTCGATGATCCAGCTGGCGCACGCGGTCTCGACCCTGGCCAACAACGGCGTCGTGATGAAGCCGCACCTGGTCAAGATCATCGAGGACGGCGCCACCAAACAGCGTTCGCTGACCGTGCCCAAGGAAACCCGGCGCATCCCGCTCAAGCAGGAGAACATCGATTTCATCAAGCACACCATGGTGGGCGTGACCCAGGAGTCCTACGGCACCGGCCACCGTGCCTTTGCCAATGCCGGTTACATCTCGGCAGGCAAGACCGGCACCGCGCAGGTGATCGGCCTGAAGGGCCAGAAGTACAACGCCAGCGCCATCGACGAGCGCCACCGCGACAACGCGCTTTACGTGGCGTTTGCGCCTGCGGACAACCCGAAGATCGCGCTGGCGCTGATCGTCGAGAACGTCGGCTTCGGCGCCTCGTTCGCGGCGCCGATCGCGCGCAAGGCGCTCGACTACTACTTGCTGGGCAAGCGTCCGAAACCGCCGGTGCCGAAGGATCCTGCTGCGCCAGGCGCTGCTCCCGCGCCGGCTGCGCCCAAGGCCACGACGCCTGCCGCGCCCGCCGCGCCGGTCGTCCATGCCGCCGCCGCGGCAGCCGGCCCCCAAGCCACTCGAAAGGAATAAGCCATGGCGCACATTCCAGAACGCCGCTCGCTGCGGCGCCGCCTGCGTCCGTATTTCACGGTCTTCGACTGGCCGCTCGGCATCGTGCTGTTCATCCTGATGATGACCAGTATTATCACGATGACCTCGGCCGGCGCGGAATACCCGGACCGCGTGGAACACCAGATCCGCAACTTCCTGCTGGCCTTCGGCGTGATGTGGATCGCCGCCAACGTGCCGCCCCAGACCCTGATGCGCCTCGCCGTGCCGATCTATACGGTCGGGGTCACGCTGCTGATCGCGGTGGCCCTGTTCGGCATCATCAAGAAGGGCGCGCGGCGCTGGCTGTACGTGGGCGTCGACATCCAGCCTTCCGAGATCCTGAAGATCGCGACACCGCTGATGCTGGCCTGGTACTTCCAGCAGCGCGCCACTGCCGCCAACTGGAAAAACTTCCTGGTCGCCGGGATACTGCTCGCCGTGCCCTTCACCCTGATCGCCAAGCAGCCCGACCTCGGCACCGCGCTGATGGTGGGCGCCTCTGGCTTCTACGTGATCTTCCTGGCCGGCCTGCCGTGGAAGGCGCTGGCAGGCCTGGGCGTGGCCGGCGCCGCCGCGCTGCCGGTGGGCTGGTCGATGATGCACGACTACCAGCGCGAGCGGGTGATGACCCTGATCGACCCGACCACCGACCCGCTGGGCAAAGGCTTCCACATCATCCAGTCCGAGATCGCCATCGGCTCGGGCGGCCTGATGGGCAAGGGCTATGCCAAGGGCACCCAGGGCGCCCTGGAATTCGTGCCCGAGCAGACCACCGACTTCCTGTTCTCGGTGTATTCGGAAGAGTTCGGGCTGATCGGCAACTGCTTCCTGCTGTTCGTCTACCTGATGCTGATTGCACGCGGGCTCATGATCGCGGCCAATGCGCCGAACACCTTCACCCGGCTGCTGGCCGGTGCGATCACGATGATTTTCTTCACTTATGCTTTCGTCAACATGGGCATGGTGAGCGGAATCCTGCCTGTCGTTGGAGTTCCCTTACCTTTCATGAGCTATGGCGGAACTGCGTTTATTACGCTGGGTCTCGGCGCTGGTATATTGATGAGTATTCAAAGACATCGTAAACTAGTGCAGACGTAACAGAACAAGGACCGCGCATGGCCGTTCCAAGAAGACAACTTGCTACGACCATCACCGCGGTCATTGTGTTGGCAAGCCTCGCCACCGGTTGCAGCACCACCGAGACCGGCGAACATAAAAGCCTGATCCCGCTGCCGTGGAAGCATCCCACGGTCAAGCACGACACGCCAAACCTGCCGCCCGCCAATTCCGGCCGCGGCGGCTACTACAAGGACGACGGTCCCGGCGCCAACATCCCGCCCGGCCTGATGGACGTGCCCGACGCGGTCGTCAAGGCCGAGCCCTACGCGAAATGGGCGAACCGCCCGTATTCCGTGTTCGGCCAGTCCTATACCCCGATCCTGCACGAAAACGCCTTCGTCCAGCGTGGCGTGGCCAGCTGGTATGGCGTCAAGTTCCACGGCCAGAAGACCTCGTCGGGCGAGCTGTACGACATGTACAAGATGACGGCGGCCCACCCGACGCTGCCGATTCCCTCGTATGCGCGCATCACCAGCGTCGACAGCGGCAAGTCGGTGGTGGTGCGCATCAACGACCGCGGCCCCTTCCACGCCAGCCGCATCGTCGACGTTTCCTACACGGCGGCCCTGAAGCTCGGCCTGCTGGGCAAGGGCAGCCACCAGGTCGAGATCGAGCGCCTGTTCCCCAACGATCCCCTCCACATGCCCTCAGAGCGCCGCATGCTCGTATCCGAAGCGCAGTCGGCGCCGCCGGAAATCGCGGCCCTGATGCTGGAAGACCGGGTGCGCACCGACAGCGCGGCGCTGGCCCAGGTGGCACCGGTGGCGCCGGTGCAGAAGGCCCAAGCGGGCTTCTATGTGCAGCTGGGCGCCTACAGCCGCAGCGGCACCGCGGAAGCCATGAGCGAGCGCCTGAGCCAGGCCGGCGTCGAACTCGGTACGCTCGAAGTGGTCAAGGCCGGTTCCGTGAACCGCCTGTTTGCCGGCCCCTTCGACAGCCGCGACGATGCGCTCGCGGCGGCACGCTCGGTGCCGGCGGCGTTCGGCCTGAAGCCGATCGTCGTCAAGCGCTGAGCGGGATTTAGTTCTAGGAATCGACCAGCTTGCGCAGCCGCTCCAGGGAAGCATCCCAGTGGCTTGATACGGCATCGAGATAGGCGCGCGCCTCCTGCAGGCGGCGCGCATCGAGCGCGTACAGCACTTCGCGGCCCTGGCGGCTGTGCGTCACCAGTCCCGCCGACTCCAGCACCTGCAGATGTTTGACGATGGCCTGGCGGCTGATCGTTTCGCCGCCCGCCAGGGCCGTGGCCGACAGGGCCCCGGCAGCGAGCAGTCGGCTGATCAACTGGAGGCGCACACCGTCGCCCAGCGCCGCGAACACCTGGGCCAGTTCCCCGCGACTAGCGTTCGACATGGCGCTGGATGTTGTTCGCCTGCGCCGCCCAGCCGCCTTCGTTCATGCGGAAGGCACGCAGACGGCGGTGTTCCGGCACGCGCGCAAAGCCCGACTCGACGATCGTCAGCCGGGTGCCGCCAGCCGTGGCGGCCAGCGTGAATTCGACCAGGGTGGTGGACTCGGTGGCCGGATCGCATTCGGCGTCGATGCCGTAGGGGATCCAGCGGAAGCTGAAGGCATGCGGCGCCTCCATGCGCTCGACCGTGCAGAACACGGTGTTGGGCGGGATCGGGCGGATGCCGGACGGCTCGACGCCGAGCGCGCGCTGGCGCTCCATGATCTTGCCTTCGTCAAACGTCATGTTGAACGAGCCGGTGATGGTGCGGCCGGGCTGGAAGGGCTGGTCCAGCGCCACCCCGAACCACTGGCTGAATTCCTTGTGGTCAGTGATCGCCTGCCACACGCGTTCGATGTTCGCGCGCAGGTCGATCGACTTTTCGATACGGTCAAGCGGGTCCATAGCCTCTCCATGAAGTGCAACGTAATGGTTGCATTATAGAGAGCTGCGGCGATTGTGCAACCAATTTGTTGCACAAATGATGACTAGCCGCAGGGGCGCAGCTGGACGCCGGCGAAGTCGTCGGCAATCCCGGCTACCTGCGCGCGTTCGCCGGTAGTGAGGTCGCGGAACTGCCAGGCCGCGCGCGTGCCCTGCGGTCCGCGCGGCAGCACACGCACGCCACGGATGCCCTGCTTGCCCAGGGCCGCGGCCAGGGTCTGCGCCGCCGTTTCGGTCTTGAACACGCCCAGCGACACCGCCCACTTGAGCGGCGACTCGCCCTGCATCACGAAGAAATTCTGCACGCCTTTTTCCTTCAGCTCGGCCACGCGGCGGTCGGCGCCTTCCTTGCCGCCGTTCGGAGGCAGGTAGACCAGGTGGCTGGTGACTTCCTGGAAGGGGACGCTGGTGCGCAGGGCGCGCGCGCCCAGGTCGAGGCGGGCGATGCGGGTTTCGAAACGGCGCGCGTCGCCGGCGGCAAAGGCGCCAGCCTGGGTGCAGGCGATGGTCTCGACCGGCGGAGCCACCGGGGCCGGGGCCGGTTCGGTGACGGGCGCCTCGGCCGGCGCCGGGATGGCTTCGGCGGCGGCGCGGGCCTCGCTTGGCGAGAGCATCACCATGCGCTCGGTGGCCAGCTGGCTCTTGAGGCGCTGCGGCTCGCGCTCGCCGCCCGCGGGCTTGCCGAGGTAGCCCTGGGCATAGGCGAACAGCGCGGCGTTCAGCGCCACGAGTACCCAGAATACGAATTTCAACAAGTGCGTTCTCCGTTCATTGGACGGCCGCCGCGTGCAGGCCGACCAGCACGATGTTATCGACCAGCCGGCAGGAGAACTTGAGGACCGGGGCGATGTAGGGCGCAGCGCCGCCAGAGAGGATGCAGGCCGTGGCGCCATGGGCCGCACAGGCGCGCTCGATTGCGCCGGCCTGGGCCGACAGCACGCCGGAGACGATCGCGTCGTCGGTGTTGTCGCCGAAGACAGGAGGCGGCGCGGCCCCGGGCGTCACCTGCGGCAGCTGGGCCGTGTTGCGCGCCAGCGAACCGGCCATCAGCGCCAGGCCCGGCAGGATCATGCCGCCGATGAAGCGGCCGTCGGCGCTGACGGCATCGACCGTGGTCGCGGTGCCGCAGGTGGCCACGATCAGGTCCAGGCCGGGCGCCAGGGCGCGCGCGCCGATGGCGGCGGCGAAGCGGTCGCAGCCCAGCTGGGCCGGATTGCGGTAGCCGTTGCGCAGGCCTGCCCGTTCCTCGCCGGAGGCGAACCATTCGACCGCGACGCCCTCGGGCAGGGCCGCGGCGATGCGCTCGCGCACGGCGGCGCCGGCCACGTTGGAGACGATGGCGCGCGCCACGCCGGCCGCACGCCAGGCCGTCGCCGCACCATCCAGGCTGGCGTGCGAGACGGCGTCCGCCAGGGTCCAGGCGCCCAGCGCCGCGCCGGGAGCGGCCAGCGCCCATTTGATGCGGGTATTGCCGGCGTCGATCAACAGCAGCATGCTTACTCCTCTGTCATTCACTGAGCCTGAGCGAGACGTCGCCCGCCAGCACCGTGCTGCGGCCCTCCGCCGTATCGAGCAGCAGGCGGCCGCTGTCGTCGACCCCGGCGGCCAGGCCTTCCTGCAGTACCTGGCCATTGTCGAGGATGACGACTGGCTGGCCCTGCCAGGCATGGCGCAGGTTCCAGCGCGCGCTGAAGGCGCCAAAGCCCTGGCGCGCGAACAGGCGCAGCGCATCGGCCAGCGCGTCGAGCAGGGCGGCCACCAGCACGTCGCGCTCCATGCGCGCCAGCCAGGGCGCGCCGGCGGCGCTGCGGCCGAGCTGCGCTTCGACCTCGTCCGGCATGATCAGGTTCAGGCCGATGCCGATCACGGCCCAGGTGCCGCCGCCCGGCGCGGCCTGGGTCTCGATCAGGATCCCGGCCAGCTTGGCGCCGTCCTTCAGTACGTCGTTCGGCCACTTCAGCTGCACCTGCACCCCGAGCGTGCCAAGGGCATCGCCCAGCGCCACGCCGACCGCGAGCGGCAGCCCGGCCAGCATCTGGGGGCCACCGTCGAATTTCCAGGCCAGCGAGAAGGTCAGCGAATTTTCACTGGACGACAGCCAGCTGCGGCCGGCGCGGCCGCGGCCTGCGGTCTGGTGCTCGGCGACCAGCAGCACCGGTTCGGTGAGCTGTGGCGCGCGCGCCAGCAGGTCGGCGTTGGTCGAGCCGGTTTCCGGCACGACTTCGACCGCGATGCCGGCACGGGACAGCGAGGCGATGCGCTCGGCCTTCATGCTTCCCCCCGCTGTTGGTCGATCCTTTGCTTGGTAGGAGCACGCGAGAATGCAAAGTCGAACAGGGCGTTCGGCAGCAGGCGCAGCAGCCTGGCGACGACGCCCATCTGCCAGGGCAGCACACGGTAGCTGCTGCCGCGCGCGATCACCTCGACCGCCCGCGCCGCGAAGCGCTCGGCAGGCATCAGGAAAGGCATGGGAAACCGGTTGTTGCGGGTCATGGGGGTATCGATGTAGCCGGGGGCGATGGTCACCACCTTGATGCCGGATGCGCGCAGCTCCAGGCGCAGCGATTCGCAGTAGCTGTGCACCGCGGCTTTCGAGGCGCAGTAGGCGCCGGCGCCACGCATGCCGCGAATCCCGGCCACGCTGCCGATCCCGACCAGGCGGCGCGGGCCCTGCTGCTGCTTCATGGCCGCGACGAACGGGGCGAAGGTGGCGACCGTGGCGTTGACATTGGTCGCGAACACCGCATCGAAGACCGCCAGGTCGGCGGCGCGCTCGGTGAGCGTGCCGTGCGAGATGCCGGCGCAGGCGATGACGATGTCGGCGCCGCCGTTTGCCGCGATGAAGTCGGCCGCGGCATCCGCCACTGCCTCGCTGTCGGTCACGTCGGCCGCATAAATGCGGTGACGTTCGGGGTGGGGGAGGCTGGCGGCCAGTTCTTCGAGCAGGGGGCGGCGCCGCGCCAGCAGGCCGAGGGAAGCGCCGCGCACCGCGTATTCGCGCGCCAGCGCCGCGCCGATGCCGCTCGAGGCGCCGGTGATGAACACCCGGTCCGCGCGGCCCGGCGTGTGGGTCATTTCTTGTCTGCTTTCGCGCGCGCCACCAGCTGGTCCATCACCTGCAGGGTGCCGGGCAGCGCGGCCTGGCCGGGCGTGCCCGCTTCGTCCACCATGCCGGGCGAGGTCAGGAAGCGGCCGTCGATCGCGATCATCGGCCAGTGGGTGACGCGGTAGGCTTCCATCATCGCCTGGGCGCGGCGCACCTTGGCCTGCACGCCGAAGGAGCGGTAGGTGTCGATGAAGCGGGCGCGGTCGATGCCGGCGCGGCTGGCCCAGTCGAACACCTGCTCGTCCTGCGCCAGCGGCAGGCGGTCGACGTGCATCGCATTGAAGACCTTGCCGTGGTACTGCTCGAGCAGGCCGAGCGACTCGAGCGTGAAGAACAGGCGCTGCTGCGGCGCCACCTGCTGCCCGCGCGGCACGTGCACGCGGCGGAACACGATGTTGTCGCCCTGTTTCTTCACCCAGTCCGCCAGCAGCGGTTCGAAGGCGTAGCAGTGGGGGCAGTAATACGCGAAGAACTCGATGACTTCGACCTTGCGCCCGCTGTCGGTCGGCTGGGCTTCCGGCAAGGCCTGGTATTCGGCGCCTTCCTTCGGGGCGGTGGGCGAAGCCAGGGCCAGGCTGGATGCGGCGAGCAGGACGGCGGAAAGCAGCAGGCGGCGAAGCGGGTTCATGCGGTTCCTCGGGAGATGGAATGAATCAACGCTGGTTGCGGACAATGGCGACGTCGATCCCGCTGTCGAGCAGCTTGGCGCGCGCCTTGTTCATGGCTTCCGGTGCGTTGTACGGGCCCACGCGGACGCGGTGCAGCACGCCGCTGTCGGTGCTGCGGTCGCTGATCGCGGCTTCGAAGCCGAGCAGGGCCAGCTTGGCGCGGGTGTTCTCGGCGTCGGACATCTCGCGGAAGGCGCCGGCCTGCAGGTAGTAGATGTAGCCGTCGCTGCCTGCGGGTGCTGCGGCGGTTGCAGGAGCAGCCGCAGGTGCCGCGGCCGGTGCGGTGGCGGCAGGAGTGGCGGGGGCGGCGGCCGGCGGGGTCTGCATGCCGGCGATGGCCTGGCCCAGCGGATCGGCCTCGGCGGCCGGCGCTGCCGCGGTGGGGGCAGGTGCGGGCTTGGTGACGCGCTCCGCGATCTCGCGGTTCGCTTCGCGCGCGGCGTCGCGGTTGCCGTACAGCGGCTTGTTCGGATCGTTCGCCTGGCTCGGCTCGAGGTCGGCCGGGCGACCCATCTTGGTCGAGCGGTCGGTGAAGGGCGACTGGCCCTTGGTGATCACGAGCGCGACCGCCACTGCGATTCCCAGGCCGATGATCAGGCCGATGATGATGCCGGTCAGGGTGCTGCCGCGCTGGCGCAGCGGGGAGAAAGTACGAATGGCGGTCATGTTGCGATTACTCTTGTGGTTCCGTGGGGGCGCGTTCCATCTTGGTCGGCGCGGACACGCCGATCAGGGCCAGGCCGTTGCGCAGCACCTGGCGGGTGGCCAGGGCCAGGGCCAGGCGCGCCAGCTTCAGGGGCTCGTTGTCGTCCAGCAGCCACTTGTGCGCGAAGTAGTAGCTGTGCAGCTCGCCGGCCAGCTCGCGCAGGTAGAAGGCGACATGGTGCGGGCTCAGTTCCAGCTTGGCGCGCTCCAGCATTTCCGGATAGGCGGACAGCTTGGCCAGCAGGCCGGCTTCGTGCGGCTCGGCCAGCAGCGACAGGTCGGCCTTGACCAGTTGCGCCTCGTCGCCGCCCCAGTTGGCGAGCGCCGAGCAGATGCGGGCATGGGCGTACTGCACGTAGTACACCGGGTTCTCGTCCGAGGTCTTGAGGGCGACGTCGACGTCGAACACGAACTCGGTGTCGGCCTTGCGCGAGATGAGGAAGAAACGCACCGCGTCGCGGCCGCGCGTGATGTCGCCGTTGCCCGACCATTCGATCAGGTCGCGCACCGTGACATAGGAGCCGGCGCGCTTGGAGATCTTGACCTCTTCGCCGTTCTTCATGACGGTGACCATCTTGTGCAGCACGTAGTCCGGATAGCCCTTCGGGATGCCGATGTTCACCGCCTGCAGGCCGGCGCGCACGCGCGCGATGGTGCCGTGGTGGTCGCTGCCCTGCACGTTGATGGCCTGGTCGAAGCCGCGGCGGAACTTCTGCATGTGGTAAGCGACGTCCGGCACGAAATAGGTGTAGCCGCCGTCGGACTTGCGCATCACGCGGTCCTTGTCGTCGCCGTAGTCGGTGGTCTTGAGCCACAGCGCGCCTTCCTGCTCGTAGGTGACGCCGGCGTCCACCAGGGCCTGCACGGCCTGCTCGACCTTGCCGTCCGCGTACAGCGAGGACTCGAGGTAGTAGTTGTCGAACTTGACGCCAAAGGCCTGCAAGTCCTGGTCCTGCTCGTTGCGCAGGTAGGTCACGGCGAAGCGGCGGATCGATTCGATGTCCTCCACAATGCCCGAACCGGTGGCAGGCTGGCCATCGCTGGCGGAGACGGTCTTCCTGGCCAGGAAGTCGGCGGCGATCTCGGCGATGTAGTCGCCGTTGTAGGCCGACTCGGGCCACTCGGCGTCGCCCGGCTTGAAGCCGCGTGCGCGCGCCTGCACCGAGGTGGCCAGGGTGGCGATCTGCACGCCCGCGTCGTTGTAGTAGAACTCGCGGGTGACGTCGTGACCCTGGGCTTCGAACAGGGACGAAAGCGCGTCGCCCAGTGCGGCCTGGCGGCCGTGGCCGACGTGCAGCGGACCGGTCGGGTTGGCCGAGACGAATTCGATGATCGCGTGGTGGCCCTGGCCGGAAGTGCCGCGGCCGAATGCCGACCCCTGCTCGAGCACGGTGCGCACGACCGACTGCTTGGCGCCTGCGGCCACGCGCAGGTTGATGAAGCCGGGGCCGGCCACGTCAGCCGACTCGACCAGGCCGGCAGCGCCGGGTTCGGCCAGCAGGGCCGCGACCAGGCGGGTGGCCAGTTCGCGCGGGTTGGTCTTGAGCGGCTTGGCCAGCTGCATCGCAATGTTGCAGGCGATGTCGCCGTGGCTCGGGTCGCGCGGGCGCTCCAGGACAATGTTCAGCTGTTGAAGCGTGGGGGCGAGGTCGGTGCCGGCGACGATCGGCGCGAGGGCAGCCTGGAACAGGGCAACGATCTGTTGTTTTTGTTGGGCGAGCATGGGGATGTCGATCTGATAAAAAATGGCGGGCCTGTGGGCAGGCAATCAGTAACCATTATACTGGTTTGGCGCACTGCGCAAACTCTTCGCATCGGCAAGCTTAAGCGGCGCCAAAGCCTTAGCCGTTACAATGGGCGCCATTTTCACCGTATCGACCCTGCCATGACCGACAAGCGCCCGACGCTCACCCTGAAACCCAAAGCCAGGCCCGCCCGCACGACGGCGGAGAAGACGGCGCGCCCGGCGGCCAAACCGGGGCAGGGTGCAAGCGAGGCTGGCAGCCAGAAGCCGGTCTACCGTCCTTCGCCCGAGCGCGCCGCGGCTGCACCGCGCCGTGAGCACGCGCCGCTGCGCCAGAGCCATGAAGTGAAGGTGGCGCCGCAGCGCGACTACCGTCCCGACCTGAAGTCCGACTCGCTGGCCCTGAGCCTGCTGGGCGCGGCCAATGCGGTGGCGCGGGTGCGCGCCGGCAGCGCGCTGCCGCAGGCCCTGAGCGCCGTGTTCAGCGCCTACGAGGCCACGCCCCAGGCGCGCGGCGCGATCCAGGACATCGCCTACCGCAGCATGCGCCAGCTGGGCCGCAGCGAGACCCTGCTCGGCCTGATGACGAGCAAGGCGCCGGAGCCGCCGATGCTGGGCGGCCTGTTGTGCGCGGCGCTGGCGCTGCTCGATCCGCCCGAGGGGTCGGCTGCGCCGTACGAAGCCTTCACCGTGGTCGACCAGGCCGTCAATGCGGCCGCCAGCCATCCCGATTTCGCCCACGCCAAGGCCATGGTCAATGCCGTGCTGCGCCGCTTCCTGCGCGAGCGCGAAGCGCTGGTGGCCGAGGCCGTCCGGCAGCCGCTGGCGCGCTGGAACTATCCACAATGGTGGATCGACAGCACCCGCGCCGCCTATCCGGAGGCGTGGGAATCGATCCTCGCGGCCGGCAATGTGCATCCGCCGCTGACCCTGCGCGTGAACCGCCGGCGTACGGACGTCGAAACCTACCTCAAGACCCTGCAGGAGGCCGGCTTCGCGGCCGAACAGGTGGGCCCGGGCGCGGTGCGCCTGGCCCAAGCCGTCAACGTCAGCCAGATCCCGGGCTTCCACGAGGGCGTGGTCTCGGTGCAGGACGCCGGCGCCCAGCTGGCGGCGCCGCTGCTCGACCTGGCGGACGGCATGCGCGTGTTAGATGCCTGCGCCGCGCCGGGCGGCAAGAGCGGCCACATCCTCGAGACGGCCGACGTCGACCTGACCTCGGTGGACGCCGACCCCCAGCGCCTGGCGCGGGTGGGCGACAACCTGGGCCGCCTCGGCCTGGAGGCGAAGCTGGTCGCGGCCGAGGCCCAGGAGACCGGCTGGTGGGATGGCCGGCCCTTCGATCGCATCCTGGCCGACGTGCCGTGCACGGCCTCCGGCATCGTGCGCCGCCACCCGGACATCCGCTGGTTGCGCCGCAAGTCGGACACGCTCCAACTTGCAACACTTTCTACCAAAATACTCGACAATCTTTGGCAGATGTTGCTGCCCAATGGTAAATTGTTGTTTGTGACATGTTCGCTCTGGCCCCAGGAATCGGAGGCACAGGCTGCCGCTTTCGCGGCGCGCCATGATGCCATCCGCCTCGACGCGCCGGGCCAGCTGCTGCCAGCCAGCGGTGCCGGGCAGGATCATGACGGCTTGTTTTACGCCCTGTTCCAGAAAAAAGCGGCGTAATGGTCTTCCCGACACAATAAAAGGCTTCGGCTACAGATAAGGCTCCGGCTCACCCGTGACGTTACGATTTTTCTGCATACTCGCTTGCCAGCTGCTGCTGGTCTTCGCGTGCGCGCAGGCACGGGCGGCCGACGTCATCGACATCACCAAAGCAGAAATCCAGTCCAGCGAAGAGGGCTATCGCCTCAATACCGCCTTTGCTTTCGACCTGAACCACGAGCTCCAGGACGCGGTGCAGAACGGCGTCAAGCTGCACTTCACCACCGAGATCGAAATGACGCGCCCACGCTGGTGGTGGCGCGACGAGAAGGCGGTGCTGTCCAAGCGCACCATCGGCATCTCCTACGACGTGCTCACGCGCCAGTACATCGTCGCCATCGGCGGCAGCGTGCCCCAGCCCTTCAATACCCTCGACGACGCCCTGTCGCTGATCCGGCGCCCGGCGCGCTGGCTGATCGCACCCAGGGACGCGCTCAAGCGCGGCGAAACCTATGAGGTCTCGCTGCGCATGTTCATGGACCGCGACTTCCTGTCCAAGCCCCTGCAGGTCAATGCCATCAACGACTCGAGCTGGCGCCTGGCCTCGAACCGGAAGACCTTCACCTACCGTGCGGAGTAAGGCGCATGCGCGCTAAATCGGTCGGCAAATCGGTCAACCAGGCCTTGCGCTATGCCCTGGTGGTGGGCGGCGCCATCGTCTCGATCCTGCTGTTCCTGCTTGCCTCGGCCTCCGAGAACTCGGGCTTCTTCGGCCGCTATTACACCTGGCTGCTGGGCGTAAACGCCGGCATGGCGGTACTGCTCCTGGTCCTCGTGATCGTCGCGCTGGCGCGTCTGTATTCACGCTACAAGGCAGGCAAGTTCGGTTCGCGCCTGGTGGCCAGGCTGGTGCTGCTGTTCGCCGGCATCGGCATCCTGCCGGGGCTGGTGATCTTCATGGTGTCGGTGCAGTTCGTTTCGCACTCGATCGACAGCTGGTTCGACGTCAAGATCGAGGCCGCGCTCGAATCCGGCCTGAACCTCGGCCGCGCCGCACTCGACGAGGCCGTGGCCGAACTGGGCGCCACCGGCCAGACCGCGGCCGCCACCCTGGCCGGCCAGGACGCGGTGATGGTGCAGGGCGTCCTGACCGGCCTGGTCAACGACGTCAGCGGTCTGCAAAGCGCCATGCTGCTTGCGGCCGACGGCACGGTGCTGGCGTCGAGCGCCCAGGACCGCAACGCCAACCTCGAGCTGGACCGCCCGACCCCCAACATGCTCAAATCGGCCGCGCTTCCGGGCGGCTATGCGCGCCCGGAAGGCACGGTCGAGCGCGAAGTCAGCGGCGAGGACGAAAGCCAGAACGGGCTGGACGCGGCGACCGGACTGCGCCTGCGCGTGGTATTGGCAGTGCCCGAGGCTGCAGGCATGGAAGCACGCTACCTGCAGCTGCTGCAGGCGGTACCGGTCAACCTGGCGTCCAATGCGGTGGTGCTGCGCAGCGCCTCCGAGGAATACCGCGCGCGCGACCAGGCCCGGCGCGGACTGCGCAAGATGTACGGCGGGACCCTGACCCTGACCCTGCTGCTGGCGATTTTCGGCGCGATCGGCAGCGCCTTCCTCATGGCCGGTAACCTGGCGCAGCCGCTGCTGGTGCTGGCCGAGGGCACCCAGGCCGTGGCCGAGGGCGACCTGTCGCCGCGCCCGACGGTCGAGACCAACGACGAACTGGGCACCCTGACGCGCTCCTTCAACGCCATGACCGGCCAGCTGTTCGAGGCCAGGAGTGCGGTCGAGCGCAACCGCATGGCCCTGCAGAACGCCAAGGCCCACCTGGAGTCGGTGCTGGCCAACATGTCGGCCGGCGTGCTGGTGCTGGATGCCGAGGGCCGGGTGGTGAACTCGAACGATGCCGCCTACCGCATCCTGCAGGTCGAACCGGGTGCGCTGGCCGGTCCGCTGGCCAGCATCCCCGGCCTGGAGACCTTCTACAACTGCGTGACGCGCGCGATCTCGGCCCAGAGCGCCCAGAGCGCGGCCGGCGGCGACCGGCGCCGGCGCGCCCACTGGCAGCAGCAGATCGAGATCCCGCGCCGCGGCAGCGGCGACGAGCAAGACCACGACATCACGCTGCTGGCGCGCGGCTCGCGCCTGCCGGTCGGCACCGGCAGCGGCTTCATCGTGGTGTTCGACGATATTTCGGACGTGATCTCGGCCCAGCGCTCGGTGGCCTGGGGCGAGGTGGCGCGCCGCCTGGCGCACGAGATCAAGAACCCGCTGACCCCGATCCAGCTGTCGGCCGAACGCCTGCAGATGAAACTGGAAGGCAGCCTGCCGCCCCACGAAGCGGAGCTGCTGAAGAAGAGCACCAGCACCATCGTCAACCAGGTCGACGCCATGAAGCGCATGGTCGACGACTTCCGCGACTACGCGCGCACGCCGCCGGCGGTGCTCGAGCCGCTCGACCTGAACGCCCTGATCGACGAGATCCTGCAGCTGTACCTGACCGGGGACGCCTCGGACGTCATCCACGCCGTGCTGGCGCCCGACCTGCCGAAAGTGATGGGCGACCCCACCCAGCTGCGCCAGGTGATCCACAACCTGGTGCAGAATGCCCAGGATGCGCTGGCCGACCGCGGCCCGCAGGCGCCAAGCCCGCGGGTGGACGTCACCACCGAGGCGATCCACTACGAAGGCGCGGACGGCGCCGCCGGCACCGCGGTGCGCCTTGCGATCACCGACAATGGCCCCGGTTTCTCGCCGCGCATCCTGGCGCGCGCCTTCGAGCCCTACGTGACTTCAAAGGCCCGCGGCACCGGCCTGGGCCTGCCGATGGTCAAGAAGATCATCGACGAACACGGGGGGCGGATCGACATCGGGAACCGGGCGGACGGATGTGGCGCGTCAGTATTCATTTTGCTGTTAAAGTTAGCTCCCGAGGCGAACTTGGCCGAAATATAATAGGCCTATAAAATCTCATTGGCGTAAATGCAAGCAGCAGGTGCGCACTGGACGGGTAAGAGATCAGGAAGGCGAAACAGATGGCGAACATACTCGTAGTTGACGATGAAATGGGCATCCGTGAGTTACTCTCGGAAATCCTGGGCGACGAAGGCCATGCCATCACCCTGGCGGAGAATGCGCAGCAGGCGCGCGAGGCGCGCGCCGCCGGCGCTCCCGACCTGGTGCTGCTCGATATCTGGATGCCGGACACCGACGGCGTCACCCTGCTCAAGGAATGGCAGCGCGACGGCCTGCTCACCATGCCGGTCATCATGATGTCCGGGCATGCCACGATCGATACCGCCGTCGAAGCGACCCGCATCGGCGCCCTGAATTTCCTCGAGAAGCCGATCGCCCTGCAGAAGCTGCTCAAGGCCGTGCAGCAGGGCCTGACCCGGGCCCAGGAAGTGGCGCGTGCGCCGATGGCGCCGCCGCGTCCGGTCGCAGCGAGCGTTCCGGTGGCGGAGACCGGATCCATGCAGGCCGCGGCCGTTCCGATGTACGCGCCGCCGGTCCAGCAAATGGGCAATGGCTCGCGCATGGTGCATGCGATTTCGCAAGGCGAGGGCACCGGCTACACGCTGTCCTTTGACCTGCCGCTGCGCGAGGCGCGCGATGCCTTCGAGCGCATGTATTTCGAACACCACCTGGGCCGCGAAGGCGGCAGCATGACGCGCGTCGCCGAAAAGACCGGCCTCGAACGCACCCACCTGTACCGCAAGCTCAAGCAGCTCGGCGTCGAGCCGGGCAAGCTCGCCAAGAAAGGCGTCTGATTGCCTGAACTACTCGGACGCGTCGCGACCACCCTGGTCACCGGCGCGTCCCCGGTTGCGCGCGAGGCAGCCATCGCAGGGCTGCTCGAGGCGCAGCCAGCAGCGCCCGACCGCTTCAACGCGGTGATCCTCGAAGGCCTGGCTTCGGGTTCTTCATCTATCCCAACAGACTCTTCTGTCAGACTTGTCCGACTCGCAGCCGGGTGTGTGTGCTGCACCGGCAACCTGGTTTTGCGTGTAACATTAAATCGTCTGTTGCGCCAAGGCCCGGAACGCTTGTTCATCGGTGTGGCCAGCAGCGAACACCTTGATCAGTTGCGATCGTGGCTGCAAGAAGCGCCATACGATCAGCTGTTGGCCCTGAATCCGACCGTGTGCGCCTGACATCTTTGCCTCATTCGAGCGCACTTGAAATCGGTCCAGCAAGCCCCACCTCTTAACCGAAGTGATCAGCCAGGCGCCTGCCGCCAAGCGTTTGACTGACACGAATCTGATCGAGAGAAGGAGTCATCATGAACATGATCTATAACAGCGAACAGTACAGCGTCGTCGAATTTGGCGTTGATCGCGACCTCGAAGCCCTGCGCTTCGGCGGATACGAGATCGTCGACAAAGCAGGCCGGCGCGAAGCGTTCATCGGCGGCAAACTGGCTCAGTCTTTCCGTCGCGATGTGAACAACCTCATCGCGAGCGAGCCGACCATGGAAGAAATCGACGACTTCCTGGGTTCCTACGATACCCTGATGAGCCAGCCCGTCGTGCTGCACTAATCATCGGGAAGGCCGCCACTACCGTTCGAGGAGTAGTGGCACCGCCATCGGCACCTCTGGCGTGGTAAGCTGCGCGCATGTGCCAGCTCCTCGGAATGAACTGCAACGTCCCCACGGACATCGTCTTCTCCTTCACCGGCTTCGCCCACCGCGGCGGCCGCACCGATACCCACCATGACGGCTGGGGCATCGCTTTCTTCGAAGGCAAGGGCGTACGCCACTTCGTCGACCACCAGGCCGCCATCGATTCTCCCATCGCGGAACTGATCAAGCGCTACCCGATCAAGTCCACCAACGTCATCGCCCATATCCGCAAGGCCACGCAGGGACAGGTCGCGCTCGAGAACTGCCATCCCTTCGTGCGCGAGATGTGGGGCCGCTACTGGGTGTTCGCCCACAACGGCGACCTGAAGGACTTCACGCCGACGCTGCACGGACCGTTCCGCCCGGTCGGGAACACCGACAGCGAGCTGGCCTTCTGCTGGCTGATGCAAAGCCTGCGCGACGAATTCGGCGATGGGACCGAAGGCAGCGCGCCTTCGCTCGCCGAGCTGCGCGCCGCGCTGGAACGCCTGGTGCCGCAAGTGGCGGCGCACGGCACCTTCAACATGATGCTGTCGGACGGCACCGCGCTGTTCACCCACTGTTCGACCAAGCTGTGCTACATCGTGCGCCAGCACCCGTTCGCGCAAGCGCACCTGTCGGACGAAGACCTGTCGGTCGACTTCTCGCAGGTGACGACGCCGAACGACCGGGTCGCCGTCATCGTCACCGAACCGCTCACCAAGAACGAAACCTGGACCCACTTCGCGCCCGGCGAACTGAAGCTGTTCGTGGATGGCGTGCCACAATAATGCCAAGGAATTAATGTTTCTGCTTTTAATTAGTGCCAGAATGCCACCAAATTGAGCAGATACGGTAAAGTACGACTGTTCGCGCGACCAAGCCCACAACATGACCGATACCGCCAGCCCTGACCAGGCTTCCCAACCGCTGAAGCTGCGCAATTTCTACCTCGGGCGCCAGCCGGTGCTCGACCGTAACCAGGCGCTGTTCGGCTACGAGCTGCTGTTCCGCGGCAGCGCCCAGGGCCCGGCGGAGATCAGCTCCGGCCTGTCGGCCAGCGCCAGCGTGATTCACCACGCTTCGCAGCTCGGCCTGCCGCGCGCGATCGGCGACGCCACCGCTTTCCTGAACGTCGATACCGACGTCCTCATGAGCGACATGTTCGCCTTCCTGCCGCGCGAACGCACCGTGCTCGAGATCGTACGCTCCGTGGAAGCGAACGACGCCGTCATCCGCCGCATGACCGAGCTGTCCACGCACGGTTTCCGCTTCGCCGCCGAAGCCTCGGCCCATGGCGCCAGCCTGGCCAGGCTGCTGCCGGTGATCGACTACGTCAAGATGGACCTGCGCGAGCTGCCGGTGGTGACCCTGCTGTCGCTGGCGCCGCGCCTGCGCGGCACCGGCAAGCGCCTGGTGGCCGAGAAGGTCGAGACCCACAGCGAATACCGCACCTGCCTGGACATCGGCTTCGATTACTTCCAGGGCTATTATTTCGCCAAGCCGACGGTGATCGCCGGCCGCAAGCTGTCGCCCTCACAGGCGGCGGTGCTGGACCTGATGAACCTGGTGACCTCGGATGCCGACAATGCCGAGATCGAGCGCGCGGTGAAGAAGGACGTCAGCCTCGGCCTGAACCTGCTGCGCCTGGTGAACACGCCGGCGGCGGGAGCAGGGCGGCGCATCGAGTCGGTCAGCCAGGCCCTGATGCTGCTGGGCCGCCGCCAGCTGCAGCGCTGGCTGCAGATCCTGCTGTACGCCGAACCGGGCGTGCGCGGCCACAACCTGTGCCCGCTCCTGATGCTGGCCACCACCCGCGCTCGTCTGATGGAACTGCTCGCGCAGCGCCTGCGCCCGGGCCAGCGCAACGTGGCCGACATCGCGTTCACGGTGGGCATGATGTCGCTGATGGACACGCTGTTCTGCATCCCGATGCAGGACATCGTCGAACAGATCCCGGTGATCGACGAAGTGCGCCACGCGCTGCTGGTGCGGCGCGGCTTCTTCGGCGAACTGCTGCGCTTGGCCGAATCGATCGAGCGCATGGACGATGCGCAGGACGAGGTACTGCCGGCGCTGCACGAATTGTCGATCGACGGGGACGACCTGGCCGAGCTCGAAGTCTCCGCCTTCGAGTGGAGCGACAAGGTCGTCCGCTACGCGATCTGAATTCGTTTATACGTTGACCGCGTGGGGTGCATTGGTCCAGTGGACCAATGCACAAGCCGCCCACCCTACAAAAGCCACGTCATCACGTGGCGCCGGAGCGCGTCCACTGCTGGTGCAGCTCCGGATCGCTGCGCAGCTCCCACACCGCCAGCACGATCGTGGCGATCCCCGCGATAACCAGGCTCCAGGTCATGGCCGGGTCGCGCACCACGCCGACCAGCCAGGGCGAGACCGCCACCCACACCCCCGCAATGATATTCAGCAGCACGGCCCAGACGTGGGTCTTGACCAGGTCGAAGGCCGCCAGCAGCGCGATCAGCACGCCGGCAACGTAGGCGTTGACGGCCGGCGGCGATTCGGACGGATAGCCGAGCGCCCAGGGCGAAATGAACAGCCAGACGCCGATCACGACCATGAGCTGGTCCTGCCAGCGCCGGGACGACAAATGCATTGCCATGATGTCTCCCTCCCATAACGATGACATTGCACTGGCTTAGACCGTGCAGCGGGGACGAAGTTTGCAGGAACGGGGGAGGCCGGCGCGGTCGAAAAGACCGCGCCGGCAGGGGAGGAATTACGAGAGGTTCGGCGCCAGGTGGCGCTCGAGTTCGGCCTTGTCCATGCCGCGGCGGCGCGCCATGTCCTCGAGCTGGTCTTCGCCGATCTTGCCGACCACGAAGTACTTCGAGTCCGGGTGGGCAAAATAGAAGCCCGACACCGCCGCGCCCGGATACATCGCGAAGGACTCGGTCAGTTCCATGCCGATCTCCCCGGCCTGCAGGGTACGGAACAGCTCGGCCTTCACGGTGTGCTCGGGGCAGGCCGGGTAGCCCGGCGCCGGACGGATGCCGCTGTATTCTTCCTTGATGAGCGCTTCATTCGACAGGTCCTCGTTGCCCGCATAGCCCCACAGGTCGGTACGAACACGCTCGTGCAGGTACTCGGCAAAGGCTTCGGCCAGGCGGTCGGCCAGGGCCTTGAGCATGATCGAGGAGTAGTCGTCGTGCGCCGCTTCGAAGCGCTGCTCGTGCTTCTCGATGCCGAGGCCCGCCGTCACCGCGAACATGCCGATGTAGTCGGCGATGCCGGAGTCTTTCGGCGCGACGAAGTCGGACAGGCACTGGTTCGGACGCTGCTCGCCGTCCACCACCGGCTTGACGCCCTGCTGGCGCAGGCCGTACCAGGTGAAGGCGACTTCCTTGCGCGATTCGTCGGTATAGATCTCGATGTCGTCCTCGTTCACCGCATTCGCCGGCAGCAGCGCGATGGCGCCGTTGGCGGTCAGCCAGCGGCCTTCGATGATCTTCTTGAGCATGGCCTGGGCTTCCTCGAACACCTTGGAGGCCGCTTCGCCCACGACCTCATCGGTGAGGATGGCGGGGTAGGGGCCGGCCAGGTCCCAGGTCTGGAAGAAGGGACCCCAGTCGATGTAGCGCGCCAGCTCGCCCAGGTCGACGTTCTTGAACACGCGGCGGCCGATGAACTTCGGCTTGACCGGGGCGTACGCCAGTTTCGCCTTGTTGGCGCGCGCCTGCTCGATACTCAGGATCGGCAGCGCCTTCTTGTTGGCGTGCTGGACGCGGATGCGTTCGTAGTCCTGGGCCAGCTCGATGATGTAGGCGTCGCGGCTGTCCTCGGTCAGCAGCGACTGGCCCACCGACACCGAACGCGAGGCGTCCGGCACGTAGACCACCGGGCCTTCGTAGTGGGGCGCGATCTTGACGGCCGTGTGGGCGCGGCTGGTGGTGGCGCCGCCGATCAGCAGCGGGATCTTCTTCTCGCGGAAGTAGGGGTCGCGCTGCATTTCGCGCGCCACGTGGGCCATCTCTTCCAGCGAAGGCGTGATCAGGCCGGACAGGCCCACGATGTCGGCGTTTTCTTCCTTGGCCTTGGCCAGGATGTCGGCGCACGGGACCATCACGCCCATGTTCACGATCTCGAAGTTATTACATTGCAGGACCACCGAGACGATGTTCTTGCCGATGTCGTGCACGTCGCCCTTGACGGTCGCGATCACCATCTTGCCCTTGGGCTTGGCGACCACGCCGGTGCGGCGTTCTTCTTCCGCCTTCTCTTCTTCGATGAAGGGCACCAGGTGGGCCACGGCCTGCTTCATGACGCGCGCCGATTTCACCACCTGCGGCAGGAACATCTTGCCCTGTCCGAACAGGTCGCCGACGATGTTCATGCCGTCCATCAGCGGGCCTTCGATCACGTGGATCGGACGCCCGGCGGTTGCCGCTACCCTCTGGCGCATCTCTTCGGTGTCCTCGACGATCCACTGCGTGATGCCGTGCACCAGCGCGTGCGCCAGGCGCTTCTCGACCGGCGCTTCGCGCCAGGCGAGGTTCTGTTCCTGCTTGCCGCCGCCGGCCTTCAGGGTGCCGGCGAATTCGATCATGCGCTCGGTGGCGTCCTCGCGGCGGTTCAGCACCACGTCTTCCACGCGCTCGCGCAGTTCCGCAGGGAGGTCGTCGTACACGCCGACCATGCCGGCGTTGACGATCCCCATGGTCAGGCCGGCCTTGATGGCGTGGTACAGGAACACGGTGTGGATGGCTTCGCGCGCCGGGTCATTGCCGCGGAAGCTGAACGAAACGTTCGACACGCCGCCCGAGACCTTCGCGTGCGGCAGGTTCTTGCGGATCCAGGCAGTGGCTTCGATGAAGTCGACCGCATAGTTGTTGTGCTCTTCGATGCCGGTGGCGATCGCGAAGATGTTCGGGTCGAAGATGATGTCTTCCGGCGGGAAGCCGACCTGCTCGGTCAACACCTTGTAGGCACGGCCGCAGATCTCGGTCTTGCGCGCGAAGGTGTCGGCCTGGCCCTGTTCGTCGAAGGCCATGACGATCACGGCGGCGCCGTAGCGGCGGCACAGTTTGGCCTGGCGGATGAATTCTTCTTCGCCTTCTTTCATCGAGATCGAGTTGACGATGGCCTTGCCCTGCACGCACTTCAGGCCGGCCTCGATCACGCTCCATTTGGAAGAGTCGATCATGATCGGCACGCGCGAGATGTCCGGTTCGGACGCGATCAGGTTCAGGAAGCGCGTCATCGCCGCCTGCGAATCGAGCATCGCCTCGTCCATGTTGATGTCGATGACCTGGGCGCCGTTCTCGACCTGCTGGCGCGCGACCGACAAGGCCTCGTCGAACTGCTCGTTCAGGATCATGCGCGCGAACGCCTTGGAGCCGGTGACGTTGGTGCGCTCGCCGACGTTGACGAACAGCGAGCTGTCGTCGATGGTGAAGGGCTCCAGGCCCGACAGGCGCATCGCGACCGGGGGCTCCGGCACCTGGCGCGGCGGGCGGCCTTCCAGCATCTTCGCGATGGCGGCGATGTGCTCGGGCGTGGTGCCGCAGCAGCCGCCGGCGATGTTCACGAAGCCGGCGTCGGCGAATTCGCGCAGCAGGGCCGAGGTATCGGCCGGCAGTTCATCGAAGCCGGTGTCGCTCATCGGATTGGGCAGGCCGGCGTTCGGGTAGATGCAGACGAAGGTATCGGCGATCTGCGAGAGCTCTTCGGCATACGGGCGCATCAGCGCAGCACCGAGCGCGCAGTTCAGGCCGATGGTGATGGGCTTGGCGTGACGTACCGAGTTCCAGAAGGCGGCGACGGTCTGGCCCGACAGGATGCGGCCCGAGGCGTCGGTGACGGTGCCCGAGATCATGATCGGCAGGCGCGGCAGTTCCGGGCGCTCTTCGAAGTAGAGGTCGATCGCGAACAGCGCGGCCTTGCAGTTGAGGGTGTCGAAGATGGTCTCGACCAGCAGCAGGTCGGCGCCGCCGTCGACCAGGCCGCGTACCTGCTCGTGGTAGCTCTCGACCAGCTGGTCGAAGGTGATGTTGCGCGCGGCCGGGTCGTTCACGTCAGGCGAGATCGAGGCGGTCTTCGGGGTCGGGCCGAGGGCGCCGGCCACGAAGCGCGGCTTGTCCGGCGTACTGTATTTGGCGCAGGCGGCGCGCGCGAGCTTCGCGGCTTGCACGTTCATCTCGTAGGCGAGATGCGCCATGTGGTAGTCGTCCTGCGCCACGCTGGTTGCGCCGAAGGTATTCGTTTCGATCAGGTCGGCGCCGGCGGCGAGGTAGCGCTCGTGGATTTCCTGGATCACCTGCGGCTGGGTGAGCGTGAGAAGCTCGTTGTTCCCCTTGACGAACAGCTCGCGCGCGCCAGCGCCTTCCGGCGCGCTGAAATCCTTGAAACGCTCGCCGCGGTAGGCGGCTTCGTCGAGCTTGTATTGCTGGATGATGGTGCCCATCGCGCCATCCAGGATCATGATGCGGCGCTTGAGGATGTCGCGCAGCTGGGAATCGATCGGGGAGATGGTAGGGAGTGGGGCGTTCATGTGAGCTTTTTCTCGCGGCTTTACTGGCCGTTACTGTTGGGCGGTCTACGATTATACGTCATGACGCTGCCTTGCTCAGGGAGGGGCAAAAACGCAGTTTTGTGTTTGTATCTTTATGTATTGATGCGCCCGACTGTTACATGACGTTACAAAACCCAACACATCCGCAATCTTTACGTTACATACACGGACGACAATTACCCCGTCGCCACAATGTTGGCGAAGCTTTTAACGGGATAATTGCATGAACAAAGAATATGAGCCGGATTGGGATCAATCCGCGAACCGCATTGAAGAGCCGGCAGTTGCCGTGAAGCAGCAAGCTAACAATGGCGTCAAGCAGATCGTGACGATTCGCCTGGACGTGGACATGCTGGAATGGTTCAAGTCGGCAGGTCCCGGCTACCAGACCCGTATCAACCAGGTACTGCGCGAATACATGGATGCGCAACGCGCTGCGGGAGCGCAGCAGAAGTGATCGATCGGGGCATTGCCCCGATTTTTATTTTACGAGAAGACTTTCCCGTCCAGCGGGAAGCTTTTGAGGAACTCCGGCGCCGCTAGGCGCTTGCCACCTGGCTTTTGCAGTTCGGTCATGCGCAGCGCACCCGTGCCGCAGGCGACCACAATGCCTTGCGCATCCGCCGCCAGCACCTGGCCCGGCGTGCCCGAACCTGATACCAGTTCCGCATTCCACACCTTGACGGTCACGCCATCCACCAGGCCATGCGCACCCGGGAAGGGATTGAAGGCGCGCACCCGGCGCCACAGCAGCTCGGCGGGCAGGGCGAAGTCGAGCTTCGCCTCTTCCTTGCTGATCTTGGCGGCGTAGGTCACGCCTTCTTCCGGCTGCGGCACGGCGGTCGATTCGCCCGCTGCCATCTTGCGCAGCGCCTCGACGATCATGCGCCCACCGAGCAGGGCCAGCTTGTCGTGCAGGCTGCCGGTGGTGTCCCTGTCTTCGATCGCCTCGCGCTCCATCAGCATCATCGGCCCGGTGTCGAGGCCTTCTTCCATGCCCATGATGGTCACGCCGGTATCCGCGTCGCCGGCTTCGATCGCGCGGTGGATCGGCGCCGCCCCGCGCCAGCGCGGCAGCAGCGAACCGTGGATGTTGATGCAGGGCTTGATGTCGAGCGTGCTGCGCGGCAGGATCAGGCCATAGGCGGCCACCACCATCACATCGTAATCGAGCCCCAGCAGGCGTTCATGGGCGTCGCGTGCTTCCTGCGCGCGCTGCGGGTCCTTGGCATCCATGCGCAGCGACAGCGGCTGGGCGACTTCCATGCCGTGCGCCAGCGCGTACTGCTTCACTGCGGATGCCTGCAACTGCATGCCGCGCCCGGCCGGGCGGTCAGGCTGGGTCAGGACCAGGGGAATCTCGAAGCCGGCCTCGTGCAGGGCACGCAGGGCGACGGCAGCGAACTCGGGGGTGCCGGCAAAAACGAGCTTCATCAGCGGCGCGCGCTGCGTTGCGCGGCGTCGCGTTCCAGCGAACGCTCTTCCTTCTGCAGCTTGGCCTTGATGCGGTTGCGCTTCAGGGGCGACAGGTACTCGACGAAGACCTTGCCCATCAGGTGGTCCATTTCGTGCTGGATGCACACGGCCAGCAGGCCATCGGCTTCGACTTCGAATTCCTTGCCGTCGACATCATGGGCCTTGCACTTGACGCGCGCCGGACGCTCGACGCCGTCGTAGATGCCGGGCACCGACAGGCAGCCTTCGTCGTAGACCTGCTTTTCTTCGCTGGCCCAGGTGATTTCCGGGTTGATGAAGACCATCAGCTGGTCGGTGGTTTCGCTGACGTCGATGACGATCACGCGTTCGTGCACGTCCACCTGGGTGGCGGCCAGGCCGACGCCGGGTGCATCGTACATGGTGTCGGCCATGTCCTTGACCAGCTGGCGCAGGCGTTCGGTACCGAATTCGGTGACCGGCTTGGCAACCTTGTGCAGGCGTGGATCAGGGTAGCGGAGGATCTTCAGTAAGGCCATGGTCGGAAAAATAAGAGGGAATATCAGTTCAATAAGGTTTATGCGCGCGTACGGAAAATGCAACACATCGCCTATCCTGCAGGACGCGGTTTGTCTTGCTAGTTCAGGGATTTGTGTGCAGAATTTGATTCAGTACGGCAACCTTTTGTCAATCGAGAGGGGTCATCGTCATGTCTCTTCCAGCACTAGCGCAGGAAGATGCGTGCGCGCTGCCAGCCATCCGGTGTCAAAGCCGCAAATTCACGGACGCAATGACGGACGTTTCAATGAAAAATTTTAGCACAGTCGTGACCCGCGCTGCTGCCCTGGCGCTGCTTGCCTGTGCCGCGGCGGCCCCGGTCCAGGCAGCCGAGCGCTGCGCATTCCGCCCGAATGCGCCCGACCAGCACGTCGTGGTCAAGGGCGATACCCTGTGGGACATCTCCGGCACCTTCCTGCAGAACCCTTGGTGCTGGCCGCAGGTGTGGGGCATGAACCGCGAGGAGATCCGCAATCCGCACTGGATCTATCCCGGCCAGATCATTTATTTCGACCGCGCACGCGGCCGCCTGTCCCTGAACCGTCCCGGCAGCGGCGACGACGCGGGCTTGCCGCCGCTGACGAAACTGTCGCCGCAGGTGCGCACCGAATCGCTGGAACGCAATGCCGTGCAGTCGATCCCGGCCGGCATGATCGAACCCTACCTGACCCAGCCGCTCGTGGTCGAGGCCAACGAACTGGCCGGCGCGGCGCGCATCGTCGCCTCGCAGGAAGGCCGCGTCTACCTCGGCACCGGCGACCGGGTCTATGTAAAAGGCAACATCGGCGCCGGCAAGACCTTCCAGGTCTTCCGTCCGACCGGCCCGCTGAAAGACCCGCAGACCGGCAAGGTGATGGCGCATGAAGCCGCCTACCTGGGCAGCGTCACGCTCGACCGCGCCGCGGCGCCAGGTGTGGATGCACATACTTTCCGCGTCACCGAGACGCGCCAGGAAATGGGCGTCGGCGACCTGCTGATCCCGATGCCCCCGAGCCCGGTGCGCAACTACATGCCGCATGCGCCGGCGCAGCTTGTCGATGCGCGCGTGATGTCGATCTACGCGGGCGTGAGCTATGCCGGCCAGAGCCAGGTCGTGACTGTCAATCGGGGTTCTGTTGACGGACTCGATGTCGGCTCCGTGCTGCAGCTCTATCATCTCGGGAAGACGGTCGCGGACCCCGCCAGCAAAGGCGTGTTCAGCTTCCGCAAACCGCAGATCAAGCTGCCCGACGAACAATATGGCAGCCTGTTCATTTTCCGTGTGTTCAGGAACGTGTCGTATGGCCTGATCATGCAAGTAACGGCGCCGGTGGAAGTCGGCGACGTAGCCCGCTCACCGGAGTAAACCCTACCGTGCAGGACACGGCCCCCCACACCCCGCCAGACCCCCGCGCCATCGCCGACTGGATCCGACTGGAAGGGACGAACGGGGTGGGGTGCCGGACTGCAAACCTCCTGCTGGCCGCCTTCGGTTCGCCCTTGGCAATCTTCCGTGCCGGCCATGCAGCCCTTGCGGCCCAGGTGCCGGCCGCCCAGGCCGCCGCACTATGCGCGCCCGTCACGCCGGAGCTTGCGCGCCGGATCGAGCTTACGCTGGCCTGGCTGTCCGAACCGCATCATCACCTCGTCACGCAGCAGGACGCCGACTATCCAGGCGACTTGCTCCACATTCCCGATCCGCCGCTGCTGCTCTATATAAATGGACGGCGCGAACTTTTGCATATGCCCATGATTGCCGTGGTCGGCAGCCGCAACGCCAGCACGCAGGGCAGGGCGAATGCGGAAAACTTTGCCGAGGCCCTGTCGCGCGCTGGCCTGTGCGTGGTATCGGGCATGGCGCTCGGCATCGACACCGCCGCCCACGAAGGCGCCTTGCGCGGGTCGGGTTCGACCATCGCCGTCATCGGCACCGGCCCGGACCGGGTCTATCCGGCACGTAACCGCGCGCTGGCGCATCGTATCGCAGACGCGGGCTGCATCGTCAGCGAATACGCGCTCGGCACGCCGCCCGTCGCCAATAACTTCCCGCGCCGCAACCGCATCATCAGCGGCATGGCGGCCGGCGTGCTGGTGGTCGAGGCGGCGGCGCAGTCGGGTTCGCTGATCACGGCGCAGATGGCGGCCGAGCAAGGGCGCGAGGTATTCGCCCTGCCGGGATCGATCCACTCGGCGCTGGCCAAGGGTTGCCACCAGTTGATACGCGAAGGCGCGCAGCTGGTCGAGACGGTGGACGAAGTGCTGGCCGCGATGCAGGTCTCGCCGTTGGCGCGGCAGGTAGCGGCCTGCCCGGCCGCCGGCGATGCCGCCTTGCTGGCGGCGCTGGGCCACGATCCGATGGAGCCGGACGCGCTGCTCGACAGCCTGGGCCAGGATGCCGGCTGGCTGGCCGGCGAGCTGCTTGCGCTCGAGCTTGCCGGACAACTCGAACGCCTGCCGGATGGCCGGGTCCAGCGCCTGGTGCGCCCCGCCTGAAAAAAAACGTATTCCTCCAAGTATGTTTGTTTCCGCACATGCTCTATGCGGGATGAATGCGAAAAACAGTATTCTTTTTGAGATATTTATGTGAAATGTTTGGCCTTCGTTTTGTTAAATCTCGACAAAACTGAATGAACGGATAAGGCCGTGATACAACGTTTTGCCCGCACGGTACGTGGGTGTGCGTGCCAGGCTTGTGCCTCGGCGAACTTAGCTGCTACAGTAGCGTCACTATGTTCGACATCCTGGTCTACCTCTACGAGACGTACTATCGTCCTGACGCCTGCCCCGAGCCGGCGGCCCTGGCACGCAAGCTGTCCGCCGTCGGTTTCGATGACATCGAGATTTCCGAGGCGCTGGACTGGCTCTCCGGGCTGACCGAAGCGGCAGTTTCCGACGCAATCGATGCATGCACCGGCATCCGCTACTATGTGGACGAGGAATACATCGAACTGGGCAGTGCAGCCATCGGCTTCATCCAGTTTCTCGAAAGCGCCAAGGTGCTCAGTCCCACGCAGCGCGAAATCGTCATCGAACGCGCACTGGCCTGCGATGAGTCGCCGGTCGCACTGGGCAAGCTCAAGATCATCGTGCTGATGGTCCTGTGGAGCCAGGGCAAGGAGCCCGACGCGCTCATGTTCGACGACCTGTTTGGCGACGACGACGAGCAGGAACCGCGCATGCTGCACTGATCTGAATGGATCATCGAAAACACAACGGGGCCGCAAGGCCCCGTTTGCATTTCCTTAGTTGAAGCTCAATCCCGCGCCATTGGCGTTGTTGATCTTCTTGCCTTTCAGGTCGATGGTGAAGCGGTCGCTCGGCTTGGCCGAACCGAGGCCCTTGAAGATCGCGAACACCTGCTTGAACTGGTGCTGGAAGGCGAGGTGCACCGGGTTCTGGTCGGACGGCTTGTCGCCGATTTTCACGGGCGCCGTGGTGGTCGCAGGGAAGGCCGCCATCAAGACCTTGTACTGGCTGACGCGTTCCTGGCCCATGTCGCGCAGCGCCAGTTCGCCGGCATACACGGTGCGGTGGAAGTCGCCGTAGAAGTCGTAGGGCGTGATCTTCGCGAACGAATCGAGGCTCAAGCCTGCAGCGCTGGCGAGCTTCTCGGCGCGCGCGGTCGCCTCGGCCCAGTCGGTGGTCAGCTGGGCGGCGGCCACCGGCATGCTTGATGCCGTACCTGCTGCGGCGCAGCTGGCGGTCAGCGGCAGCACCGACGGATAGTCCTTCAGCTGGGCCAGCGTGACGCGGGTCTGCAGCTGCGACAGGATCAGCATCTGCCGGCCGTTCAGGGCCATCGCCGCTTCCTTCATCTCGCACGGCCAGTATTCATCCATGAAGCGCAGGCGCGACAGCTCGCCGAAGTACTGGCGCGTGTAGTCGCCGTATGAGCGGGTGTCGAGGATCGAACGGTCCCAGCGCTTGGCGATGTCGGCCGCCAGGGTGCTGCCCTTCAGGTAATCGTTCTCGACCTGGTAGTAGGGGAACAGTTCGTTGAAGCGCGCCACCGAATTCAGGGCCACGGTCTGGACGTCGACGGTGTCGAGGTCCTTGTAGCTGATGATCTTGTAGGCCGCGCCGTAGACCGCGAGCGAAGGCGACTGCACGTTCACCAGGTAGTTGCCGTTGGCGTCGGCGAAATCGTTGGTGCCGTTGAAGTGCATGTGGCCGCCCACGTGCCAGCGCAGCCCCGTGGCGGCGACGCCGGCCGCGGTGGCGGCGTCCGGCACGCGCGCGGTCTGGAAGGCGCCCGGCTTGAAGGCCGCCTTCATCGCCTCGGTCTGGTTGGCGTAGAAGTCCATGGTCGGGTAGTGCGAGTAGGCCATCAGCTGCTTGCCCTCAAGCTTGGCGCGCGCGCTGACCGACTTGATCCAGTCCACCAGGTGCATCTTGTGGGTCAGGACCTTGTTCCAGCCGGCGTTGCCGGCGCCATCGTAGCCGCTGAATTTTTTCGGATTGGCGGGATCGAATTTCGCGTTCGGCACGAACACGTTGGCGTCGATCGCCAGCAGCCACAGGCCTTTCACCGGTTCCACCAGGTAGCTGGCGTCCATCATGGTCGCGCACTTGGTGTAAGCCTTGCCCAGCTTCGCTTCGCCCGCGGCCTTGTAGCTGCCGCCTGAGCCTTCGGCGCAGATCTCGAACTCGCGCTTGGCGACGGCCGACTGCGCGACCGCCTCGTCATAGCTGTACTTGTTGTTGGTGTACTTGCTGAATGGGGTTTCCCAGTGCAGGTCGGCCTTGTTCGGGTTGAAGCCGAAGTCGCCCAGCTTGGCCATCAGCTTTTCGTAGCCCTGTTCCATCAGCTGGTCGGTGCAGACCACAGTCGGGTCCTTGGCCAGGCAGGCGGCGTTCGAGGTGGCGTACACCTTCTGCTCCTTGCCTTCCTTGGTGAGGAAGTCGTTCTTGCCGGCTTCCAGGTCATCGAAAGGCTCGTTCGGATCATGGTTGCCCGGCGCCAGGAAGAAGCGCATGCCCTTGGCCTGGTATTCCTTCAGCACTTCGGCGATGCCGTCGATGTTCATCGGCTGGGCGTCGTCCGAGTAGTCGCCCGGGAAGGCGACCAGGCGGATGCCCTTGGCATGGGCATCGTCCAGCGCGGCGCGGAAAGCAAAATAGTTTTCGTTGAACAGGCGCGTCGAGGTCAGCTGCGCATACATGGTGCGGATGGTGGCGTTCTTGCCGTCCTTGGTCGGGATGCCGGCGAACTGCGGGCTCTTGAAGTCGCCGTACACGTTGTGGAAGTGGACGTCCGACATGAAGGCCACGCTGGCGTTTGGCTCGGCGGCCGGCGGCGCCGGCTGCTGGACCACGGGCGTGGTCTGGGCCGGGGTGGAGGGATCGTCGCTGCCGCAGCCGGACAGCAGAGCCAGCGCGGCGGCGCTGGCACACGAGAGGAGGAAACGGGACATGCAAGCTCCGGTCGTTGGAAAATGCCGGGATGGTGGCATCGTCGGATGACGGGACGATGACAGCCTGGCAGGTTTCGCACAGGTTTCGCATTGCCGCTTCGTTCATTGGCGCGTCACATGACCGTGCCAGGATAGGATCGCGCACATTTTTATTTTTCCGGATACCGGAATTTCATACGACCTTCGTCTACCCTTGCAAGACATGCCCAACGACCTGGACGACTGGTTCATCCGCGAGGTGCTCGCCGTCGAACCTGCACTGATGCGCTACCTCAGACATAACTGGCGCGACGCCGGCGAATGGGCCGACTTGCGGCAGGAGGTCTACGCGCGCGTGTACGACGCCGCGCGATGCGGCCTGCCGGAACGGACCGCCCCCTTCGTGATGGCCACAGCGCGCAATCTCCTGATCGACCGTGCGCGCAAAAGCCAGGTGGTATCGATCGACGCGTATGCCGAGATCGACGACCTGATCATCGACGAACTCACGCCCGAGCGGCATGTGAGCGGCAGGCGCGAGCTCGGCGTGCTGGTCGAAGCGCTGGATGCGCTGCCACCGCGCTGCCGGGAAGTCGTCGTGCTGCGCAAGGTCGAGGGATTGTCGCAGCGCGAGGTGGCGGCCGAGATGGGCATTGCCGAGGACACGGTGGAAAAACAGATCGCGAAGGGCATGCGCAGTCTCGCCGATGCATTGTTTTCCCGCGGCCTGGGCAGCGGGATCGCCAGGCTGGAACGCAAGCTGCGCAAACGAGGTACATGAGACATGATGGACAAGAACAAGAACGCGGAGACGATTGAAGAGACGGCGGCCGCCTGGGTGGCACGCCAGGATGCGGCGGACTGGAACGGCGAGCTGGAACGCCAGCGCGATGCCTGGCTGGACGCCGACACGCGCCATCGCGTCGCCTGGCTGCGCCTGGGCGCGGCCTGGAGCGCCGCGGACGCCCTGACCGAGCAGGACGCTGGCCTGCCGGCTGCGCGCACCGCACTGGCGCGCTTCTCTCCATGGCGCATCGCAGCCGGCGTGCTGCTCGCACTGGCGTTCGGCGCCTGGCTGGCCCCGCTCGGCGGCAACCAGGTCGAGCGCTACGCCACCCGCATCGGCGAGAACCGCATGGTCGCGCTGGAAGATGGTTCGCGTATCACGCTCAACACCGGTACACGTCTGCGCGCATCCCGCGAGCACGGGCGCCACGTCTGGCTGGAAGGCGGTGAAGCCTACTTCGACATCGCGCACGATCCCGCCCATCCCTTTGTCATCGAAGCAGGCGCCAGCCGGGTCACCGTGCTGGGGACCCGCTTCACCGTGCGCCGCGAGGGCGGCGCGGTGCGCGTGCTGGTGGAGCAGGGGCGCGTCCGCGTGAGTGGATCCGGCGCGCCGGTCGAACTCGGGCGCAACGAGGAAGCGGTCGCGCAGGGCGGCCGCATCATGCGTGCGCGCCACGACGCTGCCGCGACGGAAAAACGCATGGCTTGGCGCGAAGGCCGCATCGTGTTCGACCAGACCAGCCTCGCCGACGCCGCCGCGGAATTCAACCGCTACAACGAAAGGCGGATCGTGGTGAACGGAGCGGCCGCGCAGATCGCAGTCGGCGGCAGCTTCTCACCGTCCAACGTGGACGGCTTCGTGCGCCTGCTGGAAAAGGGCTTCGGGCTAAAGGCGCAACGGCGCGGCGACGAGATCGTGCTCTCGCGCTGAACATGTTCCGGCCGCATACCGGATTTTTGCGGCCCGCGCGTCTAAGAAGGAAGCAGCAAATCCCTCTACCATGCAAGGAACATGACAATGGCTATTCCAAGACTGAGCGGCACCTTGTGCCTGCTGCTGTTCTGCGGCACCCTCCACGCCCAGACAGCGGCACTGGACATTCCCGCGGGCGACCTGAAGACCGCGCTCGACCAGTACGCTACGCAAACCGGCGTGCAGCTGCTGTACCGCGCCGACGACGTGCGCGGGCGCACCAGCGCCGGCGCGCAGGGGACCATGGATGCACAGCGCGCACTCGACACGCTGCTCGCCGGAACCGGGCTGGCGGTGCGCCGGGATGGAGCCGGCGCGGTCCTGGTCTTTCGCGAAGCGCCGGACGGCGCGCCGGTCCCCACGGCCGACAGTGAACTGAACACGGTCACGGTTACCGCGCAGAAGCGCAGCCAGTCGGCGCAGGCGGTGCCGATCGCGATGACCGCGCTGTCGGCCAAGTCGATCGACGCGCATCGGGTGCAGGGATTGCAGGACCTGGCGCGGCTCACTCCCGGGCTGTTGGTCTCGGCCTTCAGCCAGGCCAATCCGACCATCGCCATTCGCGGCATCAGCAATACCTTTTCCCAGGTGGGCGTCAACAAGCCGGTCGGGATCTTCGTCGACGACGTGTTCATTCCCCGTAACAGCGCCGCCAGCTTCGAGCTGTTCGACCTGGAATCGATCGCGGTCCTGAAAGGGCCGCAGGGAACCCTGTTCGGCCGTAATGTGACGGGCGGCGCCATCGTGATCAACACGCGCCAGCCGGACCCTGGCCAGTATGCCGCCGAGGCCGAACTCATCGCGGGCAACCACGGCGAGCGCCAGGCGCGCGGCCTGGCCAACCTGCCGCTGGGCGAGCAGGCCGCCCTGAAGCTGTCGACCTCGCTCCGCCGGCGCGACGGACTCGGGCGCGACCGCCTCACCGGGGCGGAGCAGGACGACATCGACAGCCAGAACTTCCGCGCCCAGGCGTTCGTGCGCCTGGTCCCTGCTGTCGATCTCACTGTGAGCGCGGACTATAGCGACGACCGCAACGGCGGACGCACGCTGTCGTCCGATACCCTGGGAGACGATGGAGACGTGCGCACGTCCGAACTCGGCGTCCCGCAGCGCTTTGCACGCATCATCTCGGGCGCATCGGCCCGGCTGGTGTGGCGCCTGCCCGCCGGCGAGCTCACCTCGATCACCGCCTACCGCAAGTCGCAGTCGGGCGAAGACTACTCCGGCGTTGGCGCGAACTACGCCTTCCTTGCCAGCGGCAGCCAGAGCGTCACCCGCGACGCCGACCAGATCGCCACCTTCTCGCAGGAGCTGCGCTACGCCAGCCCGCGCTGGGCGCGCGGCGATGTCGTGGCCGGCCTGTACTATTCGGACGAAGAGGGGGAGCGCCAGCTGGGCACGCGCGGCCTGGCGGCGCGCACCGGTGCACTGGCCAGCGCGACGCTGGCCGAACAGGCGGTCGACAGCCGCAGCATCGCGGTGTTCGCCGACGGCGTCCTGCACCTGAGCCCGCAGTTCGACCTTAGCTTGGGCGCCCGCTATACGCGCGATCGCAAGCAGGCCTCGCTGGTGCGGACCGACCTGCTGCGTCCGACGGCATCGTTCAGCGTACAGGGGCTGTCGCAGGCATGGAGCGAATTCACGCCGCGCATGGTGCTCGGCTGGACGCCGCGTCCCGGCGTGCTGGGCTACCTGAGCGCGACCCGCGGCTTCACCAGCGGTGGCTACAACGCCGACGCGTCCAGCGCGGCTGCCTTCCGTACTGCATTCGCGCCGGAGACCGTCAACAACTTCGAGCTCGGGCTGAAGTCGCAGTGGCTGCAGAACCGCGTGCGTCTGAACGCCTCGCTGTTCCGCATGAAATACCGCGACAAGCAGGAACTGGTCAACAATACCTTGACCGGTATCCTGACGATCGTGAATGCCGGCCGCGCCAGCGTCGACGGCAGCGAGATGGAACTGGCCTGGAAGGTGGCCAGCTGGCTCGACCTGTCGGCCAGCGCGGCCTACCTGGACAGCCGCTACGACCGTTTCGCCGTCGGCACCGTCAACAATACCGGCAACCGCCTGTCGAATTCCCCTCGGCGCCAGGCCAGCGTCGCCGCCAACCTGAGCTACCCGGTGTCCTTCGGCTATCTGGTAGGCGCCGCCAGCCATGCCTGGAAGGAGAGCTACAACACGGGCGCGGCCAACGATCCGAACCTCCAGCTGCCTTCCTATGGCCTGGCCAACCTCTCCGCCGGCATCGAGTCCCTGGACCGCAACTGGCGCTTGCTGGCGTGGGTGAAGAATGCCGGCGACACCGCCTACCTGCTGACGCGCTCGACCCAGGTGGTGCGCGCCCGCTATGCGGGCGAGCCGCGCACCTTCGGCCTCAGCCTGACGGGGCGTTTCTGATGGCGCAACTCGACCAGCATCGCCGCCTGCTGCTGGCCGCCCTGCTGGCGCTGCCGGCGGCGCGCCCGGTGCGAGCGGCCGCCGCATCGTCCGAGCGCGTGGGCGAGCCCCTCGCGCCCTGGCTGCCGGGATGGCTGGACATCCACCACATTGCCACCGGCCGAGGCAACGCGACCTTCGTCATGCTGCCGGATGGGACCAGCCTACTGGTCGACGCCGGCGCCTCGCTGAACGCGCCCGATGTGTCGGTGGCGCCGCGTCCGGACGCCAGCCGCCGTCCCGGCGAGTGGATCGGCCGCTACGCGGCGCGCCACCTGCGACGCGCCGGGCTGGACGGACTCGACTACCTGCTGGCGACGCACCTGCATCCGGACCATACCGGCGACGTGAACGAATCGTCGCCGATCGCGGCCGGCGGCGCGTACCGGCTCGGCGGCGTGACCGATGTCGCCGAGCAGCTGAGGGTGAGAACCCTGATCGACCGCGGCTATCCCGACTACGCGTATCCCCAGCGGATCGATGCGCCGTTCTGGCGTAACTACCTGGCATTCGCCGGGGCGCGCCGCAAGGCCGGGCTGGCGGTCGAGCGCTTCCGGGTCGGCAGCGCAGCCCAGATCGCCGCGCGTGGCCACCGCCCGTCTCCGCATCGCTTCGAGGTGCGCAACGTGGCAGCGAATGGCGAAGTCTGGACTGGCGAAGGGGAGGGCAGCCGCAAGCTCTTTCCCGACCTGGCCACCCTGCCGCGCGCCGACTGGCCCAGCGAAAACCAGTGTTCGGTCGCGATCCGGATCGGCTACGGGAACTTCAGCTATTTCACGGCCGGGGACCTGACCAGCTATACGAACGATGGCGTCTTGCCATGGCAGGACGTGCTCGGTCCGGCGGCGCGGGCGGCTGGACCCGTAACGGTGGCGACGGCCGACCACCACGGCATGTTCGACGGCTTGAACGGGGACGTCGTGCGCAGCCTGCGGCCCCGCGTCTGGGTCATCCCATCCTGGCATATTGCCCATCCGGACATGCTGCAGTTGGAGCGCATGTTCAGCGAGCGGCTCTATCCGGGACCGCGCGAGGTGCTCGCCACGACCGTCATGCGCGAGAACCTGCTGGCGAACGGCCGCCTGACCCGGCGCATGCTGAGCCATGACGGGCATGTGCTGGTGCGCGTGGCGCCCGGCGGCGAACGGCTCCAGCTGGTGGTGACCGACAACCGGAACGAGCAGGATATCGTCCGGCTGGCGCCTCCCGCCATCCTGCTGACGCCAGGCTGACCAGGGAAACCGCTGGCATCCCGCGCCCGGGAACCTGCCCGGGTCGTCCCGCGTTTATGTTCTCGGCACGCGCCAGAAATCCCACGGCGCGCGTGTCCAATAGTGCATCATGGCAACAATCGCCCTGACACGCACACTTGCAGTGCGGCTGTCATCGCGCTTATCATTGGCCGCTCAATCCAAACTGTTACTCTTCAGACACTACGGCTTTCAAGACCGTCGAGCCCGCGAGCATGTATGATGCGCGGGCAAAAGCCACTTATATATAGAGCACCCGAGAATCACTATGACCAAATCCCTCATCATCGCCGAGAAGCCGTCGGTCGCGAACGACATCGCGAAGACGCTGGGCGGCTTCACCAAGCACGATGAGTACTTCGAGTCCGACGAATACATCCTGTCGTCCGCAGTCGGCCACCTGCTCGAGATCACGGTGCCCGAGGAGTACGACGTCAAGCGCGGCAAGTGGACCTTCACCCACCTGCCGGTGATCCCGCCGTACTTCGCGCTGAACCCGATCGCCAAGACCGAGTCGCGCCTCAAGGTGCTGAACAAGCTGATCAAGCGCAAGGACGTCACCACCCTGATCAACGCATGTGACGCGGGACGCGAAGGAGAACTCATCTTCCGCCTGATCGCCCAGGCTGCCAAGGCCAAGCAGCCGGTCAAGCGCCTGTGGCTGCAGTCCATGACCCCGGCCGCGATCCGCGACGGCTTCAAGCACCTGCGCAGCGACGACGAGATGCTGCCGCTGGCCGACGCCGCGCGCTGCCGCTCGGAAGCGGACTGGCTGATCGGTATCAACGGTACCCGCGCCATGACCGCCTTCAATTCGAAAGAGGGCGGCTTCTACCTAACCACCGTCGGCCGGGTGCAGACCCCGACCCTGTCGATCGTGGTCGAGCGTGAAGAGAAGATCAAGAAGTTCGTCCCGCGCGACTACTGGGAAGTGCGCGCCGAGTTCGTGTGCGCCGCCGGTGTCTACGAAGGCCGCTGGCTGGACACCAACTTCAAGAAGGACGAGAACGATCCGGAAAAGCGCGCCGAGCGCCTGTGGAGCCGCGCCGCCGCCGATTCGATCGTCGCCGCCTGCCGCGGCAAGCAGGGCGTGGTCACGGAAGAATCCAAGCCGACCACCTCGATGGCGCCGGCCCTGTTCGACCTGACCAGCCTGCAGCGCGAGGCCAACGGCCGCTTCGGCTTCTCGGCCAAGAACACGCTGGGCCTGGCCCAGGCGCTGTACGAGAAGCACAAGGTGCTGACCTATCCGCGTACCGATTCGCGCCACCTGCCGGAAGACTACATCGCCACCGTCAAGGGCACGATGGAGTCGCTGAACGAGACCAACAACTACCAGCAGTTCTCGAAGCAGGTGCTGAAGAACGGCTGGGTCAAGCCGAACAAGCGCATCTTCGACAACAGCAAGATCTCGGACCACTTCGCGATCATCCCGACCGGCGTCATCCCCAAGAATTTGAGCGAACCGGAACAAAAGCTTTATGACTTAGTGACGCGCCGCTTCCTGGCCGTGTTCTTCCCGCCGGCCGAGTTCCTGGTCACGACCCGCTTCACGGAAGTGTCGGGCCACCAGTTCAAGACCGAGGGCAAGGTGATGACCAACCCCGGCTGGCTGCAGATCTACGGCAAGGAGTCGCAGGACGACAAGGACGGCGCCAACCTGGTGCCGGTGCAAAAAGGCGAAAAGGTCCTGGCCGACAAGGTCACGCCCAACGGCCTGGTGACCAAGCCGCCGGCACGCTACACCGAAGCGACGCTGCTGTCGGCGATGGAAGGCGCGGGCAAGCTGGTCGACTCGGACGAGCTGCGCGATGCCATGGCCGGCAAGGGCCTGGGCACGCCAGCCACGCGCGCCGCTATCATTGAAGGCCTGCTGACCGAGAAATACCTGCTGCGCGAAGGGCGCGAGCTGATCCCGACCGCCAAGGCCTCGCAGCTGATGACGCTGCTGCGCGGCCTGGGCGTGAACGAACTGACCGCGCCCGAGCTGACGGGCGAGTGGGAGTTCAAGCTCTCGCAGATGGAAAAAGGGAAGATCTCGCGCGAAGAGTTCATGCGCGAGATCGCGCAGATGACCCAGATTATCGTCAAGCGCGCCAAGGAATACGACAACGAGACCATTCCCGGCGAGTACGCGACCCTCTCCACGCCGTGCCCGAACTGCGCCGGCGTGGTCAAGGAAAACTACCGCCGCTTCGCCTGCACCAAGTGCGACTTCTCGATGTCGAAGACGCCGGGCAGCCGCCAGTTCGAGATCGCCGAGGTCGAGGAACTGCTGAAGAACCGCACCATTGGTCCGCTGCAGGGCTTCCGCTCGAAGATGGGCCGCCCGTTCGCGGCGATCCTGCGCATCGTGCGCGACGAGGACATCAACAACTTCAAGCTCGAATTCGACTTCGGCCAGGATCAGGACGACGGCGAGGAAGGCGAGGGCGTCGACTTCACCGGCCAGACCGCGCTCGGCCCCTGCCCGAAGTGCAATGGCAACGTCTACGAGATGGGCCTGGCCTATGTGTGCGAAAAAACGGTCGCCAAGCCGAAGGGCTGCGACTTCCGCAGCGGCCGCATCATCCTGCAGCAGGAGATCCTGCCGGAGCAGATGGCCAAGCTGCTGAACGACGGCAAGACCGACCTGCTGCCGGGCTTCATCTCGCAGCGCACCCGCCGTGCCTTCAAGGCCTTCCTGGTGCGCGGCAAGGACGGCAAGATCAGCTTCGAGTTCGAGGAGCGCAAGGCCAAGCCAGGCGCGAAAGGCAAGGCGGCCGCAAGCGATGGCGCAGCGGATGGTGCCGATGGCGCGGCAGCACCGGTGAAAGCGGCGCGCAAGGCGCCCGCCAAGGCCGCGGCGAAAGCGCCGGCCAAGTCGGCGGTGCGCAAGCCGGCAGCGAAAAAGATCGCATCGGCGGCAAGCAAGAAGTAAACGCTGCGACCATCGGGTCGGGTGCAATGCCGTTCAGTCGAGACTGGACGGCATTTTTTTTTAAATTTCCTAATGGTAACTTTATAAGGTTTCCGTTATAGAATATTTAGGAAGTACCCGGACGAATTCAGAACTCGGCTTCTGGAACATTCAGCGCGCTGACGGTGAACGGCCGCCCGGCTAGCAATTGCCTCGAGAGGGATGAAACCATGCTCGAACCTTGGGTGAAACAGGCGTTTGCCTGGGCCGCGCCGGCCGCGCTGCTCGCGTGCGCCGCCCTGGCGGGATATGTCTATCACCTGCAGCGCGCGGACTACGACAGGGTGGAGGAACGCCGGGGCGTGATCGAGCAGATCCGGTTCTCGCAGACCGGCCGGGCCGGCCAGCTTACCCGCATGCCGATACTGGTCGTGACGGTACGGCCGCTCGGGGGCACGCGTATGCAGCCGCAGGAGCTCAGCACGGATGCGCCGTCGGAGGTGCAGGCCGCTTACTTCCAGGGCCACCGGGTCGGAAACGAAGTCGCCGTGTGGGTGGATCGGCGGTCTGGTCGCATCGTCGATGTGCTGCCGCCGGCGCCGCCCGACTTTGCACACATGTTCCTGATTTTGCTGCCCACCCTTGGACTGCTTGTTTTCCTCATCCTGATGGCCGTCATCGGTCATTCCTCACAAGGTCGTTCCAAACAGGAGACGTGACATGAAGCGATTCTTTCCAGCTTCCGTGCTGGTATTACTGCTGGCCCTCTCCCCCTCCGCTGCGGCCCAGAACATCCCGCTCGGCCAGGCCGAACCGCGCCAGATGACCGAGGAAATCCTGCATTCCTATACCGTCTATCCCTACCAGCCAGCCTTCTTGATCGAGACGCGGCCGGCTGCCGGCGTGCGCGACGACGTTCCCGAATCGGTGGTCGCCGGCTGGATCGGCGCGATGCGGGCGGGCCAGGTCGATGCGGTCGCCGGTTTCTGGGACAAGGCGTCGCAGCGCCAGATCGCCGAGCGCGACAAGGCCATGGGCAAGCAGCCGTCCGATTGGGTGCAGCAGTGGAAGCGCCTGTTCGGTAACAGCAAAGTGGTCCTGAACCACAAGATCAAGTATGGCAAGTACTGGATGATCGCCTATACCGCGCTTGATCCCGCCGGCCAGGTCCTGATCCACGAAACCGTCGCCTTGACGAATGCAGAAGGCAAATGGCGCCTGACCCTGGCCCTGGCCGACAACGTCGTGCTGAACAACTGGGAGTCGGGCAAGACGCGCGTCCAGCGCCTCGCCGCGCCCCTGTTCAAGTCGAGCGCCCAATAAGCGCCACAGCGCGTACGGAGCATCTCCGGTACGACGCATGGATGCGCTGCTCTACTTTGCAGCGCTGAGCGGCATCAGACCCGCAGGGGCTGTTTTCTTTGGCGCTGTCATCGTTGGATGTGGAAAATGGCGATTGCCGTCTGCAGCAGGTGCTTGGGGGCGTTAATTCGGTCTTCATCCAGCGCCCAGCGCCAGGCAAGGTAATTCGGCAGATAGCGCGAAGCAACGCCGCGAAAGCGCGAGAGCCAGCCGCGCAGGCGTTGGTGGTAAGCGTTGACGTTTTGCACGTGCACGGCGCCGCGCATGCGCTCACCCGCCCGCAGGTTCACATACGCATGCGCAATCCCAGCCTCGCGCGCGAAGGTTCGGTACGCAACATGCCCGTCGGTCACCAATAGGACGTCAGGGTCGAGCACGGGCAGCAGGTGCCGGTGCAGCTGTCTAGCCGTGACCGCAGCCCGTCCGGTGATACAGGAGCAGGTCTGACCGCTGCGGTCGCGGGCGATCAGAACGCAGTCGTGCTCGTGAGTGATGCCGCGGGTACGGGCATGCCCCCCACGCTTGCGGGCCGGCCGATCCAGGCGGCGCGATCCCTTTTGCGATTCGAGGATGAACATTTCGTCCGCCTCGGCAATGCCCGCCAGGCGCTCGGGCTGGTCGCGCCGTGCCCCGTCAAGAAAACGGTGGCGCCAGCGAAAACTGGTGTTGCGGTGCACCCCAATACGCACGGCTGCCGCGCGCACGCTGCGCGAGTCGAGCATGTCCCTGAGGTAGTCGAGCCATTTGGATCGGTGGCGCAGCCTGGCAAGAGGCGTGCCGCTCAAGGCGCTGAAGGTGCGGCCGCAAGCACGGCAGCGGTAGCGCTGCAGGCCTCGAACGATGCCGTGACGATAATGCCGGGTGCCGCTGCAGCCGGGGCAGCACAGGGGAGCAGGCCGGACCCCATCGATGACTTCGCACACCTGATCCAGGCCAAGCGCCGGGCGCAAGGATTCGATCAGCAGCGATCGTTGCTGGCGGCTGAGCAAACCAGCCTGTCGCAGCAGGCGACGAAAGTCGGCGGCATTCATGGTCCCTCCTGGTCATCGACCCAGCTTGGACATCCATTCGGCTCAGCAGTTCAATTTCCACACTCAGCGATGACAGCGCTTTTTCTTTCCTCGATCTACCCTGCATAAGTCTGTTGCATCCCTTCCCCATAGCACAACAATTTGCTTTTCATTAAGCACCAGCCCGGTAATAATCGACCAGCCTTACTTTCAGTTTCATCATTCGGTCGCCTGCCACGCAGGCATAACACTACAACGATATCGAGACCCGTCTGAACCATGAAGCTCTCCGACCTGAAGATCGCGACCCGCCTGTACCTCGGCTACGGCATCCTGATCGGCATTACCGGCATCGTCACCGCCATCGCCTATGCCGACGTCTCCACCCTCGATTCCGCCAACGACGCCAATGTGCACAGCTACCAGGTGCTGGGCGAGGTCGATGGCGCGATGGAGGCGCTGGTGAACATCGAAACCGGCCAGCGCGGCTTTGCCCTGACCGGGCAGGACGCCTCGCTGCAGCCCTACACGGCGGGCAAGGAAGCATTCCAGCAGCACCTCGAACGGGCGCTCGCGCTCACCCTTGATAACGCGGCGCAGCAGGGCCGCCTGCAGCAGCTGGCGCAGCACCAGCGCGACTGGCTGGCAAAGGCCGTCGATCCGGTGATCGCGCTGCGCCGCGGCGCCGTCGACGGCGACCTGGCGCCGGTCGTCGCAAGCGTCCAGGAAGGCAGGGACAAGGCCGGCATGGATGCCATGCGCGCCGTGGTGGCCCAGGTGCGGGCCGACGAGGAAGCCCTGCTGGCGCAGCGCGCGGAGAACATCGCCAGCGCCCGCTTGGCCATGCGCCGCACCCTCGTCGGCGGCGGCCTGATCGCCGCCATCCTGGCGGTCTTCATGGCTTACCAGCTGGGCCGCAGCATCGGCATCCCGCTGCGCCGCGCCGTGAAGCTGGCCAGGCAGGTGGCCGAAGGCGACCTGAGCGCCGAGGTCAAGGTCCGCACCAATGACGAGGCGGGCGAACTGATGGCGGCGCTGAAGGACATGAACACCTCGCTGGTGACGATCGTGTCGCAGGTGCGCGCCGGCACTGCGACCATCGAGACCGCTGCGCGCGAGATCTCGGCCGGCAACCAGGATTTGTCGAGCCGCACCGAAGAGCAGGCCAGCTCGCTGGAAGAAACCGCCTCGTCGATGGAAGAGCTGACCTCGACCGTCAAGCAGAACGCCGACAATGCGCGCCAGGCGAACCAGCTGGCCGCGAGCGCCGCCGACACCGCGGCGCGCGGCGGCGAAGTGGTGGCCGAGGTGGTCACGACGATGGGCTCGATCAACGAGGCGTCGCGCAAGATTGCCGACATCATCACCGTCATCGACGGCATCGCCTTCCAGACCAATATCCTGGCGCTGAACGCGGCGGTGGAAGCAGCGCGCGCGGGCGAGCAGGGCCGCGGCTTTGCGGTGGTGGCGGGCGAGGTGCGCAACCTGGCGCAGCGCTCGGCCGCGGCGGCCAGGGAGATCAAGGGCTTGATCGGCGACTCGGTGTCGCGGGTGGAGGCGGGCTCGCGCCTGGTGGACCAGGCCGGCCGCACCATGGGCGAAGTGGTGGCGAGCGTGAAGCGCGTGTCCGACATCATCGGCGAGATCGCCGCCGCCAGCGACGAGCAGCGCGAAGGCATCGAGCAGGTCAACGGGGCGATCGTGCAGATGGACCAGGTGACGCAGCAGAACGCGGCCCTGGTCGAGCAGGCTGCGGCTGCCGCCGAGGCGATGCGCGAGCAGGCGGGCGCGCTGGCGCAACTGGTCGGTACCTTCCAGCTGGCGCAGTCGGCCGCACCGGCACAGGCATTGCAGGCGCCGAAGCCGCCCGCGATCCGGCCGGCACTGCCACGTGCAGGCAAGGCGCCGGCAAAGGCCGCGGGCGCCAAAGCGCAGGAGGCCGCCGAGGCGTGACGAGTCCCGGATTTGTCACGTAACTGGCGGGGGCGCGCCCGGTTCTGCGGGTAGAATCGGCCTTCCCCGCACCTAGCCAAGGAGACCGGTATGTTCAGCCTGGACGATTTTGCGCAGCTGCAGTTCCTGCAAGGCCGCTGGAAGGGCGTCGCCCCGGACGGCAAGGAATTCTTCGAAGAATACACGCGGCCGGAGCCCGCCGTGTTCCAGTCGCACCGCTTCCCGGACAGCGCCTTTACCGGGCATACGGACGGCGCCACCATCAGCCTGAAGGATGGCGAGGTGATCTCGCAGTGGGGAGACTTCACCTGGAAGGCGTCCAGCATCGCCGGCGACAGCGCCGCCTTCGAGCCCGTGAACGCGCCCAGCCAATTCACCTGGCGCCGCGTCGACGATGCGACCCTGGAAGCGCGCCAGCGCTGGACGGCCGACGGCAAGGAGCAGGAATTCACGCTCCAGATGACCAAGCTGAACTAGTCGCGGGGCCGGCGAACGCATGCAAAGGACGCTCGCCGTCATCCTGGTGCTGGCCATGGGCGCGTACGCCGCTGCCTGCCTGCTGCTGTTCCTCCTGCAGCGCTCGCTGATCTATTATCCGCCGGCGGCAGCCGCCTATCCGGCGCCGAAGACCTGGGTCCTCGAGCAGCCCGGCGCCACCGTGAAAGTGTCGGAGCGGCCGCTGGCGGGCCCGCGCGCCCTGGTCTACCTGGGCGGCAATGCGGAAGATGTGACCGCCAGCCTGCCGCTCTTGGCGCAGGCCTTTCCCGACCGCGCCATCTACCTGCTGCACTATCGCGGCTACACCGGCAGCACCGGCAAACCGTCTGAGGAAGCGCTGGTGCTTGATGCGCTGGCGCTGTACGACCGCGTGGCGCGCGAGCACCCTGATGTGGCCGTGATCGGCCGCAGCCTCGGCACCGGCGTGGCGGTGCAGCTGGCCAGCCAGCGGCCCGTCAGCCGCCTGGTGCTGGTCACCCCGTTCGACAGCATCGCGGGCCTGGCGCAGCAGCAGTTCCCGTATTTTCCGGTACGCTGGCTGCTGCGCGACCGCTACGACTCCATGCAGTACGCACCGCGCGTGCGCGCGCCGACGCTGCTGCTGGTCGCCGCACAGGACGAGATCATCCCCGCGCACAGTCCCAAGGCGCTGCTGTCCTATTTTCCGAAAGGCGTGGCGCGCCTGCACGTGATCGAGGGTGTGGGGCACAATACGATCTCGAACAGTCCCGATTACATTCCTTCGCTCCAGGGAGCGAAGTAAGACCACCCAACAACAAGGAAGCTTATGCCAGCCAACCCATCCCTTCGCCATGTCGTGCTGTTCGCGTTCAAGGCCGACGCCGGCCAGGACGCGATCGATGCCGTCGTCTCGGACTTCGCCAAGCTGCCCGACGCGATCCCGGGCATCCAGGCCTACGAGTGGGGCACCAACGTCAGTCCGGAAGGCCTGAACAACGGTTTCACTCACTGCTTCACGCTGACTTTCGGCAGCGACGCCGACCGCGACGCCTATCTCGTGCATCCGGCGCACGAACGCTTCGTGGGCACGCTGGGCGGCGCGCTGGAGCGCTCGCTGGTGGTCGATTACTGGACGCAGGGATGAAGTCCCTGCTGCTGGCGCTAGCCGCGGCATGCCCCTTATTGGCATTGGCGGACGATGTCCTGCCGGGGCACCTGGTCGGTGTCTGGGGTACAGCGGAATCGCTGTATGCAGGTACCACCGCGCAGAGCGAACTGCATCTGCTGGCGAACGGCACGGGCATCATGGCGGGTTCCTCGCCTCCGGCAATTTCTATCGCCGATCCGGGCAAGATCAACCCCAACATGCGCGCCGTGGTGGGATTTCCGGTTCGCGCCACATCTGACGGCGATCGCCTGTCCCTGCAGCCGGCCATGCCGCCAGAACGCAATAGCCCGACACCGGAAGAGGCGCGTTTCGTCTGCCGTTACGATGGCGGCGGCCCAACCCTGACCTGTAGCGTCAAGGGGCGTCCCGAGATCGTCATGAAGCGGCGCAGCGACAGCGTGGAGGAAAAGACCGCGGAGATGATCCGTGACGCCCTGATCCAGGTGTCGGCCTATGCCGGCAAGGCCAGCGTACTGCGTCCGCAGCCTGCCAGATGAAACGCGCGCTGATCGTGGCGCTTGCGCTGGCATCGATGGTGTCCGCCGATGCTGCCGAGCAGATGCCAACTCATATAGCAGGCGTCTGGAGCACCGCCGAATCGCTGTACGCCGGCACCACCGGACAGACCGAACTCTACCTGCTCCGGGATGGCACCGGCGCGATAGGGGTTTCGTCACCTGCCAAGGCGGCCACGGATGGTCCCGACAAAGGCAAGCTCAAGCCGCACGTGCGGGTGATCGGGGGTTTTGCGTTTCGCGCACGTATGGAGGGAGAAGTCCTGGTCCTGCAACCCATCGTCGATCCGGGCGAGGGGGGAGGCCGGGCTTCGCCACTCCGGCTTACTTACTGGCAGACCGCCGATGGCCCGATCCTGAGCTCGCCCGGCAATGCGATCCCGGGCGAGGCCATGAAGCGCCGCAGCGACACCGTTCCGGAGCAGATCGCCCAGATGATCGCAGGCTATCTTGCCAAGCTTAGCGCACCGCGCCCAGCTCCTTCCATACGCCCCTGAACTGCTGGACGACCCTCGGATCGTCCTCTTCGCCGTCGCTGCTGAATTCCGTATTGGTCATCAGGATGCGCCCGGTGCCGCTGGCCGGGTCGATGAACATGAAGGCGGTGACGCCGGGGTCGCTCCCCGTGTGGCCGACCTGTCCGTTGCGCCGGATGCGCCAGAACACGCCGCTGTTCGGCTCACCCGCCGGGCTGCCCTCGGGCAGGGCGTCGGGCGCGAACTGGGGATCGAACAGCAGCGTGAAGCCTGCCTTGCTCAGCACGTTCTCTCCCCCCTTGTAACCCTGCACCATCGCCGTCAGGAAGCGCGCCAGGTCGGCAGCGGACGTGGTCAGGCCGCCGTCCGGGTAGGTGATCAAGGCATAGCGCGGATAGGCCTGCTGGCGGCGGTTGTAGACCTGCGCCTGGCGCTTCGCCAGCGCGGGATCGGGGCGCCAGGAGGTGGCGCGCATCTGCAGCGGCTCGAAGATGTGGCGCCGGGTGAAGGCGTCGAAGCTCTGGCCGCTTTTGACTTCGACCAGGTAGGCCGCGAGCGCCGCACCGATGTTCGAGTAGTGATAGGCGCTGCCCGGTGCGGCCTTGTCGAAGTTGGTCTTGCGGTAGTGGCGCCCGCCCGCGGCCAGGTAGGCCTTGAGGAAGCCGCCCAGGCTCAGGTCCTCGCGGCCGGGCAGGGTGAAATCGCGCTTGAACTGCCGGTACAGTGGACTGTTCTTGTCCGCATGGGGCAGCAGGTAGTAGGAGTGGCCGTAGATCTCGTCGTCATCGACGATGCCGGAGGTATGCGTCACCAGGTGGCGCACCGTGATGGGCGCGCCGGTGTGCGGATGCTGCACCTTGAAGGGCAGGATGCGGTTGATCTCGGTGTCCAGCCCGAAGTAGCCGAGTTCGATCGCCTTGACCACCGCCACGCCGACCAGGGTCTTGCTGACCGAGCCGACGTTCTGCAGCGTCTCGTGGGTGTACGGGCGTTTGGCCTGCAGGTCGGCCAGGCCGAAGCCATGCTGGTAGAGCACGCCCTTGTTCGAGACCACGGCCACGGCGAATCCCGGTAGCGAGGACTGCTGCTGCAGGGCCGACAGCCTGGCGTCAACAGCAGGGCCTTCCGCGGCCGCATGGCCCGGCATGCAGGCGAACAGGAGAAACAGGGCGAACAGGCGTTTCATCGGGCGGTCCTGGCAATCAAGGGTCTGAAATGCAAAACCGCGGCCAGGCCGCGGTTTCATCGTGAGCGCTCGAGGCACTATCGGGTGCTTACTCCTGCCATTCCTGCAGGGCGCGGATGGCGGCTTCGCCATTGCGGATCGCCTTCACGCGGCGCACCACTTCGTTGCGCCAGGCTTCGTCCGCGTCCTCGTCGGGACCGTCGATGTCCTGGATCAGCATGCGGATCAAGGTATGCTTTTCTTCTGCGTTCAGCAGCTGGATCTTTTCGGCGATCTCGGCAACCAGGTTCGACATGATATTCCTCGACGTAATATTTCAGAAATATTAGCGTTAATTTTAGGGGTTGTCGACAGGAAGCATATTGTCCGTTGGTTTTCTGTCAATTAACTTATTGTCAGGATCGATGCCCGCCCGCGCCGGTCGCGCGTCCACCACCAGGGTGACGGTCTGGGCGGCCCGGTCGACCAGGCGCCGCTCGCGCGCCAGGGGCTTGCCGTTGCGGTCGTCGACGCCGAATTCGATGTAGTCCGAAAGCAGCACCGGCTTCTCGTTGCCCAGTTCGTCCGCGCGCACCTTGCCGGCATGGGCCTTGATCGTGACTTCGAACTTGCCGTCCTTGCGCTGGCGCACGGTGGCGCTGTCGGCGCGGTTCTCGTACAGGACGATGTGCTCGAACAGGTCGTCGATCAGGTAAGCCTTGTCCGGCGGGGTCACCTTGCGCAGGGCGTCGACCAGCACTGTCACGGTCGGGTAGGGCGCAGCCTTGAATGCATGCTCTTGCAGGAGGCCGCGCAGCACGCCGTTGACGACTTCCTCGCCGAGCAGGTCCTGCAGCAGGTACAGCGCCAGACTGCCCTTGCGGTAGTGGACGTAGTCCTGGTTCTCGTTCTGCGCCAGCGGCAGCTCCTTGCGGCGCTCGGTGGCGCGGCCCATCAGGTAGGCGTCCAGGTTGTAGCGCAGGAAGCGGCGCATCTTCTGGCCGCCGGTCGCGCGCTTCATGACCATCAGCGCGGTGTATTCGGACAGGCTTTCCGACAGCGCGGTAGCGCCGCGCGTATTCGCACCCACCAGCTGGTGGCCCCACCACTGGTGCGCGGTCTCGTGGGCGCTCACGTAGAACGGATAATCGATGTCCTTGGGCGAATCGTTGTCGATGCGGGCGATGAAGCCCATGCTTTCCGAGAACGGGATGGTGCCGGGGAAGGCCTGGGCGTAATTGCCGTAACGCGGGAACTCGACGATGCGCAGTTCGCGGAAGGGATAGGGGCCGAAGCGGCGCGAGGCGTAGTCGAGGCCGGCCTGGGCGCCGCGGATCATGCGTTCGACATTGACTTCGTGTCCCGGGTGGTAGAACACGTCGATGGTCACGTCCTGCCAGCGGTCGTGCCGCACTTCGTAGCGCGCCGACTGGATCGCATAGAAGTTCAGGATCGGCTTGTCCATCCGGTAGTGGAACCAGCGGCGGCCCTTGTCGATCCACTCCTTCTCCAGCGTCCCCGGAGCGATCGCGATCTGGTCCGGGCTGGTCGAGACGACCGCATCGAAGCCGATCCAGTCGGCGTCCACGCCCAGGCCGTTGTTGGCGCGTGCGGCCTGGTCGTCGCGCGCGGCCATCGGATCCTTCGGCGGCAGGCCGCGGCGCTTGCGGTCGCGGTCGTCCGTCAGCTCCACGGCGGGCTGGTAGCCGATGCGCGGCATCAGCTCATTGGTGAAGAAGCTGCCGTTGCCCACCACCGGGGTGTCGCGCCCCAGTCCCAGCAGGCCGCCGGGTACGTAGCTGACGCGGAATTCGAGGGCGATGCGTGCCCCCGGGGCCAGCGGTTCGGCCAGGCGGAAGTGGTAGAAGCCACGCTCCGGATCGGCCTGCACGGGACGCGCCGGCTGCGACAGGTTGAATTCCAGGTTGGCGCGGCGATCCTGGTACAGGATCACGTCCTGCAGCGGCTTGCCGGTCCGGTTCTCGAGCTGGTAGGTCCCTTTCACGCGCAGGCTGCGCTGCTCGGGATGGATGTCCACCGCCAGTTTCACATCCGTGATGCGCGGCTGCGGCAGGCTGGCGTAGCGGCGGTAGCGCAGTTCGTATTCGGCGCGCTGGCGTTCCTGCTGGGCGCTGGTCTGGAAGCGGCCGGCGTGCAGTTCATAGGCCAGCAGCGCGCCGGTGCCCGCGAAGATCAGGAAGCCGATCCCGAAGCCGGCCAGCACCGGCCGGGTCAGGTTGCGGCGGCCCAGGCGCAGGCGCTCGCGCCAGCCGCTGTCCACCCCGCGCGCCCACAGCACGCGCGCCGCCACCAGCAGCATCAGGGCCAGGCCGCTCCAGTACAGCTGGAACAGGTGCTCGCGCAGGAGGTAGTGGCCGAAGCCGTTCATCGCCGAATAGGTGAAGGATGGGGAGCCGGCGTACACCAGCATCGGGTGGTCGTAGCCAATGCTCGCGGCGGTTGTGAAGACCAGGTACAGGGCGATCAGGATGAAGTAGGCCAGGTAGCGGTTGTTGACGATGACCTGCACCGCCACGGCCAGCGCCGCCAGCAGGACGTACTGCGGCAGCAGCACCGTGAACAGGAAGCGCAGGTAGAGGCCCGGCTCGAGACCGAACCAGCCCTTGAACAGCTGGATCAGCATGCCGACCACCATCGCCATCAGCAGCAGCAGGGCCTGCAGGCCGACCAGCGCCAGGGTCTTGCCGGCCAGCGGCAGCCAGGTCGGCGCCGGCATGGCATCGAGCATCTGCGACATGCGCGCCTCGCGTTCGCGCCACACCATCTCGCCGGCGAACAGGGTGGTCACCACCAGCATGTAGAGCGCGAACACGTCGCGGATCAGTTCCAGCACCATGTAGGTGACCGGATAGGTATTGGTGCCGTAGATCGAGCCCAGGTCGAGCGAGCTGGCCGCCAGGATCAGGGCGCCGGCGATCGCCAGCGCCAGGAAGTAGACGTTCCGGCACGATTCGCGCAGGTTGTACAGGACCGACTTCCCGAGCAGCACGGCCAGGCTGCGGCGCTCGAAGTCGGGACGCTCGCGTGTGTCGACGGCGGAGTGAGAGAGGCTGCCGGGAGCGAGGCCGGCGAGCGTGTCGGCCAGCTGCTGGCCCTGGCCCTTCTTGTGGCGCGGGTCCAGGTTGCCGGTGGTGTGGAAGCGCCAGTAGCCGAGCAGCAGGACCACCAGGCCGAAGGCCAGCCAGATCAGGCGGTTGACCAGGTAGACGCCTTCCAGCATCACGGGGCGCGCGTTGCGCTCGGCGATCGGCCAGTATTCGGTGAGGCGGATCAGGGCCGTGGTGCCGAAGGGGTCGATCAGGGCGGCCAGGGTCTTGTAGTCGAGGTCGCGCGCCAGCGATGGCGCCACGATGTAGCCGATCATCATGACGATGCTGGCCACGTAGACCGGCAGCATGCGGCGCGACAGCGCGGCCAGCACGAAGAACAGGGAGCCGAAGATGAAGGTATTCGGCAGCAGCGTGAGCAGCCAGGGCAGCAGGTAGCTGGAGACGTGGTGGGGTCCGACGCGGTCGGGCTCGATGCCGGGAATGAAGCTGCCCAGCCAGGCGCCCAGCACGATGCTCGACAGGATCACCGCCAGCGTGACGAAGGCGCCGAGGAAGCGTCCCAGCACGTAGTCGGCCTTGCGGATCGGCGCGCTGAAGAAGAAGTGCTGCATCTCGTATTCGAAGTCCTGCTGCACCGAGCGCCCCATCACGGCCGCCACCACGATCACCCCGAAGCAGCCGAGGAAGGACGCGGTCAGCGCGACCTGGCGCGGCGCATTGATCAGGACCCGGCCGCCGAAGGTGACCAGGGCGTCCTTGAAGGCGCCGCCGGCGGCCGCCATCCACAGCATCGCCAGCGCCAGGAACATGCCGAAGTAGATCCAGGTCGACAGCAGCTTGAGGCGCTGCCGCGCCTCGAAGCGGGCGATGGCGAAGAGCTGCCCCATCGCTCAGCAGTTCCCTGCTGCGGCATTGTGCTTGCCGGCGATGGTGGCGAAGTAGACGTCTTCCAGGCTGGCGCGGGCCGGCTCGAAGCCGTCGCCCGGATCGGTCTCGGAATACACGTGGATCAGGGTGCGGCCGGTGAGCAGGCGGGTGGAGATGACCTGGTGGCGCTTCTGGAACACCGGCAGCTCCTGCTTCGTGACGAAGCGTGCCCAGATGAAGTCTTCGATCTCGTAGGTGAGGTCCTGCGGGTCGCCGCACAGCAGCACGTGGCCCTTGTTGATGATCGCCATGTTCGAGCACAGATCGGCCACGTCGGACACGATGTGGGTCGACAGGATGACGGTCTTGTCCTCGCCGATCTCGGACAGCAGGTTGTGGAAGCGCACCCGTTCCTGCGGGTCCAGGCCGGCCGTCGGTTCGTCGACGATGATCAGGCGCGGGTCGCCCAGCAGGGCCTGGGCGATGCCGAAGCGCTGGCGCATGCCTCCCGAGAAGGTACCGAGGCGCTGGTTGCGCACTTCCCATAAATTGGTTTGCTGGAGCAGGCCGTCCACCACTTCCCTTCTGCGGTGCTTGTGCGACAGGCCCTTGAGCTGGGCGAAATGGTCGAGCAGTTCGTAAGCGGTTACTTTCGGGTAGACGCCGAAATCCTGCGGCAGGTAGCCGAGCATGCGGCGCACTTCGTCCTTCTCGTCCAGGACGTCGATGTCGTCCAGGAAGACCGAGCCCGAATCGCACTCCTGCAGGGTGGCCAGGATCCGCATGAGCGTCGATTTGCCGGCGCCGTTCGGACCGAGCAGGCCGAACATCCCGGCCGGGATGGTCAGCGTGACGCGGTCGAGCGCGACCACGCCATTGGCGTAGGTCTTCGACAAATTGCGGATCTTCAATTCCATGCCATGCCCCCAAGCGTGCATATAAACCTTTTCTACACTTGCATTGTATTAAATTGTTTTGATGTTTGTGGTATCTCTGCGACGCACGGACGCATTAGTGGCCCAGACTGCATAATCCGGGGATAGGCCGATGACGCCATGCACGAAGTGTTTCTTTTTATAAACATTGCTCGCGCTAGCCGTATAAACGTGGATAATGGCAGGATGAACAAGGCCATCCAGGACAAGCTGCTGGCGCTGATGCGCGAAGGACGCGACCGTGCCGAATCCACCGACTGGTTTCGGGTCGCGCTCGGGCTGTTCTACCTGGCGGCGTTGATGACGGAAGAGGCGATCGACTTCAAGAAGGTCGACCGCGAATTCAACCGCTTCATCTACCACACCCTGGGCAAGGGCCACACCATCACCAGCGTGCTGCAGTTCATGAGCGGCGAGAAGGTCATGCCGACCGTCGAGTCGGCGCGTTTCATGGAGGCGTTCGCGCGCCACTGCCCGGAAGTCCCGGCGCCGTCGATTCCCTTCCTGCTCGAGCTGAACCTGGGCGTGGCGAAGAACATCTCGGGGCTGGAGCCGGCCGGACCGCTGGCCGACTGGATCGCACGCCGCAAGGCCGAGCTTCCCGGCAGCTAGCGCCGGCCCATCCCGGCAAGGCCTATAATGATGTTTTCGCATATCGCATCGACAACATCATGAGTGCATACCGTTCCAGTACCCCCCTCGACAGCCTGATCACCGGTTTCGACAAGGCCCTGCGCGTGGTCGGCGGCGTCGCCGCGGCCTCGCGTCCGAACCCGGGCACCCAGCACACCGACTGCGAGCTGAGCGACGACGACCGCCGCCACAGCGCCGGCCTGATGCGCGTGAACCATGTCGGCGAAGTGTGCGCGCAGGCGCTGTACGATGCGCAGGCGCGCTTCGGCAAGAGCCCGGCGATTCGCTCCCAGTTCGCCAAGTCGGCGCGCGAGGAAGAAGACCACCTGGCCTGGACGGCCGAGCGCCTGTCCGAACTGGGTTCGCAGCCCAGTCTGCTCAATCCGCTGTGGTATGCCGGTTCCTACGTGCTGGGCAGCATCGCCGCCAAGCTGGGCGACCCGCAGAGCCTGGGCTTCGTGGTCGAGACCGAGCGCCAGGTCGAGGCGCACCTGAACCGCCACCTGGAAGACCTGCCGCCACAGGATGTGCGCTCGCGCGCGATCGTGGAGCAGATGCGGGTCGATGAAATCGCCCACGGCGCGTCGGCGCAGGCGCTGGGCGCGGCGGAGACGCCGGTGCCGGTGAAGTTCCTGATGCAGGCGATGTCGAAGGTGATGACGACGACGGCGTATCGCATTTGATAGCTGGCCGACCACTAAGGTATTTCTATTCACGCAGCCCGTAAACGTCGTTCCGGCGAAGGCCGGAACCCAATTTTGCATGCGTTACGACTGCTCATGCAAATTGGATTCCGGCCTTCGCCGGAATGACGTTTTGAAGCTAATGGTCAGGTGAAGCGTCAGCGATCAGCTGGCGACACAGTTACACCTCGACGATTTCGACCGTATGCGTGATCTCCGCCGTCTTGGCCAGCATGATCGACGCCGAGCAGTACTTGTCGTGCGACAGGCTGACTGCGCGTTCCACCGCCGCCGGCTTCAGGTTGCGGCCCGTGACCGTGAAGTGGAAGTTAATCTTGGTGAACACCTTGGGATCGGTCTCCGCGCGTTCGGCCTGCAGCGTCACGTCGCAGCCGCGCACGTCCTCGCGGCCGCGTTTCAGGATCAGGACCACGTCGTAGGCGGTGCAGCCGCCGGTGCCGACCAGGACCATCTCCATCGGGCGTGGCGCCAGGTTGTGGCCGCCGCCCTCCGGCGCGCCGTCCATCGCCACCATGTGGCCGCTGCCGGTCTCGGCGCGGAAACTCATGCCCGAGGGGCCGTTCCAGCTGACTTTCACTTCCATTCGATTTCTCCGCTGAGGATGCTGTAGCCGGAGCATTGTAAAACAGAAGGGGACAACCAGTGGTTGTCCCCTTCGGGCGCCCTTGCCGGACGCCCCTTCGAGGTCGATGGCGCGGATGGCCTCAGACGCCCAGCACGTAGCGCTCGCTCTTCATGCGCCAGCTGGCGTAGGCGATGATCAGGGCGGCCGGGATTGCCGAACACAGGACGGTCAGCAGGAAAGGCATGGCGCCGACGTGGCCCGCCTTCGACATCTCGGTGACCAGGGTCTGGTTCGACAGGAAGGGCACCATGTACATCCACTGCGCGGTCTTGAGTTCCATGAAGGACACCACGAAGCCCGGGATGATCGGCACGATCAGCACGAAGCTGATCATGGTCTGCGCTTCCTTGAACGATTTCGAGTTCATCGCCAGCGCGATGTGCAGTGCGCCGCCCAGCAGCGCCAGCGGCACCGTCACCAGGCAGACCAGCAGCAGGTCGCCCCAGCCCAGGCTCCAGGTCATGCCCAGTTCTTCCAGCGGCAGCCAGCTCAGGATCAGGTGCGCCAGCATCAGTTCCAGCGTCACGCCGACGATGCCGAGCGTGCTGGCGGCGAGCCACTTGCCGCACACCAGTTCCCAGGTCCGGGCCGGCTGCGCCATCAGCACTTCCAGCGAGCGGCGTTCGCGCTCGCCGGCGGTGCTGTCGACCGCGGCCGACATGCTCAGCATGAAGGCCGGGAAGAACAGGATGCCGATGATGCCGCCGATCAGGACTGCCGAGCGCGATGCATTGGTGCCGGTGTCATAGCGTTGCACGATGACCGGGTTGAGGGCGGCCGGCGACACGCCATGCGCCAGCAGGCGCGCACCGGCGATGTTGCTGCCGTAGGCCCTGAGCACCTCTTCCACGTCGCCGCGCTGGCGATCGCGGTCCGAGGCCGAGTCGTACCAGATCTCGACCCGCGCCGGGCGCATCGCCATGTAGTTGTCGGTGTAGTCGTCCGGCAGGCGCAGTACCGCCGCCACCTTCTTGGAGCGCAGCAGCTCGCCGATGGCTTCCTCGTCCATCGGCGCCGTCTCCTTGGCGGTGATGTTCTTCTGGGCCAGCTGCGACATCAGGGTCGGCGCCTTGGCCCCGCCGATCACGGCCAGCTCGATGCCTTCGCGTTCGGTCTTGGTGCTCTTGTTGATCCCTTGGTGCAGCATCAGGCCGATCATGGCCGGGTAGAACAGCGTGAACAGGGCGAGCATGCTGAGCGAACGCTTGTCGCGCAGCGTCTCGCGCAGCTCCTTCCAGAAGACGATCCAGAGTTTGGTTTTCATGCGATTCCTTCTTCGGTGCCGACCAGGTTGACGAACGCGTCTTCGAGGTTGGCGATGCCGGTGCGGCGGCACAGTTCTTCAGGCGAGCCCTGGGCCACGGTGTGGCCGCCGGCGATCACGATCACGTCTTCGCACAGCGCGGTCACTTCCTGCATCACGTGGGTGGCCATGATCACGCAGCAGCCGTCGGCGCGCAGGACGTTGAGGGCGGTGCGCAGGGCGCGCGTGCTCATGACGTCCAGGCCGCGGCTCGGTTCGTCCAGCAGCAGGTGGCGCGGGCGGTGCAGCAGCGTGCGCGCCATCGCGACCTTGATGCGCTGGCCCTGCGAGAAGCCCTTGGTGCGGCGCTCGAGGATATCTTCCATGCCCAGCAGCTCGGACACTTCGTTGATGCGCTTGTTCAGGTCCGGGCCCTTCATGCCGTTCAACTCGCCGAAATACACGAGGTATTCGCGCGTGCTGAGGCGCTCGTACAGCCCGAACTGGTCGGTCAGGAAGCCGATGTTGCGGCGCACCTCCATCGGGTCCTTTTCCGGATCGACGCCGTCGATCGCGATGCTGCCGTGATCGCGCCTGAGCAGGCCGACCAGGGTGCGCAGCAGGGTGGTCTTGCCGGCGCCGTTGGGGCCCAGCAGCGCGGTGATCTGGCCGTCGCGCGCGGTAAAACTGACCCCGCCCAGGGCCTGGACGGCGCCGAACTTCTTGCGTACATCGTGGACTTCAATCATGTTCTTTGCCTTATGGTTGCGGACCGAAGCTGCCGAGCTGGAAGGTCGGGGGCGGAATCTCTTTCAGGCAGGCGGCGTCCAGCTTGTCCTGCGGCTTGTCGAGGAAGGCGCGCAGCAGGCGCGGCGCGCAGCCGAGCTGCGACACGCCGTGGCCGACGTTGTCCACCACCACGTGCTGGGCGCGGCTCATGTACTTGGCGGCCGTTTCGGCGCGGTGCGGCGGGGTGACCGGGTCGAGCGCGCCGGACAGCAGCAGGGCGGGGGCCGCGATGCGCGCCGGCTCCTTGTATGGCACGGCGGGCACGTTCAGCGCCTTGCAGAGCGCAGGGATCTTGTCGGCCAGCGTCTTGGTCAGCTTGCCCTTGTCGGCGGCGAGCAGCTCCGGCGTCATGCGCGGCACGTCCTCGGCGCACACCACGGCGAAGTGCAGCAGGGTGGCGATATGGCCTTCGCCGCCGAAATCGCCCGACAGGTTCTGGCGCGCGATGAAGGGCTGCCAGCGGCCCTGGGCGGCGCTGTGCACCAGGAAGGGCAGGCGGCGCGCGTCGGCCGGCGAGTACAGGATGCCGTGCACGGTGCCGAGGAAGCGCGAGGCCGTCATGGTGATCTCGACTGGCTGGGCGGTGCGCGGATCGGGCAGGTTCAGCTTGAGCGGGGCCGCTTCCAGCTTCGCCACCAGGCCTTCGTATTCGGCGCGCAGGTTGGGATAGGTCTTGTTGCAGCCGGCATCCTTGGCGCACTGGGCGAACAGCTTGTCGAGCGCGGCCTGGCCATCCTTGGCGCCGGCCGGGATCACCTGGTCGGGCGCGGCTACGCCATCCAGCACCAGGCTGCGCACGCTCTGCGGATACAGGCGCGCATAGGCCTGGCCGAGGCGGGTGCCGTAGGAACCGCCGAACACGTTGACCGTCCCGTAGCCGAGCGCCGTGCGCACCGCTTCGATGTCGCGCGCGGCGGCGTCGGTGGTGTAGGCCGCGAACGGTGCCTTGGTCGCCGCGATGCAGCTGCGCAGTTCCGCTTCCAGCTGGTCTTCGGTCATGCGCTCGTGCTCCGGCTTGCTCTTGCAATCGAGCTTGCCCGAGCGGCCGGTGCCGCGCTGGTCGATGAAGACGATGTCGCGGGTGGCGCGCACGCGGTTGAAGGCGGTGGACAGCAAGGGGGCGACGTCGCTGCCGGCTTCGCCGGGGCCGCCGGCCAGCACGAACAGCGGATCGCCGCGCGTGCCCTGGCGGTGGGCCGGGGCGATGGTGACGTGGATTTTCAGCTTGTCGCCGCCCGGCTTGGCATGGTCCACGGGCACGTCGATGGTGACGCAGCGCAGGGTATCGGTGACGCCGGGGAGGTGGCAGCCGCGGACGGCCTTGGATGCGGCGGTGGCGGCCGCGCCGGAGGGTAGGGCTTGGGCTGCGGAGGCGGCCAGCCACAGCGCAGCCAGGGGAAGTAACGATCTTGTCTTCACACAATCTCCTCAAAGGATGCCTGCATACTAGATTGGCATCGTTTTAACGGTCAATGTCTTAGTTGCACCATCGCATGAAATTATGCGATCAGGGAATGCTTTGTTTGCGAAGAACGAACTAAGTCAGAAGCGGGCGGAGAAAATGCGACAGCGGGCCCTGCGCGGATTGACGGGAAGTCTGCTGTTCGGCTATCATCGTGGGCTTTCCCTTTGCTCGGGGAAGATAATAAGGCAGAGTCCGCTGCAACAAGGGCGGAACCACCACAGTGAGCATTTAACTTATTAGGAAGTCAACATGAAAACTTTTTCCGCTAAGGGCCATGAAGTCCAGCGCGACTGGTTTGTGATTGACGCGACGGACTTGGTCCTCGGACGTGTTGCCAGCGAAGTGGCACTCCGACTGCGCGGCAAACACAAGCCGGAATTCACTCCGCACGTCGATACCGGTGACTTTATCGTCGTCATCAACGCAGGCAAGCTGCGCGTGACCGGCACCAAGGCCACCCAGAAGACCTACTACCGTCACTCGGGCTACCCGGGCGGTATCTACGAAACCAACTTCCTGAAGATGCAGCAGCGCTTCCCGGGCCGTGCCCTGGAAAAGGCTGTCAAAGGCATGCTGCCGAAGGGCCCGCTGGGCTATGCAATGATCAAGAAGCTGAAAGTGTACGCGGAAGGTTCGCACCCGCACGCAGCACAGCAACCACAAGCACTGACCCTCTAAGGAACTGACATGATCGGTAACTACAACTACGGCACTGGCCGTCGCAAGAGTGCAGTCGCTCGCGTGTTCATCAAAGCTGGCTCGGGCCAGATCATCGTGAACGGCAAGCCGGCCGCAGAATACTTCTCGCGCGAAACCGGCCTGATGGTCATCCGTCAGCCGCTGGAACTGACCGGCAACGTCGAGCGTTTCGACATCAAGGTCAACGTGCACGGTGGTGGTGAGTCGGGCCAGGCAGGCGCCGTCCGCCACGGCATCACCCGCGCCCTGATCGATTACGACGCAGGCCTCAAGGGCGACCTGGCACGTGCCGGTTTCGTCACCCGTGACGCCCGTGAAGTCGAGCGTAAGAAAGTCGGCCTGCGTAAAGCACGCCGCGCAAAGCAGTTCTCGAAGCGTTAATTCGCCTCCTGCTGCTGGCAGCGCCCCTGGGCGCTGCTGCGAAAGCCGTCCTCCGCAAGGTGGGCGGCTTTTTGTTTTTCGGGTCCATTTCTGCCGCTTTCATGCGCCGCGCATGGCGAGCAGCCAGATTCATGCGTATTCGCCGATATTCATCTTTCAAGTCCTGCATGAATCCCCAAGAATACGGGTTTTCCATCGACTTTCAGGAGGGGACGACATGAATTTTGGCGAAAGACTCAAGGACCTCAGGACCGACAAGGGACTGACCCAGCCGCAGTTCGCGGCGCTGGCCGGCATCGAGCAGTCCTATCTGTCGAAGCTGGAAAACGACAAGTCGATCCCCTCGGCCGAGATGTTCGACACCATCGTGTCGGCCCTGGGGGTAGACGCGGCCACCTTCCTGCAGAAGATGGACCGGGACGTGATCGACACCACCCTGCGCCACGTCCCGGCCGTCAGCCAGTTCAAGAACCAGGTTGTCACCGAACAGGTACACCAGACCAGGCGCTGGCTGTTCGGATCGGCGGGAGCATGGATACTCGGTTTCGCCATCATGCTGGCGGCGAACGATGGCATCTTTTTCCCGAACAACCTGTACGTCTATAAATCTCCCGGAGTGTTCCTGGCTGGCGAAGGGGAGAATGTGTTTGACAGCTACGGAAAGATCCTGGCGCTGCAGCAGCGTGCCAAACTCATCTCGAATGAAGAGGCGGGCAAGCTGCTGTCCGAGTTCACGGCCAGGCGCGAGCGTCCGCTCACCGTGGAATGGCCCGAAAGCCGCGGCACCGTCTATTACGTAGCCACCGAAAACGGCAAGCGCCGCTTCGAGCTGACCAGGATCAGGGGCATGGAAAGCAGCGGCAACCGGATGTTGCAATACATTGGCGCCCTGGTCTTTGCCTGCGGCTTCGCCGGCATCTTCATCGAATGGCGACTGCGCCGGCTCAAGCGCCAGCTCCTCTGATGCAGGCGGGCAGTTGCGACCGGTTAATGTCGTAACAGCCGGGAAGGTGCCGCTTCAACTTGCTGGTGGCGCCTGTGTCGGCTGAAAGCCCATTGAATAAAACTAAGGGATGCGCAGGGTTGGAGCAAGGGCTAGAACAGCTCGACGCCCTGCCTGACCGCCTCGCGCTCCACGCTGATCATCTTCAAGGCAGGGAGAGCGCCGCCGAGCAGCTTTTGGGCCTCCTGGCGATTAGAGTCCGTAGGAACCATCAGTACCCGCAGCAGCGCGGGATCGATCACGCCCCAGTTCGCTCCGTCATTGCAGCCCGAGCCACCGCAAAAAGCCTGGAATACCACGAGCGGCCTGCCGTCGGCCGCGTTCACGCATTGGCCGCCGATGAAGTCGATGCTACGGAATCGCAGCACGGTGTCGAGCCCGTTCCGGGACATGGTGACGACGCCTTCCGCGCGCTCGTCAAGCATCCGGCTGTCTCGCACGAGCACCTCGATTCGCGTGTCGGAGCCGCCGCAAGAAAATTGGTCGGCCGCCAATGCGGGCCCGGTGAGCGTCGACAGAAAGGCAAGGCAAAGCAGGCCGCGGGGTCGCATGGAATCTCCGATTGGATGGGGTAGCCACACTGCCATGGTAATGATGGCGAGCTCTGTTATGCAAAGAATATTTGCATGGAGAGTCCAACAGGCAAATTTCCTTTGCATCCCGTTCCAGGCCTTGTCGGCGCACGCATTTTTCACCGCTGTTAAAATGCAGCCTCGTCCTGGAAAGGTCATTTTTACATCACGAAGGAACAGAACATGATCAAAGTTGGCATCGTTGGCGGAACCGGATACACGGGCGTGGAATTGCTGCGGCTGTTGGCCGTGCACCCCGATGTGCAGCTGACCGCGATCACCTCGCGCAAGGAAGACGGCCTGCCGGTGGCCGACATGTTCCCCTCGCTGCGCGGCGTCGTCGACCTGGCCTTCTCGAGCCCGGACAAGGCCGACCTGACCCAGTGCGACGTGGTGTTCTTCGCCACCCCGCACGGCGTCGCCATGGCGCAAGCCCCGGCGCTGCTGGCGGCCGGCGTCAAGGTGATCGACCTGGCGGCCGACTTCCGCCTGAAGGACCAGGCCACGTTCGAGAAATGGTACAAGATCCCGCACACCGCGCCGGAACTGATCGAGGAAGCCGTGTACGGCCTGCCGGAACTGAATCGCGACGATATCAAGGGCGCGCGCCTGATCGCCAACCCGGGCTGCTACCCGACCACCATGCAGCTCGGCTTCGTGCCGCTGCTCAAGGCCGGCCTGATCGATGCGGGCAACCTGATCGCCGACTGCAAGTCGGGCGTCTCGGGCGCCGGCCGCAAGGCCGAGATCGGCACGCTGTTCTCGGAGTCGAGCGACAATTTCAAGGCCTACGGCGTGCATGGCCACCGCCACACCCCGGAAACCTCGGCCCAGCTGGCGCGCTATACCGACCAGAAGGTCGGCCTGATCTTCACCCCGCACCTGGTGCCGATGATCCGCGGCATGCACGCGACCCTGTACGCGCGCCTCACCAAGGACATCGACGACGCGGCCCTGCAGGCCCTGTTCGAGGACACCTACAAGGACAGCGCATTTGTCGACGTGATGCCCTTCGGCTCGCACCCGGAAACCCGCTCGACCCGCGGCTCGAACATGCTGCGCCTGGCGCTGCACCGTCCGGAAGGCGGCAATACGGTCGTGATCCTGGTGGTCCAGGACAACCTGGTCAAGGGCGCTTCCGGCCAGGCGGTGCAGTGCATGAACCTGATGTTCGGCCTCGAGGAAACCACCGGGCTGAAGCAGATCGCGCTGCTGCCCTAATCCAGGGGCTCCCCATCCAAGGCCGCGCTCGACGCGGCCTTTTTTATTCCTCCGCGCCGGAGCGCTTCCGGCACGCAATCCTGCCGAGCCGATCTACATCAAGGCCGTACTTGTTGAGCACGGTAAATTGAATGATGCGCGGGTACACATTTGACGGGGGTAGATCATGTTCGGTCGGCAAGTAAAAAGCGAAATTGACAGCCTGGTTGGCATCTCTGCCCGGATCGAAGGCGACCTGTGCTTTACCGGCGGCCTGCGCATCGATGGCGAGGTACATGGCAACGTGGTGGCGGCGGAAGGTGCCGATTCGATGCTGATCGTGTCCGAGCATGCCCGGATCGAGGGTGAGGTGCGCTGCGCCAGCCTGGTGGTCAACGGTTACATCGCCGGCTCGGTGTATTCGTCGGAACTCCTTGAATTACAGCCGAAAGGCCGCATACATGGTGATGTACATTACCGGTTGCTCGAGATGCACGGCGGCGCCCTCGTGACGGGGAAACTGACCCACGAACCCGTCAGCGAACCGGTGTTTCATCTAGCCGACGCTGCTGCTGGTTAGGCGGCAGGGTCGGCAGCATGAGTTGCGCCAACGGTCTATAATGGCTGCAATTCGTATTTCACCAGGAGTGTTTCATGACCGCAGTCGCCGAAGTGCAAGAGCACGACACGATCCCCGTCCCGATCAACTTCACCGACAGCGCCGCACAGAAAGTTGCTCAGCTGATCGAGGAAGAGGGCAATCCCGACCTCAAGCTGCGCGTCTTCGTGCAGGGTGGCGGTTGCTCCGGCTTCCAGTACGGCTTCACGTTTGACGAAATCGTCAACGAAGACGACACCACGATGGAAAAGAACGGCGTCCAGCTGCTGATCGACTCGATGAGCTACCAGTACCTGGTCGGCGCCGAGATCGACTACAAGGACGACCTCGAAGGCGCCCAGTTCGTGATCAAGAACCCGAACGCCACCTCGACCTGCGGTTGCGGTTCGTCGTTCTCCGCCTGACCCCCAGGCCGCCCGGCGATCCGGGCAGCCAACGGCCCGGTTCGTCCGGGCCGTTCCTTTTCAACAGCCCGGTTCCGACCGGGCTTTGACGTTTACGCCGGATACAGTGCGCCGAGGATGCGCGGCCCGCGTGCGCCCGTCACCGCCGGCAGGTTGCCCGGCTGGCGCTCCATGAAGCGGTAACCCAGCCAGGCAAAGGCAAGCGCCTCGACCCGGTTCGGCGCGATGCCGAGCGCCACCGTCGATTCCACCCGCGTCCCGCCCAGCGCGCTGCCGATCTCGCGCAACAGGGTGGCGTTATAGGCGCCGCCGCCGCACACGTAGACTGCCTCCGCCGCCACGCCCTCTTCACGGATGGCGTCGCCGATCGTCACCGCCGTCAGGCGGGTCAGGGTGGCCATCACGTCGGCCGGCGCCAGACCCTCGAAGCCCTTCAGCTTCGCATCCAGCCAGCGGTCGTGGAACAGGTCGCGGCCGGTGCTCTTGGGGGCCGGCTGGCGGAAGTAGGGCTCGTCCAGCAGGGCGTCGAGGAGTGGCTGGTGCACGCTGCCGGCGGCGGCCCAGGCGCCGTCCTCGTCATAAGGCTTGCCCAGGTGGCGGCCGATCCACAGGTCCATCAGCACATTGCCCGGGCCGGTATCGAAACCGGTCACGCGGCCGTCGCCGTGCAGCACGCTGATGTTGCCGATCCCACCGATGTTCACTACCACGCGCGCCGTGCCCGGCTTGCCGAAGGCTGCTTCATGGAAGGCCGGCACCAGCGGCGCGCCCTGGCCGCCGGCCGCGACGTCGCGGGTGCGGAAGTCGGCGACCACGTCGATGCCTGTCAGTTCGGCCAGCAGCGCCGGGTTGTTGGTCTGGCGCGTGAAGCCCAGTTCCGGACGGTGGCGGATGGTCTGGCCATGCGCGGCCACCGCCGCCACCGGCCCATTGGCAGACGGCAGCAGCTGGCGCACGCAGTCGGCATAGCACAGGGCCAGGCCGTTGGCGGCCAGGCCTTCGCGCTCGAGCTCGTTCTCGCTGGCGGCCTGCAGCGCCATCAGTTCGCTGCGCAGCTCCGCAGGGAAGGGCGTGAAGGCGGCCGCAATGCTGCGGATGCTGCCGCCGGCGAAGTCGACTAGTACGCCGTCGACGCCGTCGAGGCTGGTGCCAGACATCAGGCCGATATAGAGAGAGGAGGTGTTCATATTCAGTAGGAAAGCATGCCGATGCGACAGGCCATACTAAACGGTCGAGGCCAAAAGCGGAAGCGAGGCATGTTTCGCATATTGGTGGACGAGAACTTCCGGCCCAAGCGTTAGTGCAATACGGTGGCGGCTGGCGGTGGGAGTGCGAGGAAGTAAGCGCCTGCAGCCATCGAGCGAGAGTTTTGGAGGAATTCCGGCCGCCGCCGCCGTGGTATCGTCGCAACTTTGAACGACGCATTCCACCATGATGAAGCCTACTTTCGTGCTTGCCGCTTTCCTGGCGCTGGCCGGTGCGACCGCCAGCGCCCAACCCGCGATGCAGTTGGGCGGGCGTACCACTGCGACCTACAGCTGCGGCGCCGGCCTGCTGGGCGAATGTGCCTTCCTGCTGTACACCTCCGACTGCAAGGAAGCGGCCGTCAAGAATGGCTCTCCCTCCCTGGTCTGCACCCACGCAGTGTTTGCCGAGTTGAAGCTGAAGAACGGCGAATCGAAGACCTTCACGGACCTGCCTCCCAACGTCAAGCAGTGCCAAGCCCGCAACGGCAAGCTGTCCTTCCCCGACTGCATGCGCTGACATGGACGAGGGACTGCTCGAAGGCCGGCTCGCCTTCCTGAAGGCGGCCGAGGCGCTCAAGGACACGCTGCGCAGCGGACACACCTCGCAGGGCCGCCCGGAAAGTACGGCCGAGCACAGCTGGCGCCTGTGCCTGCTGGTCCTCGCCTTCGAAGACCAGCTGCCCGGCGTCGACATGCTGAAGTTGCTCAAACTGTGCATCCTGCACGACCTGGGAGAAGCAATCCACGGCGACATTCCCGCTGTGGCCCAGGTGGACCGGGAGGCCAAGCGCCTGCAAGAGCGGCAGGACATGCTGCAGCTCACCGCGCCACTCGACCCCGGCCTGCGCGGACAACTGATGTCCCTGTGGGAAGAGTACGACGCGGTAAGCTCGCGCGAGGCCATGCTGGTAAAGGCTTTCGACAAACTGGAAACTGTTTTGCAGCACAACCAAGGCCGCAATCCCCCTGACTTCGATTACGGTTTTAATCTGGACTACGGCCGGCAATACACGGCGGCCCATCCCCTGACTGCGCTGCTGAGGGCCTTGCTAGATCGTGACACCCGCGTCAAGATGCAAAGCGGCAACTGAATACTGTAATTCAGCTACGTTTGTTGCAATGTGCGCATATTGCGGAAAATCAGAGTGCTAGACTGCTTTCGCATCGCACACTTGCGTGGGGTAGGGACATGAGGAAATCGAAGCATTTCACATTCGCGGCTGTCGCCTTCGGCATTAGCTGCGCCGGCTTCGTCTTCGGCGGCCATGTCGGCCTGGGCGGCGGGCTGGGCGCCTTGTCCGCCACCTACGCCGCGCTGGCCTACCGTGCGTGCGCGGCGGAACGCCGCGATTCCTGAACCAGTCTCCCAAAACAGAACGCCCCGCGGCATCAATGATGCGGCGGGGCGTTCTTGTTTCTGGGGAGACGCTTAAGCGCGCTTAGCGGGCTGCCATTGCGTTGCCGCTCGGTGCAAGCAGCGAGAAACGGTGTTTCATGTCGGCGGCGGCCATGCGGAAGCGGGCGGCTTCCGCCGGGGTCAGCGGTTGCTGGGCCAGCGACTTGAACTTGTTCGGGTCCTTGGCTTCGCCTGCGACACGGAACTCGTAGTGCAGGTGGGCGCCGGTCGACCAGCCGGTCGAGCCGACATAGCCGATCACCTGGCCCTGGCTGACCTTGCTGCCTTTGCGCAGGCCCGGTGCGAAGCGGCTCATGTGAGCGTAGGCGCTGCTGTAGTTCGACCAGTGCTTGAGCACGACCTGGTTGCCGTAGCCACCGGAGACGCCGACGAAGTCGATGGTGCCGTCGGCGACCGCGCGGATCGGGGTGCCCATCGAGGCGGCATAGTCGACGCCCTTGTGCGCCTTCCACTTGCCCGAGATCGGGTGCACGCGCATCGAGAAGCCGGACGAGATGCGGGAGAATTCGAGCGGGGACTTGAGGAAGGCCTTCTTCAGCGCCTTGCCGTCCAGGCTGTAGTAGCCGCCCTGCTTGGTGACCGGGTCTTCGTACCAGACCGACTGGTAGGCCACGCCGCGGTTGACGAATTCGCCTGCCAGGATGCGGCCGGTCTTGACCAGTTCGCCGTCGAGCCAGAAGGTTTCGTACACAACATTGAAGCGGTCGCCACGCTTGATGTCCGAACGGAAGTCGATGTTGGTTGAGAACATCTCGATCATCTGGTTGACGACCGAATCCGGCATGCTGCCGCCGTCGACGTTGGAGTCAGTGGCCGAGTACAGCGAGCTGGTGATCTCGCGCGAACGCATTTCGACGCGGCGTTCCAGCTTGGCTGGCGCTTCGACAGCGACGAACTTGTCGCCCTGGCGCTCGACCGAGATCTGGCGTGCTTCGCCAGCCTTGCCGTCGGTGATCGTGGCGCGCATCGACAGCAGCAGGCCATTTTCATCGGTTTCGGCCTGGAGTCGCTTGCCGGTCTTGAGGGACAGCAGGCGGCGGGCGGTCTTGTCGGTGCGGACGAATTTCTGGGCGTCGGCGTCGTCGACGCCAAGGCGGTTGAAGAGGGAGCCGAGCGAATCGCCTGGGCGAATACGCTCCTCGTGGATGAATTGCTGCTCGTTCTGCTGGAGGGCGGCGATCTGGTCTGCCAGGTTAGGCAGTTCCAGGGTTTGCTCGATCGATTTGACCGGCACGTCCGCCGCGTCAGGAGCGATCGGGGCCACGGCGACGGCGCCGAAGGCGCACACGCTCAGGAACGCAGCGCCGGCGCTGACGATACGCGCCTTGCGGGTCCGGGGCACCAGCTGGAGCAGGCTTTGACGGGTGATTTTCTGTATAGGGTTCATGCAATCAGTTAAAATTTGCGGCTGAACTTCCAGGACTTTTCTTATTATGCTTCTGCAAAGTTTTCTGCAAGAAACATAAAAAGGATCGTGAATTATACCAAAAGAAGTGGTCCTACAACCGTCTTAGATCTTTTCCTACACGAATTTATGACTTCAAATGAAGCGTCCGGCAGCACCGTCCCGGCAAAATCCTCCGCTCCCCTGCCGCTGACGGACAAGGTGCTCGAGGCGCTGGCCATTACCAAGCGCGGTGTCGATGAACTGCTGATCGAAAGCGAGTTCGCCCAGAAACTGGCGCGTTCCGAACAATCGGGCACGCCGCTGCGCATCAAGCTCGGCCTGGACCCGACTGCGCCCGACCTGCACCTCGGCCATACCGTGGTGCTGAACAAGATGCGCCAGCTGCAGGACCTGGGTCACCAGGTAATTTTCCTGATCGGCGACTTCACTTCGATGATCGGCGACCCTTCGGGCCGCAATGCCACGCGTCCGCCGCTGACCCGCGAGCAGGTCGAGGAAAACGCGATGACTTATTTCCGCCAGGCGTCCCTGGTGCTGGACGCCGCGCGCACGGAAATCCGCTACAACTCCGAATGGTGCGACCCGCTGGGCGCGCGCGGCATGATCCAGCTCGCCTCGCGTTACACCGTGGCACGCATGATGGAGCGCGACGACTTCACCAAGCGCTACAAGAGTGGGACCCCGATTGCGGTGCATGAGTTCCTTTACCCTTTGATGCAGGGCTATGATTCGGTCGCTTTGAAGGCGGATCTGGAACTTGGGGGCACAGACCAGAAGTTCAACCTCCTTGTTGGCCGTGAGTTACAGAAAGATTACGGTCAGGAACAGCAGTGCATCCTGACCATGCCGCTGCTCGAAGGCCTGGACGGCGTCGAGAAGATGTCCAAGTCGAAGAACAACTACATCGGCATTACTGAGGCCCCGAACACCATGTTCGGCAAGCTGATGAGCATCTCGGACGACATGATGTGGAAGTACTACGACCTGCTGTCCTTCCGCTCGATCGCCGAGATCGCGCAGGTCAAGGCCGAGGTCGTTGCAGGCGCCAACCCACGTGACGCGAAAGTGGCGCTGGGCAAGGAAATCGTCACGCGCTTCCACTCGGCCCAGGCCGCCGAGGATGCCCTGGCCGACTTCGTCAACCGCTCCAAGGGCGGGATCCCGGACGACGTGCCGGAAGTCACCCTTTCTGGCGCGCCGCTGGGCGTGGCCCAGCTGCTGAAAGCGGCAGGCCTGTGCGCCTCGACCTCGGAAGCCATGCGCATGGTCGACCAGGGCGGCGTGCGCATCGACGGCGCCGTCGTCAGCGATAAAGGCCTGCAGATCGAGGCCGGCACCTTCGTCATGCAGGTGGGCAAGCGCAAATTCGCTCGTGTCACCCTGGCATGATTGGGCTGCTGCAGCGCGTCAGCGAAGCCAGCGTGCGCGTTGACGGCGAGACCGTCGGCGCGATTGGCCCCGGCCTGATGGTGCTGGTGTGTGCCGAGAAGGGCGACACCGAGCGCGAAGCCGAGGCCCTGCTGGCCAAGCTGCTGACTTACCGGGTGTTCTCCGACGAGGCCGGCAAGATGAACCGCAGCGTCACCGATACCGCCGGCGGCCTGCTGCTGGTACCGCAGTTCACGCTGGCTGCGGATACGAAATCGGGCACCCGTCCCTCGTTCTCGCCGGCGGCGGCGCCGGAAGACGGGCGGCGCCTGTTCGACCATGTCGTGCGCCAGGCCCGCGAACGCCATGGCATTGTCGAGACCGGCAGATTCGGCGCGGACATGAAAGTTTCGCTCATCAACGATGGTCCCGTCACTTTCTGGCTTCAGGTTGATCCGGTCGCGGTGTCGGCTGCGGGGCGCTGAAACCCGCACTGCCATCAAGGGTCAATAGCAGGGAGGGCAGGGAGGACTTATGCGCATCTGGAGCGATTCATTCACCGAAGGCGGGCTGATCCCGCCTCACTGTGCGTTTGCCACGATCGATCCCGGCAGCCGGATCAAGCTGTCCAGCAACCGCAGCCCGCACCTGGCCTGGGACGATGTCCCGGCTGGAACCAAGTCGCTGGTGCTAATCTGCCACGACCCCGATGTGCCCTCCGTGGGTGGCGACGTCAACCAGGAAGGCAAGACCGTGCCGGCCTCGCTGCCGCGGGTCGACTTCTTCCACTGGTCGCTGGTCGACATCCCGGTCTGCATCAAGTCCCTGGCCGAGGGCATGTTCTCGGACATGGTCACGCCGCATGGCAAGTCCGGTCCCCTGGTGCCCTTCACCATCAAGAACGGCACCGAGCACCAGCTGCGCCAGGGCATCAACGACTACACCGGCTGGTTCGCGAGCGATCCCGACATGGCGGGCGAGTACTACGGCTACGACGGCCCCTGTCCACCATGGAACGACGAACGGGTGCATACTTATGTGTTCACGCTGTACGCGCTCGACATTCCGCGCCTGCCGCTGGTCGGCCGCTTCACCGGCCCCGAACTGCGCCTGGCGATCCGCGGCCACATCCTGGACGAAGCGCGCACTTTCGGCGTGTATTCGCTCAACCCCAACGTCGCACCCACACTTCTGTAAACACCGCCCCGAGGTTCGGGCGAACGGACCTCATGCCTTTGAACGATAACGCAGTCACGCCCACCACCATCTTCCTGATCCGCCATGGCGAAACCGCCTGGAACGCCGAGAAACGGCTGCAGGGCCACCTCGACATTCCGCTCAACGCGGAGGGCGAGCGCCAGGCGGCGCTGCTCGGCGCCGCCCTGGCTGCGGAGCCGGTCGACCATATCGTGTCCAGCGACCTGATGCGCGCGCGCCAGACGGCCGAGGCGATCGCCCGCACCCGCGGCGCCCGGGTAGCCACCGACCCGGCGCTGCGCGAGCGCTGCTACGGCGGCTTCGAAGGCCTGCTGTACAGCGAGATCGCAGCCCGCTTCCCGCTCGAATTCGCAGCCTGGCAGGCGCGCGACGTCGATGGCGTGCTGCCACCGGGAACCAACCAGGGGGAGAGCTTCCGCCAGTTCTACGAGCGGGCAGTCGGCGCGATCCTGGCGCACGCACAAGCGCATCCGGGCAAGACGATTGCACTGGTGGCGCACGGCGGCGTGCTGGAATGCGCCTACCGCGCGGCGCTCGGCCTGTCGCTGGAAACACCGCGCGACTTCAAGGTGCTCAATGCGAGCGTGAACCGGTTTGTGGTGGAGGAGGGCGGGCTGAAGTTGGTGAGCTGGGGAGAGGTGGGGCATCTCCGGCCGGCGGTGTTGGATGATTTGACGTAGGGGGCTTTGGTGGGGAAATTGGATCCCGGCCTGCGCCGGGATGACGGTCTTCAGGCTATAGGTTGAAACATAGATTACGGCAGTTCATGCGTTAGCCTCAAAACGTCGTTCCGGCGAAGGCCGAAGTGATGCCGCCGGCATCACTTCGCCCAATTCTGTCGCCTGCCGTTAGCTTATCCTTGCACCTGAAACTGCACCGCCTACCCCCACTTCCCCCACCTGCCAATATCACACACGCAACAACCCCCAAAAATTCTGCCGCTATTTTGAGCAGCGAATGAGGTAAAATAATAGGTTCCCCGAGAAACTTTAGAGACTTTTCCGCTGTGCAAATCGGTCCATACACCCTGCGTAACAATGTCTTCGTCGCCCCCATGGCGGGGGTGACCGACCGTCCGTTCCGCCAGTTGTGCAAGCAGCTGGGCGCCGGCTACGCCGTGTCCGAAATGGCGGCGTCGAACCCGCGCCTGTGGGCCAGCGAAAAGACCTCGCGCCGCACCGACCACACTGGGGAAATGGAGCCGAAGGCAGTCCAGATCGCCGGCGCCGATCCGAAGGACCTGGCTGATTGCGCCAGGTTCAACGTCGAGCGCGGCGCCCAGATCATCGACATCAACATGGGTTGCCCGGTGAAGAAGGTGTGCAACAGCTGGTGTGGCTCCGCCCTGCTGCAGCACGAAGACCTGGTCGAGCGCATTCTGCATGCCGTCGTCGAAGCGGTGGACGTGCCGGTGACGCTGAAGTTCCGCACCGGCTGGGATCGCCAGAACAAGAATGCCCTGACCATTGCCCGCATGGCGGAACAGGCCGGCATCCAGATGCTGACCCTGCACGGCCGCACCCGCGCCGACGGCTACAAGGGCGAGGCCGAATACGACACCATCCGCGCCGTCAAGGCGGCGGTGGGCATCCCGGTGGTCGCCAACGGCGACATCACGACCCCGGAAAAGGCGAAGTTCGTGCTCGACTACACTGGCGCCGACGCCGTGATGATCGGCCGCGCCGCCCAGGGCCGCCCCTGGATCTGCCGCGAGATCGACCATTTCCTGCGCACGGGTGAGTATTTGCCGGCGCCGATGGTCGAAGAAGTACGCGGCCTGATGAACGAACACCTGCCGGCGCATTACGCCTTCTATGGCGAATACGTCGGCGTGCGCACCGCCCGTAAACACATTGGGTGGTATGTGCAGGACTTGCCGGGCGGGGAAGAGTTCCGCCAGCGCATGAACCTGCTGGAATCGACCGCCGAGCAGCTGGCGGCGGTCGACGCGTTTTTCAAATCGCAACTCCGTCATGGCGAGCGGTTACAATACCGGCCCGCGCATCAGGTCGACGAGGCGATGGCGGCATAAAGCACGACATAAGAATCAGAACATACGGGGACACGTTGCGTCAGCAGCGAGCAATCATTAACCAGGATAAAGCAGCAGAGAACATGAGCAAAGAAAGTATCCAGGAAGTCGTCCAGAAAAGCCTCGAGGACTATTTCAACGATCTGGGCGAGCAGAAACCGACGAACATCTACGACATGATGGTCCTGACGGTGGAAAAACCGGTCCTTGAAGTGGTCATGACGCGCGCCGACGGCAACCAGTCGCACGCGGCGCAGATGCTGGGCATCAACCGGAATACTTTGCGCAAGAAGCTGCAGGAGCACGGTCTCTTGTAACAGACCGCATGGCGATGGCCGTGCGTCTGGGGCGCGGCCGGTACGCCGTCCGTCCGCCCCGACGCCAGAATTCTCAACAACAGGCCTCACCATGATCAAACAAGCACTGATTTCCGTTTCCGACAAAACCGGCGTCCTCGATTTCGCGAAGGCGCTGTCGGCTCTCGGCGTCAACATCCTGTCCACCGGCGGCACCGCAAAGCTGCTGCAGGAAAATGGCGTGCAAGTGACTGAAGTCGCCGACTACACCGGTTTCCCGGAAATGCTCGACGGCCGGGTCAAGACCCTGCACCCGAAGGTCCACGGCGGCATCCTGGCCCGCCGCGACTTGCCGGAGCACGTCGCCAAGCTGGAAGAGCACGGCATCCCGCAGATCGACATGGTCGTGGTGAACCTGTACCCGTTCCAGCAGACCGTCGCCAAGGAACAGTGCTCGCTGGAAGACGCGATCGAGAACATCGACATCGGCGGCCCGACCATGCTGCGCTCGGCCGCCAAGAACCACCGGGACGTGGTCGTGATCGTCGATCCGGCCGACTACGGCGTGGTGCTGGCCGAGATGAAGGGCACTGGCGCTGCCGCCGGCCCGGTGAGCTATGAGACCAAGTTCCGCCTCGCCAAGAAAGTCTTCGCGCACACCGCACAGTACGACGGCGCGATCACCAACTACCTGACCAGCCTGGGCGAAGACCGCCAGCACACGACCCGCTCCAGCTATCCGCAGACCCTGAACGTGAGCTTCGAAAAGGTCCAGGACATGCGCTACGGCGAGAACCCGCACCAGGGCGCCGCCTTCTACCGCGACCTGGTCGCGACCCCGGGCGCGCTGGCCAACTACCGCCAGCTGCAGGGCAAGGAACTGTCGTACAACAACATCGCCGATGCCGACGCGGCCTGGGAATGCGTCAAGTCGCTGGGTGGCCTCGGCCAGCCGGCCGGCTGCGTGATCGTCAAGCACGCCAATCCGTGTGGCGTGGCGATCGGTGTCGATGCGCTGGACGCCTATTCGCGCGCGCTGCAGACCGACCCGACCTCGGCCTTCGGCGGCATCATCGCCTTCAACGTCGAAGTCGACGCTAGGGCTGCTGAAGCCGTGGCCAAGCTGTTCGTGGAAGTGCTGATCGCTCCAGGCTTCACCGCCGAGGCGCGCCAGATCATGTCGGCCAAGCAGAACGTGCGCCTGCTCGAGATCCCGCTGGGCGAGGGCCAGAATGCCTATGACCTCAAGCGCGTCGGCGGCGGCGTGCTGGTGCAGGCGCCGGACGCGAAAAACGTCGGCCTGGGTGAACTGCGCGTGGTCAGCAAGAAGCAGCCGACCCAGCAGCAGCTGCAGGACCTGATGTTCGCCTGGCGCGTGGCCAAGTTCGTCAAGTCGAACGCCATCGTGTTCTGCGCCAACGGCATGACCCTGGGCGTGGGCGCAGGCCAGATGAGCCGCATCGACTCGGCGCGCATTGCCTCGATCAAGGCGCAGAACGCCGGCCTGTCCCTGAGCGGCTCGGCGGTAGCCTCGGATGCCTTCTTCCCGTTCCGCGACGGCCTGGACGTGGTGGTGGATGCAGGCGCGACCTGCGTGATCCACCCGGGCGGCTCGATGCGCGACCAGGAAGTGATCGATGCGGCGGATGAGCGTGGGGTTGTGATGCTGTACACGGGTACCCGTCACTTCCGTCACTAATCCCGTAGGGTGGGCGGGTTTCCCGCCCACGCGGTCAACGGACCCCGGAACCACCGCGACTATTCATATCTAACCTATCACCGCGTGGGGTGATCTGGTCCAGTGGACCAGATCACAAGCCGCCCACCCTACAACACCCACTGTGTTTTTGCACAGTATTTTTCCCACGAACACCCTCCAGCCGTATATCATTCCGCAATGATTATTCTCGGCATCGACCCGGGCCTGCGTACGACGGGATTCGGCGTCATTGAAAAACACGGCAGCAAACTGCGGTACATTGCGTCCGGCACCATCAAGACCGGGCTGGAAGGGGCATTGCCTCCGCGCCTGAAGGTGATCCTGAACGGCGTGGGCGAGATCGTCTCGGCCTACCAGCCCACCTGCGCGGCCATCGAAAAAGTCTTTGTGAACGTCAACCCGCAATCCACGCTGCTGCTGGGCCAGGCGCGCGGCGCCGCCATCACGGCGCTGGTCGGGGCCGATCTCGACGTCGCCGAATACACGGCGGTGCAGGTCAAGCAGGCGGTGGTCGGCACCGGCAAGGCCGCCAAGGCGCAGGTGCAGGACATGGTGGCGCGCCTGCTGAAACTGCCGGGCCTGCCGGGCACCGACGCCGCCGACGCGCTCGGCGTGGCGATCTGCCACGCCCACAGCGTCGACACGCTGGCCCTGGTCGGCGCGCTGTCGCCGTCGGCGCCGGCGCTGCGCATGAAACGCAGCCGCCTCGTTTAAGAACAATAGGAAACCACATGATCGGTCGTCTCTCCGGAACCCTGCTCGAAAAAGCGCCGCCCCACGTGCTGGTGGACTGCAACGGCGTCGGCTATGAAGTCGACGTGCCGATGAGCACCTTCTACAACCTGCCGCACACCGGCGAGAAAGTGGTGCTGTTCACCCACCTCGTGGTGCGCGAGGATGCCCACCTGCTGTTCGGCTTCGGCACCGCGTCCGAGCGCGCGCTGTTCCGCCAACTGATCAAGATCACCGGCATCGGTGCGCGCATGGCGCTGTCGATCCTGTCGGGCATGTCGGTGGCCGATTTGTCGCAGGCCGTCACGCTGCAGGAAACCGGCCGCCTGGTCAAAATCCCCGGCATCGGCAAGAAGACCGCGGAACGCCTGCTGCTGGAACTGAAGGGCAAGCTGGGCGCCGACATCGGCGTGGTCGGCGGGGCAGTGCGCGACGACGCCCAGGCCGACGTGCTCAATGCGCTGCTCGCATTGGGGTATTCTGACAAGGAAGCGCTCCTCGCGATCAAGAACATGCCGGCCGGATCGAGCGTGTCTGACGGCATCAAGTTCGCACTCAAGGCCCTTTCTAAAGCATAAGCATAAGCATGAGCATCCAGACCGACAATTTCACCGAGCACCGCGTGATCGACGCGGCTCCGGCCTCGCCCAACGAGGAGGCGATCGAACGCGCCTTGCGTCCCAAGCAGCTGGACGAATACGTCGGCCAGTCCAAGATTCGCGACCAGCTCGAAATCTTCATCAGCGCCGCCCGCAAGCGCCGCGAAGCGCTCGACCACACGCTGCTGTTCGGGCCACCGGGCCTGGGTAAAACCACGCTGGCGCACATCATCGCGCGCGAGATGGGCGTCAACCTGCGCCAGACCTCCGGCCCGGTGCTGGAGCGTCCGGGCGACCTGGCCGCGTTGCTCACCAATCTCGAGCCGAACGACGTGCTGTTCATCGACGAGATCCACCGCCTGTCGCCGGTGGTCGAAGAGATCCTGTACCCGGCGCTCGAGGACTACCAGATCGACATCATGATCGGCGAGGGCCCCGCCGCGCGTTCCGTGAAGCTCGACTTGCAGCCCTTCACCCTGGTCGGCGCCACCACCCGCGCCGGCATGCTGACCAACCCGCTGCGCGACCGCTTCGGCATCGTCGCGCGCCTCGAGTTCTACAACGTCGAGGAGCTGACCAAGATCGTCACCCGCAGCGCCGCGCTGCTCGAAGCGCCGATCAACGAAGCCGGCGCACGCGAAGTGGCCAAGCGCGCCCGCGGCACCCCGCGTATCGCCAACCGCCTGCTGCGCCGCGTGCGCGACTACGCGGAAGTGAAGGGTACCGGCGAGATCACCGTCGAGATGGCCGACCGCGCCCTGAAGATGCTGGATGTCGACACGGTCGGCTTCGATGTCATGGACCGCAAGCTGCTGGAGGCCGTGCTGTTCAAGTTCGCCGGCGGGCCGGTGGGCATCGGCAACCTGGCGGCGGCGATCGGCGAAGCGGCCGACACCATCGAGGACGTGCTGGAACCTTATCTGATCCAGCAGGGGTATTTGCAGCGCACGCCGCGCGGGCGTATCGCGACGCCGCTGGCGTATCAACACTTCGGCGTCACCGCGCCGCGTATCAGTCCGACGGGCGATTTGTGGGACAACCTGCCGCCTGCTTGACGAGGCGCCTGTCAGCTTGGTCGGGAGCCGACACCAGGAGGTCGGCAACGACGTCACCCCGCAGCGGGCCATCGACGAGTTCAGTGCATTCACGCATCCGCTTGCGCAGCTCGACCATGCGTGGGCTTGGCTCGGCTTGTGCAGCCCAGGCGAGTTCGGACGGCCATTGGGCATACGCGAAATAGTGACCATCGGCGCACCGATGCAGGCGCGACCCCAGGCCGCCTCGCTCGTCGCGTACGAGTTCGGTGAGTTCCAGCCAGGCCTGCTCGAAGTCTCGCTCGTGACCAGAGGCTACCTTCCATCTAAAGTAAATCGCGTGCATAAGATCCTTTCGGGCGCGGCCAGATTCGATGCCAGTCGGCAGGAGAGTCGATCAACTCCTTTTTGGTAATGAAGGAATTTGTAAGCTAGCCAACGCACGTTGAGCCGCCAACGCAGCTACACTGATCATTCCTGTTCACCGCAAGCCTGTCGACGCTATTGCACCAGCAACTTCTTACGGAAACCGATCATGCACCCTACCTGCTCGCGCAACTGCCGCACCTGGCACACTCACCGTATTCTACCCATCCTGCTGGCCTGCCTGTCGGCTCTGACGCTGCTGTCATCCGCTAGCATCGATGCCGTCGCACAAGCAGAGACCACCGATACGCGCTATGAACGGATCGAACCCAGCCCTGATGGCATCGGCAAGCGCTACATGGGCCGCGAGATCGCTGGCGTGATGGGATGGGAGGGCGCGCAATGGCTCGAACGCCAAAGCCGCGCACGCGAGGAGCGTCCGGAATTGCTTTTGCGGGAACTGGCGCTGGCGCCCGGCATGACGGTGGCCGACATCGGCGCCGGGACTGGCTACTACACCTGGCAGTTGGCAAAGAAGGTCGAGCCCGGAGGACGTGTGTATGCAGTCGACGTGCAGCCGGAAATGATCGGCATGCTCGACAAGCAGATGGCAAAGCGCGGCGTGCGCAACGTGGTCTCGGTGCTGGGCAGCGAAACCAGCGTCAAACTGCCGCCAGCCAGCGTCGACTTGGCCATCATGGTCGATGTCTATCATGAACTCGCCTATCCCTCGGAAGTCCTCGACAGCATCGTCGGCGCCCTCAAGCCGGGCGGGCGCGTCGTCTTCGTCGAATACCGTGCCGAGGATCCGGCAGTCGCGATCAAGCCGCTGCATAAGATGAGCGAGCAGCAGGTACGGCGTGAAGCCACTGCGCATGGCCTCACGTGGGAACGCAGCGTCAAGTCGCTTCCAATGCAGCATGCGATCGTGTTTCGCAAGCCCTGAGCAGATTTTCTTGCCCTTGGTATCGGTGAGTAGCGGCCACTGCGCGCTCGTGGGCCAGGCATTGAGTCTTACCGAGCCCAGTCAGTGCATCTGCGATGCCCGACGCATACTGCCCAAGCAGACGGCTATGCAGCACTGACCATCTTGAGAGGCAGCTGTCGAGCCAAGGCGGACCTGGGTCCGTGCATTCCTAAGGGATGAGCAAATAAAATGTGTAGCAGAGCGCCCCGATAATGAAATAAATTGCGATAAATGCTGACCACATCATGAAGCGCCCTTCCCAATTGCCCTCCTTGCTGAGTTTTGCATAGTATCCCCATGCATGTCCGGGTTGGTATCGCTTCCGATGTTTGTAGTCAATTATTTGATTGGGAATGCCAACAACGACCAGGAAAATAAGAGTAAGAATCTTAAGTGTAAGCATGGTGTTCCCACTTGGTCGACGTTACTTCAGTAAGATCGCTTCCAGCCGAGTGCTGGCTGTTACCACCTACAGTTCTCTAAGGCACGCGGAAGCAGTCGCATTTTAAATGCGGTCGCTCAACGATATATTAAGCGGCGTGGTATGCGACGGTTTCCGAAACCAAGTTAGACATCATTCAGATTTGCCTTTGACATCGGAACTGCCGACTCCATGACCAAACGAAGCGCAAGGCATGGGTCGAGCGTCGCTCTTCCCATAACGATGACCTCCTGGATGGATAGGCTCAGCAAAACAGGCCAATGTTCTGGATTGGGGCAGAACTTGACGATAAGAGGCTTCAGCGCCGGCCAAAGGGTGTGGATATAGTTGAGTGGAAGATCATGTGGTGTGTGCTGATCAGGCACACGTGGCACACCAAACGCCTGTGTTCCGACCACTGCCGAGGCGTGCTTGAATATGTCCGCGACATCGGGGAGAGTCCCGCAGCCCGCCTGTTGTGCGCCGCCACCTGCGATATTCCAAACGGAATATTGAGACTCGGCTAGCAGTTTGTTCAGGTCGTCACCAAAAAAGTAGATCTTGCCGTCCTTCGTCTCCACGGAAGTGAGCAGGCCAACTTCCGGCAAACCGCGCGCAACAGCTTGCGCCCGAACAGCAGCTTGACACGAGTAACCTGCAAGAGCACCGAGAGCGCAGAGTAGTGATTCGATATGGACGCCGCGCTCGGTTTTCATCGCGCCGAGTAAGCGTTGAGTGAGCTCCTTACTACCAATTTTTGCGCCGATGAGGGGATCTGCTTTACTGCGTTCGGCAATCTGCCGCAGCAACGCTTGCTCGGCAGCATCGGGAATGGGTTGAGCATTGACTTGAGCTGCAGTAGATATCCCAAAGAGTATTAATAGCTGCTTCAGCATTGATCGTCTCGCTATCGAAAAAGATTGTGATGGTGTGAAAGGGGGAGATCTTATGTCTGCTACTGGCTGCGCATTCAATCGGTGCTCGCAACACACTGTTCAGGCAATCGGCAGCTCGGCGCGGGCCTGGCACAGTTCATCGTGTAACCGCTGTACTGCAAGTGCAGCAGGTGCGCTGACGCCGCTGCCGATCGTCTCCATGAAGCGGCAGGCAGCGAAGCCAGCGGCCGCGCGGTCGTAGTGTTCCAGCCACGCTCGTCGCTGCGGCAGCCGCTCAGGGGCAACCGGCCAGACGCCGGGTCGTGGGGTGAGCCGGCCCTCTATGCCAATGCGCCATGGTTTGGCCGAGACGCGCGCCCTGAAGCAGTGCTGGTTCAGGCACATGGCCACGTATACGGGATCGGTGCCCAATTCGCGGAAGCACTCGGCCACCTCGGGCTCCAGCGGATCAAACAGGCGATGGGTGGCAAGCAGGCGCAATCCGGCCGGCGTACGGTAGACATGGATCAACCAGTCGGGACGCTTGCTCATGAAGCGCTGAACGCGCGCACGGGCGATTTTTTCCGGCCCGCCGCCGGTCCGCACCCTTATGCCGTGGATGAGGTTCGCGATCGCGGATGAAAGCGACAGCGTCAGCAGCGCGGCGATCACACCCGCTATCCACAACATGCGGGTGCTTTCGCCGCTCGCCGCCAGGCGATATACCACACCCGCACCGACTGCGAGCAGGACCAGTGCGATGCCGCCGACCATGCGCAGACTGGCGCCGGCAGGGAAATCGATATCGGCAAACAGCACGCCCGGCGTATTCAGGCAGCGCGCGCCGTATGAGTTGCGGGTGATGACGGTGTCGCCGATGCGGTCGACCACTTCTTCCCGGATCGGGAGCCCATTGCCGCCGTTGTATGGCACCTTGCGCTCGCGCCGCGGCAAGGGCTCGCCGGAGACGGCACGCGCAAGCGCTTCGTCGACGCGTGCCTGTGCATTGCGTTGTGCGTCCTCTTCGCTGGCGTCGGACCAGCCGAAACGCCTGATCGTGATCTGCTTTCCTTTACGGCGATACTGGGCCCTCGCTTCAGCCCAGAAACTGGGGACGACCATCATTCGCTGAAGTGGCCCGATGCGGGCCAGCCGATCCTCGCTGCACGGCGCAGGCTGGCCTTGACCACCATGCGGTGGAAGGGGGCGATCACGAACAGATAGGTCCGTCCCAGCAGGTTGTGGCAGTGGACCACCGTGGTCACCGTCAGGTCTTGCGCACCGCACAGGATGGACACCCGGAAGTCGAGGTGCCGGTCGTCCTCGCCCAGCACGATCTCGTTCTCGCACCTGGTGTAGATGCGGAAGATGCCGACCCGCTCGTTCTTCTCCCTGCCGGCCAGCTGCGCCAGCTGGCGCGCTGTTTTCAGGCCGAAGCAGGCGACGATGGTGTCGCGTAGGCCTGTGAGCCAATCGACCCAGCCCGGCTGGTGCGCGACGATGAAGCGGACCAGGGTTTCCGGGTCGCGCGTTGCGCCGGCGGGAAGCGGGATCGCGAAGGCGTCGGCCAGATGGACCGGTTCATCGATCCAGGTGAGGCCCGACTGCGGCAGTGATACCGGCACGGCGACGGTGGATTCGACAGGCATGGGGCAGCTCAAAGTGAGGTTCAGCGCCTGCAGTATGGAGCGGGGACGGCTGATGATCAATGCGTCCTGCATCGCCTGCGCTTTTTCTCATGAGCAGGACGAGGACGCGGTCGAATCAGTGCGCGCGCCGGTAGTGCATGGCGACCGCGCCGTTGCGCAGTGGTGTCGCCGAGACCAGCTCGAGCTGTCGCGTGCCGGGCAGTCCGCCTGCGTACAGGGTAGGGCCATGGCCGGCGATCCTGGGGTGGACGAGCAGCCTGTACTCGTCGATCAGGTCCAGCCGCTCCAGCTCGGTCGCGAGCTTGCCGCTACCGAGCAGCACGCCATTCGGTGTCGCGTCCTTGAGCTGTTGTATGCCCGATCGCAGCTCGCCGACGATGTGGTGACTGTTTGTCCAGGGGAAGTCCGTTCGTGTCGAGGACACCACATACTTTGGCTTGGCCTCCAGCTTCAGCGCCCACTCGCGCATCGCAGGCGGCGCCTCGGTAGCGCCGCGGGCGACCATTGGCCAGTAACTTTCCATCATCTCGTAGGTGACGCGGCCCCACAGCATTGCTCCGCTCTCGTCCATGAGGCGGGTGAAGAAGGCGTGTGTTTCGTCGTCGGCGATGCCTTCCTGGTGGTCGACGCAGCCGTCCAGGGTAAGGTTGATACTGAAGATTAAGCGTCCCAACAGATCCTCCGTTTGCGTTACGTGACGGGCAAGCCGCCGTCCATGCATGCGTCCACCTCAGTTGAAGCAGTCAATCCCTGTCAGGCGCTCCCAAGGGGAAGTAATGCCTGAATGGCCGACCTCCATCCACGGCGCGCGCAAACGAGGGGCGCGCCAGCAAACGCGCCCGGTACGCACGTACTTCCGGATAGGCCGCACTGATCGGATGGGTCCAGTCAGCATAGAACAGGGACGGGGCTGCGGCACAATCTGCGAGAGTAAAATTGGCGCCGGCTACCCAGGGGGCCTTGTTCCTGGCCAGGTGGGCCTCGAGCCATGCGTAGGCCAGTTCGAGTTTTTCTGCCGCATGGGTGTGCGCTTCCTGTTTTTTGAGGGCATCGCCGCTCAATGCGCCGCCCACCGCATGCTGCACCAGAGCGATGACGTGCAGGTCGAAGAAGCGGTCGAGAAAGCGCACGTTCAGCGCATCCAGCGGATCTTCCGGCAGCAGCGGGACAGCGCCCGGGTAGGCAAGCTGCAGGTATTCGACAATCACGCTGGCCTCGACGATGCTACGGTCGGCGTCTACCAGCAACGGAAACGTGCGCAGTGGCCAGCGCTCCAGCCAGTCGGCAGTATGTTGCGCATGGTTCAGCGCATTGTCATCGAGCGATAAAAGAGAATGAGGAACATCGTTTTCGAATAGCGCAACGAGCACCTTTTGGGTGTATGAGGAGAACGGATGACCGTAAAGCAAAAGCGACATGGGACGTCCCTCTACAGAGTATGATGCTCGGGTGAGTTCAACCGATTGCATATTGCAAGTGGTTGAACTCTACGCTGCGGCGCTGTGGAAGGCAATATTAATTTGGAGAGATATCGATGCCGCAAAAAGGTCGCTCAGCTTGCCCGATCAACCTGGCACTGGAACAGTTGGGTGATCACTGGACCTTGATCGTCATCCGCGACCTCATGTTCGGAAACCGGCGTACCTATGGCGACCTGCTGGCGAACAGCGAAGAAGGGATCGCCTCGAACATCCTGGCGGATCGTCTCAAACGTCTGGTCGCCGCCGGCTTGCTGAGCAAGGCACCGGACCCGCAACATCGTCAGAAAGCCATCTATTCGCTCACGGAGCCCAGCATCCAGCTGGTGCCGCTGCTTGCGCACCTGGGATCCTGGGGCCGCCGCCACACGGCACCAAGCAGGGAACTCTCTGTGCGCGCCGAGCTGCTGGAAGCAGGCGGCCCAGCGCTGTGGGACGCATTCATGGAAGAGTTGCGCTACCTGCACCTGGGCGCACAGGCACCCGAGCGCTCGGTCTTCAAGGAACTTCAGGCAGCGTACGAACAAGCCATGCGTGACGGGCCGGCGCCAGGACAGGGGACAGCACCCGCCCCGTAAGGGCATGACAATTGTCATGACAAACTGATGGCGCCTGCTTCTACAGGCGCCATCGCCGTTCTCGCATACTGGCTTCACACCAACCAATGCGAGGAACGCATGAAGCCCACCGCCCTGAAAGTCCTGTCCGTCGCCGCAAGCCTCCTGCTGGCAGCGTCCGCAAATTCGGCCAACGCCGCGCCCACCCTGGTCCAGGACGTGCGCGTCTTCGATGGCGAGCGCGTGCACGAGCGCCGCTCGGTCCTGTTCGATAATGGCGTCATCGTTGACGCCGACTTCAAGGGCAAGGCGCCGCAGGGCGCCCGCGTGGTCAGCGGCGCCGGCCGCACCCTGCTGCCGGGCCTGATCGACGCCCACACCCACGCCTTCCGCTTCCACGAACTGCCGGTGCTGTTCGGCGTGACGACCCAGATCGACATGTTCACCGACGTGCCGACCCTGAAGAAGGCCAAGCTCGAGATGGCACATGGCGGCAACAGCCGCCGGGCCGACCTGTTCTCAGCCGGCACCCTGGTCACGGCGCCCGGTGGCCACGGCACCCAGTTCGGCATCGCGATCCCGACCATCACCAGGCCGGAAGAAGCGCAAGCCTTCGTGGACGCCCGCATTGCAGAAGGCTCGGACTTCATCAAGATCGTGATGGAAGGCGGCTATGGCTACAAATCGCTCGACCTGGCCACGGTGAAGGCGGTGATCGACGCAGCGCACAAGCGCGGCAAGCTGGCCGTGGTCCACATCAGCAACGAGAAGGATGCGCGCGCCGTGCTGGAGGCGGGCGCCGATGGGCTGGTGCACCTGTTTGCGGCTGGTTCCGCCGATGCGGAAGGGCTGGCCAGGCTGGCGCGCTCTAAGGGCGCCTTCGTGATTCCGACCTTCGCGGTACTCGAGAGCATGGCCAACTTCCGCGGCGACGACCTGCTGGCCAACCCGTCCTTCGCTGCGCTGCTCGACAAGGATGGGCAGGCGCCGCTCAAGGCCAGGTACGGCAATGAAGCAAAACCGGCGCTGCTGGTGGCGCCGAAAGCCGTCACCGCCGCGATGGTGAAGGCGGGCGTGCCGGTGCTGGCCGGGACCGATGCCGGCAACCCGGGCACCCAGTATGGCGTCAGCATGCACCGCGAACTGGCGGCCCTGGTCGAGGCGGGAATGACGCCCTCGCAGGCGCTCACCGCCGCTACCAGCGCGCCGGCCGGGGCCTTCAAGCTGGGCCAGCGCGGCCGCATCGCCAAGGGCTACAAGGCGGACCTTCTGCTGGTCGAGGGTAATCCCACCGCCGACATCCTGGCCACTCGCCGGATTGTCGAAGTATGGAAGGATGGCGAGAGTGCGAATGGCCTGGTCGATGCCCAGCGCCGCCAGGTGGCCAAGGCCGCCCAGGAAGCGCAGGGAAGCAATCCCATTGCGCTGCCGCCGGATGGCCGTATAAGCCAGTTCAGCGAGAAGCGCCTGGCCAGCCCGATCGGCATCGGTTGGGGACCGTCCACCGACAGCTTCGCCGGCGGTAAGTCGACCGTGAAGCTGGCGCCGCAGCCGGCCCTGCCGGACGGCCAGGTGCCGCTCGCGATCAGTGCGACGGTTGCGCCGGGCCTGCCCTTCGCCTGGTCGGGCGTGGCTTTCATGCCGGGCGCCCAGCCGATGCAGCCGGCCAACCTGAGCGCGGCGAAGACCGTGCGCTTCAAGGTGCGCGGCGACGGCAAGACCTACCAGATGATGGCGATGTCGCAGGGCGTGCAGATGCCCGGTGCGAAGAGTTTTACCGCGGGCCCGGAGTGGACCGAGGTCAGCGTCCCTTTTAGTGACCTCAAAGGCATCGATCCGGCGGCCATCACCATGTTAGGATTCAACGCCGGCCCGCAGCCGGGCGACTACCGCTTCGAGATCGCCGACGTGCGCCTGCTGCCGTAACAAGAAGAAGACGACGATGAAGAAGATCATGGGGATGCTGAAGGGACCGTGGGTGCCGCCGGAGCAGGGCAGGATGCCTTACTTCTGGCTCCTGAGCCTCGGCTACATGGGCTGGAAGTACGCCTACATCACGCCCGGGCCGCTGGAACTGGCGATGCTGATCCTGACGCTGGGGGTGTTCGTGCCCCTGTACTTCGCCAGCTACTGGGCGCGCGGCTGGCAGGTCTATGCCTGCATGCTCGCGGGCTGCCTGATCGGCACGGCCTGGGTGCGGTGGAATCCGGGTGCGGCCACCTTCTTCATCTTCGCCTGCGCCATGGCGGCCGGCATCGAGCGCATGAAGCAGGCGATGCTGGCGATCGGCGCCATCGTCGTGTGCGCGCTGCTCGCCTCGCTACAGATTAAAGAGACGCGCTTCATGTTCCTGATGCCGATCCTGACCATCAGCCTGCCGGTGGGCTTCGGCTCAGTGATGGATGCGCGCCTGCGCCGTTCGCGCCAGCAGCTGATGCGCAAGCAGGAAGAGGTCGAGCACATGGCCACCATCGCCGAGCGCGAACGCATCTCGCGCGACCTGCACGACCTGCTGGGCCATTCGCTGTCGCTGATTGCGCTGAAAGCCGAACTGGCGCGTAAACTCGTGCACCGCGACGCCGATGCCTGTGCGCGCGAAGTCGGCGACATCGAAGCCAGTGCGCGCCAGGCCTTGGCCGAGGTGCGCGCCGCCGTCACCGGCTACCGCGAAAAAGGGCTGGCCAGCGCGCTGGCAAGCGCACGCGCCAGCCTGGCGGCGGCCGATGTCCGGCTGGAAGAGAAAGTCGAGCGCATCGAGCTGGGGCCGGCTGCCGAGAACGTGGTGGCGCTGGCCCTGCGCGAAGCCGTGACCAATGTGGTGCGCCACGCAGGCGCGAGCCGCTGCAGCGTCTCGCTGTCGCTGGAACACGGCGTGGCGGTGCTGCGCATCGCCGACGATGGCCAGGCGCGCAGCGAGGCCGATATCCGCCACGGCAACGGCCTGTCCGGCATGCGCGAGCGCGTCGCCTCGGTCGGCGGCAGGCTGGCCTTGCGTGCGCGCGCCGGCCTCGAACTCGAACTGCGCATTCCCACCGGAGCCACGTCATGATCCGCATCCTGCTGGCCGAAGACCAGACCCTCGTCCTCGGCGCAATGGCCGCGCTGCTCAGGCTCGAGCCCGACTTCGAAGTCGCCGGCGCCGCCACCAACGGGCGCGAAGCGTTCGACATGTGCGAGCGCCTGCAGCCCGACATCGTCCTGACCGACATCGAGATGCCCCTGATGACGGGGCTGGAGCTGGCGGCCCAGCTGAAGGAGCGCCGCCTGGGAGCGAAGGTGATCGTGGTGACCACCTTCGGGCGCAGCGGCTACCTGCGGCGCGCCATGGAGGCCGGCGTGCGCGGTTACCTGCTCAAGGACGCCCCGGTCGACGCCCTGGCGGCGGCGATCCGCGCCGTGCATGGCGGCGGGCGGGCGATCGCGCCCGAACTGGCAATGGAAAGCTGGAGCGGCGGCGCAGACCCGCTGACCGAGCGCGAACGCCAGGTGCTGCGCCTGGCCGGGGAGGGCAAGAGCAGCGGCGACATCGCGCGCCAGGTACACCTGTCGGAAGGAACGGTGCGCAACTACCTGTCCGAGGCGATCAGCAAGCTCAATGCCGCCAACCGGGTCGAGGCCTACCGTATGGCGCGCGACGCCGGCTGGCTGTAGGCTTGCGCGCGGCGGCCGTTCTTCGGCTTCGGGGTGTGCGTCAGGGGATAGATGAAGCTCATGTACAGCACCAGGGTGAACACCATCAGGAAGCCGCACACCCGCAGCAGCATCGGATGGCCGCCATGCCAGACCACGGTGGCGCTGGCGCCGAAGGGCACCATCATCAGCAGCGAAGCGAGGGAACGCAGCGGCGGAGAACGGCGCATGCGGTGGCCCGCCAGCCCGATCACGAAGTAGCCGCCGGCCGCGAGCAGCATCCCGCCCAGCATGACGAAGGGTTCGGCGATATCCGGCAGCAGGTGGGAGATGCGGCGCAGCAGCAGGGGTGGATGGACCAGGGCGAGCACGCCGGCGAACAGGCTGAGCAGGCGTAGGTAGCGGAGCAGCCGGCCTCGCACCACGGGGCGCGCAGCGTTGATGGGACCTTGGGCACTGGTCGGTATGCTCATCGGGGATCTGGCTACGGGCCGTTCATGGCCCCGACGATAGCACAGAGCGCCTGCCGAAGACGGCGGCCTGTTTTGCCGTGCGCGTGTTTACAGGTGATGCAGAACCGGCGGGCGGTGCTGGCGCTTTTCGCGCGCCCGCACCCGGCTCGGGCTGGGTTCCTGCAGCAGCAGGAAGGCCAGCACCAGCGCGACCATCAGGGTAAAGCAGAGCAGTGCGCCGCTCATCCACAGGGCCAGCGGCTCGGCGCTGTGCCACATGGTCGCCATCCCGGCCACGAAGGCGGCCCCCAGCAGCAGGGCGCACAGGCGGCCCAGCGCCGGCGAGCGCTTGATGCGGTGAATGGTCATGCCGACGATGAAGAAGCTCGACGCGGCCAGCAGCAAGGCCGCCAGCAGGGTGACGGAACGCGACAGCTCGAACAGGCCGGCGCCTTTCGGGAACAGCATGGCCGGTGGCGCCACCAGCACCAGGATGCCGGCGGCAAGGCAGGCGAGACGCAAGAAAATCATGGTTTCCTCGTTACAAATCGTTGTGCATACAACTCAGCAGTAACGAGAAGATAGCGAAATTACAATCCTGGTGGCGCGCGAATGGAAGAGTCAGTGGCTGACGCTGTTCGAGAACAGGTTGATGACCGCGACGCCCGCGATGATCAGCGCCAGGCCGGCGATGGCAGGCAGGTCGAGGCGCTGCCCGTAGACGGCCCAGCTGATCAGGGAAATCAGGACGATGCCGACGCCCGACCAGATCGCATAGGCGATGCCGGTGGGGAGTATCCGCAGGCTGAAGGTCAGCAGGTAGAAGGAGAGGGCGTAGCAGCCCACCGTGACCAGGCTGGGCAGCGGTTTGGTAAAGCTGTCGGAGGCCTTGAGCGCGGTGGTGCCGATGACCTCGGCCACGATGGCGAAGGCAAGGAAGAGGTAGGCCTTGGCGGGCGACATACGAAAAAGCGGCCCGCAGGCCGCCTTGAAAGATTACTGCTCGCGCACCCAGGTCTGGGTACGGCCGAACATCGGCGCGCCGATGTAGCCGCGCACGTCGAGCTTGCTGCCATTGTCCTTCAGGCTCAGCTTGCTCTTGTAGGTCTTGCCCTTGGACGGATCAAGGATCTCGCCGCCGGTGTATTCGTTGCCGTCCTTCTTCAGGCCCCACAGGATGGTCATGCCCACGATCGGCTGGTCCTTGCGCGCGCCTTCGCAGGCGGTGCACTTCGGGTTCTGGTCCTGGTCGGCCGGGCGGAACAGCTTGTCGATCTTGCCGGTCAAAACACCGTTCTCTTCGGTGATGCGGACGAGGGACTTGGGTTTGCCGGTCTCATCGTCGATGGTTTTCCATACGCCCGCTGGCGAGGCGTTTTGCGCCCACGCTGCCGGCATCGCGAACATCATGGCGATCAGGCCTGCCTTCATCAGTTGTCGCATCTTGGGTCTCCAGAATCGTTATTGGTATGGCAGAGTGTAGCAAACCCGTCCAGACAAGTGGATAGTGGAATCCGAGGATTCCTTCCAATCGTGGCGGCAGGGCCATGTTGACAATCCGCCGACACTTTGATGACATGTGAATTGTTTCCAAAGCGATACAATCCGCCATTTTTTGACCGAGGAACCGCATTGAAGAGCTTTTTCCGCTTGCCCCTGGTGCTGGGCGCCATCCTGTCCGCTTCCGCCGGCGCAGCCGAGGTCAAAGGCTTGAGCATGCAAGTGCATGACCTTGCCACCCCCTTCGCGCAGGTGTGGGACCGCAACGCGGGCAAGCCGGACAGCGCGTTCGTGCAGGACTTCAAGACCACCATTGCATCGCGCTTCCCGGCCTTCTACGATGTGCAGCGCTTCGGGGGCAGGCGGACCGAAGCCCAGCACGACGGGGAAATCGCCAAAGCCCGTACCGAATTCCCATCCATGCGAGCCGCCTATGACAGGAAGGTGGCGCGCTTCACCCAGGACCTGCCGGGCCATATCGCGAGCTTCCGCGCCACTTTCCCGGATTACGCGGCCAAGACCGACATCTGGTTCCTGCACTCGCTCGGCGAAATGGACGGCGGCACCCGTACATTCGACGGGAAAACCTATTTCATCTTCGGGGCCGACGCCATGGTCAAGTACCACGGGGATGGCGACGAAGCGGCCTTCTTCCACCATGAGCTGTTCCACGACTACCACAACATGAACTGCGCGAAGGAGCCGGTGTGGGTGGGATTGTGGAACGAAGGCCTGGCGACTTACGTGGCCAAGCGCATGAATCCGTCGGCGAACAACAGCGAACTGCTGCTCGACATTCCCCACAACCTGGTGGCCGACACGCGCAAGCAACTGGGCCGCGCCTTCAACGACCTGCACGGCAAGCTGGAGAGCGAGGACCAGACGCACTATGCGGGCCTGTTCCAGGGCCGGGGCGGCGACGGCACTGGCCTGCCGGCGCGGCGTGGCTACTACCTGGGCTACCTGGTGGCAGAAGAGATCGGGAAGGGCATGAGCATGCAGCAGATGGCCAGGCTGGAGTGCGGGGCAGCGCACAAGGCGGTGGTGGGGGCAGTGGAGGCGCTGCGCAGCCAGCACGCATCGACCGGAAAATAAGGCGTGGCGCGCCGGATTCAGGCCGGCGGCAAGAGACTCTTCAAGGCCTGGACATAGGACGCGCGCGCGGTCTGCAGCACAGCAAGCTGCGCCTGGAGGCGGGCGAGTTCCTGGTCCACGAACTGGATGCTTTGTAACTGCACCTTCGCCTCCTGGGAGAGGCTGGCGACATCATAATCGGTGTTGTCGATCGTAATAGTTTTCACGGCTTGATCCTGGGTGGGTAATGGGTGGGTGTTGGCGGTGTGCTGCACCAGCCGCAGGTTCGCCTGCTGGACGTCCTGGACGACGCGCTTCAGGACATCAGGAGACTGGTGCCAGCGCCTGGCGCGCTGGCGGCTGCACTGCTGCAGGGCCTGTTCGCGCCCCTGCGCTGCGTCACGGGGCAAGGCATATCCGGCACTGCGCAGCGCCGTCGCGGCCTGCTCGAAGACGGCGTCCGGCATCGGCGCCTCGCGCAGCACCGCAGCGCTTGGCGCGAAGCCACCGGCGCGCGTCAGCGCCAGCATGTACTGGGCAGCGTCATGGATCTTGATGTGTCCGTTGGGCTTCACGTGGATGAGCGGGCAATGCGGGGCAAGCTCGGGCAAGAGGTGGTTCGCATACCATTGCCCTTCCCAATAGCCGGACCCGATCTGGCGGAAGTGGACGAAGTCCCGGATCGGTACGAATTGCGCCTCGTCGAAAGGCAGGATTTCGACCTTCGGCTTGGTGATCGTCACGGTGTCGTTGGAGACGTCGACGTACAGGCTGCCGACCTGGAACGCGTTCTGGAAGTATTGTTCGCGCAGCGCCCCCCAGGTCCGGCGCACGGTGCCGCCGGCAGCCTGGAAGGCTCGCAGCGCGCGCAATCCGGCGGCGGCCTGCTCGGGCAACTGCGACTCGTCGAGCGAGCGCAGGCGATCCTGCACAGCCAGGCTGATTTCCAGGCAATGCCCTAGTGGGTATGCCTTGCCCTGCTTGACAGGGCTCGCTCGCCCGAGTTCGGCGTCTACCTGCAGGCGTACGGCCAGCATGCAGGCGCCCAGTTCGGCAATGGCGGGCAAGAGGTACTGGGCGGTCAGCGTGGCCTCGCGGACTGGAGCGGCTACGCGGGGCTCGTTCGGCAGCAGGCGTCGCGCCAGCGGGCCGGGACGGCCAGGCGCGGCGCGTGGACCGGCGCCCGTATCGGAACTTGTCATTGAACGGGAACTGCTTGATTACATGACGCATGGTTCGTCCGGCAGGCATGCCCGCTGGACGAACCGGGGAGGCAAAAGACGACGCCTCAGGCTGCCGGCAGCTTCGCCAGCTGTTCCTGCATCTTGGCCAGCGTCGCCGAGAAGTTCGCCACGCGTTCCTTTTCCTGCTCCACCACCGCGGCCGGGGCGCGGGCGACGAAGCTTTCGTTGGACAGCTTGCCGCTCGCCTTGGCGATCTCACCCTGCAGGCGCGCGATCTCTTTCGACAGGCGCTCGCGTTCTGCGGCGACGTCGATCTCGACCTTCAGCATCAGCTTGGTGGTGCCGACGATCGACACGGCGGCCGGCGATTCCGGCAGCGCGTCGACGATCTGCACCTCGGCAAGCTTGCCCAGCGACTGGATGTAGGGCGCGAACACCGACATGCGGGCGCGGTCGTCATTGTTGCCCGGCTCGACGAACAGCGGCACGCGCACCGACGGCGACAGCGACATCTCGCCGCGCAGGTTGCGGGTGGCGTCGATCAGTGCCTTGAGCTGCTCCATCCAGGCTTCCGCCTCTTCGCTGACAAAGGAAGTGTCGGCCAGCGGGTAGGGCTGCAGCATGATGCTGTCGCCGGTTTTGCCGGCCATCGGCGCGATCGCCTGCCACAGCGCTTCGGTCACGAACGGGATGATCGGGTGCGCCAGGCGCAGCACCACTTCCAGCACGCGCAGCAGGGTGTGGCGGGTGGCGCGCTGCTGCGCTTCCGTGCCCTGCTGGACCGAAACCTTGGCCAGTTCCAGGTACCAATCGCAGTATTCGTACCAGACGAAGTTGTAGATGCTGCTGGCGATGTTGTCGAAGCGGTAGTCGGCGAAGCCCTTGGCCACGTCCAGCTCGACGCGGTTCATCAGCGAGACGATCCAGCGGTCGGCCTGCGACAGGTCTTCCGGGTTCGGCTGGCTGCAGTCCTTGCCTTCCGTGTTCATCATCACGAAGCGGGTGGCGTTCCACAGCTTGTTGCAGAAGTTGCGGTAGCCCTCGCAGCGGCCCAGGTCGAAGTTGATGTTGCGGCCCAGCGAGGCGTAGCTCGCCATGGTGAAGCGCACGGCGTCGGTGCCGAAGGCCGGGATCCCTTCCGGGAATTCCTTGCGCGTCGCTTTCGCGATCTTCTCGGCGGCGCGCGGGTCCATCAGGCCGGTGGTGCGCTTGGCAACCAGCGACTCGACGTCGATGCCGTCGATCAGGTCGATCGGGTCGAGCGTGTTGCCCTTCGACTTCGACATCTTCTGGCCCTGGCTGTCGCGCACCAGGCCGTGCACGTACACGGTCTCGAACGGTACCTTGCCGGTAAAGTGGCTCGTCATCATCACCATGCGGGCGACCCAGAAGAAGATGATGTCGAAACCGGTTACCAGCACGGAGGAAGGCAGGAAGTGCTTCATGTCCGCGGTTTCTTCCGGCCAGCCCATGGTCGAGAAGGGCACCAGGGCCGAGGAGAACCAGGTATCGAGCACGTCGTCGTCACGGCGCAATTCGCCGGCGATGCCTTGTGCGGCGGCCTTGGTCCTGGCTTCTTCTTCGCTGCGGGCGACGACGATCTCGCCGTTCTCGCCATACCATGCCGGGATGCGGTGGCCCCACCACAGCTGGCGCGAGATGCACCAGTCCTGGATGTTGCCCAGCCACTGGTTGTAGGTGGTGGTCCAGTTCTCCGGCACGAACTTGATCTGGCCGCTCGCGACCTTCTCCAGCGCGACTTCGGTGATCGACTTGCCCGGGTTGAAGGTGCCTTCCGGCGCCGGCTTGCTCATGGCGACGAACCACTGGTCGGTCAGCATCGGCTCGATGACGACATTGGTGCGGTCGCCACGCGGGACCATCAGCTTGTGCGGCTTGACCTGCTCGAGCAGGCCTTGCGCGTCGAGGTCGGCGACGATCTGCTTGCGCGCGGCGAAGCGGTCCAGGCCCTGGTACTGGGCCGGGCCGTTTTCGTTGATCTTCGCGTCCAGCGTGAAGATGTTGAGCGGCGCAAGGCCGGCGCGCTGGCCGACCGCGTAGTCGTTGAAGTCGTGGGCCGGGGTGATCTTCACGCAGCCGGTGCCGAATTCCTTGTCGACGTAGCTGTCCGCGATCACCGGGATCTGGCGGCCGGTCAGCGGCAGGGTCAACAGCTTGCCGACTAGGCTCGTATAGCGCTCGTCGGTCGGGTCGACCGCCACGGCGACGTCGCCCAGCATGGTTTCAGGACGGGTGGTGGCGACCGTCAGGTGGCCCGAGCCGTCGGCAAGCGGGTACTTGATGTACCACATCGAGCCGTCTTCTTCCTGCGAGTCGACTTCCAGGTCCGATACCGCCGTGCCCAGCACCGGGTCCCAGTTGACCAGGCGCTTGCCGCGGTAGATCAGGCCCTGTTCGTACAGGCGCACGAAGACTTCCGCCACGGTTTTCGAGCGGGTCTCGTCCATGGTGAAGTATTCGCGCTGCCAGTCCGGCGAGGTGCCCATGCGGCGCATCTGGCCGGTGATGGTGTTGCCCGACTTTTCCTTCCACTCCCAGACCTTTTCCACGAAGGCTTCGCGGCCGAGGTCGTGGCGCGAGATTTTCTGCGCGTCGAGCTGGCGCTCCACCACGATCTGGGTCGCAATGCCGGCGTGGTCGGTGCCCGGGATCCACGCGGTGTTATAGCCGCGCATCCGGTAGTAGCGGGTCAGGCCGTCCATGACGGTCTGGTTGAAGGCATGGCCCATGTGCAGGGTGCCGGTCACGTTCGGCGGCGGCAGCTGGATGCTGAACGACGGCTTGCCGTCCTCCATGGTGGCGGTGAAGTAACCGCGCTTTTCCCACTCGGTGCGCCAGTATTGTTCAATGTCTGCGGGCTCGAAAGACTTGGCTAATTCCATGATGTGGTGGCGTAAAAATTGTGCGAAAAGAACCATTATAGAGTAGATGGCGCTATAATCCGGCCCGCTGCGTCCGGGAAGCCGGGCGCGGCACACGCTAGGGGTCCTGTTGTCGCAGATATGCAAATCCGCGACACGGGTGAGAAATACCCTCCGAACCTGATCTGGATAATGCCAGCGAAGGGAAGCAGTCAGAAGCAGGCCTGAGGTGCGCACGCGCCTGCGCGGCCGTACTGGCACACTCCTTTGCTGGCTCCGCAAAGGAGCCACATGAACGCACCGCACAAGTTTGAAGCCGCGACCGCCACGGTCGACCAGGCGGCGATCGAACCCTTCCCCAACTCGCGCAAGGTCTACATCGAAGGCAGCCGGCCCGACATCCGCGTGCCGATGCGCGAGATCTCGCAATCGCCCACGCCCGACAGTTTTGGCGGCGAAGCCAATCCGCCGCTGTTCGTCTACGACACATCCGGGCCGTACACCGACCCGCTGGCTTCCATCGATGTGCGTCGCGGCCTGGGCACGCCGCGCCTGCCGTGGATCCTCGAACGCGGCGACACCGAGGAGCTGCCAGGTCCCACCTCCGACTACGGCAAGGCGCGCCTGGCCGACCCGGCGCTGGCCGCGCTGCGCTTCGAGCTGCAGCGCACCCCGCGCCGCGCGAAAGCGGGCCGCAACGTCACCCAGATGCACTACGCGCGCCAGAGCATCGTCACCCCCGAGATGGAATTCATCGCCCTGCGCGAAAACCTGCGGCGCAAGGAATATCTCGCTTCGCTGGTCGATTCCGGTCCGATGGGCGCGCGCGTGGCCAGCCTGATGGCGCGCCAGCATCCTGGCCAGTCCTTCGGCGCCAGCATCCCGCCTGAAATCACACCGGAATTCGTGCGCCAGGAAGTGGCGCGCGGCCGCGCCATCATCCCCGCCAACATCAACCACCCGGAAATCGAACCGATGATCATCGGCCGCAACTTCCTGGTGAAGATCAACGCCAACATCGGCAACTCGGCCGTGACCTCGTCCATCGGCGAGGAAGTCGAAAAGATGACCTGGGCAATCCGCTGGGGCGCCGACAACGTGATGGACCTTTCGACCGGCAAGCATATCCACGAGACGCGCGAATGGATCATCCGTAACTCGCCGGTGCCGATCGGGACGGTGCCGATCTACCAGGCGCTGGAAAAGGTCGGCGGCAAGGCCGAGGAACTGACCTGGGAAATCTACCGCGACACCCTGATCGAGCAGGCGGAGCAGGGTGTCGACTACTTCACCATCCACGCCGGCGTGCGCCTGGCCTACGTGCCGATGACGGCCAAGCGCCTGACCGGCATCGTCTCGCGCGGCGGCTCGATCATGGCCAAGTGGTGCCTGGCCCACCACCAGGAATCCTTCCTGTACACGCATTTCGAAGAGATCTGCGAGATCATGAAGGCCTACGACGTGTCCTTCAGCCTGGGCGACGGTCTGCGCCCCGGCTCGATCTTCGATGCCAACGACGAAGCCCAACTGGCCGAACTGAAGACCCTGGGCGAGCTCACGCAGATCGCGTGGAAGCACGACGTCCAGACCATGATCGAGGGCCCGGGCCACGTGCCGCTGCACCTGATCAAGGAGAACATGGACCTGCAGCTGGAGCAGTGCAGCGAGGCGCCGTTCTACACCCTGGGGCCGCTGACCACCGACATCGCGCCCGGCTACGACCACATCACTTCCGGCATCGGCGCCGCCACCATCGGCTGGTACGGCACCGCCATGCTGTGCTACGTCACGCCCAAGGAGCACCTGGGCCTGCCCGACAAGCAGGACGTCAAGGACGGCATCATCACCTACAAGATCGCGGCCCACGCCGCCGACCTGGCCAAGGGCCACCCGGGCGCGCAGATGCGCGACAACGCGCTGTCCAAGGCACGCTTCGAGTTCCGTTGGGAAGACCAGTTCAATCTCGGCCTCGACCCGGACAAGGCACGCGCCTTCCACGACGAGACCCTGCCCAAGGATTCCGCCAAGGTGGCCCATTTCTGCTCGATGTGCGGGCCGCACTTCTGCTCGATGAAGATCACCCAGGAGGTGCGCGAGTACGCCGCCGCCAGCGGCGTTGGGGAAGACGCGGCACTGGCCAGGGGCATGGAAGAAAAGGCGATCGAGTTCGTGCGCGGCGGCGCCAGGCTGTACCGGGAGGTGTGATGCTGGACATCGAACTGAACGGCGAACCCTACCGCGTGCCGCCCGGGGTGTCGCTGCAGGAACTGGCCGGCCAGCTCGGGCTGGCCGGGCAGGCGGTGGCAGTGGCGGTCAACCGCGAAGTGGTACCGCGCCAGCGCTGGGCGCAGCGCCAGGTGCAGGCCAGAGACAAGATAGACATCGTCCGCGCCATCGGCGGCGGTTGAATTCGTAGGGTGGGCGGATTCCGCCCACGCGGTCACATCCCGTATGAATTGACACGACGTTTTGGTATGGGCCGGTCAACCGCGTGGGCGGGAGACCCGCCCACCCTACAGGAGAAGAAATGAACGCAATTGCAGACAATGATTTCCTCACCATCGCCGGCCGCCAGTACGGCTCGCGCCTGCTGGTCGGCAGCGGCAAGTACCGCGACCTGGCGCAGACGCGCGATGCCACGCTGGCAGCGGGCGCCGAGATCGTCACGGTGGCGATCCGCCGCGTGAACATCGGCCAGGATCCTAACGCCCCCAGCCTGCTCGACGTCTTGCCGCCGGATGAATTCACCATCCTGCCCAACACGGCCGGCTGCTACACGGCCAGGGACGCGGTCTACACCCTGCAGATGGCGCGCGAGCTGCTGGGCGGGCGCAAGCTGGTCAAGCTGGAAGTGCTGGGCGACGAGAAGACCCTGTTCCCGCAGATGCCGGAAACCCTGAAAGCCGCGGAGACCTTGGTGCGTGACGGCTTCGACGTGATGGTCTATTGCAGCGACGACCCGGTGCAGGCCCGCATCCTGCAGGAGATCGGCTGCGTGGCCGTGATGCCGCTGGCTTCCCTGATCGGCTCGGGCATGGGCATCCTGAACCCGTGGAACCTGTCGCTCATCATCGAGCAGGCCACGGTGCCGGTGCTGGTCGACGCCGGCGTCGGCACCGCGTCGGATGCGGCAATCGCGATGGAGCTGGGCTGCGACGGCGTCTTGATGAACACCGCAATCGCCGCGGCGGGTGACCCGGTGCGCATGGCGCGCGCCATGCGCCACGCCGTGATCGCCGGGCGCGAAGCCTACCGGGCGGGGCGCATGCCGAAACGTTTCGCTGCCGCGCCCTCGTCGCCGCTGCAGGGCATGGCCACCTGATGGTGCCGACCGTGCTGGTGTTCGCCGGGCTCGATCCCGGCGGCGGGGCCGGGCTGGCGGCGGACATTGCCGCCATTGGCGCGCTCGGCGGCCATGCGCTGCCGGTCGCGACCGCGCTCACGGTGCAGGACAACAACCGGGTGCACGAGGTGCAGCCGGTCGATGCTGGCCTGATCCTGCGCCAGGCGGACGCCCTGATCGATGCCTGCAGCATCGATGCGGTCAAGATCGGCATTCCCGGCTGCCGCGAGAACGCGCTGGCCATCGCCCGCCTGCTGCGCCAGCTGCGCGCCGCCGACCCGCAGCTGCCAGTGGTGCTCGACCCGGTGCTGGCCAGCGGCCACGGCGATGCGCTCGGCAGGGGCAGCGCGCTGGCGGCGCTGGCCGAACTGCTGCCGCTGGCCACCGTGCTGGTGCCGAACCTGCCGGAAGCGCAGGCGCTGGGGGCCGTGCCCTGCGAGCATGTGCTGCTGACCGGCGGACACGACGAGGGTGACATCGTGGTCAACCGCTGGCTGCGCGCCGGCGTCGAACAGCGCAGCTGGCGCATGCCGCGCCTGCCGCACAGCTACCACGGCAGCGGCTGCACGCTGGCCGCCGCGATCGCGGCGCGCCTGGCGCTGGGCGACGCCATGGGCGAAGCACTCGAGCACGCGCAGGACTACTGCCACCAGACGCTGGCGCATGCCTTCTGGATCGCGCCGGGACAGCGCATCCCGCGCCGCATCCTCCATACACACTGAAAGGAGCATCATGGACACGCACTCCCTGCGCGGACTCTATCTCGTCACACCAGACTGGGACGACACCGACACCTTGCTGGCGGTGACCGGCAGTGCGCTGGCCGCCGGCGCGTCGCTGGTGCAGTACCGGCACAAGAGCGCTAGCCCGGCCCTGCGCGCCGAACAGGCGGGGGCCTTGCTCGCGCTGTGCCGCCGCTACGGCCGGCCGCTGGTCATCAACGACCACATCGACCTGTGCCGCGACATCGATGCCGACGGCGTGCACCTGGGCGGCACCGACGCACCGGTCGCCCATGCGCGCGCGCTGCTCGGTCCGGACAAGATCGTCGGCGCCTCCTGCTACGGCGAGCTGAAGCTGGCGGAAAGCGCCCAGCAGGCCGGCGCCAGCTATGTCGCCTTCGGCGGCTTCTATCCGTCGCCGGTGAAAAAATACAGTTTCGTCACCCCGGCGGAACTGGTCGACGTGTGGCGCGACCGGGTGTCGCTGCCGATGGTCGTGATCGGCGGGATGACGCCGCAGAATGCCGCTCCACTGGTAGCGCGCGGCGCGTCCATGGTGGCGGCCATCACCTCCGTCTACGCGGCCGAGGATCCGGACGCGGCGGTGCGCGCATTCTGTGCGCTGTTCGGCCAAAGGGGTCCTACAATGAGGGGGTGATCCACTTTGCTTTTTTGACCATGCGACCTTTGCGCCTGCTGATCCATACGCGCCGCCATCCCTCCGCCGTCCTGCTGCTGGTGCAGCTGCTCGGCATGCTGCTGTATCCCTTCATCGAACATGCGCCGGCCGGGCACGCGGCCTTCAATGTGTTCGGCGTGCTGGTGCTGTCGCTGACCATCCGCATGGTGCGCCGCACCCCGGGCGAGACCTGGATCAGCGTGGCCTTGGCGGTGCCGATCGTGATCCTGCTGGCGCTGCAGTCCTTCCTCGACCTGCGCAGCACGCTGCTGCCCTGGTCCTCGGCGCTGGAAGCACTGTTCTACTTCTACGCCGCCGGCAGCCTGATCGCCTATATGATGGCCGACCGTCGTGCCACCACCGACGAACTGTTCGCGGCCGGCGCCACCTTCACCCTGCTGGCCTGGGGTTTCACCCACCTCTATCTGATGGTGCAGGAGCTGCAGCCCGGCACCTTTGCGGCTGCCGTCAACGCATCCGCACCGCGCTCGTGGAGCGAGCTGAATTACCTGAGCTTCGCGCTGCTCTCGAGCACCGGCATCGGCGACGTGATTCCGCTCACGGTGCATGCGCGCGCCCTGTGCAGCATCGAGATGCTGGTCGGCGTGATGTACCTGGCGGCGGTGGTGGCGCGCCTGATCGGCTTCACCACCCAGGGCAAGGTCTACCGGCGGCCGCCGACCGCGGCGCACGAGGCGTGGGAAGAGGACTGAGTTCTACGCAATTCGCATATTCTTCACCCGGCGGGGCGCGACGCGCCCTCCGTTAAGCTTTCGATAAGACTCGTTCAGTAACTTGCGCCTGTCGCGCATCCGGCATCCCGCCGGTCGCCGCCCTGACGCGAGAACGATCTTGATAGCACGGACCATCCAAACCGCCCGCCCGGTTCGCCGCCTTGCGCGCTTCCTGAAGACCTGCCTGGCCGGCCTGCTGGCGGTGGCAAGCCTGTACCTGCTGGTATGCGTGTTCCCCAAGCCGGTGTTTGCCTACCGCAGCGTCTACCAGAACTATCAGGTCTGGTCGGACCAGCCGATCCCGGGCGAGATCACGGAAGTGCTCGACGACGTGACGCGGCGCCTGCGTACCTCGTCCCTGCACGACCGCGAGGTCCCGGTCGAGATCTTCTTCTGCAACGAGCCCTGGCGGCTGTGGCTGTACGGCCGCGCCTTCCATTCGCGCATGGGCGGCGCCACCGACGTCTGGCTGACACGGCAGGTGTTCATCCGCGCTTCCGATATCCCGGCGAACCGCATTCTGCCGCCAGGGCCCCGACCGATCGCCGATGCCGCGCAGCGTTCGCTGTCGTACTACATCGCGCATGAAATCACCCACGCGGACGTGTCGCGCGCCTTTGGCCGCACTGTCATGCTGCGCTATCCGCAATGGCTGCTGGAAGGTTATGCCGACTACGTGGGCAAGGGCGGCGACTTCGATTTCGACGAGAACCGCAGCCTGTTCTCCATCAACGCCTGGGAGCTCGATCATGGCAGGAGCGGGCTGTATCGCGAATTCCATCTGAAGGTCGCCTACCTGCTCGACAAGAAGGGCTGGACGCTGCAACAGGTGTTCGCCAATCCGCCGGAAGAACACGAACTGGAGGAGCGGCTGCGGGCCAGGCCGTGAGCGGGGCCGAGACATATGCATTCATTTGTGGTTGCCGCGGATTGACCAGCCGTGGGGCGCCATGCGATATTGCCTTTCTTGCCATTTGACCCGAAAGCAATCGCATGCGTCTTTACCTTTCCGCTCTCGTCCTCGCACTGGCCGCCGCCGGCTGCGCCCAGGTTCCCACCGCGACCATCACCCCCGATGCGCTGCGCACCCACGTGAAATACCTTGCTTCCGACGAGCTGGAAGGCCGCGGCACGCCCTCGCGCGGGCAGGACCTGGCGACCGACTACATCGCGACGCAGTTCCGCAAGGCGGGCCTGGAGCCGGCCGGCGACGACGGCTACTTCCAGACTGCGAACTGGCAGTACGCCGAGCGCAAGGCCGGGGACGTGAGCCTGAATATCAATGCCGGCGGCAGCACGATCGCCGTGCCGGCGGGCGGCGCGACCGGCAACTTCCTCGATGCGGTGTCGCTGGCGAGTACGCCGGCCGTGTTCATGCCCTGGAAGGAAGCGCTGGAAAACAGCGAGGCCGCGAACGGCAAGGTGCTGGTGGTGCCGGCCGCCCCGGTACCGGGCGCCGCGCGCCAGCTGCAGGAAAAACTCAAGAGCAAGCCGGCATTGGTCATCATGATCGACCGCGAGAAGCGCCACGGCGCCGGCACCGGCGGCTGGCTGATCAATCCGGAGCAGCCGGTCGTGAAGGGCGCGCCGCCGGTGCTGGTGCTGCACGCGGCTGACGCCGCAGCGGCGCTGGAAAAGAGTGGGGCGCAGGTCCGCGTTGCGGTGGCGGCAGCAAGCGTCCGTCCGGTCAAGCTGCGCAACGTGGTCGGCGTGCTGCGCGGCTCGGATCCGCAACTGAAGAACACCTACGTCCTGATGACGGCCCACCACGACCACGTCGGCATCCGCGACGGCGAGATCTATAACGGCGCCAACGACGACGCCAGCGGCGTGGTCTCGGTGATCGAGGCGGCCAACCAGCTGGCCTCGCGCAAGGAGCGTCCGCGCCGCAGCATCGTGTTCATGACCTTCTTCGGCGAAGAACTCGGCATGCTCGGCTCGAAGTACTATGCGCGCCACCCGGTGTTCCCGCTGAAGGACACGGTGGTCAACATCAACCTCGAGCAGACCGGCCGCACCGACGACAGCGAAGGCAAGCAAGAGAATTCCATCGCCATGACCGGCTACGACTTCTCGACCCTCGGCAGCATGCTCAAGAAGTCGGCCGACCAGACCGGCATCCGCCTGTGGAAGCACGCGTCCTTCAGCGACGCCTTCTTCTCGCGCGCCGACAACCAGTCGCTGGCCGACGTCGGCGTGCCGGCGCATACGCTGTCGGTGGCCTACGGCTTCTCGGACTACCACGGCAAGGACGATACCTGGGACAAGCTCGACTACGACAACATGGCGCGTGTGACGCGCATGCTGGCGCAGGGCGTGTACGACATCGCCAATGACACGGCGCGCCCGACCTGGACCGATGCGCCCAAGGCTTCCGGCTACGCTGCCAAGGGCCGCACGCTGAATCCGGGCCAGTGATGGCGCAAGCCTCGATCCGCCGCCTGCGGCCGGACGACGGGCCGGCTTACCGCAGCATCCGCCTGCGTGCGCTGGAAGACTCCCCGGAGGCCTTTGGCAGCTCGCTGGCAGAGGAAGCGGCGCGCCCGCTCGACAGCTGGTCTGCGCGGCTCGACAAGGCAGCGGTGTCCGGTATCGATTGCCCGCTGGTCGCGGAACTGGACGGCGAAGCCGTCGGACTGGTGTGGGCCAAGGTCGATGCCGACGATGCGGACACCGTGAACCTGTACCAGATGTGGGTCGCACCGCAGTGCCGCGGCCGCGGCGTCGCCGCCGCGCTGCTGGACGCAGCGGTGGCCTGGGCCAGGGAGCGCGGCGCGCACACCGTCGGGCTGGGCGTGAACTGCGCCAACCGCGCGGCGGTGGCGCTGTACCAGCGCGCGGGCTTCACGGTGCTGGGCGAGGCCTATCCGATGGCGGGGGCGCCCGGACGCATGGAATACGCGATGCGGCTGCGCTTGCACGCAGCGCCATGAAAAAAGGGACGCCGGAAAGCGTCCCTCTTCACTTGCGGCGCAAGCTTTAGTTACCGCAGCCCAGCGAAGCGATGCGGTCGCGCGCGGCCTTGGCCTGGACCAGGCCGAAGCCGTACTTGGTGTCGCGGCCGGCGGTACCCAGGTCGAGCGCGCTCTTGGTGAGCGAAGCGCGCATCTGGGCCGCGGTACAGGTCGGGAAGTAGCTCCACACCAGGGCGGCGACCGCGGACACGTGCGGGGTCGCCATCGAGGTGCCGTCGAAGTAAGCGTAGTTGCTGGCCTTGATGCCGACCGTCGCGCTCTGGCCCAGCTGGCCCTTCATCGCGGCGCCTTCCACATCGGTGGCGGTGACCGACGGGATGCTGGTCACGGTGGTGCCGAGCGTGCCGCCGAAGGAGCCGGCCACGTTGTTGTACACGACCGCGCCGACGCCGCCGCTGTTCTGGCAGTTGCTGACCTTGACCGCGAAGTCCACGGTGCCGCGCTGGATCAGGCAGACCTTGCCCGACACGGCGGTGTTGACCTTGTCGCCGATGCCGAAGTCGGCCAGTGGGGCGGTGGCAACCTTGACCGGCGAGCCTTCCATCGCACCCGGGGCATAGGTGGAGCTGCCCACCGTCAGGACGGCTTCCTGGCCGCCGCCCATCGGGACGGTCGACAGCACGCCCACGCCGGGGCCGGCAAGTTCGACCTTGCTGTTGTACTGCGAGAAGGTGGCCCAGGCCTTGTTCTCGTCGACCGCGCCGACCATCACCACGCTGGTGTAGCCGGCCGGGTAGGAGACCACGGTGTTGCCGTCGTTGCCGGCGGCGGCGATGTTCAGCACGCCGTTTGCATACAGGGTATCGAAGGCCTTCTGCTCGGTCACGCTCTTGCGGCCGCCGCCCAGCGACATGCTGACCACATTCGCACCTGCAGCGCCACACTTGTTGGCGGCCGAGGCCAGGGTGGAGGAGTAGGCCCAGCCGTCCTTGCCGAACACCTTCACGATGTGCAGCTTGAGGGTCTTGTTCGCGTTGACGCCGACCACGCCGGTGCCGCTGTTGTTGATGGCGGCGATGGTGCCGGCCACGTGGGTGCCGTGGTGGTTCTCGTCGGTGTACCACCAGCCGGTGCCGGCATCGTATTCGCCGGTCACGTTGTTGGCGGACAGGTCTTCGTGGTTGCGGTCGTAGCCCGAGTCGATGATGCAGACCTTGCGGTTGCCGGCGGCGCTGTCCGACAACAGGTCGGCCTGCACCTGCTTGATGCCATACGGGACCAGCTGGCCCGACAGGTAAGGGGTGCCGGTTGACGGGGAGGTGAGGGCGAAGGGCTTGCGGATGACATCCTCTTCGATGTATTCGACGTTCGGATTGTTCTCCAGCCCCTTCAGCGCGACCGCCGGGACCTCGATGGCCATGGCGTTCATGCCGAAGATGTCGTGCTTCACCGCGCCCTTCGAGGAGGCGACCAGCGACTTGACCTTGGCGGCGGCGCCCGGTTTGAAGGCGACGATGACGCGGGTGGTGTCCGGCGCCGCAGCCTGGGCGTTGCCGAACACGCCGGCTGCGACCAGGGCCGCCAGGCCGATGCGAAGGGAGGATGCGCGAGTGTTTTTGTCTACCATTACTATTCTCCGTGTGAAAACTAGTTATTGCGCCTCGGCTCTGTAGGCCTTGTGCGCTTATGGCCCGCCTTGTAGGCGGTAAATTTAGTGTATTTCAAACGCATCAATATATGCACGTCGAATTCAACTGTACGTGGGAAATTTTTTTCAAGCTGGGTTTGCTAACGTGTTCTTAACGCCGCGGCTCTGGCGGCGTGATATGTTTTGAACCAAACGTCCACCGTCGGCGTCATGAGATTCCTGCTTCTCTTCCCAAATGCAGACGCGCGCAACGCGCGAGCGCACTCCTTGTTATCATTCCAGACTTGACGGCGTTGCAAGCACTGCAGCGCCGCGCGCCATTCTGGAAGGGAGAACATGAAGACCAAGGCTGCAGTTGCATGGAAGGCGGGCCATCCGCTCACGATCGAGGAAGTCGAGCTCGAAGGCCCGAAGGCGGGCGAGGTGCTCGTCGAGGTGAAGGCAACCGGCATTTGCCACACCGATTACTACACCTTGTCCGGCGCCGATCCGGAAGGCCTGTTCCCCGCCATCCTCGGGCATGAAGGCGCGGGCGTGGTGGTCGACGTCGGTCCGGGCGTAACGAGCCTGCGCAAGGACGACCACGTAATCCCGCTGTACACGCCGGAGTGCCGCCAGTGCAAGTTCTGCCTGTCGCAGAAAACCAATCTGTGCCAGGCGATCCGCTCGACGCAGGGCCGCGGCCTGATGCCCGACGCGACCTCGCGCTTCTCGCTGGACGGCAAGCCGCTCTACCACTACATGGGCACCTCGACCTTCTCGAACTACATCGTGGTGCCGGAGATCGCGCTGGCCAAGGTGCGTTCGGACGCGCCCTTCGACAAGATCTGCTACATCGGCTGCGGCGTCACCACCGGCATCGGCGCCGTGATCTTTACCGCCAAGGTGGAGGCGGGCGCCAACGTGGTCGTGTTCGGCCTGGGCGGCATCGGCCTGAACGTGATCCAGGCCGCGAAGATGGTGGGCGCCGACAAGATCATCGGCGTCGACCTGAACCCGGAACGCGAAGCGATGGCGCGCAAGTTCGGCATGACCCACTTCATCAACCCGACCAAGGTGGAAAACGTGGTCGACACCATCGTCCAGCTGACCGACGGCGGCGCCGACTACAGCTTCGAATGCGTCGGCAACGTCACCACCATGCGCCAGGCGCTGGAGTGCTGCCACAAGGGCTGGGGCCAGTCGATCATCATCGGCGTGGCGGCGGCCGGCCAGGAAATCTCGACCCGTCCGTTCCAGCTGGTGACCGGCCGCGTGTGGAAGGGCTCCGCATTCGGCGGCGCGCGCGGACGCACCGACGTGCCGAAGATCGTCGACTGGTACATGGAAAACAAGATCAACATCGACGACCTGATCACCCACCACCTGCCGCTCGAGCGCATCAACGAAGGCTTCGACCTGATGAAGTCGGGCGAGTCGATCCGCTCGGTCGTCGTCTTCTGATTTGCCAGGCGGGCCGCCACGGTCCGCCCGATGGATTCCTCCACGCGGCCTCCGGGCCGCGTTTTTCATTCTGTACCGCCGATCGTGCCGCCTGTCGCACCGGGCTGGCCTGGCGCGCCACGCGCGCCTACAGTGTTCCCATCGCCAGCCCCATTCGCCGCAAAGTAGAAAAAAAGTTCTAGACAAAATTATCTAGAACTTTTAATCTAGTTGCCAACGGTGGAGCTGGAGCACACCTTACGGAGACCCGATGAACGCGCTGCTGGACACTGCTGCACCGGCCCTGGCCTGGGCCCTGATCGACTTCCTGTGGCAGGGGCTGCTGGTCGGCTGGGCCGCGGCGCTGCTGCTGGCGCTGATGCGCAAGGCGAGTCCGCAGGCGCGCTACCTGGTGGCCTGCGCCGCGCTGCTCCTGTGCGCGGCCCTGCCCGTGGCCGGCACCGTGCAGCGCGTACTGGATGCAGATACCGGCGCGGTGACGACCATGCTGCCCGTGACCGTGACGGGGCAGGTGAGCGGCACCCTCCCTGCGCTGCCGGCGATGGCGATCGACGCCGGCCGCTTCGCCGGCTGGGAGATGGCGCTGGAGCAGCGCCTGCCCCTGGTGGTGCTGTGCTGGTCGCTCGGCGCCGGGCTGCTGGCGCTGCGCATGGTGCTCGGTCTGGCCTGGGTGCGCCGGCGCAGCCGTCCCGGCCAGTACCGGGTGGACCCGGTGTGGCAGGCGCGGCTGGATGCGCTGGCGCGCGGCATGGGCATCGCCCGCCGCGTCACGCTCGGCCTGGTCGACGATCTGACGAGCCCGGTGACGGCCGGCTGGTGGCGTCCGGTCGTGCTCGTGCCGGCGGCGCTCGTGTCGGGCATGCCGCCCCAGCTGCTGGAAGCGCTGCTGGCGCACGAGCTGGCCCATGTGCGCCGTTGCGATTACGTAGTGAATTTGATCCAGAGCGCGATCGAGATCCTGCTGTTCTACCACCCGGCCGTGTGGTGGCTGTCGAACCGGATCCGCGAAGAGCGCGAACAGATTGCAGATGATGTAGCCGCAAGCAAGCTCGGCGAACCGCGGCGCCTGGCACTTGCATTGTCCGAACTGGACCTGTTCCAGTTCACCCCGCAACTTGCCCAAGCAGCACATGGAGGAAAGCTTATGTCCCGCATCAAACGCCTGGTTCGTCCGGAAGCCGAACCGCTGAACTGGAAACTCGCCCTGCCGATCCTGGGCCTGGCCACCGCCGCCGCCTTCTATTCCTGGTCGGCCCCGGTGCAGGCCGCCGCGGAGCAGCCGGCGCCAGCGCCCCAGGCCACGCCAAACGCCCGTCCCGATCCGGCGCCGGCGGCCGTGCGCCGCGTCGTGCGCAAGGAGGGCAGGGAAGATCCCTACGCCGTCGTCCGCGCCAACGACAAGAACACGACCATGAGCGGCAGCAGCGACGACTGGGACGATATCAAGGACGCCAGGCGCCGCATTGGCGGCGACTTCCTGTGGTTCCGCGAAGGCGGCCAGGCGTACTACATCCAGGATCCGGCCGTGCTGGCCAAGGTCGATGCAGCCTGGGCGCCGATGAACAAGCTGGGCGCACAGATGGACGTGCTCGGCAAGGAAATGGACGTGCACGGCAAGAAGATGGATGCGCTGGGCAAGGAAATGGACACCGCGGCAAGCGGCTTCAGGCCGGACGAGAAGAAGTTGCGCGCCATCGAAGGCCGCATGAAGACCCTGGGCGACGAGATGGGCAAGCTGGGCGAGCAGATGGCGGCGACCGACAGCATCAAGGAGCGTGAGCGCATCCAGCGCCGCATGAGCGAGCTCGGCCAGCAGATGTCGGTGGCCGGCACCGAGATGGGCGCCTTGCACAATGAGCCGGGCATGCGCCAGGCGCAGAAGTCGATGGACCAGATTGGTCGCCGGATGGGCGAGGCGGGCAAGCCGATGGATGCGCTCGGCAAGAAGATGGGTGTGCTCGGCAAGGAGATGGAGCGCGAGAGCAAGACGGCCGACCAGACCGTCCGCGCCCTGATCCGCGAGGCGCGCGAAAAGGGACTGGCGAAGCCGGTGCCGCAGGCGGGCTGATCCCCGCTTGCGGGGCAGCCAGCCCGAGGCAAAAAAAGGCCTGCCGGTTGTCGCGGCAGGCCTTTTTTTTACCGGATGGTCAAACTCCGGGGCGTTAGAGCGTGTGAAAAAACCTCCAGGGCAAGGCGCATTGTCGAAGACAGTACGTTAGTACGGCGAGACGATGCAACGCAGCCATGGAGGGATTTTTCACAGGCTCTTAATGTTGCTTGATCTGGCCGCGCCATGCGCCGGTTTCCGAGCCACGCTTCTCGAGCAGTTCCTTGAAGTTCTGCAGGTTGCCGCGCAGTTCCATGCGCACGGCGCCCATGGCGTCGCCGATGGCTTCGAGGGCGCCGTCCGGCGTATAGTCCATCTGGACCGTGACGCGGCAGCAGGTGTCCGAGATCTTGTGGAAGTCAGCAACGCCGCCGTTCTTCACGCCGGTGATGCTGCGCCATGCGATGCGCTTGTCCGGGATCTGTTCGGTGATTTCGACATCCCACTCTTTCTCTTCGCCCGCCACGTTGGCGCGCCAGTGCAGGTGCTTGTCGTCGAGCTGGCGGATTTCCTTCACGCTCTTCATGAACTGAGGGAAGTCCTCGAACTGCGTCCACTGGTTGTACGCGGTCTTGACCGGGACGTTGATCTCGATCGTTTCCGTCACGGACGAGCTGGCGCCAAAGCCCTGGCGGTTCGATTTGAGTTTTTTGGACAGCATCATGCCGCCGACGGCAAGCGCGGCAACGGTAACTACGCGGTTCAGCATAAGAATTCTCCTTTGGTCTGGTAAGCCCTTGCACATGCCCACACAGTCTGGCCCGAGACATGGCACGCGCAAACGATGGCTTCGAACGGAACGGTCCTGCGGGCCACGCGATCTGTCGCGAATCTCCAAATAAAATAAGCGAAAAGACAATCGGGCGGCGCGCGAAAGGATGGGCCGCTTATACTGTTGAGTCAGTTGTTGGTTGCCAGAAAGGAGACCAAGATGAACCTACAGGGAGGCTGTTTCTGCGGTGCAGTTCGCTACACCGTTACAGGAGAAATTTTCAACAGTACGCTGTGCCATTGCACCGATTGCCGCAGGATTTCCGGCGCGCCCGCGCTGGCCTGGTTCAGTGCGCGCCGCGCCGATTTCCGCTACACAAAAGGAGATCCCCAGCGCTTCGCATCCAGCGAGCACGTACTGCGCGGCTTTTGCCCACAATGCGGCACCACGCTCACCTTCGAGGACGCGCGCTGGCCGGAAGAGCTCGACATCACAAGTGCCAGCCTCGACGACCCGAACACGGTCCCGCCGGGCGACCACACCTTCGTGCGCAGCCGCCTGCGCTGGATGGACTTGCACGACGGCCTGCCGGAATACCCGAGCACCAGGTCGGCAGGCCGCTGACGCCGCGTTAGGCGGCCGGGGACTCAGCGCCGCATCCTTCCCTGGTCGCTCATCTGCGCCTGCGTGTGCACCATGTTGGCCTCAAACGATTGCATCTCCAGCCCGACCGACGTCATGTCCACGCCGGAGCCTTCGATGCGCGGGAACAGCTGGTTTTCCTCTTCCTGGATGTGCGCCGTCACCGCGCTGATCAGTTCGCGCATCAGGGCGTCGCTGTGGGCATCCGCGAGTGACATGCCGTCCAGCGTCGCCAGCAGGTTGTCGACCTTGTCGTGATCCCGCTCGAAGCCCCTGACCAGCGCCTCGTCGATGCAGCGCACCGCCGGGTAGAACACGGATTCCTCGATCCGCGAATGCATGTGCAGGGCCTGCAGGATCTGCTTGCCGGCCTGGACCTTGAATTCCTGGCTGTCGCCGTTCAGGTACCTGTCGCTCAGCGCGCGCACCATGTCGTGGTCGCGTTTCAAGGCCTCGGTCGGTCGGTCGACCGGGAACGCACCCTTGCCGGGATCTTTATCAATAGCCATCTCACTCTCCGATTCGTCGTTGTCGATGTGGCGACGGCGTCCTGCCGCCACCCTGGTCTTCCAGCCTAGCGCGGATGCGGCGAAGGTCAATGGCCAATGTGGGACTGTCGCGACTGTTGCACAGCTGGATGGGCATACAGTAATCGCGGCGTTATAATGGCCGGATGCAGAATCTCCTCCATAACCTCAATCCTGAACAGCTCGCCGCCGTCACCCTGCCGTCGCAGAGCGCGCTGATCCTGGCCGGCGCCGGTTCCGGCAAGACGCGCGTGCTGACGACCCGCATCGCCTGGCTGATCCAGACGGGGCAGGTGTCGCCCGCCGGCATCATGGCCGTGACCTTCACGAACAAGGCGGCAAAGGAGATGCTGACCCGCCTGTCCTCCATGCTGCCGATTAATACGCGCGGCATGTGGATCGGCACCTTCCACGGCCTGTGCAACCGGCTGCTGCGCACCCACTACAAGGATGCCGCGCTGCCGCAAGCCTTCCAGATCCTCGATTCGCAAGACCAGCTGTCGCTCATCAAGCGCATGCTGAAGGCGCACAACGTGGACGATGAAAAATACCCGGCCAAGGCGCTGATGTACTTCATCAACAACGCCAAGGAGCAGGGCCTGCGCGCCAACCGGCTCGAGCCGAACGACCCGATCGAGCGCCGCATGATCGAGCTCTACGAGCTGTACGAGGGCCAGTGCCAGCGCGAGGGTGTGGTCGATTTCGCCGAGCTGCTGCTGCGCTCGTACGAACTGCTGGCCCGCAACGGCCCGCTGCGTCACCACTACCAGATGCGCTTCCGCCACATCCTGGTCGACGAATTCCAGGACACCAATGATCTGCAGTACAACCTGCTGAAGCTCCTGGCCGGCCACGACGAGGACGGCGGCGGCGCCATCTTCGCGGTCGGCGACGACGACCAGAGCATTTACGCCTTCCGCGGCGCCAACGTCGGCAACATGCAGGCCTTCGAGCGCGAATTCCGCGTCAAGAACCTGATCAAGCTGGAGCAGAACTACCGCTCCTTCGGCCACATCCTCGACTCGGCCAACTACCTCATCGCCAACAACACCAAGCGCCTGGGCAAGAACCTGCGGACCGACGCGGGGCAGGGCGAGCAGGTGCGCGTGTACGAGGCGGCGAGCGACCTGGAAGAGGCGCAGTGGATCATCGAGGAAGCCAAGAGCCTGATGAAGGACGGCCTGTCGCGCAGCGAGATCGCGATCCTGTACCGCTCCAACGCGCAGAGCCGCGTGATCGAACACGCGCTGTTCGCAGCCGGCCTGCCCTACACCGTGTACGGCGGCCTGCGCTACTTCCAGCGCGCCGAGGTCAAGCACGCCATCGCTTATCTGCAACTGATGGACAACCCGCACAACGATTCGGCCTTCCTGCGCGTGGTGAACTTCCCGACGCGCGGCATCGGCGCGCGCTCGATCGAGCAGCTGCAGATGGCGGCCGATTCATACGGCATCTCGCTGTACGCGGCGGTGCCCTACATGACCGGCAAGGCCGGCAGCTCGCTGGGCGCGTTCGTGAAGCTGATCGAATCGGTGCGCTTCGAGACCCAGCAGCTGCCGCTGCCGGAACTGGTGCGCGTGGTGCTCGAGCGCAGCACCCTGCTGCAGCACTACCAGAACGAAAAAGAAGGCGCCGACCGCATCGAGAACCTGGAGCAGATGGTCAACGCCGCCACCCAGTTCGTGCAGGAAGAAGGCTTCGGCCAGGGCGCCCCGGCCCACCTGGGGCCGCAGGCCTTGCCGCAAGCGGGCGAGGCGATCGTGAACCAGGACGGCATCGAGATCCTTGATTCGGATGCGCCGCTGGCGAGCGTGATGTCGCCGCTGTCGGCCTTCCTCACCCACGCCTCGCTGGAAGCGGGCGACGCCCAGGCCCAGGCCGGGCAGGATGCGCTGCAGCTGATGACGGTGCACTCGGCCAAGGGCCTGGAATTCGACGCGGTCTTCATCACCGGCCTGGAAGAAGGCCTGTTCCCGCACGAGAGCAGCGCGCGCGAGCTCGATGGCGTCGACGAAGAGCGGCGCCTGATGTACGTGGCGATCACGCGCGCCCGCAAGCGTCTATATATGAGTTTTACCCAGCAGCGCATGCTGCACGGCCAGACGCGCTTCAACATGAAGTCGCGCTTCTTCGACGAACTGCCCGACGAGTCGATCAAGTGGCTGTCGCCGCGCGTGCAGACCAACTGGTTCGCCGGCCGCAAGCAGACCACGGCCTGGGACGACGCCAACTTCCGCGAGGGTTCGGACAACCGCATCGCCCAGCAGATCACCCAGAAGTCCGGCAACGGCTCCGGCTGGCGCGTGGGCGAAACGGTGGCGCACGCCAAGTTCGGCGAGGGCGTGATCGTGAATATCGAGGGTGGGGCAGGGGCGGCGCGCGCCCAGATCAACTTCGGCGCGGCGGGGATGAAGGTGCTGGATTTGTCGGTGGCGAAGCTCGAACGCGTCGGCCGCTGAGCCGCTAATTCGTTATTCTCTGCGTTAGCCTGTAAACCGTCATCCCGGCGAAGGCCGGGATCCAATTTTGCTCGCGTTACCGAAACGCCAGCAAACTTGGAGGGAATCATGCCAGTGGCATGATTCCCGCCTTCGCGGGAATGACGTTTTGAAGCCAACAAAATAACGGGCTCGTGCTACTTGCTGAGATTGACGGTCCCAGCCGGCGCACTATCCACCGGCTTGCCGAAAATCTGCCGGTACCCCGCATACATCGCGCACTGCAGCAGCAGCACGAACAGGAAGATCAGCCACATCAAGACCACGCGCGTCATGCTCGAAGGGCCCAGCAGCATGGTGATCACGCTGGTGATGCCGATGAAGATCGCGAACCAGGCCAGCAGCAGCACGATGAACACGCGCGCGCTGCGCACCACGGCGAAGAAGCTGTAGAAGGTCGCCTTCCCCGCGCTCATCTTCTGCCAGTAGGTCAGCGGCGCGGCGAAGCACAGCGACATCAGGATGATCACGTCCAGCCCGAACACCGCCATCACACCCAGCACGTCGCCTGGCGCCACCTGCGGCTGGCCGCCTTCGCGGCCTTGCCGCGCCATCTGTTCCCAGAATCCCGGATCGACCACGAAGCGCATCAGGAGCGCCATCAGCAGCGACACGCCCAGGTAGATCAGGCCGACCTTGCACAGGTCCGGCAGCACCGGCTTGCGAAAACCGGTCAGCAGGACCGGGGGCGTGACGCGCTCGCCGTTCTCGATCATCAGGCAGGCCTTCATGAAGGCCATCGAGAACGAAGGGATCAGGATCACGGCGATCATCGGCCCGAGCAGGGGCACGGCGCTGATGCCGATGCTGATCAGGATGTTCGCGAACAGCAGCGTGGTCAGCGCGGCCGGTTGTTTGCGGAACAGGCCGGCGCCTTGCTTGAGCCAGTGCCAGCCGGTGATTGCAGGGATAGAGTTCATGTGGGGAGGTCAGGGGCGCCGCGCTCGATGCGCGCGCGCAGGATGCGTTCGAAGTGGGTCGGGTCGTGGGGCGTGAGCAGTTCTGCCGCACGCGGGATATGCAGATCGTACAGGCGCGACAGCCAGAAGCGCAGGGCGCCGGCGCGCAGCATCGGCAGCCAGGCGCCCTGTTCTTCCGCCGTGAACGGGCGCACGGCGTGGTAGGCGGCGAGCAGGGCGCGCACGCGGGCTTCATCCAGTTCGCCGGTGGCCAGGTCCACGCACCAGTCGTTGACCGTGACGGCGACGTCGAACAGCCAGGTATCGACGCCGGCAAAGTAAAAGTCGAAGCAGCCGGTCAGGCGCTCGCCCTCGAACATCACGTTGTTGCGGAACAGGTCGGCGTGCACCGGGCCGCGCTGCAAGGCGGCATAGGTGACGCTGCCGGCGAACTCGCCCTGGTAGGCCACCTCGCTGCGCAGCAGCGCGGCTTCGGCTTCCGAGATGAGCGGCAGCACCGTGGGCGCGGTGGCGCGGATCCAGTCGAGGCCGCGCAGGTTGGGCTGCACCAGCGGAAAGGCCTGCCCGGCCAGGTGCATGCGCGCCAGCATGGTGCCGACTTCGGCGCAGTGGACAGGTTGCGGATCGAGCTGGGAAGCGCCGGAGAGGCGGCTGACGATGATGGCCGGCTTGCCGTGCAGTGCGACCACCAGTTCGCCTTCGATGGTCGGCACCGGCGCCGGCACGGGTATGCCGCGCCCGGCCAGGTGGCGCATCAGCTGCACGTAGAAGGGCAGCTGCTCGAAACCGAGGTTTTCGAAGATGGTGAGCACGAATTCCCCACGCTCTGTTGTGAGGAAGAAATTGCTGTTGTCGATACCGGAAGAAATGCCGTCAAGCGCGAGCGCGCGGCCGAGGGGGAACTGCTTGATCCACTGGGAAAGGTCGTCCAGCGAGACCGCGGTGAAAACTGCCATGTGCTAGCAACAAAGGTGAGGGTCGGCTGCCGTGGCCATCGCGACGGCAGCGCCAGGATTATTTTTTCTCGACAGGTTCCAGCCGTGGCGGAGGCGGCGCATCGGCGCGCGCGGGTACGCCCGCTTTGGCAGGGGCCGGCGACGGAGAGGTAGTGGCCGGATCGGCCGCCTGCTTTTTCGGGTTGCCGAAGTCGAATTCCATGACCTGCCATTGTGGGGCGCGGATCGAGTTGCTCTGGGCGTCGCCGGGTTGGGCGTTACCAGGTGCAACATTGGGTTTCATGATGTAGCGGCTCTTGCCGCTTTGCACTTCCACTTCGGTAACCGAGCCATCGTTGCCGCGCTTTTCGGTGATGCGGGTGCGCTCGCGTGGCGGGATGGTGGTGGTCGGCACGTCGCTGCCCGGCTCGATACGCTCGAGCTGCGGCGGCGCCTGGCTGGGGCGCGCCTGCTGTGCAGGCGCCTGCTGGGCCGGCGCCTGCTGTTGGGTCTGCGCCGCGGCCAGGCCGGCGTGCGCCAGCAGGCACAAGGTCAGAAGTTTCAGGCGGGAAGATGTGCGCAACATGATGGTCACCTTGTGTCGTTTAGTTCATTGTAACAAACAGACACGCTTCCCTGTGAAAAGTGTGCAGAGTTTGAACCGCCGCGCCTGCCGTCCCCTGGTACCGAATCTGCGATAATGCTGGACACTTTGTCTGCCTTGTTTGCTTCTGCGCCCCCTATGGAAAATACCCTGCTGCTCGTTGACGGTTCCAGCTATCTCTACCGCGCCTACCACGCGCTGCCCGACCTGCGCAGCGCGGACGGTTTCCCGACCGGCGCCATGCACGGCATGGTCAATATGCTGCGCCGCCTGCGCGCCGACTACCCGGCGGCCTACATCGCCTGCGTGTTCGACGCCAAGGGCAAGACCTTCCGCGACGACCTCTACCCGGAATACAAGGCCACCCGCGCCTCGATGCCGGAAGACCTGGGCAAGCAGATCGAACCGATCCACGAAGTAGTGCGCCACCTCGGCTGGCCGATCCTGATGGTCGACGGCGTCGAGGCCGACGACGTGATCGGCACCCTCGCGGTGCAGGCGGCCGCGCGCGGCATGAAAACCGTGATCTCGACCGGCGACAAGGACCTGGCCCAGCTGGTCAACGACAAGGTCATGCTCATCAATACCATGAGCAACGAGAAGCTCGATGAAGCCGGCGTGCTCGCCAAGTTCGGCGTGCCGCCGAACCGCATCATCGATTACCTGACCCTGATCGGCGACACCGTCGACAACGTCCCCGGCGTGAACAAGTGCGGCCCCAAGACCGCCGTCAAGTGGCTGACCCTGCACGGTTCGCTCGATGGCGTGGTCGAGAACGCCCATGCGATCACCGGCGCGGTCGGCGAGAACCTGCGCGCGGCGCTCGAATGGCTGCCCAAGGGCCGCGAACTGATCACCGTGAAAACCGACTGCGACCTGGTCAACCACGTGGTCTCGTTCGAGGAAACCCTGGTCGGCCGTCCGGAAGACGCCGAAGCCCTGCGCGAGTTCTTCCAGCGCTACGGCTTCAAGACCATGCTGCGCGACCTGGGCGGTGGCGGCCGTGCCGATGGCGCAGTGGCACCAGCGCGCGGCGCCGGCCCTGGCGGCGCGCCGCTCAACTCCCCCGAAGGCGCGTCCGGTACCCTGCCGGGCATGCCCATCATCAAAGGCGAGTACGAGACCGTGCTCACCGAGGAGCAGCTCGACAAGTGGCTGGCGCTGGTCGATGCGGCCGAGCTGACTTCGGTCGATACCGAAACCACCTCGCTCGACCCGATGACGGCGGAGATGGTCGGCATCTCGCTGTCCGTCGAAGCAGGCAAGGGCGCCTACATCCCGCTGGCGCACCGCTATGCGGGCGCACCCGACCAGCTCGGGCGCGAGCACGTGCTCGAGCGCATGCGTTCCTGGCTGGAGAATCCGGCCAAGCCCAAGCTGGGCCAGAACCTGAAGTACGACATGCACATCTTCGAGAACCACGGGGTGAAGCTGGCCGGGATCGTGCACGACACCCTGCTGCAGTCCTACGTGTTCGAGTCGCACAAGCCGCACGACATGGACACCATGGCGATGCGCCATCTCGGCTACACCACGATTCCCTTTGTCGACGTGTGCGGCAAGGGCGCCAGCATGATCTGCTTCGACCAGGTCGAATTGAACCGCGCCACCGAGTACGCGGCCGAGGATTCCGACATCACCCTGCGCCTGCACCAGACCATGCTGCCGCACGTCGAAACCGACAAGGGCCTGACCTACATCTACCGCAACATCGAGATGCCGACCATGGAAGTGCTGCAGAAGATCGAGCGCAACGGCGTCCTGATCGACGCGGCGCTGCTCGAGGTGCAGTCGTCCGAACTGGGTGCGCGCATGCTGGAGCTGGAGCAGCAGGCCTACGAATTGGCCGGCGGTCCCTTCAACCTGGGTTCGCCCAAGCAGATCGGCGAAATCTTCTTTGGCAAACTCGGTCTCCCGGTGATCAAAAAGACCGCCACCGGCGCGCCCTCGACCGACGAAGAGGTGCTGCAGAAGCTGGCCGAGGACTACCCGCTGCCAAAGATCCTGCTCGAGTACCGCGGCATGTCCAAGCTGAAGTCGACCTACACCGACAAGCTGCCGAAGATGGTCAACCCGAAGACCGGCCGCGTGCACACCAACTACGCGCAGGCGGTGGCGATCACCGGCCGCCTGTCCTCGAACGAGCCGAACCTGCAGAACATCCCGGTGCGCACCGCCGAGGGCCGCCGCATCCGCGAAGCCTTCATTGCGCCGCCGGGCAGCGTGATCGTCTCGGCCGACTATTCGCAGATCGAGCTGCGCATCATGGCGCACATCTCGGGCGACCCGGCGATGCTGAAGGCCTTTGCGGAAGGCGAGGACATCCACCGCGCTACCGCTGCCGAGATCTTCGGCATTGCGCCGGAAGAGGTGCAGAGCGAGCAGCGCCGCTATGCGAAGGTGATCAACTTCGGCCTGATCTACGGCATGAGCGCCTTCGGCCTGGCCCAGAACCTCGGCATCGAGCGTTCAGCGGCGTCGAGCTACATCGACCGTTATTTCGCGCGCTTCGCCGGCGTCAAGCAGTACATGGACGAGACCCGCCTGCAGGCCAAGGCGCGCGGCTACGTGGAGACCGTGTTCGGCCGCCGCCTGTGGCTCCCCGAGATCAACTCCCCGAACGGCCCGCGCCGCGCCGGCGCCGAACGCGCGGCGATCAATGCGCCGATGCAGGGCACGGCGGCGGACCTGATCAAGCTGGCCATGATCGCCGTGCAGGAGTGGCTGGAGACCGACAAGCTGGCGACCCGCATGATCATGCAGGTGCACGACGAACTGGTGCTGGAAGTGCCGGAAGCCGAGCTGGAACTGGTGCGCGTCAAGCTGCCCGAGCTGATGGCCGGCGTGGCCAAGCTGAACGTGCCGCTGGTGGCGGAGACCGGTGTTGGACCGAACTGGGAGCAAGCCCATTGAGTATGGGCTTGCGCCCATTGAGTATGGGCTTGCGCCCATTGAGTATGGGCTTGCGCCCATTGAGTATGGGCTTGCGCCCATTGAGTATGCGCAGCGAGTAAATCGCCGGGCGCGACTTGAAAATGTGCAATCTTTCCTTAGATTGAATCGGTGGCAGGACCGTCTGTCAGCCCTCACTAAGGAAAACATGAAAGCATTGCGCGTCCTGGCGGGTCTCCTTCTTGCCGCCAACCTGCTCAGCCTGCCGGCGTCGGCCGAAGTCCGCATGACCCCCGCCAGCCGCCAGCAGCTGGTGGACACCCTGGCAAAAGAGGTCGACCAGCGATACGTCTTCCCCGACGTGGCCGGCAAGGTCGCTGCGGCGCTGCGCGCGCAGCAGCAGCGGGGCGCCTACGACGGCGTCGCCGACGCGCGGCAGCTGTCGGAAGCCTTGAGCCGCGAGATGCAGGCTGCGTCCGGCGACCGGCACCTGCGTGTGAGCTACAGCGACGACCCGCTCCCCACACGCCAAAGCCATGTCGCGTCATCGGCTGAGGATACGGCACGCCGCTTGGCCTGGATGCGCTCGAATAACTTCGGTGTGCAGAAGATCGAGCGCCTGCCCCTGAATATCGGTGTGCTGGAGCTGGACGGCTTCATGTCCGCCGCTCACGCGGCCGACACCCTGGCCGCCGCCATGACGGCGCTTGCCCATACCGACGCCCTGATCATCGACCTGCGCAACAACGGCGGGGGCGACGCCGCCACCTCGGCCCTGCTGGCGAGCTACCTGCTGGACGGGCGCACCCATCTGAGCGACTTCTACCTCCGCGAAGGCAATCGCCTCGAGCAGCGCTGGAGCCTGGACGTGGTGCCCGGGCTGCGCTACGGCCAGAAGAAGGAGGTATTTATCCTCACCAGCAAGGACAGCTTCTCGGCGGCGGAAGATTTCGCCTACGCCCTCAAGAACCTGAAGCGCGCCACCATCGTGGGCGAGACCACGGGCGGCGGCGCCAATGCCGGCAAGGACATCCCCTTGATGCCGCACTTCGTCGCATTCATTCCGCTGAGCCGCCTGAGCAGCCCGATCACCAAGGCGAATTGGGAAGGCGTCGGCGTCACGCCCGACGTCAAGGTGTGCGCCGCGGACGCCTTGCGAACGGCGCAGCTGGCGATCCTGAGCAAATGGGCCGCATCCGAACAGGACAGCGAGAGGCTCGGCCAGCTGACGCAGCGCATTGCAGAGCTGGGCCATCTGAACGCGACCGCAGCATGCCGATGAGCTGATTTTCACAACGATGCTTGGCGAAAGCCCGGGAATTGCGATGGCAAGACCCGGGCTTTTTTCTGATCGGAAACTAATTGTCTCGTGCCATCCACGGTTTACCAATCCACATATTTCGGCCAGACCAAATATGCAAATGGACAGACCAAATGTGATGCATCCGTGCTAACCTTTCAGCACCACTGACGAGTTCGGCAGCTGGCACTTCCTTCTCAACACCGATCAGGACCAAGAAATGAAAACAAAAATCATATTGGAGACACTGGTATTGGCTGCGGCACTCACGGCAACCCAGGCGGGAGCGGGGCCGATTTCCCTGCAAGGCGGCACGGTTACCGCGACCTATAACGGCTCGGCCGACGGCGTGCTGGGGCTCGACCACCTGTTTCAGCCTGAGCCGGGCAGCAACACCTCCGCAATCGATCCCGCTGGCTATCCCGACCTCGAATTCCTGACGGCTGACGGGCTGTTCGGCTTCGACTTCACGCCCGCCGGACGGCTGGACGTCTACCTCAATCAGCCGAGCGTGGAGCCGGGCCAGTATCGCCTGGTCTTCGATTTCGGCGCCAGTCTGGCACAGGAAATCGGCAGCTTCACGCTGCTGGACGCCGGCGCCATCGGCGGCCTGCCGACGCTGTCGGTCCTGAGCGGGACCAGCATTGCGATCGATCTGTCTTCAGTCACCTGGAACGACACGTACGGCATGTTCTCGGCGCAGATCGGCACTGCCGCGGCGGTGCCGGAGCCGGGCAGCGCCGGCCTGGCCCTGGCCGGCCTCACCGGCCTGGCCCTGGCCCGGCGCCGCAAGAGCAGGGCACAACGCTAATCCCATTCCATCCTGTTCCAGGAGGTTCACATGAAACATCCAGGTTTCAAGGCATCGGTATGCGCCGCTGCCTTGCTGGCGGCCGTGTTCGGCCTGCCAGCCAGTGCCGCCACCACCACCACTGACCCAGCGCGCCAGGTCGCGCCACCAGATGGCTGGGCCAGCCAGGCCGGCGGCACCAATGGCGGTGCGGCCGCCACCACCGACAACATCTACACCGTCACCAAGCGCTCGGAGCTGCTGGCCGCACTCGCCAACGGCGCCGACAACCCGAAGATCATCAAGCTGGTCGGCACCATCGACATGACCGAGGGTAAGCCCTATACGAGCACCGCCGACCAGTCGGCGCGCGGGTCGATCCGATTGAGGAGCAACACCACCCTGATCGGCGCCGACGCCAATGCCGGCATCATCAACGGCACCGTGCTGGTGTCGAACGTCTCGCAAGTCATCATCCGCAACCTCAAGATCGTGGCGCCCTGCGACGTCGAACCGGTCTGGGACCCCACCGACGGCTCGACCGGCAACTGGAATTCGGCCTTCGATGCGATCGGCGTCTCCGGCTCGCACCACGTGTGGGTCGACCACGTCACCTTCACCGATGTGCCGCTAACCGACAACTTCCTGCCGATCGAGAACGGCAAGAAGAAGCAGTGCCACGACGGCGCGCTCGACATCACCAATGCGTCCGACTACGTGACCGTGTCGTACAACGTCTTCGGCCAGCACGACAAGAACACCCTGGTCGGCGGCAGCGATTCGGCCACCGCCGACGAAGGCAAGCTGCGGGTCACCTTCAGCAACAACGTGTACCGCGACATCGTCCAGCGCGCGCCGCGCGTGCGCTTCGGCCAGGTCCACGTCTTCAATAACTACTTCGTCGGCAGCAAGACCGCCTCGCCCTACGCGCACAGCGTCAGTGTCGCCGCGGGTAAGGCGGCCAAGATCCTGTCCGCCAATAACGTGTTCGAGATCGCCGGCGCGCAGCGATGCGACCAGGTGGTGACCAACATGAGCAGCACCAATCCCGGCTTCTTCAAGGACGCCGGTTCGCTGCTCAACGGCGCCCCACTTGGCGCCTGCTCGGTGTCGAACGATGTCACCTGGACCCCGCCGTATGCCTTCACCCCGCGTCCGGCGGCGCTGGTGAAATCCAATGCGCTGACCCAGGCCGGGGCCGGCAAGATCGGCACGGCGATCAGCGGCACCGGCAAGGTCACCATCGACCAGAGCCCGACCCTGGTGTGCCCGGCGACGGGCCTGTACTTCTGCGACGACTTCCAGGACGGCAGCAGCGCCAAGTGGGACCTGCTCCCGGTGACGGGCCCGAACGGCAGCTTCAGCGTGAAATCGGAAGTGGTCGGCGGCGACAACAAGGTGCTGCAGTACACGGCCGCCAGCACCGGCGGCGTGCTCGCCCTGGTCAAGCCAGGCGCCTTCGGTGGTGTGCCATCCGGCGACTACTACGTCGAAGCGCGCATCCGTCCAATGACCAACGGCACCACGGGCAACAAGCTGCTCTACCTCGTCACGCGCTACGTCAACGCATCCAACTGGTATGGCGCCGGCCTGAACGTGCAGAGCAGCACCGCCAGCACCCAGGTGGAAATCGCCAAGATGCTGAACAACTCGCTGAGCCGGCCGCGCCAGGTGCGCACCCCGATCGAGATGGATGCCGCCTTCTATACCGTGCGCTTCGAGATGATCGGCAGCACCCTCACGGTCTACCTCGACGGCCGCAACCTCGGCTCGGTCACGGACACGGCCTTTACACAGCGCGGCCTGATCGGCCTGTACACGGCCAACAAGACCTTCATGATCGACGACGTGCGGGTGGGTGACCCGCGCATGAAGCCGGTGCAGCTGAACATCGATCCTGCCGGCCAGGCTTATTCGGCGGAAGTCGGCGACGCACCCTACCAGGTCAAGGTGACGGCGATTACCAGCGATAACCAGCCGGACAGCTTCAGCGCGACATCGAGCAACCCGGCGGTGGTGGCAGTGACGACCGACGGCAATACCGTGAGCCTGAATGCGGTCGGCGCGGGCAGGGCCGACATCGTGTTCCGCAGCGCGTCCGAACCTGCGATCACGCGCACGATCACGGCGACCATCGCACCGCAGTTCGTGCAGCCGACGCAGACCTATGCGATGCAGGGCGCCAGCTTCCCGGCACCGCTGGAGGCATCCGCGCACGTCGACACCTCGCTCAAGCTGGTGTTCGACAAGCCGCCGACCCTGGGCACGAGCGGCAGCATCCGCATCTTCCGCAAGCTCGATGATGCGCTGGTCGACGTCATCCGCGTCCGCGACGAAACCGACGCCATCGGCTACGAAGGCCAGGCGCTGGTGCGCAAGGTGAACACGGCCCCGATCAAAATCGTCGGTAACACCGTGACCATCAAGCCGCACAGTAACAGGCTGGCCTACGGCACCGAGTACTACGTGGCGATCGCCGACGGCGTGTTCACCAACACGAGCCTGGGCGGCACGCCTTTCGTCGGCCTCGGCAAGGCGGCCGGCTGGACTTTCAGCACAAAAGCCGGTACACCGACGGGCAGTACCCTGACGGTGGACGACGATGGCGAAGCCGACTTCCGCACCGTGCAGGGCGCGCTCAACCACGCCATGCAGCGCTTCGCGAAAGCGGATCCGGTCACCATCAACATTCGCAATGGCCGCTACGAGGAGCTGCTCTACCTGAACGGCAAGGACAACCTCAGCATCAAGGGGGAAAGCCGCGATGGCGTGATGATCTCGTATACCAACAACGAGACCCTGAATCCGGGCACGGGCAGCAGCCAGTCCGGTAGCGCGGCCGGTTCGCCCTCGGGTGGACGCGCCGTGATGCTGGTGGAAGCCTCGGACATGCTCAGCCTCGACACCCTGAGCCTGAAGAACACGACCATCCGCTCGAGCAGCATCTCGGGCCAGGCCGAGACCATCTACTTCAACAGCGACGGCCGCCTGGTGGCGAAGAACGCCAGCTTCTACAGCGAGCAGGACACGCTCAACCTGAAGGGCTGGTCCTGGTTCTACCGCACCCTGGTGGAAGGCAACGTGGACTTCATCTGGGGCAGCAGCCGCGCCGCCCTGTTCGAGGAAAGCGAGATCCGCTCGGTGGGCGACAGCGCCAACGCCAGCAGCGGCGGCTACGTGCTGCAGGCGCGGGTGCCGGCCGCCGCCGACATCGGCTACGTGTTCCTCAACAGCGCACTGACCCACGGCCCCGGCCCGGGACCGCTGCGCGGCGACGTGCCGAACGGCGCCACCTACCTGGCGCGCAGCCCGGGCGGCACCGCCACCTGGGACAACATCGCCTTCATCAACACCAGGATGGATACCCATGTGGCGCCAAGCGGCTGGGCAGGGCAGGGCGTGAACGGCCAGCCGGCGCCGAACCCGACGGTCGCACGCGCCGATGCGGGCTGGCGCGAGTACGGCACCACCGACATGGCCGGCAATCCGCTCAACCTGGCGGCGCGGGTCGGCGGCTACATCCTGAGCGAGACCGATGTGGCGAACCGCTTCGCCACGCGCGCAAAGGTGTTTGCGGGGTATGGCAACGGGGCGGGGTGGAATCCGCAGCCGTGATGTAAGGATGCGATAGCATCGATGTGATCAAGCACCGGTGTCTCTTCTCAGGGACACCGGTGCGTTGATGTACTAATTCACAAGTTCAATCGTGCATGCATCTCGTCCGCTACGCTTTGTTTTGTAGAGAGCAGCATCTGCGCTTTGCATCATGAAATCGACGGGAGGGATGGGGAAACGGGCGACAGCAACACCAATACTTGTCGTGACATGCAATGTGCCTTGATTCGATTCGAAAGGTTCCCGTATCCGCTCAAGAATGCGCATAGCAAACTGCCTGGCCCTCTCGGTGGAGCTCATGCCCTCTGAAACGATAACGAACTCGTCCCCAGCGTAGCGATAAACCCGATCGGTAGGCCGAACTGCCGAGAGCAAACGGCGAGCAAATTCCGCAAGTACCATGTCACCCGTAGCGTGTCCGTACACGTCGTTAATTTCCTTGAATTTGTCCACATCTAGAAAGATAACGCTCAGCCCCTGACAGCACAGACCTGCGCGCTCGACAATTGCGTCAACCTGTTGAGTAAATTGACGGCGGTTCCCCAGTCCCGTCAAGACATCAGTTTGGCTGATTCTCTCCAGTTTCTTCTCCGCCTCGAGTCGTTTGACAGACAGCGAATGAAAAGCCCGTCCCAGCGCACCGATCTCGTCTTTCCGGCTAATGTCGAGGACTTCGATGTCAGCTCCATTACGTTCTACAGCGATCACATGCCTGCGCAGCGTTCTTAGGGGCTTGAGCAACACGATCATCATGGCCCATCCGATCAGGCCAGCGAGAAGGGCGACCGCCAGAGCGCACGCCCACGCATATCTGCGAGCCTTCTCAATCCCAGCAAACGCCTCTTCTCCAGGAAACGAGGAACCCAAGATCCATTGAGGCCCCCTGACCTGCTTAAATGTGAGTATTGTCGATTTCTCAGTGTCATCTTCTGCCAGGGTCCAGCCTTCCCATCCATAGAAGGGGTGCTTCTTTCTGTCAATGTCTAATGGATATTGATTACCAATATTACGGGCCAATAATTGGCGATTGGGGTGATTCAATATCATGCCTTTTCGAGTCAAGGCGAAAATATATCCCGTGGCGTTCGGGCGCAGGCGCGCAATATGTCCGAAAAAGTCCGGATCTTCCATGTCGATTCCTCCTGCTAATACGAGGACAATTTTTCCTTTTGAATCGCGGACTGGATGAGTAATCAACACGATCGCTCTACCAGTCGAGCTGCTAATAATCGGCTCGGATAATATGCCTCGCTGCTTCTGGAGAGTAGCCTCTAAATAATTCTTTTCTGTAAACTGGGACCGGACAACATCGCTTGTCTCCTTCAAATCGCCAGTGATTTGGCCAGATCCATTTAATGCGATGACATCGAGGAACGCTGTAGCAAGCCGTGGGTGCTGACTTAACAGCTTTTGCAGGCTCAAAGGGTCCTGGATCTGTTGTGCCGAAATCTCTTCTGCAATCGTTTCCAGTAAAGCACGTTTTGCGTCGAGTTCTGATTCAAGATGCAGCGCTGCACTCGTCAGGAGGGCGTATTGCTGGCGCCCGGTCGACTGCTGCATTTCCTGATACGCGATTTCGAGAGCAATAGCTGTCGTCACAAGGCAAGCCAGTGCCACCAAGGATATAACTGTGGCGATCAACCGCCCCTTCAAAGTCCGTGGCAATATTTTAATTAACTGCATTCACTTCCTATCAGTTGTACTTGCGCTTCTTATTGAGGACCTCCACGACATGTAGAGACTTAATATGCACCATTCCGCTAAAAGTATGGTCCAGGCTAACAGGCTATCAACACCAGCTATAAGTTTTTGGAATCGGTTCCAAAACTTTGGTTATTCGTTTGTTTTCGGAGCGTAATTCTACCGCTCAATTTGTACATATTTAATGCAAATTTGTATCTACCCCCATGCGTGGGGGGAGTACATATCATTACATCGACATACATAATCGCTACATCTTAGCTAGCGTTTTCAATCAGAATCTCGGCTGTAAATATTTATGGTTCAGGGCGCTGCGCACTCCTTTCGTCGCCGTCATTCTGTCTATAACTCCCCTATTGACTGCGCCAGTTCCGTTCATTGACGTGAGCCTTCGCATTTCCATTTAAAAAGAATTCATGGGTAACCTTAAAATCCGTTCGCGGCTGGCGCTGGTTTTTTCCATTTTGATCGCACTTATCCTGGTCATTGCAACCACAAGCATTTACGAATTGAAGGAACTTGAATCCAAGTTGCGTGAGGTTGTTGTTTCGAATAACCAGAAAACCAGGCTGGTAACGCAGATGTCTGAATCCATCCATATCCAGTCCCGAGTGATGCGAACCATTACCCTCCTGGATGATCCCGAGCTGATATCGGTGGAAAGCAGGAAGCTCGAGGAAGCGCGCGCTCGATACGATGAGGCGGCGGCAATGCTGTACTCGCTTCCAACAAGTAATTTGGGCCAGGAGATTCGCACCCGGATCAAGACAGCCCTCGCCCTGGCACGAGTGCAAAACGATCGGGTGCTCGCGATGGCGAGGTCGAATGAAGACGAAGCGGCGGTGGTCCATTTGCTGCGCGTGGCCGGGCCGGCTACCCAGGCTCTGCAAGACGTGCTGCACGAAAACTCGGCGCTGCAGGAGAAGCTCACGTCGGAATCCTTCAAGGCTGCCGAAGCTGCTTACGCTAACGATCTATGGATCCTCGGTACGCTGACGTCTGTAGCGGTGACGTTCGGCATTATTACGGCAGTAGTAATTTCACGATCGATCACGAAGCCAATCACCGCTGCGGTGGATGTGGCGCGGACTGTCGCGGCCAAGGATCTGACCAGCTGCATCACGTCCACAACACGTGATGAGACTGGCGAGTTGCTGGCCGCACTCGGACAAATGAACAATGGCCTTCGAGAGATTGTCAGCAAAGTCCGCGTTGGCGCCGAAAATGTGAGCGTAGCGGCCATTGAGATCTCGAATGGAAATACGGATCTGTCTAGCCGAACTGAACAGCAAGCATGTGCACTCGAACAGACAGCTGCCAGTACTGATCAGCTAGCTAGCACCATTAAAGACAATGCCAGGAGCGCCCAGCTCGCTGATGATCTGGCTTCGTCTGCGACCGATTCCGCAGCGCATGGCAGCACGATCGTGGATCAGGTTGTCACAACCATGGTCAAGATTTCAGGGGCGGCTCGAAAGATCGAGGAAATCATCGGTGTCATTGAGGGGATCGCGTTTCAAACAAATATCCTTGCTCTGAATGCTGCCGTCGAGGCAGCGCGGGCTGGCGAGCAAGGACGAGGCTTCGCTGTCGTTGCCGATGAGGTCAGGAACTTGGCGAAGGGAGCAGCGTCAGCTGCAAAAGAAATCAAGGTTCTGATCGATAGCTCTGTTCATACCATTAATGAAGGCACCGAATTGGCGCAGGATGCAGGTGAGGCAATACGCCAGGTAGTCGACAATATCCTGAGGGTCTCGTCAACCGTAAAAGCGATTGCAGTTGCCAGCGCCGAGCAGGCATCCGGTATTGAACAGGTAAATATTGCTGTCTCGAGCCTTGAACAGGTCACCCAACAGAACGCGGCCCAAGTCGAAGAGGCTGCCGCCGCGGCCGAGTCTCTGCGTAAAGAGGCGGCCACGTTGGCAGAGACGGTAAGCACGTTCAAGCTGCATCAGACGTCGGGGCTGCATGGCAAGCCGTCACACCTTGCCTTGGCGCTCGGCGACTCCACGCAGCCTGCATATCCGGCACGATGAAAAAACTGCCAAGCGACGGTTCCGCTTCGTTCCGGGTATATCAGCTTCAGCAAGTATCGACGAGCGTTCAAGCTCAAATGTGGCGACTGCGAAAGCGGGCAATTTGGGGCAGCTGGACTCCCCATTATCCTGTACACGCACTTGCAGCATGGGCGACGCCCTCATCCACACGCTTTGCAGGTCTGATGACCAAAGGAGGTGCTGTCATTGCGGAGCAGGATGGCGTTCTGTGGGGGTATGCAATGCTGGACATGAGCAACGGCGAAATCGAGTCACTTTTTGTCGAACCGCTATATCAAGGCAGAGGCGTCGGCCAGGCGTTGATGCGTTCCCTTGACGAGATGGCAGCCTCACACGGCGTTCAATATCTCTTCGCGTATGCCTCGCTTAACGCGCGCAGGTTTTTTCAAAGAGCAGGGTTCACGTTCGAGCGCGAACAAGACCATGAGCATCATAGCGGGGCCACCTTGCGAGTTGCGTTCATGGCCAAAGCCTTGCGCTAGATGGCTGTCATCCACACGCAAGTCCTACGAAAACCGCGTTAACGTAATCAGGCGATCAGAATTGTCACACCCTACAAACAAAATGCTGCTCATTGCTGGGCCTGTCGAGAGCGAGACCTTGCCGGAGCTCCCGTTCGAACTCCAGCCGGTCATGCGGTTTTCAACCATGGAAGTCGAGCGTTATGAAATGCTCTACCGCGGCAAAATGCCCACATCCTGGCAGGCGGTGGACGAGGCGGTGATCTTCTTCCTTAGTACTGAACGCCCGCATCTTCCTCCGCTCTTCGTCAATGTGTCCAACGAGGCGCTGTTGACAGTTGCGGATGACATTTTCACGAAAGCATCCTCAAGTAACGATGTGGTGTTCGAGCTGAGTGAAGCCTTTGCTGGATACGCGGACTGCCGCTCGATCAGCGTCAAGGCAAACCTGCTGATCACGAATGGTGCGCGACTTGCACTCGACGATTTCGGTGCGGGACGAGACGGGCTGGACAGGTTCTATTCGCTTGAAGGTATTTCGACCGTCAAGATTGACAGGAATTTCATAGCGACTTGTATGGCGCGTCCCGACGCCGCCGAGACCTTGAAGCATTTGATCACTCAGTGGAAAGCGCAAGCCGTCAGTTCCGTGGCAGAAGGACTGGAAACCGAATCCATGTTCGACTTCGCGCACGAGATCGGGATCGAAATGGCCCAGGGATGGTATGTGGATGCGCTCGCCCAGAATGCCCTCAAATCTCGGATGGAAGAAACGGAGTCATGACTCTTCATGCGCTTGGCGTGGCAATCATCGTGAAAGAATCGCACCGTTGAACAACATCTCTTCAACTCGATCGCTTAACAATCCCCCAGAGAGCACGCTGCAATTTGTCGAGGGGACTCTCGAGTGCATTCAGGCCGAGCTTGAGAGACCGGAAAAGCTGGCTAGCCTCCTTGGTGCCAGGGTGCCAGCAAGCTGGCCGCCAGGGCAGTTTGACCGCGACGCCTTGCTGTACTTCAGGGACCTTATTCAGGAAGACGCGCAGCTTTACTCTGGATGGCTGGTTTGGTATGGGATCATAGAAGAGGCGTCAGGAAGAAAATGGTTGGCTGGGGTTGGTGGATATTTCGGCCCTCCACTCCGTGGTGAAGTCGAGATCGGCTACTCGGTAGCCCCGGAGTTCGAAGGGCGCGGATTTGCGCAGCAAATGACGCAGTTTCTTGTGCGACGCGCGTTTGACAACCCTGCGGTTTCGGTTGTACGGGCTCGTGTCGACACTGGCAATACGCGATCCATCAACGTTTTAATGAGATCCGGTTTCGAGCTCGCGCCCTTCGACGAAGCTACTGAGCAGCTGGATTTCTCGATTCGACGAAGCCAGGTGCCGTGACCGTCGACACGTGGACGTGAAGGATTACCGGACAGGGGAAGAGTAAGGCGGATGTCATATCGTCGGCCTGCTTGAGGGCTGCTGGAGGTGGGCCGCAGCGGCTGATGTACGAGGGCGTATTCGGCGGCGCAGGGGGGGCGACATACGGCGACCGGCCGGATAAGTGACAGCCGAGGGCCTCAGTCCTGACCTGCGCTGCGCCCTTTCGATACGCGCAGGCGCCCGATGGTGTCGATCAGCTCATCCACCCGGACCGGCTTGACCAGGTGGGCCGCGAATCCGGCCTCGCGTGACATCCGGCGATCCTGTTCCTGGCCGTAGCCGCTGACGGCGACGAAGGTGGCGCCGTTGGAGCAGGGCAGCTGGCGGAGCGCCTTGGCCAGCGCGTGTCCGCTCATGTCCGGCAGGCCGATATCGAGCAGGATGAAGTCGAATGCTTCTTCCGTCGCCGTAGCCAGCGCGGCCTGGGCCGAATGTTCGGCCCTGACCCCGTGTCCGGCTGCCTCGAGCAGCATGGCCAGGGTGTTCGCGGCGTCGACGTTGTCGTCCACCACCAGGATACGGCTGGCGGCTGCGGCGGCCGTATTGGTTGCTCCGTCTTCCGCAGTGTCCGCGGCGGATGCGCTGCCTACGGCCGGCAGCAGCGGCAGGCGCACCGTGAAGCTGCTGCCCTGGCCCGGCCCCTTGCTGTCGGCGTCGACGGCGCCGTCGTGCAGCTCGACCAGCTTTTTCACGAGGGCCAGGCCGAGCCCGAGCCCGCCCTGGGCGCGGTCGGGCGTGCGTTCGCCCTGGGTGAACAGGTCGAACACCTCCGGCAGCAGGTCCGGATCGATGCCGATGCCGTTATCCTGCACCTGCAGCACGGCGCGATCACCCTGCTGCTGCAGGCTGACGCGCAGCTGGCCACCATCCGGCGTGTATTTCGCGGCGTTGCCCAGCAGGTTGGCCACTACCTGGATCAACCTGGTCCGGTCGCCGTTCACTGGCATCGGATGGCTCGCGATGTCCAGCGTGAGGCGGTGCCGGCGGGTTTCGATCAGGGGCACGATCTGCTCTACGGCTTCGCGCACCACGGCGCCGAGTTCCACTTGCGTCCTGTTGATGGTGGCCAGGCCGCGCGTGACGCGCGACACGTCCAGCAAGTCGTCGACCAGGTGCGTCATGTGCGCCACCTGGCGCGAAATGACCTCGCTGGTCTGCTTGATCCGCGGCTCGTTCGCAAACAGCATGCGCAGGAGCTGGGCGGCGCTGCTGATCGGCGCCAGCGGATTGCGCAGTTCGTGCGCCAGCATTGCCAGGAACTCGTCCTTGCGCTGGTGTTCCCGCTGCAGGTGCTCCTGCTGCCGGTGCAGGCGATCAAGCATCTGGTTGATCGAGCGGGCCAGGGTCACCGTTTCGCTGCTGCCCGCCAGTTCGGCGCGGTGCTCGCTGATGCCTTCTTCGCCAAGCCGGCTGGCGAACTGCTCGAGCTTGCGCAGGTCCTGGGTCAGGCCGAGCGACAGGCGCGACCCCAGCAGGAACACGATCACGGCCAGCAGGGCTGCGATGCCGCCGATCAGGCTGTACTGCGACCAGGGTGTCTCCAGAATGTGAGCGAGCCCGCTGGTGTCGACGCGCAGCACCAGGCCCAGGTGGGCGAAGCGGGCGGGCGCCGCGACCGGCATGTCCAGGTGGGTTCCCTCGGCCGCTGGGCGCGGCTGCGCCTTCCAGGCCAGCTGTGCGGAAGGGACGGGGGCGAGGTCGCGCATCCTGACTTTGTAGACCAGGGCGCCTTCCGGAGTATTGGTGCGCGAATAGCGCAACAGCGAAACGCCGACGAGTTCCGCGCCCTCGGGCCGGTCGAAGATGGCGGCGCTTTCCACGCCATCGTCGAGACGCGCGCGCAGCCAGGCCAGTTGCGTCTCGTCGAAGCGCTCGAGGCCATTGCCGGCGACCGGCTTGCCTTCGAAATCGGTGAACAGGACCTGGACCGGGATGCCGTTGATCTGCCGCAGGCCACCGAGGAAGGGAGCCAGGTAGGTTTCCCTGCCTGCGCTGTCGACCAGGCCGGTCGCCAGGATGGGGCTGGCCGCCACTTCGTCCATGCGCGTGGCGAGCGTCGCCAGCGTATTGCCCACGGTGCGCGCATTGAACGCGGCCTCGCGCTGCTGCAGCAGCTCCACGGCGGACGCATGCTGGCGGTTGACCAGCCAGAACGAGGCTGCCGCCGCCAGCAGCACGGCGCAGGCGGCCAGGATGGCCGACGCCAGCGCGAAGCGCTGCGTCAGGCTCGCAGACCTGAGCATCGACCACATCGCCATGCTCAGTCGTCCGTCGGCACGAGCACGCCGTCCGCGCGGTAGCGGGCGATCAGCAGTTCTTTGCTGCTGAGTGCTTCGTGACGCGTGGCCGTGAACGGCGGGGCATAGGTCTTGACCAGCCCACGATGCTGGCGCAGCTTCTCCAGCGCGTCGCGTACCGCCTTGCGGTCGGTGCTGCCGGCCAGGTCGATTGCCTTGGCCAGGATGTGCATCAGGTCATAGGCATGGGCCACCCCCACCGGACCCCGGATGTCTTCGATCCTGCGCACCGGCGAAATCGCGGCGGCGCTGGCCATGAAGCGCGCGACGGCCTTCTGGTCCGCCCTGAAGAAGGAAAAGGTCTGGATCACGGAAAAGTCGACCTGGTTGAGAGCCGGCCCTGCCTGCCTGACGAACTCGCCGCCGGTGACGCCCCAGTGGCTCAGGATCGGTATCCGTTCGTTCTTTGGCAGCGCAGCCACTTCGCGCACCAGCACCGCAGCTTCATCGTCGTTGGCCACCAGGATGACGGCCTGCGCGCCGGCCCTGCGCAGCGCCTGGTACCTGGCAACCAGAGTCTGGTCGCGCCAGTTGTACCAGGCGGTCTGCACGATGCTGAGCTCCTTGTGGGTAGCGGCGAACTTCTCCGCCGCGGCCAGGTTGCTGCGGCCCCAGGAGGTATTCGTCAGCAGCAGCCCGACCCGTCCCAGGCCCCGCTTGTGCGCCGTCTGCAGCAGCTTGGGCATGGCCAGGCTGTCGCGCAGCGACAGGCGGAAGACGTAATTCGGATGCATGTCGTTGTCGATGATGCCGTCGGCCGAGGACCATGGCGCCATGAACAGGGTCCGGGTTGCCTTGAGGGTTGGCAGCTCTTCGATGATCACGGGACTGAAGCGTCCCCCGAACACCGCAACGAGATCCGGCATGCGCGCGAATTCTTCGATGTTGCGGATGCCGCGCGCCGGGATCGAACGGTGGTCGCGGGTAATGAGTTCGACGGGCCGGCCGCCCAGTACACCACCGGCGCGGTTGATCTCGGCGATGGCCGTGCGCATGCCCAGTTCGACCGCCTGGGCAGAGGTGCTGTTGTCCAGTCCGAACTCGGCATCCAGGCCGACGCGTACCGGCATGGGCTGAGCCTTTGCCCCGGTACAAACGGCGCACAGGACAAGGAGCACGGCAAGGGAATTGCTCAAACGGGAGAGAATCGGATTCAGCATGGAGAGGTCAACAACATAGTTGGGCGTTCTGATTTTCTATAGAACGCTGCGCGCGCGAAACATGGGAGTATGACAGTATTCAAACCAGCTGGACCACCCTTGTGGCGGCGCAGGCGCGTTAACATTCAACACATCTGTAAAGACTGTAAGCAACTGTTTCAGAATGCCGAAGCGCGTTTAATAATTGCATTTTGGAATGCTAGGATACCTCATCTGTTTCTTTTAGCAGAACAAGAAAGGTATTCATAACATGTCCCAGGCCACATCCCGCTTCGCCCTGCTCGGCGCCACTGTCCTCAGTGCAGCCGTCCTGTCCTCCTGCGGCGGCGGCGGCGGTGGCGATACCGCCCCGGCCACTCCGCTCAGCACCCTCGGCACCCTGGCGGTCTCGATGACCGACGCCCCGGCCTGCGGCTTCGACGCTGTCAATGTGACCGTGTCCAAGGTGCGCGTGCACCGCAGCGAAGCTGCGGCGGAGACGGACAGCGGCTGGACGGACATCACCCTGAACCCGGCGAAGAAGATCAACCTCCTGAACCTGACTAACGGCGCGCTCGAAGCGCTGGGCCAGACCACGCTCGAAGCAGGGCGCTATTCCCAGCTGCGTCTCGTGCTGGACGCGAATGCCAACGGCAGCGCCAACACCGTGGTGCCGACCGCGGGCAAGGCCGAGCAGCCGCTCGACACCCCGAGCGGGGCCCAGAGCGGCATCAAGCTGGTGGGCAGCTTCGACGTGAGCGCCGGCCAGAAGACCGACGTGGTGCTCGACTTCGACGCCTGTAAATCGGTGGTCACCCGGGGCCGCGGCGGTTACGCGCTCAAACCGGTGGTGAAAGTGGTGCCGGCGGCCCTGAACGGCATCTCCGGTTTCGTCAGCACGGCGCTGCTGGGCCGCAGCGTGCAGGTAACGGCACAGCAGAACGGCCAGATCGTCAGCGCCACCGCGCCGAATCCGACCACGGGCGAATTCGTCCTCTCGCGCCTCGCGCCGGGCAACTACGACGTGGTTATCACGGCTGGCGACAGCGCCGCCAGCGTGGTCGCCGGCGTGCCGGTGGCCACGACCACCAGCACCACGGTACTGAGCACCTCGGCCGCCCCAATCCTGCTCGCGCCGGGCAACACCGGTTCGATCGGCGGCACCGTGACCATGAACCCGGCCAATACCGAGGCAGCCTACGTGTCGGCCAAGCAGAGCTTCGTGGCCGGACCGACCGTCACCATCAGGTACCAGGGCGCGGACCTGCTCTCGGGCGCCTACAGCATCGCCAGCCTGCCGGTGGGGGCGCCGCAGTTCGCTGCGTACAGCAGCACGCTGCCGCTGGTGTTCAATGCCAGCACCGCGGCCCCTGCCGGCAAATACCGCGTCGAGGCGGCGGCGGCCGGCTACGTGACGAAAGCGGTGGACGGCGTGGACATCAGCGTCGCCAACCGGTCGAACGTGAACTTCGCACTGACCCGCTGACGTCCTCGGTCCGGGGGCACGCTCCGGGGGCAGGTCTGACAATTGGACACGGGCTCGGCGCTAGTTGTTTGTCCAAGGCAGAGACCGTGTCCGAAAGTCAGACTGACCCTCGTTTTGTGGGAAAGCGCGCGATCACGGTGTCTGACGCCGCAGCGTGATGCGCGTCAACTCGGCTGGCACGCCAAGCCGAAGCGCGAAGCCCGGCCACAGAGCCGTGCCATTGTTCAGGTACAGCGTCATGCCGTCGACCTCGTAGCGGCCTGAAACGAAGCCATTGTTCGCCCGTGCCACCACGCGATCGAGCCCGATGATCATGCCGCCATGCGTGTGGCCGGACAATTGCAGCGCGACGCCGCGGCTGGCTGAGAAGCTGGCATTCCTGGGCTGGTGGTCGAGCAGCACGACCGGCACGCCGGCCGGCGCGCCGCGGAGTGCCGCATCGAGGTCGGGCGCGGGGGCGCCGGTGCGCGGGGCGGTCACGTCGTTGACGCCGGCGAGCACCAGTTGCCCGGTACCTCGACTGATGATGGTGTGACGATTGTCCAGAGGCCTCATGTTGAGCCCCGCAAAGTACGCCATCCATGCGCGGTGGCCAAAAAAGTACTCGTGATTACCGGGAATGACCCAGACCCCATCCGGAGCGCGCAGGTCGCGCAGCGCGGCCACGTCGGCTTCGCGCTGCGCGACATTGCCATCGATGAGGTCACCGGTGATGACGATCAGGTCCGCCCCGAGCGCATTGGCATCATCGACGACCTTGCGTGTCCATGCTGCGTCGAACAGGCGACTGATGTGCAGGTCGGTCAGGTGCAGCACCCGGTAGCCGTCGAACGCACGCGGCAAGTCCTTTACTGAAATCTGTATGTCCTTCAGCGGAGGCGGCTTGATCGCCTGCATGACGCCGAACGCGGCCAGCAGCATGGCAGCGACGCCGATCGCACCGCGCAGGCGCGCGGCGATTGGCACGCGGCGACGCTGAACCAGTGCGACGAGCAGGGCGCCAACATCGAGCAATAGCTGGAACACAGCCAGCAGCAGCATGGCGCCAAACGCCCAGTTGAACAGGATGATGAGGGATTTCGGAAACTCCGGCGAAAACACGCTGCCGGAAGAAAAGCGCGACCAGAGGTGATATTGCGAGGCCAGCGCCAACAGGACGGCGCCAGCCAGCTTTGTGCGCCCGGTCAAGGGTAGCGGCAATAGCCAACGTACCAGCACAACGAGGCAGGGCAAACTGAACATCAGATGGAACATCAGTTGCGCTCCATTTGCTTCCAGTCGCGGCCGGAATCGGCAGGATTGCAGTGTGGGGGTGTGGTGGCGCCGGAAGAAAATAAGAGGAAAATACGCATCATGTCCTGAGTTCGAACTGTCGACCGGTAAGCATAGCGTAGATTGTGTGAAGGCACGGGCGGCGATGCGATCCGGCGCTGCACATGCAGGGCGTATCTGCGCTGAGGGCTTCCGAAACACGATCGCTTGCTGTCCCGCTGATCGCTCGACAGCAAGCGTGCGCCCCTCCGGACTTTGCTAATATAGCAAGCCTGTCCAACACAACCGGAGGGGTGCAATGAAAGATCACATCAGCGACGCCGAAAACCTGCTGTCCGCCAGTGCGTTCAAGGACGGCGTCGACCGTCGCGTCTTCCTGAAAGCTGCCATGGGCAGCGGATTTGCCGTCGCGGCCCTGCCGGTGGTGGCCCAGAACATGATCCAGACCTCGGCCGAAGGCCTGGACGCCGCCGACCACATCGTCGTGATCAACGGCCAGGACGTGCCGGTCTACCGCGCCCAGCCCAAGGACCGCACCAACCTGCCGGTCATCCTCGTCATCTCCGAGATCTTCGGCGTCCATGAACACATCAAGGATGTGGTGCGCCGCTTTGCCAAGGCCGGCTACCTGGCCGTGGCGCCCGACCTGTTCGTGCGCCAGGGCGATGCAACCAAGGCGCCGGATACCGCCACGCTGATCAAGACCATCGTCTCCAAGGTGCCGGACGCCCAGGTGATGTCCGATCTCGATACCATCGTCAAGTGGACCAAGCAGCGCGGCGGGAATACCGACAAGCTGGGCATCACCGGCTTCTGCTGGGGCGGGCGCATCACCTGGCTGTACGCGGCCCACAACCCGGACGTGAAGGCCGGCGTGGCCTGGTACGGCCGCCTGGTGGGCGAATCGACCCCGCTGCAGCCGAAGCACCCGATCGACGTGGCCCAGAGCCTGAAGGTGCCGGTGCTCGGCCTGTACGGCGCCAAGGACCAGGGCATCCCGCTCGACACCGTGGAGCGCATGCGCACCGCGCTCAATGCCGGCAACAGCAAGTCGCAGATCCACGTTTACCCGAATTCGGGCCACGCCTTCCATGCCGACTACCGCAAGGACTTCAATGCCGCGGACGCGAAAGACGGCTGGAGCAAGGCGCTGAACTGGTTCGGCACGCACGGCGTCGCCTGATCTTGCACGGCTATAAACCGGGCAGGTTACAATGCCCGGTTTGCAGCCCGCACTGGGGCTGTAGGCTCCAGAACAAGAGGCTTTCAAATCGACCCCGTCCTTTCTTCCATCCTGCTGGCGACCGTGATCGCCGGCGTCGTCAGCATTACCGGCGCTGCCGTATTCTCGTTCGCGCTGCTGTCGAAAGTGGTGGAGCGGATGGTCAGCCTGTCGGTCGGCATCATGCTGGCCACCTCGCTGCTGCACGCGCTGCCGGAAGCCTTCGAGTCGAACGCCGATCCGCGCAACCTGTTCGCCACGCTGCTGGGCGGCCTGCTGGCCTTCTTCGTGCTGGAAAAACTGGCGATCCTGCGCCATTCGCACCACCACGAAGGCGACGGCCACCATCATGCGCATGGCCATGACGCCCACCAGGCCGGCAAGTCGGGCTGGATGATCCTGCTCGGCGACGCGATGCACAACTTCACCGACGGCATCCTGATCGCCGCGGCCTTCCTCGCCAACCCGGAACTGGGCATCGTCACCGCGCTGGCCATCGTCGCGCACGAGATCCCGCAGGAGATCGGCGACTTCATCGTGCTGCTCAACGCCGGCTTCTCGCGCCTGCGCGCCTACGTCTTCAACCTGCTGTGCAGCCTGATGGCGGTGGTGGGCGGCCTGCTCGGCTACTTCACCCTGGACCAGGCCAGCGGCCTGATCCCCTACGTGCTGGTGTTCGCGTCCTCCGGCTTCATCTACATCGCCGTCAGCGACCTGATGCCGCAGATGCAGCGCCGCGCCACCGTGCGCGAATCGGTGCCCCAGGTGGCGCTGATCGCACTCGGCGTGGCCATCGTGGTGGCGCTCAACCACGCGTACTGACGCGGTTCTCCGTTTTTACTTTTCCGATGTCCGGCAGGGCAGGGCTGCGCACGCTTCTTGTCTTGTTATTGATAATGACTTATCATTACCGTCAGAACTCAACAACAAGGAAGCCCCGCCATGCCATCTCCGACCCTGCAACGCACGCCGCTCGCGTTGGCGATCCTGTTCGCCTTTACCGCGCCGCTCGCCCATGCCCAGACCGACAGCCGCCTGAAGGCCGACCCCGACAGCGTCCCGACCGTGGTGGTGTCCGCCAGCGCGCTCGGTGTGCTGGAAGACGACATGATCACGCCCGTCACCTCGCTGTCCGGCGGGGCCCTGGTGCGCGCCCGCGAATCGACACTGGGCGAGACCCTGGCCAACCAGCCGGGCATCAGCTCGAGCCACTTCGGCGCCGGCGCCAGCCGCCCGGTCATCCGCGGCATGGATGGCCCGCGCGTGAAGATCCTGTCGGACGGTGCGGAAGTGCAGGACGCGTCCACCATCAGCCCGGACCACGCGGTCGGCTTCGAGCCGGTGCTGGCCGAACGCATCGAAGTGCTGCGCGGCCCGTCGGCGCTGGCCTATGGCGGCGGCGCGGTGGGCGGCGTGGTCAACATCCTGGACCGCAAGATTCCAACCCGGATGCCGGACAAGCCGATCGAAGGCAGCGCCGAAGTACGCGGCAATTCCGTGGCGCGCGAAAAAACTGGTGCCTTCGAACTCACCGGCGGGGCGGGCAATATCGCCGTGCACGCCGAAGGCGTCAAGCGCGACGCCGGCGACTACCGTGTCGGCAAGGGCTGGGAAGACGGCAAGCGCGTGAACGGCAGCTACAAGGAAACCGAAACCGGCACCGTCGGCCTGTCCTGGGTGGGCGAGCGCGGCTACCTGGGCGCGGCCTACACCAGGAAGCGCACGGAATACGGCATCCCCGGCCACAATCACGAATTCGAAAGCTGCCACCCGCACGGCGACCACCTGCATTGCGGCGGCCATGGCCACGAGGAGGGCGAAGAGCACGACCACGAGCACGAGCACGGCGCCGAGGAAGTGCCGGTCGTGAAGCTGAATAGTGACCGCTGGGACCTGCGCGGCGAATACCGCAATCCGGTGGCCGGCATCGAAAAAGTGCGCCTGCGCGCCGCCTTCACCGACTACCGCCACGACGAGCTGGAAGAGAACGTGGTCGCCACCAGCTTCCTGAACAAGGGGCACGACGCGCGCTTAGAGGCGGAACATGCGCCGCTGGGCGGCTGGCGCGGCGTGGTCGGCCTGCAGACAACGCGCCGCGACTTCCGCACGCTTGGCGAAGAGGCCTACGTGCCGCCGACCGTGACGAAGAAGCATGCCGTGTTCGTCACCGAGGAATACAAGCTGGACAACTGGCGCTTCGAGGCCGGCGCGCGCCACGAGTGGCAGGACATCGCGGTCGACAGCGCGACGCAGAAAGATACCGATGCGCGCGGCACCTCGGTGGCGCTGGGCGCGGTGTGGAAGTTCCAGCCGCAGTATTCGCTGCGCGCCGGCCTGTCGCGCAGCCACCGCCTGCCCACCGCGGAAGAACTGTACGCCGGCGGCGTGCACCTGGCCACCGCCACTTACGAGATCGGCAACCAGAACCTGGGCAAGGAAACCTCGAACAACATCGACATCACCCTGCGCAAGTTCGAAGGCGACACCACCTTCTCGCTGAGCGCCTTCCACAACCGCGTCGACAACTACATCTACGCGCACACGCTGGACAACCACGATGGCTTCCAGCTGGTGGAATACGCGCAGCGCGACGCCACCTTCACCGGCTTCGAAGGAGAGCTGCGCCACAAGTTCTCGAAGGTGGTGGAGGGCACGTTGTTCGGCGACCTCGTGCGCGCCCGGTTCGAAGGCGGGGAGGGCAGCCGCAACATCCCGCGCATCCCGGCGCACCGCATCGGCGTGCGCCTGAACGCCGACTGGCAGGCCTGGCACGGCATGGTGGAACTGGTCCGTGTCGGCAAGCAGGACCGCGTGGCGGAGTTCGAGGGCCGTACCGGCGGATACAATATGCTGAACCTCGGTACCCACTACACGACGCGCATCGGGGGCGTGCCGGCCCAGCTCTACGCCCGCATCAACAACCTCACCAATGAACTGGCGTTCAGCCACACCTCCTTCATCAAGGAAGCCGCGCCGCTGCCGGGCCGTAACATCACGGCGGGCCTGCGCTTCGTCTTCTGATGAAACAACTGATCAGGTTTGCCGACTACGCGGGCATCGCGGCGTCGGCCCTGTGCCTGGTACATTGCCTGGCGATGCCGCTGTTGCTGGTGGCATTCCCGCTGCTGGGATTGGGGACCGACCACCATGCGCTGCATGACGCCTTGCTGGTAGGCGTGAGCCTTCCGGTGCTGCTGGCGCTGGTGCCCGGCTATGTAAAGCACCGGGATCCGGCGGCGCTGGGGCTCGGGCTGGCCGGGCTGAGCGCCTTCCTGGTGGCGGTGTTCGTGCTTGGCCCGCGCTTCGGCGAATGGGCGGAGACGGGGGCGGCGGTGGGGAGCAGCGTGCTGCTGCTGGCGGCGCATCTGCGCAATCACCGCTACTGCAAGGAGTGCCGGTAATCTGTAGCGTGGGCGGCTATGCCGCCCACGCGGTGGGGTGCTGGCGATACTTGAACGCGTGGGCATTCGTAATTCCGGGCATTGCCCGAAATTACCCCGTCCACCCTACAAAAGCGTCACGTCAGTGTTAACGGCAAGCGCTGCACAAGCCGTACAGCGTCAGCTCATGCGACTCCAGCACGAAGCCATCCGGCGTCAGCTTCTGCATGTCGCCCGGGCAGGCATGTACCTCATACACCTTGTCGCAGGAACGGCAGTGAAAATGGTGGTGATGCCCATGTCCCGCGATCTCGTAGCGGTCCCCGCCGCCCGGCAGTGACACCGTGGTGATCTCGCCCGCTTCCAGCATCGACTTGATGTTGCGGTAGATGGTCGCCATGCCGATCCCCGGCACCACGGTCTGGGCGTGTTCGAGGATCTCCTGCGGCGCCAGAGGACGGCCGGCGTCCTCGATGCACTGGTGGATCGCCTTGCGCTGGCGCGTGTTGCGTTCCATGGCCGCTTACTTCTTCGCGCGCAGCGCTTCGAGCTCGGTGCGCAGGGCGCTGCGCTCGGCGTAGGATTTGTCGAGCTGGGCGCGCAGCGACTTCACTTCGTTGGCGAAGTTGTCGCGCGCGGTGGTGGCGCCGACCAGCTCCATCTCGGCGGCCAGGCGTGCATCCGACTCGCTCGCCTGGGCCGCGACGTTGCGTTCCAGCTGGGCGCGCAGGTCGGCCAGCTGGCGGTCCTTGCCATCGATCGCCAGCTGGTCCTTGGCCTTGCTGACCAGGGCATCGGTGGCGACCTGGCGCGCGTCGCGCAGTTCGGCCGTGAGGCGTTCGATCTCGGCTTCATGCTCGGCCGACGCTGCCAGCGCCTGGTCGCGTGCGGCTTCCAATGCCGCGCCGCTTTCGCGCAGGGCGGCTGCATCGGCTTCGGCTTCGGCCAGTGCCTCGCGCACCGGTCCGGCGGTCTGCTCGGCGACCTGTTGTACCCAGCCACTCAGTGCGGCGGTTACCGATTCGGGGATGTCCAGCGCGGGTGCGCCGGCGTTGTTCTTGTCCTGGTCCGACATTGTCGCGTTATCCTTTGCTGCTGCTTTTTTCATTGATGTGCCCTCGCTCACGCATCGCCCGTGGCGACAGGGCGGGTCGGGTCGCCGACCCATTCGCTCCACGAGCCGGGATACAGGGCCGCCCCGGGCATGCCCGCTACCGCCAGGGCAAGCAGGTTGTGGCAGGCCGTCACGCCCGAGCCGCACTGCATGATGGCGCGTTGCGGATCATCGACCAGCGGCGCGAACTCGCTGCGCAGCGTCGCGGCATCCTTGAAGCGGCCGTCCGGCTGCAGGTTGTCCTTGAAGAAGCGGTTCTTCGCGCCCGGGATGTGGCCGCCCACCGGGTCGATGGTTTCGTTCTCGCCGCGGAAGCGGTCGCTGGCGCGCGCGTCGATCACGATGCGTTCGCCCTTGTCCACGTTGTCCAGCACTTCCGCCACCGTCACGGTCGGCACGAAGGGCGCGCGCACCGTCACGCTGCCGCGCGGCTTAGCCGCCACCTCGGTGCTGAGCGGCTTGCCGAGCGCCTGCCAGGCGGCCATGCCGCCGTCCAGCACCGCGACGTTTTCGTGGCCGAGCCAGCGCAGCAGCCACCACAGGCGCGCGGCGAACATGCCGCCGTGGGCGTCGTAGGCCACGACTTGCGAGCCGTCCTTGACGCCCCAGCCGCGCAGGGTCTCGATCAATGCTTCCTTTTCCGGCAGCGGATGGCGGCCGCGGAATACCCCGTCGGGACCGTGCTTGGCGCCCGAGAGCTGGGTCTCGATGTCGCCGAACACCGCGCCTGGGAGGTGGCCGATGGCGTAGCCATCGCGCCTGGCGGCCAGGTTCATCAGGTCGTGGCGGCAGTCGACCAGCACCCAGTCCGGGTCGTCGATGTGTGCGGCCAGGTCTTGCGCCGAAATCAGTGTCGTGTACATGTCGCTCCTCAAGTCTCGCTGGCGATCGGATCGGTGTCCTTGACCACGGCGCCCTTGGCCGTGCTGCGTGTATTGTAGAACGTCGCGGCGACGCCGGACGCAAGGATCACGCCGATCCCGAGCCAGACGTGCCAGTCGAAGCTATCGCCCCACAGGGCCAGGCCCCACAGGCTGGAAAACACGATGCCGGTGTACTGCAGGTTGGCCACCACGAGCACCTTGCCGACGCGGTAGGCGCGCGTCATCGCCATCTGGGCCATCAGGGCGGTGACGCCGATGCCCAGCAGCAGGATGCCGCTCCCCAGGGTATGGCTCTGGAACACCGCGCCCTTCGGGCCGTCGCCCGCCAGCACGCCCAGCAGGCCGGCCAGCGCCGTGGTCAGCGAGAAGTAGAACACCACGCGGTACTCGGGTTCGCCCATCTGGCCGAGCTTACGCACCTGCATGTAGGCCATGGCCGAGATCACCGAGGAGCATATGCCGGCCAGGCCGCCCAGCCACTGCTCGCTCTCGATGGCCGGCTGCAGCACCAGGGTCACGCCGAAGAAGCTCATGGCGATGGCCAGCACCAGCGGCCATTCGGGCATCTTGGTGCCGCGCCACCAGCCGACGCCGAACATGAAGGCGGCGATCCAGATCGGGGCCATGTAATTGAGGGTGACGGCGGTCGCCAGCGGCAGGCGGGTAATGGCGAAGAACCACAGCCAGAGCGAGATCACGCCGACCACGCTGCGCCAGATGTGTTCCTTGGGGAAGACGGTCCTGAAAGTGCCGCCGCGGTGCCGGACGATCATGAAGAGTACCAGGGTGCCGATCAGGCCACGGTACATCACGAGTTCCGAGGTGGAGTAGAACTCCGAGGCCAGCTTCACGCCCGCGCCCATGGCGGCGAACGCAAAGCTGGCAAACAGCATCCAGAGTGAAGCCATCTTAGAACCTGTTCCAGTAGGCTGGAGTCGCTGCTGGCGCGCCTGACAAGCGGGTGCTGCGTTGCTCGTCGTTGCATGGCGCGCCATGCGGCCTCCTCGCGCCTTGCCCGCGCTTGCCAGTCATCACCATCAGCTTCCTCCCTCCTACTGGAACAGGTTCTTACAGCTCAAGTTTACTTCGGTACCACTCGTGGAAGTGCTGCATTCCGTCTTCCATCGGCGACTGGTAGGGTCCCACCTCGTTGACGCCGCGTTCGAGCAAAATCTTGCGGCCGGCATCCATGCGCAGCGCGATCTCGTCATCCTCGACCGCGGTTTCCATGTAGGCGGCACGTTCGGCTTCCACAAACTCGCGTTCGAACAGCACGAACTCCTCGGGGTAGTAGAACTCGACCACGTTGCGGGTCTTCTGCGGGCCGATCGGCCACAGGGTCGACACCACCAGCACGTTCGGGTACCACTCGACCATGATGTTCGGGTACAGGGTCAGCCAGATCGCGCCGTACTTGGGCGGCTGGCCGTTGTTGAACTTCAGGACCTGTTCCTGCCACTTTTTATACGCCGGCGAACCCGCCTTCTGCAGCGCGCGGTTCACGCCCACGGTCTGGACACTGTAGTCGCGGCCGAATTCCCACTTCAGGTCATCGCAGGACACGAAGTTGCCCAGGCCCGGGTGGAAGGGCTCGACGTGGTAGTCCTCCAGGTAGACCTCGATGAAGGTCTTCCAGTTGTAGTCGCACTCGTGGATCTCGACGTGGTCGAACATGTAGCCGCTGAAGTCGAGGTCGCGGGTAGCCTCCATGTTCTTCAGCTTGTCCATGACGTCATAGCCGTTCTGCTCGAACAGCAGTCCGTTCCAGTTCTGCAGCGGCGTCTTCGACAGGTTCAGGCACGGCGTCTCCGGGAAATGCGGAGCGCCGATCAGCTGGCCCTTCAGGTCGTACGTCCAGCGGTGCAGCGGGCACACGATGGTGTTCGCATTGCCGCGGCCATTGAACATCAGCGCCTGGCGGTGGCGGCAGACGTTGGACAGCACTTCGATGCCGCCCGCGTTGCGGACCAGCATGCGGCCTTCGTTTTCGGATGCAAGTGTCGCGAAATCGCCTACCTCCGGCACCATCAATTCATGGCCGACATAGCGCGGGCCCTTGTGAAACAGTTGCTGCAGCTCGCGCTGCATCAGCGCATTGTCAAAGTAGACATCTACCGGAAGCTGCGCGCACGAGCGCGCCAGCTTGGCGTGGGTAGCCAGATCGGACATCCCAACCCCCCTTTAATCAAGTACCACCAAAGAAGAGAAAGAATCCAAAGACCAGTATTTTGAGAAAAGGAATACGGTGTTTCGGACAGAACCTTAGATTATACCGTGGAAACACGGCTCAAGGGTTCGGCCCGTCGCGCGCAAGGGACGAAACCGTGCAAATAACTTGTTGAAAAATCAAGGATTTCATCCAGGAGGGCGCTTTGCCGTAAAAGGTTTCACACAAGCAAGTTGCGGATGATGCAATGTGCGCCCCTTGAGGGGAAGGATTGGACTAAAATACGCGATTGGACCGACCCTTGGCGCACCCTTGCGCCTATATAAGCAAAACGCTATGTCAAACAATACGAATGCGCCCGAGTCGTTCGAAGGCGCGATGGCCGAGCTTGCCCAGCTCGTGTCGCAGATGGAGTCCGGCCAGCTGCCGCTGGAAGCGTCGGTGGCCGCCTATGCGCGCGGCTCCGAGCTGGTGAAATACTGCGCCGCCCAGCTGGAAAAGGTCGAGTCCCAGGTGAAGGTACTGGAAGGCGACATGCTGAAACCCTTCTCGGCCGAAGGCGAGGGCGATCAATGACGGCGTTCGACACCTGGATGCGCGAGGTGCAGGCCGAGGTCGAGCGCGCGCTCGAGACCCTGCTGCCGGCGTCCGCCACGGTGCCGCACAAGCTGCACGAAGCGATGCGCTACACCGCCCTCGGCGGCGGCAAGCGCGTGCGTCCGCTGCTGGCCTATGCCAGCGGCGCCCTGTTCGGCGGCGATGCGCAGGCGCTGGCCCGCGTAGCCGCCGCCGTCGAGATGATCCACGTGTATTCGCTGGTGCACGACGACATGCCCTGCATGGACGACGACGATCTGCGCCGCGGCAAGCCGACGGTGCACGTCGCCTATGACGAAGCGACCGCGCTGCTGGTCGGCGACGCGCTGCAGGCCCAGGCCTTCGAGGTCCTGGCCGGCATCGACACGCTGCCGCCGAGCCGCCAGGTCACCATGCTGCGCCTGCTGGCCGAAGCGGCTGGCTCCGCCGGCATGTGCGGCGGCCAGGCGATCGACCTGGACAGCGTGGGCCTGGCGCTCACGCGCGAGGAACTCGAGCGCATGCATCAGCTCAAAACAGGCGCGATGCTGCGCGTGTCGGTGATCCTGGGCGCCCTGTGCGGCAAGGACTTGTCGGCGACTGAACTGGAAGCGCTGGGCGCCTATTCGAAGGCGATCGGCCTGGCTTTCCAGGTGGTCGACGACGTGCTGGATGCGACGGCCGATTCGGCCACGCTGGGCAAGACCGCGGGCAAGGACGCGGCGGACAACAAGCCGACCTATGTGTCGATCCTTGGGCTGGACCAATCGAAGGAACTGGCCGAGCAATTGCGGCGTGAAGCGCACGAAGCGCTGGCGCCATTTGGAGAACAAGCACTGCGGCTGCGCGAACTCGCGGACCTCATCGTGCAGCGGAAGGCATAAATGAACCTGCTAGAGACCATCAACGACCCCGCGGACCTGCGCCAGCTCCCGCGCACGCAACTGACCCCGCTCGCCACCGAGCTGCGCCAGTTCCTGCTCGACTCGGTGTCCAAGACCGGCGGCCACCTGTCCTCGAACCTGGGCACGGTCGAACTGACCATCGCGCTGCACTACGTGTTCAACACCCCGCACGACCGCATCGTGTGGGACGTGGGCCACCAGACCTATTCGCACAAGATCCTGACCGGCCGCCGCGGACGCATGCCCAGCCTGCGCCAGCTGAACGGCCTGTCGGGCTTCCCGAAACGCGACGAAAGCATCTACGACACCTTCGGCACCGCGCACTCGTCGACCTCGATCTCGGCCGCGCTGGGCATGGCGAAGGCGGCCAAGCTCAAGGGCGAAGACCGCCACGCGATCGCCGTGATCGGCGACGGCTCGATGACCGCCGGCATGGCCTTCGAAGCCCTGAACAACGCGGGCGTCGAGGACGACTGCAACCTGCTGGTGGTCCTGAACGACAACGACATGTCGATCTCGCCGCCGGTGGGCGCGCTGAACCGCTACCTGGCGCGTTTGATGAGCGGCCAGTTCTACGCCGCCGCCAAGAACGTCGGCCGCAGCGTGCTGCCCGGCCCGGTGCTGGATCTCGCGCGCAAGCTCGAAGAACATGCCAAGGGCATGGTGGTCCCGGCTACCATGTTCGAGGAATTCGGCTTCAACTACATCGGCCCGATCGACGGCCACGACCTGGATTCCCTGATCCCGACCCTGGAGAACATCAAGAAGCTCAAGGGCCCGCAGTTCCTGCACGTCGTGACGAAAAAAGGCCAGGGCTACAAGCTGGCCGAGGCCGAGCCGATCCTGTACCACGGCACCGGCAAGTTCAATCCGCTGGAGGGCATCAAGGCGGCGACCGCGCCGAGCAAGATCACCTACACCGAAGTGTTCGGCAACTGGCTGTGCGACATGGCGGCCAGTGACCATCGCATGGTCGGCATCACGCCGGCGATGCGCGAGGGTTCGGGCATGGTGCGCTTCCACCAGGAGTACCCGGAGCGCTACTTCGACGTCGGCATCGCCGAGCAGCACTCGGTGACCTTCGCCGCCGGTATCGCCACCGAAGGCTTGAAGCCGGTCGTGGCGATCTACTCGACCTTCCTGCAGCGCGCCTACGACCAGCTGATCCACGACGTGGCGCTGCAGAGCCTGGACGTCACCTTCGCGCTCGACCGCGCAGGCCTGGTGGGCGCCGACGGCGCCACCCACGCCGGCAACTACGACCTGGCCTACCTGCGCTGCATCCCGAACATGGTCGTCATGGCCGCGTCGAACGAGAACGAATGCCGCCAGATGCTGACCACCGCTTATCACTACCCGGGCCCGGCGGCGGTGCGCTATCCGCGCGGCGCCGGCGTAGGCGCGGCGATCCAGCCGGAGCTGACGTCGATTGAGATCGGCAAGGGTGAAGTCCGCCGCGAAGGCAAGGGCATTGCGATCCTGGCTTTCGGTTCGATGGTGGCGCCGAGCATCGCCGCTGGCGAAGAACTGAACGCGACGGTGGCCAACATGCGCTTCGTGAAGCCGCTCGACGTGGAACTGGTCAAGCGCCTCGCGAAGGAGCACGACTACCTGGTGACGGTGGAAGAGGGCTGCGTGATGGGCGGCGCGGGTAGCGCCGTGATGGAAGCGCTGGCCGCGGCAGGGATTGCCAAGCCGGTGCTGAACCTGGGGCTGCCGGACAAGTTCATCGACCAGGGTGATCCGGCGGCACTGCTGGCTTCCGTTGGGCTGGATGCGAAGGGGATTGCTGCGTCGATCCGTCAACGGTTTGCTGCGGGAGAGCCGCGCCTGGTAGTCAACAATACCTAACCCGTAGGGTGGGCGGCTATGCCGCCCACGCGGTCAACTGGCGCAAGAATAGCCTGTTCGGCACTTCATTCGCTAACTGTCACCGCGTGGGCGGAGAATCCGCCCACCCTACGAACCACCATATAGCGTCTCGGCTCTCTGGAACAAAATCCACGAGGTCGCAATATACTTGTCCCCGCTGCGCGAAACATGCCCCTTGTGGGTATGCGTGAACCCCGCCGGCGCAATGATCAGCCGTCCCTTGCGCGCTTCCACCTTCCGGTTCTGGTACAGGAACTCGGTCTCCCCGCCATCTTCCACGTCGTTCAGGTAGAACTGCCACAGCAGCACCCGGTGCAGGGTCTCGCAGCTCGGGTTTTGCGGATAGATTTCGGAATGCCAGTGGTGGTAGCCGCCGGTCCCCTGCAGGTATTTCTGCAGGTTGACGTGCCCGACCCGGTAGATCGACTGCATCAGCTCCATGATGTTCGGCGTGCCGAATTCGTCGAAGTTGGCCAGGGACAGGGTCACCGGCTCGCCCGTCGCGGGGTGCGCCACCTGCGGCGACAGGGCGCCGATCAGGAGCATCCGGTACCGGTCCATGTACTGCGCCATGTGGCGCGCCATGGTCTGGGTGAGCAGGGCGCCGACGTCGTCCCACTCCGGGTGGCCGTTGATGGTCAGGTCGTAGCTGTCCTTCTTGCTGACGTCGACGCCGTTGCCGGTGCGGCCGCGCGCCACCTTGCTGCTGGCGTCGAAGCGTGCGCGGATCGCGTCGCACTGCTCGGCCGTCAGAGCGTTGTCGTAGATCCCGATGAAGTCTTCCATGTATTTATCCCCGCTTGCGCTCGTGCTGCCACAGCACGTCGCTGCCGCCGGCGAAGCGGTTCAGCACGCGCGCCAGCACGAACATCAGGTCCGACAGGCGGTTGACGTACTCGCGCGGATGCGGGCGGATGTCCTCGGCGTGTCCCAGCGCCACGATGCTCCGCTCGGCGCGGCGGCACACGGTGCGGCATACGTGGGCCAGCGAAGCGGCGCGCGAGCCGGCCGGCAGGATGAATTCCTTCAGCATCGGCAGGTCGGCGTTGTATTTCGCCAGCAGGCTGTCGAGGCGCGCCACGTGCTCGTCCTTGATCATCTCGTAGCCCGGGATGCACAACTCGCCGCCCAGGTCGAACAGGTCGTGCTGGATCGAGACCAGCTCTTCGCGCAGGTCCGCCGGCATCTCCTCGCACAGCAGCAGGCCGACGAAGGAGTTGAGCTCGTCGACCTCGCCCAGCGAATGGATGCGCGGGCTGTCCTTGACGGTGCGGCTGCCATCGCCCAGGCCGGTGGTGCCGTCGTCGCCCGTCCGGGTGGAGATTTTGGAGAGTCGGTTGCCCATGATGTAACCTTATGCAATATGTTAAAAAAACGATAGGGCGAGCATACGATAATCGCGGCGCTTGTGCTCAATTTTTGCCTACAATTCAAGAATGAGCGCTACCACGTCCGCACCCACCGAGAACCTCGCCGGAAGGCGCGCGCAGGTCGCCGCCGCGCTGCGTGCGCGCCTGCCTGACAACGTCGTCCTGTCCGACCCCGAAGACACCCGTCCCTATGAATGCGACGGCCTGGCCGCCTATCGCCAGCTGCCGATGGTCGTCACGCTGCCTACCAGCGAAGAGCAGGTGCTGCAGATCCTGAACACCTGTCGCGAACTCCGCGTGCCGATCGTGCCGCGCGGCGCCGGTACCGGCCTGTCGGGTGGGGCGCTGCCGATCGCCGACGGCGTGGTGATCTCGACTGCGCGCCTGAACCGCATCGTTCGCGTCGATGCGTACTCGCGCACCGCCGTGGTCCAGCCGGGCGTGCGCAACCTCGCCATCTCCGAGGCGGCGGCGCAGTACGGCCTGTACTACGCGCCCGACCCGTCTTCGCAGATCGCGTGCACCATCGGCGGCAACGTGGCCGAGAATTCCGGCGGCGTGCACTGCCTGAAATACGGCCTGACCGTGCACAACGTGCTGCGCGTGCGGGTGGCGACCATCGAAGGCGAGATCATCGAACTGGGCAGCGAGGCGCTGGATGCGCCGGGCCTGGACCTGCTGGCCGTCTTCATCGGCTCGGAAGGCATGCTCGGCATCGTCACCGAGGTTACGGTCAAGCTCGTCCCCAAGCCCGCGGTGGCGCAGGTCGTGATGGCCTCCTTCGGCGACGTCCTCACCGCCGGCAACGCGGTGGCCAGCATCATCGCGGCCGGCATCATCCCCGCCGGCCTGGAAATGATGGACCGCACGTCGGTGCGTATGGTCGAACCGTTCGTGCGCGCCGGCTACGATACGGACGCCGCCGCCATCCTGCTGTGCGAGGCCGACGGCACCGCGCTGGAAGTGGCGGAAGAAATCGAACGCATGAAGGCGGTCTTCGAAGGGGCAGGGGCCACCGCCATCGCCGTGTCGCAGAGCGAGGCCGAGCGCATGCGCTTCTGGTCCGGCCGCAAGAATGCCTTCCCGGCGGCCGGTCGTATCTCGCCGGACTATTACTGCATGGACGGCACCATCCCGCGCAAGCAGCTGGCGCGGGTATTGCAAGGCATCGAGGACATGGAAAGGACTTTCGGCCTGCGCTGCTCCAACGTGTTCCACGCGGGCGACGGCAACATGCATCCGCTGATCCTGTTCGACGCCAACCAGCCGGGCGAATTCGAGCGCGCCGAAGCGTTCGGGGCCGCGATCCTGGCGCTGTGCGTCGAAGTGGGCGGCACCATCACCGGCGAGCACGGCGTGGGCATGGAGAAGATCAACTCGATGTGCGTGCAGTTCGACCGCAAGGAGCTGAACGCCTTCTTCGCGGTCAAGCGCGCTTTCGATGCCTTCACGCTGCTCAATCCGGACAAGGCGATCCCGACGCCGCACCGCTGCGCCGAATTCGGCAAGATGCACGTGCATGGCGGCGAACTGCCGTTCCCTGAACTTCCGCGCTTCTGAACATGCAATCGATCGAACAATTCCAGGAACGGGTGCGCGCCGCCGCAGCAGACAAGCAGGCCTTGCGCATCCGCGGCGGCGGATCCAAGGACTGGTACGGCCAGCGCCTGGAGGGCGAGATCCTCGACACGCGCGGCTACCGCGGCATCGTCGACTACGAGCCCACCGAACTGGTGATCACGGCGCGCTGCGGCACGCCGCTGAGCGAGATCGAGGCCGTGCTCGCAGAACGGAACCAGATGCTGGCCTTCGAGCCGCCGCATTTCAGCGAGGACGCAACCCTGGGCGGGGCGATTGCTGCCGGCCTGGCCGGCCCGCGCCGCGCCTATGGCGGCGGCGTGCGCGACTTCGTGCTGGGCGCCAAACTGCTGGACGGGAATGGCGACGTGCTCTCCTTTGGCGGCCAGGTGATGAAGAACGTGGCCGGCTACGACGTGGCGCGCATGCTGGCCGGCTCGCTCGGCACCCTTGGCCTGCTGCTGGAAGTGTCGGTCAAGGTGCTGCCGCGGCCCCTTGCCGACACCACCTTGCGCCTCGAGATGAGCGAGATCGACGCGATCCGCCGGCTCAACGAGTGGGGCGGCCAGCCGCTGCCCCTGTCCGCCAGCTTCTGGCACAGCGGTGTGCTCTTGCTGCGCCTGTCGGGCGCCCAGGCGGCGGTCGATGCGGCGGTGCGCCTGATCGGCGGCGAGGTCGTCGAGCATGCCGCCTCCTGCTGGGAAGAGCTGCGCGAGCAGCGCCTGCCTTTCTTTGGCGGCGAGGATGCGCTGTGGCGCCTGTCGGTGCCGTCCACGACCGGCGCGATCGTGCTCGGCGGAGTGCAACTCATCGAATGGGGCGGGGCCCAGCGCTGGCTGCGCAGCGAGCTCGAAGCCGCGACCATTCGCCGCAGCGTGGCGGCCGTGGGCGGCCATGCGACCCTGTTCCGCGGCGGCGACAAATCCGTGGGCGTGTTCGACACGCTCCAGCCCGCGCTTGCGCGCATCCACGAACGACTCAAGGCTTCCTTCGATCCGGCCCACATTTTCAATCCGGGACGAATGTACTGACATGCAAACCAATCTCGCCGATTTCATCAAGGGCACCGCCGACGGCATGGAAGCCGAAGCGATCCTGCGCGCCTGCGTGCACTGCGGCTTCTGCACCGCCACCTGCCCGACCTACCAGCTGCTGGGCGACGAGCTCGATGGCCCGCGCGGCCGCATCTATCTCATCAAGCAGGTGCTGGAAGGCGCCGAACCCACCCGCAAGACCCAGCTCCACCTGGACCGCTGCCTTACCTGCCGCAACTGCGAAACCACCTGTCCGTCGGGCGTCAAGTACGGCCGCCTGGCCGACATCGGCCGCCGCGTGGTCGAAGAGCGCGTGGCGCGGCCGCTGAAGGACCGCGTCAAGCGCACCACGCTGAAGGAATTCCTGCCGCGCACGGCGCTCTTCAAGCCCGCGTTCAGGGCGGGCGCGCTGGCGCGGCCGGTGCTGTCGAAAGGCTTGCAGGACAAGCTGCAGCCCGCGCGCGCACCTGGCGCCTGGCCCACCCGTTCCCATGCGCGCAAGATGCTGGTGCTCGAGGGCTGCGTGCAGCCGGCCATGGGACCGAACATCAATGCCGCCACCGCGCGCGTGCTCGACGCTTTCGGCGTGCAGCTGCTCACCGCACCGAAAGCGCGCTGCTGCGGCGCCGTGCGCTACCACCTGAACGATCAACAGGGCGGCCTGGAGGACATGCGCCGCAACATCGACGCTTGGTGGCCCTACGTGGAGCAAGTGGAGGCGATCGTCATGACCGCGTCCGGCTGCGGCGTCACGGTCAAGGAATATGGCCATCTGCTGGCGCACGACGAAGCCTACGCCGCCAAGGCCGCGCGCATCTCGATGCTCACGCGCGACCTGTCCGAGATCATGCCCGAGTTCGAAGAGCAGCTCGGGGCGAAGCTGAAGGGGAAGATCGCGAAGCGCGTGGCTTACCACCCGCCCTGCACCCTGCAGCACGGCCAGCAGATCCGCGGCAAGGTCGAAGGCGTGCTGCGCGCCGCCGGCGTGGACGTGCAGCTGTGCGCCGACAGCCACCTGTGCTGCGGCTCGGCGGGCACCTATTCGGTGCTGCACCCGGAGATCGCGCACGCACTGCGCGACCGCAAACTGGCCAATTTGCAAGCCACCAGTCCGGACGAAATCGTCTCGGCCAACATCGGCTGCATGACCCACCTGCAATCGGGCACCGATACCCCGGTCACCCACTGGATCGAACTGATCGACCGCGCGCTCACCTGAGTCACCTCGTCCCGGGCGTGCCCCGAATGACCGCGCGCGCAAGCGTGTGCGGCGCTTTTGCTCTTTTGTCTATCGTGGTGTACCGACAAGCCGTATCACCAACAGAACAGGAGAGCAGGATGGAAGCAATCAGGATGCTGCAGATCTCGACGTATTTGTTCGCCCTTACCGCCCTGGGTGGCATCGTGATGGGCTGGATCCGGTTTTCGAGCGGCAGGAATCCGCCCTCATCGTTCGCGATGGGCCATGGTTTCCTGGCGGCTGCCGGCGTGACCTTGCTTGCGTATGCGATCTTTGCGCTGGATGCACCGGGCACGGCGCTCCTGTCGCTGCTGCTGTTCCTGGGCGCCTCGATCGGTGGCGTGGTCCTGAACCTGCACTATCATCTGAAAGAGCAGCCCATGCCCAAGGCGATCGTGGTGGTGCACGCGGTCGTCGCGGTCATCGCTTTCGTTCTGCTGTACATGGCGGCATTCACGGGCGACGCGGCCGGCGTTTGAATCCGGGAGCCGGCTGCCGGCGACGCGCATGCGCGGGCGGCGCTATACTCGTGCTTTCGTCCACGCGCCTGCGTTTCGCCGTTCTCCGTGAACATGCCCATGTATTCCCCATCCGTCCGTGAAGTCCTGCCATGAGCTTCGTTTTTCAGCTCGTTCGTGAAGACGAGGGCATGCCGCCCGCCGTCGTCTTCGAAGAATCCACCACGCCCGGCCTGGTCCCGGTCTGGGAAGCCGTCGGCGTCTACGACGCCCTGTACAACAGCGACGGCAAGCTGGCGCGCGACGTTTCGCGCGCCATCGCCTACGGGCTCGACCGCGTCACCGAAGATGGCTCGCTGGCGCCGCTCATGCCGCCGGGCGTGTCGCAAGCGGAAGCGATCCGTTTCCTGGACAACGTCAACCGCGGCTGCACCACCCATGGCGCGGCCTGGATCCAGACCCGCTAATTCCACTGTTTTCGTGCGCTGGTAGTCGAGTTACGTCTTTTTATCTTACTATGTGGTGCTCAGCCGTATAGGGGGTAGTTTTCCTACGGTGAGCCCCATAAAGACAAGGAGACTCCATGCACGTCCACCGCTTTGCCCTCACGATTGCGGCATCCTGCCTGCTGGCCCTGCCGGCATGGGCCCAGCAGCTCATCGCCAGTGCGGCATCGCCCGGCAATGTCCTCAGCGTGGAAGTGCAGCTCGACGGCATGGGCAAGCTCGCCTACGGCGTCAAACGCCAGGGCAAGGACATCATCGCCCCGTCGCGCCTCGGCTTCAACCTGGCCAATGCGCACAAGCTCGATGGCGGCTTCAGCCTGCGCAAGCAAGCCGTGAGCGAGCATGACAGCACCTGGGAGCAGCCCTGGGGCGAGCGAAAGTATGTACGCAACCGTTACCGCGAGCTGCGCGTCGACCTGGAGCAGAAGAACCGCGCCGGACGCCAGCTCACGGTAGTGTTCCGCATCTACGACGACGGTGTCGGCTTCCGTTATGAATTCCCGGCGCAGAAGCAGCTGCCCAGCGTCGAGATCCTTGATGAGCTGACCGAATTCACCGTGGCCTCGCCGGCGACCGCCTGGTGGATCCCGGCCGGCGAACTGCCGGGTCTCGAAGAAGAGATCCGCAAGGCGCCGCTGAAGGAAATCGGCATCGCCAACACGCCGCTCACCCTGCGCCTGGACGACGGCACCCACATCGCCTTCCATGAAGCGGCGCTGGTCGACTACGCCACCATGTGGCTGCGCAAGGTCGACGGCCAGAAGCTGCGAGCCATGCTGGCGCCGTCGCCGAGCGGCCCGGCGGTAGTGCGCAAGGGCGCCTTCGGCACACCGTGGCGCACCATGCAGATAGCAAGCAATGCGGCCGGCCTGTACATGTCGGACCTGGTGCTCAACCTGAACGAACCGAACAAGCTGGGCGACGTGTCCTGGGTGAAGCCCTCGAAGTTCGTCGGCGTCTGGTGGCAGATGCACCTGAACAGCGGCACCTGGAACGCCGGCCCGAAGCATGCGGCCAATACCGCCAACACGAAAAAATACATCGACTTCGCGGCGCAGAACGGTTTCCGCGGCGTGCTGGTCGAAGGCTGGAACAAGGGCTGGGAAAGCGACTGGGGCCACGGCGGCGCCGATTTCAGCTTTACGCAGCCTTATCCCGATTTTGACCTGCCTGGCCTGGCTTCTTACGCCAGATCGAAGGGCGTGCGCCTGATCGGCCACCACGAGACCGGGGCCAATATCGTCGCTTATGAAAAGCAGATGGACGGCGCCTACCGGCTGTACGCGAAGCTGGGCGTGGACAGCATCAAGTCGGGCTATGTGCACGAGGCGGGAACGGCGCTGTTCACCGGCCGCGACGGCAAGCCGCGCTACGGTCACTACGATTCGCAGGAAGGCGTGAATCACTTCCTGAAAGCCGTCACCGAGGCCGCGAAATACAAGCTCTCGATCGACACCCACGAACCGGTGAAGGACACCGGTCTGCGCCGCACCTACCCGAACTGGCTCACGCGCGAAGGCGCGCGCGGCGTCGAATACAACGCCTGGGGCAATCCGCCCAACAGCGTGGACCACGAGGCCAAGCTGGTGTTCACGCGCATGCTGAGCGGGCCGATGGATTACACCCCGGGTGTCCTGAGCCTGGTGGGGGCGGACGGCAAGACCTTCAATTCGACCCAGGCCAAGCAGCTGGCCAATTACGTCGTCATTTATTCGCCGATCCAGATGGCGGCCGACCTGCCGGAGAACTATGCGAAGTACCCGGCAGCCTTCAAGTTCATCCGCGACGTGCCGACCGACTGGCTTGAGACCCGCGTGATCAACGGCGAGGTAGGGAACTACGTGACCATCGCGCGCAAGGACCGCGCGAGCCAGGACTGGTACGTGGGCGCGGTCACCGACGCCCAGGCGCGTACGCTGGCGGTGCCGCTCGACTTCCTCGAGCAGGGCAGGCGCTATACCGCGGAAATCTACCGCGACGGCGACGCGGCCGACTACCGTACCGAGCGCCGCTTCGACCTGGTGGTCGAGAAGAAGACCGTCACGGCGGCCGATACGCTGCAGTTGCGGCTTGCGCCGGGCGGCGGCCAGGCGATCCGCCTGACGCCCCAGCCGTAGGGTGGTCGGCTCCGCCGACCGCGCGTTCAACTCCGGTTCGCATCACGACTGCGCCCGAGCTGCTTGAACGCGCGGTCGGACAAGCCGACCACCCTACGTTCCACTCAGAGGACCAGCAGCTTCTCGATGTCGCCCGCAATCTCGTCTGGCGCCGTCTGCGGCGCGTAGCGCTTGGCCACTTCGCCGTCGCGCGCGACGAGGAACTTGGTGAAGTTCCATTTGATCGCTTCCGTGCCCAGCACCCCCGGTTTTTCGCCCTTCAGGTGCTTGAACAGCGGGTGTGCGCCTTCGCCGTTGACATCGACCTTGGCGAACATCGGGAAGCTCACGCCATAATTCTTCTCGCAGAAGGCGCCGATCTCGGCTTCCGTTCCCGGTTCCTGCTTGCCGAACTGGTTGCAGGGGAAGCCCAGCACCACCAGCCCGCGCTCGCCGTACTGGCGGTACAGCTCTTCCAGTCCCTTGTACTGCGGTGTGAAGCCGCAGGCGCTGGCGGTGTTCACGATCAGGAGCACCTTGCCGCGGTAGGCCGCCAGGTCGACCGGTTTGCCGTCAAGCGCGCTTGCCTGGAAATCAAAGACGTTCATGCCGAACTTTCATGGTGGATTGATGTGAAAAGTATACGCCAAGCCTGCCGATGTCGCCGCGCTGCGACGCTATCGGCGGGATGGTGGAAATGTGTGTAGTTTCGTCCTGGGCGCTCTGATAATCTTGAACGCTTCCCTACTGTCCAGCACGGCCCGACCCTGCCCGCCATGTCCACACATCTCGCCAGTTCCGCCGCCGTCGACACCTTCGGACCTTACATCATGCAGGCGCCGCGCGACGGCAGCCTGGCTGACGGCAGCTTCGTCATCCGCTTCAACGAGGCGGTGCAGTTCGGGACCGGCACCCTGATCCTGCGCACCCAGGGCGGCACGGTACGGACCGAGGTGCTCGCCGGCAGCCCGTATGTCACCCTGTCCGGCGACACCCTGACCTACAAGCCGCCACAGGCGCTGCAGTACGGGACCAGTTACAGCATTGAATTCAGCAGTACCGCCATCAGGGACCTGGCCGGTAATTTCTACGTGCAGGGCTATCCCTCGCCTGCCAGCTTCCGCACCGGCCTGAGTCCCACCGCCATCCAGTTCAATGGCACCGACGGGGCGGACATGGTCCACGGCAGCGAACTCGCCGACACCCTGTCCGGAGGCGGCGGCGCCGACACCCTGTACGGCTATGGCGGCGACGATGCGCTGAACGGCGGCGACGAGCCGGACGACAGCGACGGCGACATGCTCAGTGGCGGCGAGGGCAACGATACCCTGAGCGGCGGCGCCGGGCGCGACCGCCTCAGCGGCGGCGGCGGCAACGACAAACTGTACGGCGGCAGTGGCGACGACGTCATGTTCGGCGATGGGGGCGACGACGTGCTGGAAGGCGGCGACGGCCGCGACACGCTCACCGACTCCGGCCCGGGCGTCAACCGCCTGCTGGGCGGCGCCGGCGATGATTTCCTGACCTTCGAAAACCAGGCTACCGGCCTGCTGGACGGCGGCGCCGGCGACGACCGCCTGACCAGCGCAGGCGGCACGCTGGTCGGCGGCGGCGGCAATGACCAGTTCACCATCTACGGCGCGCTGGGCGAGGCCGCAGCCACCAGCGCCGATGGCGGCGACGGCGACGACCGCTTCCTGCTGCACATGGACGGGAGCGGACAGCTCCTGGTCACCGGCGGCGCCGGCGCCGACGTCTACGCGCTGGCCCGCATGGTCAACGAGTCGCAGCAGCGCTATGCGACGGTGCTCGATTTCACCTCGGCTGACCGGATCGACATCACCGAACTGATGCCCTTCAGCGGTAATCCGTTCCAGACCGGCGTCGCACGGCTGGCTGCGGCCGACGGCGGCACGCTGCTGCAGGTGAAGCTGAGCGCGACCAGTGCGACCTGGCTCACCGTGCTGGAGCTCAAGGGCGTCCAGCCCGCGCAGCTGGGCGCCGCCAACTTCGTCGGCGCCTTCGATCCGCAGGGCGGCACTGTCGGCATCACCATCCAGGGCGGCGCCGGCGACGACACGCTGCAGGGAACGACCCTCGACGACAAACTGTACGGCAACGGCGGCAACGACCACATCGACGGCGGCGCAGGCCAGGACCTGCTCGAGGGCGGCGCGGGCGACGACCGCCTGGTCGACCGCGACGGCGACAACCGCCTGCTGGGAGGCGAGGGCAACGATGTCCTGGAGGCCGGCTCCTCCGGCACCAACCTGCTCGAGGGCGGCGACGGCAACGATACGCTGTTCGGCGGCAGCGGCAACGACACCCTGGCGGGCGGCGCCGGCAACGACCGCTTCTATGTGGACTGGCGGACCTGGCACCCGGCGCATGCGGTGAGCATCGCCGGCGGCGACGGCGACGACCGCATCGAGTTTTCCGGGTACGCCGATCCGCAGCGCATGGTGACCCTGAGCGCCAGCGGCGGCAGCGGGGCGGACGAATTCGTCATCCGCACCGTCCAGCCGGGCCTGACCATCACCGACTTCGGCAGCGGCGACCGGCTCAACCTGCTGGAGCTGCTGCCGTCGAACGTGTCGGGCAATCCCTTCGGCGCCCTCGGCTACCTGTCGGCGCGCGAGCAGGGCGGCAATACCCTCATCTATCTCGACCGCGACGGCGCGGCTGGCAACAGCTTCGGCTTCACGCTGGCGTTCACCCTGGCCGGCGTGGCCCCCGCCGCCCTGGGCGCGGCCAGTTTCACCGGTGGTTTCGGCACGGATGGCTCGAACCGCGGCATGGTCCTGACCGGGACCGCCGGCGCCGATACGCTCATCGGCGCCATGCTGGACGACACCATCAGCGGCGGTCCCGGCTCCGACCTGCTGCAGGGCGGTGCCGGCCGTGACACGATCGACGGCGGCGACGAGAGCGGGGCCGGAGACCAGATCGATGGCGGCCTCGGAGACGATCTGCTGCACGGGAACGGCGGCGCCGATCTGCTGCGTGGCAGTGCGGGCGACGATACCTTGTACGGCGACGCCGGCAACGACACCCTGGACGGCGGCAGCGACAACGACAGGCTGTTCGGCGGCGATGGCGACGATGTGATCGAAGACTACTACGGCGTCAACCTGCTGGAAGGCGGCGCCGGCAATGACCGCATCCGCGGCGGCAACGACAACCAGTCTGCGAGCGGCACGGTGATCGACGGCGGCGAGGGCGACGACACGATAGAGGCCGGGGTCACGGCCGATAGGGTGGCCGGCGGCGCCGGCGACGACACGATCCGGCTCGAACTCGGTGCGATCAGGAAGTTCGAGACCGCGATGCAGGTGGATGGCGGCGCCGGCAGCGACCTGATTACCGTTGTCGGCAGCCACTTCAGCTCACGCGCCGCGACGCTCGCCACCGGCGCCGGCAGCGACCGCATCGTGTTCCAGGGCTCGGCGCTGCCGGTGCTGACCATTACCGATTTCCAGGCCGGCGCCGGCGGCGACTGGATCGATGTCTTTTCGCTGGTTCCGTCGACCACTACCGGCAATCCGTTCGCGACGGGCGGCGGCCTGCGCCTGGTGCAGGACGGCAGCCGCGTGCTGCTCCAGCACGACGGCGACGGCGCAGGCCCGCAGGCCTTCGAGACGCGCATCGTGTTCGAGGGATCCAGCCTGGCTGCGTTCAGCGGGGCCAATTTCGCCGAGGGCGCGCGTCCGGACGGCAGCACGGGCGGCCTGGAGCTGCTCGGCACGGGCGGCAGGGACCAGCTGACCGGCAAGCGTCTGGACGATACGATCCGTGGCGGCGACGGGGACGACGAGCTCTATGGCGCCACCGGCAACGACAGCCTGTACGGCGACGCCGGCAAGGACTGGCTCGACGGCGCCGATGGGAACGACAGCCTGTTCGGCGGCGCCGGAGACGACACCCTGCTCGACGGCAGCGGCGACAACACCCTCGACGGCGGTGACGGCGACGACCTGCTGTCGGCCTACGGCGCCGGCGTCAACGTGCTGCGTGGCGGCGCCGGCAACGACCGCCTGTCGCTGGCCGACCGCGGCACGCTGGAAGGCGGCAGCGGCAACGACATCCTCAATGGAGGGAAGGGCAATGACCTGCTGTCCGGCGGCGAGGGGATCGACACGGTTTCCCTGTCGGGCAAGCGCGCCGACTACGGCCTTGTGCGTGCGGGCGACGGCTACCAGCTCGCCGATCGCCGCGCCGGGGGCGGGTCCGACGGCACCGATACCCTGAGCGGCATCGAACGGCTCGATTTCGACGACGTCGACCTGGCGCTGGACATCGACGGCGCTGCCGGCCAGGCCTACCGCCTGTACCGGGCGGCCTTCGACCGCCCGGCCGACCTCCCCGGCCTCGGTTACTGGATCGGCGTGATCGACCGCGGCGCATCCTTGCAGGCCATCGCCGCGGGCTTCGCATCGTCCGACGAATTCAAGACCCTGTACGGGACGGCGCCGTCGAACGCCGACCTGGTCGGACGGCTGTACCAGAACGTCCTCCACCGCGCGCCCGAGCAGGCCGGATTCGACTACTGGGTCAAGCTGCTCGATACCGGGGTGCTCGGCCTGCGCGACGTGCTGGTGTACTTCAGCGAGAGCACCGAGAACCGCGACGCCGTGGCAAGCCTGATTGCGGACGGCATCCCCTACCAGCCCTACGGCTGACGATCGGGCGCGCGGCGCGTGTATGCATATGCATGCACGTTTCGCGCAAGACCATGCTTGTTATCTTTTGTTACAAACATTAAGAACTTGGCATGAGAGAATCGCGGTCGCCCTTACTGCCGAGCTTCTTTCATGCCTACCCACCACCAAGTCGTCCATCTCCGCCATCCCCGCCGTCGCCTGATCGCGCATCTCGTCGCGGGCACGCTGCTGTTCCCGCTCGCCGCAGGCGCGCAACAGGCGTCCACCGCGCCGGAACAGCCGAAGCAGCCGGCCGGTGCGCCCGTGCAGGCACAAGCACCGGCGCAGGGACAGGCGCAGGCCCCGGCCCAGGCGCCGGCCGTCGAAGCCACTGTGACGGTCACCGCCACCAAAACCCAGAACCGCATCGACCGCCAGACCTATGACGTCAAGGCCGATCCGGCAACCTCGAACGACAGCGTGGCCGATACCCTGAACAAGGTGCCGGCGGTTGCCGTCGACGCCGACGGCAACGTCACGCTGCGCGGCCGCCAGAACGTGCAGATCCTGGTGGACGGCAAGCCGTCGGCGATGATGCAGGGCGAGAACCGCGCCGCCGCGATCGCGGCACTGCCGGCGGCCGACCTGGACTCGGTGGAAGTCATCAACAACCCGGGCGCGCAGTTCGGCAACGAAGGCGGCGGCGGTCCGATCATCAACCTGGTGATGCGGCGTGAGCGCAGCCCGGGTGGCTTCGCAGTCCTGAACGGCAACGTTGGTACTGAAGGGCGCTACAACACCTCGAGCTTCGGCAGCTATACGAGCGGCCGCTACACAGTGCAGGGCAGCGTGTTCCGCCGTGTGACCAAAGACGACGCTGAAAGCGAGAACCGCCGTGAGCGCATCGATCCGGTAACCGGCGCGATCGCGCCTAGCGAGCAACAAACCAGCAGTGTCAATCGCAGTGAATCGACCGGTATGAACGGACAGGTGACCTACAACCTGGGCGACAAGGACGTGGTGGGCGCCGGCGTGAACTACATGGAGAACTTGCGAGAGGGCGAGTCCTCGCAACGCTATCGCAGCACCACGGCTGCCGGCACCATCGATAATGAATACACGCGTCGGGGACTGAACGAATTCAAGAACCGCAATTACGGATTCAACGCGCGCCTCGACCACAAGGGCGACGCACCGGGCGAAATTTTCAAGCTGGACCTGCGCCTGTCCGGCACGGACTTCGACAATGGTTCACGCTACTCCAATGCCTACACTGTGCGTCCGCCCAGCGCCGGCGCGGCCGACAGCCGCCAGGCCAGCCTGACCGACACCCGCATCGCCGATTTCACCGGCGACTACGAGCTGCCGGGTGCGCACGGCGTATTCAAGATGGGCTACAAGGTGGCGCGCAACAGCAGCGCCTTCGACAACGCCTACTTCGACATCAACGGCAGCACCGGCGCCGAGAGTGTGAACCGCAACCGCACCAACCGCTTCGAACTCGACGACACCACCTACGCCCTGTACGGCAGCTACCAGTGGCGCGTCAACGAAAAGTGGGGCGTGCTGGGTGGCCTGCGCGCCGAATATGCGGACCTGGACATGAACCAGGTCACCACCGGCCAGCGGGTCAGCAACCACTACTTCGACGCGATCCCGAGCGCCTTCGTCACCTATGGGCTGTCGGACGACACGACGCTGCGCCTCAGCTATGCGCACCGTATCCGCCGTCCAGGCGCGGGCGAACTGAACCCCTTCGTAATCTATCGCGACGAGCTGAACATCTCCTCGGGTAACCCGAACCTGCAGCCGACCAATACCGACTCGCTGGAGCTCGGCGTCGAGACCAAGCTGGGCAAGGTCGACACCAACGTGCGCCTGTACGCGCGCCGCGACTCCGACCTGATCCAGGAGCGTCGCTTCGTGCTGGCCAACGACGTGCTCCTGACCACGCGCGAGAACGCCGGCAGCGCCCGTTCCGGCGGTATCGAGTTCAACTTCAGCGGCCGCGCCACCGAGAAGCTGATGATCAACGTGAACGGCAACGTCGGCTACGCCGAACAGGACGTGCTGGGCAGCGTGAACGCCGACAAGCGCAGCGCCACCTCGATCAGTGGCCGCGCGCGCATCGCTTACCAGATGGACCGCGCCAACAGCTTCGCCCTGATGCTCAACGCACAAGGCAAGACCCTGTTCGGCGAAGGCTACCGCCAGCCGGTGCGCACCGCGGACTTCAACTACCGCCGCACGCTGACCCCGGCGCTGAGCCTGGTCGTCAACATCAACGACCTGTTCGATTCGCAGAAGACCGAGACCATCACCGAGACCGACCGCCTGCGCGAGTACAGCGTGCGCCGCGGCAGCGGCCGCATGGCCTATGTCGGCTTGTCCTACCGCTTTGGCAGCTTCGGTAACGCCGGCGGCAATCGCCGTCCGATGTTCATGGGGCCGGGCGGTCCTGGCGGTCCAGGTGGCCCGGGCGCCGGCGGTCCGGTGTTCATCGGCCCAGGCCGCTAAACCGGCATAAAAAAGGGTGGCCCCGAGAGGCCACCCTTTTTCATTGTGCCGTACTGCGCTGGAAGGTCGGCTGGAACGGCACCTCCGGCGCCGTGCACTGCTCGACCCGCTTCGGCTTGCTTCCGTCATTCTTGCGTTCGTAGCATTCGTCGAACACCGAGCAGTAGCAGGCGGACAGGTCGATGTGCTTCATCGCCTCATGCAGGCCGTCGAACTGGACGCTCGGTGTATTCGGCTCTACCCATGACATCATGACCAGCGATGCTCCCGGCCGGATCAGCGCGTTCGACACGTTGCCACGCGTGTGCAGGCCATTGCCCTTCGCGTCCTTGCTGCAGCAGGCCTCAACCAGCGCCTGCATGTCGCGCATCGGCTTGTCCTTGTACGTCAGTTCCACCCATTCCACGCGGGCAGGGCCGATGCCTTCGTTGAGCAGCTCGTATTCGAACTTGCGCCGGATCTCGGATTCGGCGCCGTTCTGCGGGATCACGTGGGTCGAGCGCCCGATTTCGAGGTAGGGATAACTGTTCGATGCCACCAGCTGCTCCATCGAGTGCGCCGAGTGCAGGCCCAGCCAGAGCGACACCAGCGAGACGACGCCGGCGGCGACGCCGAGGGTGATGTCGAGCCAGCGCAGGCCGGTGCCATGGGGATGGTGGTGGTGATGGCTTTCGTGTTCCAAAGGCTGCTCCGAAGCGTGGTCAAAAGTTAAATTCTAGCAACTCAGACCGGCGGGCAGTGAAAGCGGGAAAAAGAATGCGGCCGGCATAGCGGCCGCACTGGCCGCGTGCAGGACGCACGCGGCGGAGGGGGATGACGGGCGGCTTAGAACGTTTCCCATTCCTCGTCGCGCACCTCGGCCGTCGGAGCCGCCTTGCGCGCTGCCGGACGCGCTGCCGGACGCACGGCCGGCGCGGCCAGGCGGGTGGCGACGCTGGCGCGTGGCGCCGGGGCGGTCACGTTGCGTGCCTGTGCCTGCGCGTCGAGCTTGAACACCGACACCAGCTGGGACAGCTTGCCGGCCTGGTCCTGCAGCGATTCGGCCGCCGCTGCGGCTTCTTCCACCAGCGAAGCGTTCTGCTGGGTCACCTGGTCCATCTGGCTGATCGCCATGTTGATTTGCTCGATGCCCGAAGTCTGCTCCACGCTGGCGGAGCTGATCTCGCCCATGATGTCCGTAACGCGGCGTACGCTGTCGACGATCTCGTCCATCGTAGCGCCGGCCTGGTCGACCAGTTTGGCGCCGACATCGACCTTGCTCACCGAATCGTCGATCAGGACCTTGATTTCCTTGGCCGCCGCTGCCGAGCGCTGCGCCAGGGTGCGCACTTCCGATGCCACCACCGCGAAGCCGCGGCCCTGTTCGCCGGCGCGCGCCGCTTCCACCGCCGCGTTCAGCGCCAGGATATTGGTCTGGAAGGCGATGCCGTCGATGACGCCGATGATGTCGACGATCTTCTTCGACGAGTCGTTGATCGAGGCCATGGTATCGACCACCTGCGAGACCACCATACCGCCGCGCCCGGCCACTTCCGAAGCGGTGGCGGCCAGACCGTTGGCCTGGCGCGCATTGTCGGCGTTCTGCTGGACGGTCGAGGTCAGTTCTTCCATCGAGGACGCGGTTTCTTCCAGCGAGCTGGCCTGCTCTTCGGTGCGCGAAGACAGGTCGAGGTTGCCGGTGGCGATCTGGCTCGAGGCCGAGGCGATGGCATCGGTGCCATGACGGACTTCGCCGACGATCTGTGCCAGGCTGTCGCGCATGCGCTTCATGGCGAACAGCATGCTCGACTTGTCGCCATCGCGCAGTGCGACCTCGACCGTGAGGTCGCCGCCGGCAATGCGGCTTGCGATATCGCCGGCATAGGCCGGTTCGCCGCCCAGCTGGCGGGTCAGGCTGCGGGTGATCAGGACGCCCAGGCCGACACCGACCGCGGCGCTGCCCAGCACCAGCAGCAGCATCATCGTGCGGCTCGACTGGTACAGCGAGGCGGCGTCCTCGGCGGCAGCGACGGCATTCTCTTCCTTGAGTTTGCTGAGCTCGGTCATGCGGTTGTCGGCCGCGTTGGCCGCCGGCGCCACGGTGCCGAACAGGTAGTCGATCGAGGCCCGGCTTTCCTGCAGAGCGTCGGTCTTGACCAGGGCCACGGCCTGCGCGACGCGCGTCTGGTACTCGTTCACGTCGGCTTCCACCTGCGCGAACACGCGCTTGCCTTTTTCGGTATAGAACAGCGCGCGCGCCTTGTCGAGGTTGGACTTGAGCAGGCCGCTGTCCGCTTCCAGCTTGGCCAGTGCCGCCTGGCGCTGCTGGTCGGACGAGGCCAGCATCACGTTGCGCAGTGTGCGGCCGACGTAGATCAGGTTGATGTTGGCTTCCTTGACGTAGGAGATGCCGAGCAGCTCCTTTTCGTACAGCGCCTTGGTGCGCTCATTCATCTTCGACATGTTGAAGATGCCGATGGCGGCCACGATGGCGCCAAGCAGGGTCAGGACCAGAAAGCCTGCGATCAGTCGGGTACCGACTTTCATTCGATTAAACATGTTGTTTCCGTAGATATAATTGTTATGCGGCGAGGCGTTCGACCAGGCCGAGTTCTTCCGACGACAGCAGGCGCTCGATGTCGAGCAGGATCAGCATGCGTTCGTCAATGGTGCCGAGGCCGAGCAGGAAGTCGGTCTCGAAAGCGCTGCCCATCTGCGGCGCCGGACGGATGTCGTCGGAGCCGAGACGGACCACGTCGGAGACACCGTCGACCATCATGCCGATCACCCGGTTGGCGATATTCAGGACGATGACGACATCGGCTGCGCCCTTGGCCGGGACCGGCATGCCGAAGCGCATGCGCAGATCGATGATTGGAACGATCACGCCGCGCAGGTTGACGACACCCTTCACGAATTCCGGGGCATTGGCGATCCGGGTAACCGGATCCTGGCCACGGATTTCCTGCACTTTCAGGATGTCGACACCGTACTCTTCCTGGCCGAGCGTGAATGCCAGGGCTTCAAGGGTCGTTTCTTTAATGGTCATGTGTCGATTGAGTAGCGAGCCGGCGAATGACGGCACTCGACGCAACGATATCAATGACGATAATTAGTTCCAAGTAGAAACATTTGTGACCATGTGTCACTATTTTGAGCGTATTTGGTGCATTTTTATTCCAAAATGGTGCAATTCACCCTGATCTTCTCGTAAATATGCTGATGTAAGTGGTCGGGCCAATTTAGGTTTTCTTTGAATCTGTTACAAACCTACAACAGTCATTGTCAGATTGTCGGGCACGGTGCCGCAAAACGAACGGGGCGCCGTGGCGCCCCGTTCGCGGTCTGGCAAGGCCAGAATCAGACGATGCCGAGGTGGTCCATCCCGGCCGAGAAATCGCGGTTCTTGGCGTGTTTGGAATTGAGCTTGATGTTCAGGCGCAGGTCGTTTACGGAATCGGCATTGCGTAGCGCATCTTCGTAGCTGATCTTGTCCGCCTCGTACAGGTCGAACAGGGCCTGGTCGAAGGTCTGCATGCCCAGCTCGCGCGACTTCTTCATGATCTCCTTGATCTCGTGGACATCGCCCTTGAAGATCAGGTCGGAGATGAGCGGGGAGTTCAACAGGATCTCCATCGCCACCACGCGACCCTTGGCTTCCTTCTTCGGGACCAGACGCTGCGAGATCAGGCCCTTCATGTTGAGCGACAGGTCCATCAGGAGCTGCTGGCGGCGTTCTTCGGGGAAGAAGTTGATGATGCGGTCCAAGGCCTGGTTGGAACTGTTGGCGTGCAGGGTGGCCAGGCACAGGTGGCCGGTTTCGGCGAACGCGATCGCATGCTCCATGGTCTCGCGGTCGCGGATTTCGCCGATCTGGATCACGTCCGGCGCCTGGCGCAGCGAATTCTTCAGCGCCGCTTCGAAGCTGTCGGTGTCCACGCCCACTTCGCGTTGGGTGATCACGCAGTTGCGGTGCGGGTGCACGAATTCCACCGGGTCTTCGATGGTGATGATATGGCCGTAGCTGTTCTCGTTGCGGTAGCCGACCATGGCCGCCAGCGTGGTCGATTTGCCGGAGCCGGTGGCGCCGACCATGATGACCAGGCCGCGCTTGGTCATGATCACGTCCTTCAGCACTTCCGGCAGGTCGAGGTCTTCGAATTTCGGGATGGTGGTGGTGATCACGCGCAGCACCATGCCGACGCAGCCCATCTGCATGAAGGCCGAGACGCGGAAGCGTCCCAGGTCGCCCGGGCTGATCGCGAAGTTCGATTCCTTGGTCAGCTCGAAGCCGGCGGCCTGCTTGTCGTTCATGATGGCGCGCGCCAGGTCGGCCGTGTGGCTGCCGGTCAGGGCCTGGCTCGACACCGGCGTCATCTTGCCGTCGATCTTGATCGCCGGCGGGAAGCCGGCCGTGATGAACAGGTCCGACCCGCCCTTGCTGGTCATCAGGCGCAGCAGGTCGAACATGAATTTGGATGCCTGGTCGCGTTCCATGCCAGTCCTTAGCCTGGGAAGTTTTCGGGGATTTTTGCAGCTGCGCGGGCCGCGGCGCTCGAGATCACGTTGCGGCGCACCAGGTCGGTCAGGTTCTGGTCGAGCGTTTGCATGCCGACGTTGCTGCCGGTTTGGATGCTGGAGTACATCTGCGCGATCTTCGCTTCGCGGATCAGGTTGCGGATTGCCGGGGTGCCGATCATGATCTCGTGCGCCGCCACGCGGCCCGAACCATCCTTCGTCTTGAGCAGGGTTTGCGAGATCACGGCCTGCAGCGACTCCGACAGCATCGCGCGCACCATCTCTTTTTCCTCCGCCGGGAACACGTCGACGATACGGTCGATGGTCTTGGCGGCCGAGGAAGTGTGCAGGGTGCCGAACACCAGGTGGCCGGTCTCCGCCGCTGACAGGGCCAGGCGGATGGTTTCCAGGTCACGCAGCTCGCCCACCAGGATGCAGTCCGGGTCTTCGCGCAGCGCCGAGCGCAGCGCGTTGTTGAACGACAGGGTGTGCGGACCGACTTCGCGCTGGTTGATCAGGCACTTCTTGGAGTCGTGCACGAATTCGATCGGGTCCTCGATGGTGAGGATGTGGCCGTACTCGTTCTCGTTGAGGTGGTTCACCATCGCCGCCAGCGTGGTCGACTTGCCGGAACCGGTCGGACCGGTCACCAGCACCAGGCCGCGCGGCTTCAGAGCCAGTTCGGCGAAGATCTTCGGGGCGTTCAGCTCTTCCAGCGACAGGATCTTGGACGGAATGGTACGCAGCACCGCGGACGCGCCGCGCTCCTGGTTGAAGGCATTGACGCGGAAGCGCGCCAGGCCCGGAATCGCGAACGAGAAGTCGCACTCCAGCACTTCCTCGTACTGCTTGCGCTGGCCGTCGTTCATGATGTCATAGATCATGCCGTGCACGTCCTTGTGCTCAAGCGGCGGCAGGTTGATGCGGCGCACGTCACCGTGCACGCGGATCATTGGCGGCAGGCCGGCCGAGAGGTGCAGGTCCGAGGCCTTGTTCTTGACCGAGAAGGCGAGGAGTTCCGAAATGTCCATTGTCTTATAATCCAGAGCGTGAATGGAGCCCAGGCGAAGGTCCTCGTCTCGACTCAAAATATTTCCTACAGAAAATCATTATGTCCATAATCGCCGAGAACTTGCAAGCTGTCGAAGCGACAATCGCGGCCGCTTGCGCTGCGTCCAACAGGGGGCGCGAAACGGTCCAGCTGCTGGCCGTTTCCAAAACCTTCCCTGCGGAGGCCGTGGTCGAGGCGATCGCTGCGGGGCAGCGCGCCTTCGGCGAAAACTACCTGCAGGAAGCCCTCGACAAGATGCAGGAAGTGGCGCGCCTGCAACCGGAAACACCCGTCAGCTGGCATTTCATCGGTCCGATCCAGAGCAACAAGACGCGTCCGATCGCGGCCAGCTTCCAGTGGGTGCATACGGTGGAGCGCCTGAAGATCGCCCAGCGCCTGTCCGAACAGCGCCCACCGGAACTGGGCCCGCTCGACATCTGCCTGCAGGTGAACATCAGCGGTGAAGCGAGCAAGAGCGGCGCGAGCGAGGCCGAGCTGCCGGAACTCGCGCGCCAGGTGGTCGCGCTGCCCAACCTGCGCCTGCGCGGGCTGATGGCGATTCCCGAACCCACGACCATCGAGGCCGAGCAGCGCGCCGCCTTTGCCCGCCTGCGTGGCTTGTACGAGGGACTGAAAAAAAGCGGCCTGGCGCTCGACACCCTGTCGATAGGGATGTCGGGCGACCTCAAAGCGGCGATCGCGGAAGGCGCGACCGTCGTGCGCATCGGCAGCGCCATCTTCGGCGCCCGCCATTACGAATAAGGAAGCACATGAAGATTGCATTCATCGGCGGCGGCAACATGGCCACGGCCCTGATCGCCGGCCTGGCCGGCCAACTCACCGGCGCCGGCAGCCTGCACGTGGTGGACCCGAACCCGGAAGCGCTGGAGCGCCTGGCGAGCCAGTACGGCGTCAGCACGGCCTCGACCATCGACGTGCAGGTCGGCGCCGCCGACGTGGTGGTACTGGCGGTAAAGCCGCAGCAGATGCGCGAAGTGGCGGCAAGCCTCAAGCCCTTGCTCGGCGCCCAGCCACTGGTGCTGTCGATCGCGGCCGGCATCCGCATCGCGGACCTGGGCCGCTGGCTGGGCGGCTACACCCGCATCGTGCGCTCGATGCCGAACACGCCGGCCCTGATCGCGATGGGCATCACCGGCATGGTGGCGGGGAGCGAAGTGGACGAGGTCCAGCGCCAGGCCGCCGACAAGGTGATGCGCGCGGTCGGGCAGACCGTGTGGCTGAAGGAAGAATCCCTGATCGATCCGGTGACGGCGGTGTCGGGCAGCGGCCCGGCCTATGTCTTCTACTTCCTGGAAGCGATGCAGCAGGCGGCCCTGGAGATGGGGCTGGATGCGGAGCAGGGGAGAACGCTGGCCGTGGCCACTTTTACAGGGGCGGCCCAGCTGGCGGCGCAGTCGGGCGATCCGGTCGAGGTGCTGCGCCAGCGCGTGACCTCGAAAGGCGGCACCACGCATGCGGCGATCACCAGCATGGAGGAGTCGGGCGTGAAGGAAGCGATCGTCGCGGCCATGAAGGCGGCCGCGGCGCGTGGACGCGAGTTGGGCGACGAGTTAGGTAAGGACGCGTAGGGTGGGCGGGTCCCCCGCCCACGCGTTCAGTGTACTTCGAAGCCGCGCCACCTGAGCACAGGCAGCAGCCTCTGGACCAGCTTGTAGGCCGAGACCACCGCCGTTACGCTGCCCACCGCCCATTTGGGTTTGGTGAGGAACAGACCGGCTGCGACGCCGCCCACGATCAGCGCCGTCTTCCGATGGCGCAGCGCGTAGGCCGGAATCAGCCCCAGCGTATCGGGCGAGGACAGCGTGGCGACGTCGTACGCCAGCAGCGCACGCTGGTCGGCGCAGCGCGCCACCAGCGCTTCGCGCCGCGCTGCGAGGGTGGATTCAGATGCCATTGGCCTCTTCTCCCTTCAGGGCCGCGGCGTCCTTGCGCAATTCCGCCAGCGTGGCCGGCAGCATCGGCGGACGTGCGGCCAGGCCGGCGCGCAGTTTCGTCACGGCGAACAGGGTGCCCAGGATGAACAGGACGGCCATGCCGCCCACCGCCGCCAGGCGGTGGGTGTCCCAGAACAGCACCAGCACGAACAGGATGACGAGGCCGAGCGCGAACAGTCCCAGCACCGCCGCGGCCAGGGCCCAGACGAGATAGCCGAGCAGGCGGTGCGCGCCTTCCTGCAGTTCGATGGCGGCCAGCTCGAGGCGCGTGCGCGCCAGGTCGAGCACGTTGGCCACGATCCTTCCAGCTGCCGCCTTGATGCTCATGATTAGCGGCGCGCGATCAGCATGCCGACGACCACGCCGACGGCGGCACCCAGGCCCACCGACTTCCACGGGTTCTCGTGCACGTATTCGTCGGTGACGCGCGCTGCTTCCTTGGTCTTCTCGACCACGGTCTGCTGGTACTCGCCCAGGCTTTCCTTGGCGGTCGACAGGGTCTGCTCGAACTTGGCCTTGGCCGCCTTCAGCTCCTCACCGGTGAGGTTGCCGCCGTTGCGCAGCCAGGCTTCGGCGTCCTGGATCACGGTCTTCAGGTCGGACATCAGTTGCTCGCGGGTGCCGGTTTGGGTAGGGATCTTTTCCATCATGGTAGGGCCTCGTGAAGTGGGTGTTGAATGCCTTTTGTGCAATATTACCTGATTGCATAGTCGAGTGCGACACCAATGAACAGTGCGGCGCCCAGCCAGTTGTTGTGGCGGAAGGCCTTGAAGCAGGCCATCCGCTCGCGGTGGCGGATCAGGGTGTAGTGGTAGAGGGCGATGCCGGCCGCGACCACGATGCCACCCACGAACCACCAGCGCAGTCCCAGGTACCAGCCGCACACCAGGTCGATCGCCAGCGCCGCCCCGTAGCACAGCATGACGGCAGCCACGTCGAAGCGGCCGAAGGTGATGGCCGAGGTGCGGATGCCGATCTTGAGGTCGTCGTCGCGGTCGACCATCGCGTACTCGGTGTCGTAGGCGACCGCCCAGAACACGTTCGCCACCAGGAGCCACCAGGCCACCGCCGGCACCGTGCCCTGCACGGCGGCGAAGGCCATCGGGATGCCGAAGCCGAAGGCGATGCCAAGGTAGGCCTGGGGAATGGCGAAGAAGCGCTTGAAGTAGGGGTAGGTGCCGGCCACGATCAGGGCCGCCACCGAGAGCTGCTTGGTGAGCGTGTTGAGCGGCAGGATGAGCAGGAAGGAGATCAGCGACAGCACCGCCGCCACCATCACCGCTTCCCAGCCGCGGATCTTGCCGGCGGTGAGCGGGCGGTCGACGGTGCGCTTGACGTGCTTGTCGAAGTCGCGGTCGGCGTAGTCGTTGATGGCGCAACCGGCCGAGCGCATGAGCGCCGTGCCGAGCACGAAGATCACCAGCACCTGCCAATCCGGCACCCCGCCAGAGGCCATCCACAAGGCCCACAGGGTCGGCCACAGGAGCAGGAGGATGCCGATCGGCTTGTCGGCACGGACCAGGCGGAAGTAGAGCGCCAGCTTGTTCATGGAGGTGGTCTTGTCAAGCAAGAACTGTTGAGCAGAAGACAGGGATTCTAAAGCCTTTTGGCGCGAGAGGCGGCCCTGCTCGCCGAATTCGAAAAGTTGCCATTTTGTTGTCATGGAGCCGACATTTTTGTTTGTTTAAATGCATCGGCTGCCCCTCTCGACCATCCATTCGGAGATGTACCCATGACTGACAAAGACATTTCGTCCACCCGCCGCAACCTGCTCAAGGGCCTGGCCGGTTCCACCGCGCTGCCTTTCGTCGGCGCCTTTGCCGCGCTGCAGTCGCAGCAGGCCCTGGCCGCCAACGGCGCCACTACCCTGGTCGACAGCCCCTACGGCGCGATCGCCCCGGTCAACGACATCACGACCGGCCTGCCGCTGCTGCAGCTGCCGGCCGGCTTCACCTATAAAAGCTTCGGCTGGCGCGGCGACCTGATGACCGACGGGAAGACCTGCCCCGGCGGCCACGACGGCATGGGCGTGGTCCTGACGCGCAAGGTCGGCCGCAGCACCGAGCTGGTGCTGGTCCGTAACCACGAGATCGGCGGTACCTCGCCAAGCAATTTCCTGAATGCGGTCGGCGTCTACGACAGCGGCACCACCGGCGGTGGCTCGACCAACAAGTTCGGCGGCGGCACCACCAACCTGCTGTTCCGCGACGGTAACTGGGTCAGCATGACCCCGAGCCTGGGCGGGACCCAGACCAACTGTGCCGGCGGCATCACCCCCTGGGGCACCTGGCTCACCTGCGAGGAAGTCGGCTCGGACGCCGTCGGTACCGCCGGCAAGAAACATGGCTACGTGTTCGAAGTGCATGCTGATCCAGCGCTCACCACCGGCCAGCCAATCATCGGCATGGGCCGCTTCGCCCATGAAGCCGCCGCCGTCGATCCAAGCACCGGCATCGTCTACCAGACCGAGGATTCGTCCGGCAAGTCGGGCTTCTACCGCTACGTCCCGGACATCAAGACCGGCGCCCCGGGCAGCCTGGCCATGGGCGGCGTGCTGCAGATGGCCAAGGTCAAGGGCATCAACAACGCCAACCTGGCCAACGTGCCAGTGGACTCGGTGTATGAGCTGGAATGGGTCAGCATCGCCGACCCGGACGCCAACCGCGGCGACGCCACGGGGCCGAGCGGCGTGCGCATCACGGGCGCGGCCGGCCCCTTCGTGCAGGGCTGGGTGCAGGGCGCGGCGCGCATGAACCGCGGCGAGGGCATCTGGTACGCCCAGGGCAAGATGTACGTGATGGACACCTCGGGCGGCGCGGTCCAGCGCGGCAGCATCTGGGAGCTCGACCTGGCGACCCAGCGCCTCAAGTGCATCTACTCGAGCCCGAGCCAGCTGGTGGGCAACATGGGCGACAACCTGACCGTCAGCCCGCGCAACGCCATCCTGATCTGCGAAGACGCTTCGACCGCCGCCACCGACCCCTTCGGCTTCGGCCAGCGCCTGATGGGCATCACCGGCCAGGGCGACGCCTACATCTTCGCCAAGAACAACATCAATCTGACCAGCGCCCAGCTGCAGGGCGCGGGCAAGCTGGGCTCGCTCGCGGGCGACCAGCGCGGCAACGAGTTCGCCGGCGCCTGCTTCGACCCGACCGGCCGCTACCTGTTCGTCAACATCCAGACCCCGGGCGTGACCTTCGCGATTACCGGTCCCTGGGCCAAGGGCCCGTTGTAAGACCTTTACTCATTCGGAGCTTTTCTCATGAAACTCACTAAACTGTTTACCGTGCTTGCAGGCCTGACCCTGTCCTGCGCCGCCAATGCCGTGGTCCTGACCACCAGCACCGGCTCGAACCTCGTCACCGATTACAGCGGCACTGGCCTGGTGTCCTTCGACCTCGACCTGGCAGATTTCAGCGGCAGCACCCTGAACTTCGTGCTGGAAGAGGCCGACCTGCAAGGCCCGCTCGCCTTCAACGCCCTGGTGCGCAACCTGGCCGGCGCGGATCTGAGCCGCTTCACCTTCAGCCTGCAGGGCATCAGCTTCACCGGCGCCCCGGGCAGCGTGACCCCGAGCTTCGGCACGGTGGGCCGGATCGATGCCAGCCCCTTCGCGGCCGGCATCAGCTTCGGCCGTCCGGAATATGCCGAGTTCCAGTTCGGGAATGTGCTGGGCGGCGGCCAGGACTGGCTGCTGGCCACCAGCGGCCTGCGCGCCGGCGACAGCTTCAGCATCACCGCCAGCGTGCCGGAACCCTCGACCGCAGCGTTGCTGCTGCCGATGCTGTGCATGGCCGGCCTGATGGCGGCACGTCGCCGCAAGCAGGACTAAGCGGGGCGAAGCAGCGGGGGCTTGCCGGTACAATGCAGTTTTCCGACAAGCCTTCTGAACTATGCACATCTGGGTCGATGCCGACGCCTGCCCGGGCGTCATCAAGGACATCCTGTTCCGCGTGGCCGAGCGCCTGCAGATCGAGGTCACGCTGGTGGCCAACCAGCTGATGCGGGTGCCCGGCTCGCGCTTCATCCGCGCCCTGCAGGTACCCAGCGGGCCCGATGTGGCCGACGCCGAGATCGTCGCGCGCGTACAAAGCGGCGACATCGTCGTGACGGGAGATATTCCACTGGCGGCGCAGGTGCTGGAGAAGGGCGGGCTGCCGCTCAATCCGCGCGGCGAGTGGTACACGAAGGACACCATCGCCCAGCAGCTCACCATGCGCGCCTTCATGGAAGAGCTGCGCGGCAGCGGCGTCGATACCGGCGGGCCGCCCGCTTTCAGCCAGGCCGACCGCCAGAATTTTGCCAATGCACTGGACCGCCAGCTGGCCCGGTCGCTCCCCCGTAGGGTGGGCGGCTCCACCGGGGAAGTCGAATAAGGTTGGCGTTAATGCCGCCCACGCGTTCACAGGCTGGAGAGCAGACGAAACGGCTTTCTTGAGCCGCTTGACCGCGTGGGCGGCGTTCATGCAAGCGTCCGGCAGATCGTCGGGTGGAGCCGCCCACCCTACGGCCTGCTCAGGCCGCGGCTTCCAGCGTCACCATCTCCACACCCGGCAGCTTGCACTCGGCCACGGCCTGGGCCACCGCATCGATGGCAGCACGCCGCGTAAAGCTCTTGCGCCACAGGATGACCACGCGGCGCGAGGGCGCAGGGTGGGCGAAGGGGACATAGGTGAGCAGGCCGTTGGGGTCGTGCATGTCGGCCACCGAGGCGCGCGGCAGCACGGTCAGGCCGATGCCGCTCGCGACCATGTGGCGGATCGTCTCCAGCGAGGAGCCTTCGAAGGTGCGCTGCATGCCGTTGCCCGGCGAGGAGTAGCGCGCCATCTCCGGGCACACTTCCAGCACCTGGTCGCGGAAGCAGTGGCCCGCGCCCAGCAGCAGCATGGTTTCCAGCTTCAGGTCGTCGGCCGGGATTTCCTTGCGCTTGGCCCAGGGGTGCGAGCGCGGCATCGCCACCACGAAGGGTTCGTCGTACAGGGTCTGCATCGACATGCCGTGCTCGGGCAGCGGCAGGGCCACGATGGCGGCGTCGAGCTCGCCCTGGCGCAGCAGTTCGAGCAGCTTGTGCGTGTAGTTCTCCTGCAGCACCAGCGGCATCTGCGGCACCGTGTCGATCAGGCGTTTGACCAAAGGCGGCAGCAGGTAGGGTCCGATGGTGTAGATCACGCCGAGGCGCAGCGGGCCGGCCAGCGGATCCTTGTTCTGTTTCGCCAGCTCCTTGATGGCCGCGGTCTGCTCCAGCACCCGCTCGGCCTGGGCCACGATCTGCGCGCCCAGGGGCGTGACGGAGACTTCGGAACCACCGCGTTCGAACAAGGTGACGCCGAGTTCGTCCTCAAGCTTCTTGATGGCGACGGAAAGGGTAGGCTGGGCAACGAAGCAGGCTTCGGCGGCATGGCCGAAGTGTTTGGCGCGCGCGACGGCGACGATGTATTTCAGCTCGGTCAGTGTCATAGGCTACGGGTCCCAGGATGTCACGGCTGTCTTTACCGGTCATCCTGACACAATGTTGGCATTTAGTCAGCCAGGATTTCATAAAAGTGGAACGATGGGCGAATCATAGTCGATATAATTGCCTCGCAGGATTTTCACCCGCGTTCTCAAGAGGAACCCCATGTCGTCGACCTTCGGCCCGGCGGAAGCCCAGGCCTATATCCACAAGCTGCTGACGGTGATGCACCATCAGGGCGGTTCGGACCTGTTCATCTCCAGCGATTTCCCTCCCAGCATGAAGCACCAGGGCGCCATGAAGCCCCTGAGCCAGCAGCGCCTGTCCGGCGAGGTCACGCGGGCCCTGGCCCTTTCCTTGATGAACGAGCGCCAGCGTGCGGAGTTCGAGGCCGAGATGGAGTGCAATTTCGCGATTTCGCTGCCCGGCGTATGCCGCTTCCGCGTCAACGTCTTCGTGCAGCAGCAGAGCGTGGGCATGGTGGTGCGTACCATCGCATCCGAGATCCCGAACTTCGAGAAGCTCGACCTGCCTGAAGTGCTGAAAGAGGTCGTGATGACCAAGCGCGGCCTGGTGCTGGTGGTCGGCGGCACCGGTTCCGGCAAGTCCACCACGCTCGCGGCCATGATCGACTACCGCAACAGCCATTCGGCCGGCCACATCATCACGGTGGAAGACCCGGTCGAGTACGTCCACAAGAACAAGAACTGCCTGATCACGCACCGCGAAGTGGGCGTGGACACGCATTCCTGGCACAACGCCCTGAAGAACACCCTGCGCCAGGCGCCGGATGTGATCCTGATCGGCGAGATCCGCGACACCGAGACCATGGAACACGCGATCGCCTTTGCCGAAACCGGCCACCTGTGCCTGGGCACCCTGCACGCCAACAATGCGAACCAGACCCTGGACCGCATCATCAACTTCTTCCCGGAAGAGCGCCGCAACCAGCTCCTGATGGACCTGTCCTCGAACCTGCGCGCTGTGGTCTCGCAGCGCCTGATCCGGACCGAGGATGGCAAGGGCCGCAAGGCGGCCATCGAGATCCTGCTGAACACGCCGACCATCAGCGAGATGATCCTGAAGGGGAACTTCCAGAACATCAAGGAGATCATGCACAAGTCGCGCGAGCTCGGCATGTGCACCTTCGACCAGGCCTTGTACGAACTGTATAACAAAGGCTACATCGGCTACGACGAAGCGATTCGCAACGCCGACTCGGCCAACGGCCTGCGCCTGCAGATCAAGCTTTCGGGCGAGCGCAAGGGCCCGGACGGCGCTGCCGGCCGCGCCAGCGAGCTCTCGATGGCGATCGAGGCAGAACCGGAAGACGACGCACCCACTACTTAAGAATTTTTATGGCTCCATTCGAAAACAAGATCTGCACGCGCGCCGAGCTGGCGCAGCGTATCCCCCTCCTACCCAAACCGGTCGTGCTGACCAACGGGGTGTTCGACATCCTGCACCGCGGCCACGTGACCTATCTCGCGCAGGCGCGCGAACTGGGCGCCTCGCTGGTGGTGGCGGCCAATACCGACGCCTCGGTCAAGCGCCTGGGCAAGGGTGATGACCGCCCGCTCAATGGGCTGGCCGACCGGATGGCGGTGCTGGCGGCGCTGGAGTCGGTCAGCCTGGTGGTGGACTTCGACGAGGACACCGCGCTCGAAGTGGTGCTTGAAGCGCGGCCCGAGATCTACGCCAAGGGCGGCGACTACGACATGACGCAGATACCGGAAGGGCAGGCGGTGCTGGCCTACGGCGGGCGCGCCGTGGCCATCGATTTCGAGCATGACCGCTCGACCACCAAGCTGCTGAAGAAAGTGCGGGCCGGCTAGGCCTTACTTGCAGTCCGCCGTCGGGGCGGTCTGGACGTCCTGCATCGTCACCTTGCCCGCCTCGTCCTGGCGGATTTCCTGGACCACGGCAAGGCACTGGCCCGATTGACGCTCGAGGCCGATTTCGTAATCCTTGCCGGCTTCCGGCGTGAAGGTTCCGCCGAGATTGCTGCAGCGGACACCGACGCCTGGGCCGCTCTGGAAGGCCATGCGCAGCGATACCGGCTGGTTGGCCGGGATCTCGTATTCGCGGAAGTAGGCTTTCGATGCCACGCCGTCGCGCCTGGACAGGTTCTCGGTATTCGGGGTGTCCTTCATGCCGATCGAGGTGTTCCTGGCACGGCCGAACAAGGAGGAGAAGGCATCGCCCGCGCCGCCCGACACCCGGGTCTTCTGCGCGTTGCCGCCGACGCAGCTGCTGTTCTGGTAGAAGTCGACCAGCACGCCGTTCTGGCCGAACAGGCGGATGCGGGCCGTGCTGCGGACGGTCTGCTCGGGAACGGCGTCCTGGGCGGCGCTTGACGCGCCAAGAGTGAGGAACAGGGCGCAGGTGGCTGCGCGGGAGATCAACATGGAAGACATGATGCGACAGATCCAAGGACAAGCGGAGCAGGGATTATATAATCTGATGCCACACGGAAACTTTCTGCGCCCGACTTTATCGGAAACTGTGGCGCTTCCGCACATCCACAAGGAGTTCGCATGCTGATCGCCCAAGTCACCGACCTGCACCTGCATGAGGACCCTGCCCATCCGAACCTGGCCCGTTTTACGCGCGTGCTTGCCCACCTGGCCGCGCTGCGCCCGCTGCCCGACCTGCTGGTGCTGAGCGGCGACCTGGCCGACGACGGGGCGATCGAGAGCTACCGGCAGCTGCAGGAGGCACTGGCGGCGTGGCCGCAGCCTGTGCGCTTCGCGCTGGGGAACCACGACGACCGCGCGCACTTTCGCAGCGTGTTCGGCGACAGCCACTTCACGGAAGGTTTCGTGCAGGGCGTGACGGATCTCGCCGGCTTGCGCCTGGTCGTCCTCGACAGCCTGGAAGAGGGGCGCCATGGCGGCGCCTTCTGTGCGTCGCGCGCAGGGTGGCTGCGCCAGGCCCTGCAGGATGGCGGCGACAAGCCGGCGCTGGTCTTCCTGCACCATCCGCCGGTCGACGTCGGCCTGCCGTGGATCGACCCGAGGCCGGATCAAGCGTGGATCGCGCGCCTGGACGCCGCGCTGCAGGGCGCGCCGATCGCCGCCATCTGCACCGGCCACGTGCACCTGGGCGGGGTGTTTCACTGGCAGGGACGGCAGGTCGCGACCTGTCCGTCTTCGTCGTCCGACCTGAGCCTGGCCTTCGCGCCCATGAATGCCGCGCAGCCGGACGGCCGCCCGCTGGTAGAGCAGGGCGAGCCCGCCTTTGCGCTGCACCGCTGGGACGGTAGCGGCCTGGCCAGCATCTTCGGCCGCGTGCCGCAGCGCGTGCTGGCGCACTGGGATGGTGCTACCGCCCAGGTGGTGGCCGACATGCTGCAGGAATCCGGCCGCGCCTAGATCGGACGCGCGGCGCGGCTGTCGGCGAATGAAGGCGGCAGGGCGCCAATCTGCTGCAGCACGCCCAGGCGGTCCACCTGTACCCAGGCGCGCACGATCTGGCCCTCGCGCAGCTGGTAGATCACATTGCCTTCCTGGGTCACCAGCGCGTGGGTCGGCGGCAGGCCCGCGAAGCGCCCGTCGTGCGGCGCACGGAAAGTCCAGCGCACCGCCACCCGGTCATCTTCGGCAAACACGTCGTGCAGCTCGAAGCGCACGCCCGGAAAGCCGGTCAGCACGGTCTCGATACCGGCCCGGAATTCGGCCGGCCCGCGCTCGCCGCGCGGCCCCGTGAAATCCGGCGCGATCAGCGCCTGCATCTCGTCCAGCTTCCGCGCATTGATGCAGTCGTACAGGGTGCGAACCAGCTTCTTGTTGCTGTGCGCAGTCGTCAAGGCTGCCATCATCGTTTTCTCCTCGGGCTTGTCAATCGGTGCAGGCGAGTGTAAAACCTCAAGTTAACTTGAGGTCAAGAGGAAAAACATGGCGAAACTGGATCCTGCGGAGATTGGGAAGCAGCTGACGGTGGGCGAGGTGGCGCGGCGCAGCGGCGTGCCGGTGTCGACCCTGCACTTCTACGAGGCCAAGGGGCTGATCCACTGCGTGCGCAGCAGCGGCCAGCAGCGCCGCTATGGCCGAGACGTGCTGCGCCGGGTGGCGGTGATCAAGGTGGCGCAGCGGATCGGCATTCCGCTGGCCGCGATCGGGGAGGCGCTGGCTTCGCTGCCGGAAGGGCGCACGCCGACGGCTGCCGACTGGGCGCGCCTGTCGCGCCTGTGGCGCGGCGAGCTGGACGCGCGCATCGCCCAGCTCACCCGCCTGCGCGACCAGCTCGACGACTGCATCGGCTGCGGCTGTTTGTCGATCGAGGCCTGCCGGCTGCGCAATCCGCTCGATTCCCTGTCGGACCAGGGCAGCGGGCCGCAGCTGCTGTAGCGCCGGCCCTACCGCGTCCGTGGCAAGATGGGCGCACCTGCATTGACAAGGAACCCGGATGCGCATCCTGCTGGCCGAAGACGACACCTCGCTGGGCGACACGATCCAGGCCTGGCTGCGTCTGGACGGCCATGCGGTGGACTGGGTGCGGCGCGGCGATTCGGCGCAGACGGCGCTGGCGACCCACCGCTATGACTGCGTGCTGCTCGACCGCGGCCTGCCGGGCCTGTCCGGCGACGCCCTGCTGGCCGGCCTGCGCGCCGGCGGCGACACCGTGCCGGTCATCCTGATCACGGCCTTCAACGCGCTGTCCGACCGGGTCGAAGGGCTGGACCTGGGCGCCGACGATTACCTGGTCAAGCCCTTCGAGCTGGAAGAGATGTCGGCCCGCATCCGCGCGGCGGTACGGCGCGGCGCCAGCCAGGCCAGCAACGTGCTTGCACATGCCGGCATCGCGCTCGACCTCGAGTCCCGCCAGGCCAGCCTGCACGGCCAGCCGGTGGCGCTGACCGCGCGCGAATACCACGTGCTGCTCGCGCTCCTGCAGCGCAGGAACGGCATCGTCACCCGCGCCCAGATCGAGGAAAGCCTGTATGGCTGGGGCGAGGAAGTCGAGAGCAATGCCATCGAGGTCTACATCCACAACCTGCGCAAGAAATTTGGTAGCGACAGCATCGTCACCGTGCGCGGGCTCGGTTACCGCCTGAAGGAAGATGCCTAAGGCGCCGTGGTCGCTGCGGCGGCGCCTGCTGGCCGCGATCCTGGCTGCCAGCACCGTGCTGTGGCTGGCCAGCCTGGGCACGCTCACCGCGATCGCCTGGCAGGAGACCGGCGAAGTGTTCGACGATGCGCTCGAAGAGTCGGCTTACATGCTGATGGCGGCCACCACCGACCTCGATGCCCGCGGCCTGCTGGCGCCGCTGCCGCCGCGCCCCTCGCAGGGGGAAGAGGTGCGCAGGGTCGACATGCAGTACCAGGTCGTGGCGGGCGGCGAGGTGCTGCAGCGCACGCCCGATGCGCCGGCGCGTCCCTTCGTCGCTGGCTTCGAAGACGAGCATGGTTTTGCCGACCTGCGCGTGGACAGCGAGCGCTGGCGCGTGTTCGTGGTACGCGACGATGCGCGCCGCTTCGAAGTCCAGGTCGGCCAGCGCGCCGCCAAGCGCTTCGACATCCTGGAAGAACTGGCCGAGGCCCTGTGGCTGCCGGTGCTCGGCTTCCTGCTGCTGCTGGCGTTGCTGTGCTGGTGGCTGACCGGGCGCGTGCTGGCGCCGCTGCGCCGCACCGCCACGGCGATCGCGGCCAAGACGCCGGACGACCTGGCCCGGGTAAAGGTCGCGGGCCAGCCGCGCGAACTGCTGCCCATTGTCGGCGCCCTGAACGAGGTGCTGGGGCGCCTGGATGCGGCGCTGCAGGCCGAGCGCCGCTTCACGGCGGATGCCGCCCACGAGCTGCGTACCCCGCTGGCCGGCCTGCACATGCACGTGCAGCTGCTGCAGCGCAGGCATCCGGAGCTCGCGGCCTCGTTCATGAAGCTGCGCCAGGACGTCGCACGCCTGACCGCCCTGGTCGACAGCCTGCTGACCCTGGCGCGCCTTGATCCCTTGGCGCAGGCCCAGCTGGTGCGCGAACCGGTCGCGCTGCGGCCCCTGTTTGAGGAGCTGGGGCGAGAATTCGCCGACGAGGCGGCAAGGCGTGGCATCGTGCTCGATCTCCACAGCGGCATCGAGGGGGTCGAGGCCAATCCCCAGATGCTGGGCATCGTGCTGCGCAACCTGGTCGCCAATGCGCTGCGCTACTGCCCGGCCGGCAGCCGGGTCGAGGTCGCGGCTACCCGCCATGCAGGACGCGCCCGGATCTCGGTCTGCGACGACGGCCCCGGCGTCGACGCCGCGAGCATGGCGCGCCTGACGGAGCGCTTCTTCCGGGTGCTGGGCCAGGAAGAGGGCGGTAGCGGACTCGGGCTGTCGATCGTGCGCCGCATCGCCGAGCTGCACGGCATCGAATTGCGCTTCGGCACCGGCCTGGACGGACGCGGACTGGGCGTGGCGCTGGAGTGGCCGGTCCTTCCTTAAGATCGGGTTAATGTCGGCTGGGTGTAATGGCGTCCACAGCAACCCCACAAGGAGCCATTCATGAAACGCCTTTTCCAGATTTCCTGCATCGCCACCGTGCTGGCCGCATCGGCCTTCGCCATCGCCCAGCCGACCGGCTACACCGGTCCTTCGACCAAGGCGGCGCCGTCCGGCTATACCGGCCCCACCAGCGTGCCGCTGATGAAGGCCAAGGACCTGCTCGACAAGGGCAAGGACGACCAGCAGGCGCGCCTGCAGGGCAAGCTGCTCAGCCACAAGGGCGGCGACGACTACGAATTCGCCGACGCGAGCGGCAAGATCACCGTCGAGATCGAGGCAGAACACTTCCCGGCTGGTGTGAGCGTCGACCAGAACACGGTGGTCGAGCTGACCGGCGAATTCGACAAGGAGACCTTCGGCGAATCGAGCTTCGAGGTGAAGCAGATGAAGGTCGTGGGCAAATAAGCCAGCTAAAGCTCCCAGATCTGGGTGATCCATGGCAATATTGAAAGACAATATTTCTGAGGAGAACCCATGTCTGGCCTGATTCGTCTGTTCAGCGGTGTCGTCCTGGCCGCCCTGACTGCCGCCGCAGCGGCGGCCCCACCGGTGGCCCGGGTCGAACCCGTCACCGATACCCATTTCGGCGAAAAGGTGGTGGATCGCTACCGCTGGATGGAAAACGACAAGGACCCGGACTGGCTGCCGTTCCTGAAGAACCAGAACCTTCATACCCGCTCGGTGCTCGACACGCTACCGCTGCGCGGTGAGCTCCTGGCGCGCATCCAGCAGCTCTCCGGCGACGTCACCGCGGTGGCCGATATCCAGCGCGCCGGCGCCCGCAGCTTCTATCAGCAGCGCCCGGCCGGCGCCAACAATCACAAGCTGTTCGTGCAGGAAAACGGCAAGAGCCGGATGCTGGTCGACCCGACCACGCTCGACACCGCCACCAGCCACTATTCGCTGGACTGGTGGGTCGCGTCGCCCGACGGCAGCAAGCTGGCCTACGGCCTGTCGAAGGACGGCAGCGAGGATTCGGTCCTGCACATCATGGATGTCGCCACTGGCTCGATCCTGCCCGAGCGCATCGCCAATACCCAGGCCGCCTACCCCAGCTGGCTAGAGGACAGCTCGGGCTTCTTCTACAACCAGCTGACCGGCAAGGTCAACACGCCGGAGCGCTACCTGAACTCGCGTGTCCGTTTCCACCGCATCGGCGACGATCCGGCCAAGGACCGCATCCTCATGGCGCGCGGCCTGGACCGCGCCGTCAAGTACGAGAGCAACCAGTCGCCCTACGTGTTCGCCACCCCGCATTCGCGCCACGCCGTCTTGATGATCACCGACGTGCGCCAGGAAAAGCGCTTCCTGGTCGCGCCGCTGCAGGATGTGCTCAAGGGCAGGGCGCGCTGGACCCACGTGACCGACTTCGCCGACCAGGTGACGAGCGCCGAAGTGCACGGCGACGAGCTGTACCTGCTGTCGACCCTGAAGCATCCACGTGGACGGATCCTGAAGGTTGCCGCGCAATCGCCGGCGCTCGGGAGTGCGCGCGAAGTGGTGGCCGAGTCCGGCCTGGTCATCCAGGGCATGATGCGCGCCAGGGATGGCCTCTACCTGCGCGCCATGGACGGCGGCATCGGCCGCGTGCTGCGCCTGGATGCCAACGGCAAGCTGGCAAACGTCACCCTGCCGTTCGACGGCACGGTCGGCACGCTGGCCGCGGACCCGAATACGCCGGGTGTGCTGATGCTGCTGTCCGGCTGGCTGACCCCGACCGGCATCTGGAGCATCGACGCCGCCGGCAAGGTGACCGACACGGGCCTGACGCCGAAGCCGCCGATCGACGTCAGCGCCTACACCACCGAGCGCCGCTTCGCCACGGCGAAGGATGGGACGAAGATTCCCTACAGCCTGGTGTACCGGAAGGGCCTGAAGAAGGACGGCCGCAACCCGGCCTTCATCTCGGCCTATGGCAGCTATGGCGCCGCGGCCTATACGCCTTCGTTTGTGAACCGCTCGCTGTCCCTGATCGACCAGGGCGCCATCGTCGGCTTCGCCAACGTGCGCGGCGGCGGCGAGTACGGGCGCGACTGGCACCGCGCCGGCCAGCTGGAGAACAAGCCGAACACCTGGCGCGACCTGATCGCGGTGGTCGAGGACATGCACAAGGAAGGCTATACGGCGCCGGCGCACACCGCCATCGGCGGCCGCTCGGCGGGCGGGATCCCGACCGGCATGGCGCTGACCGAGCGTCCGGACTTGTTCGCGGCCGTGGTCTCGGGCGTGGGCTGGCACAACCCGCTGCGCTACGTGGCCGAGCAGAACGGCTACGGGGAAGAAGGGGAGTGGGGCGCGATCCGCGACAAGGCCGGCTATAAAGCCCTGAAGAGCATCGACAGCTACCAGGCGGTGAAGGACGGCGGCAAGTATCCTGCCGTGCTGCTCACCACCGGCGTGACCGACCCGCGCGTGGCGCCTTTCCATCCGGCCAAGATGGCGGCGCGCCTGCAGGCGGCCAGCGCCAGTGGCAAGCCGGTGCTGCTACGGGTCGATTTCGATGCGGGACACGGCATGGGCTCGACCCGTGCCCAGCAGGATGCGGAGGCGGCGGATACCTATGCCTTCATCCTGGCGCAGACCAGGGGCAAGTAAGCACGCTTGAACCGACTCATATCGGTTTGTTCTCATAATGAACCGATATTGAGTCGTGCGCGAACCGAAAATGCGGGTCATGGCGCGATAATTATCCGGGACGGCATTGCCGAAGGAGCGGCAATGAACCGCTTTTATCACTCACCCGGAGAACATCATGAACGTGCGCGCTTTCCTGAAGCTGGGGCTGGCAACGCTGGCCCTGTCTGTGTCCCTGAGCGGTTGCGGCGGGGACGACGATGACGACGACATCCCGCTGCCCCAGCAAAAGACGCTTGCCCAGGTCGCGAGCGAGGGCGGCTACACGGCCCTGGTAGCCGCGGCAACCAAGGCCGGTATCGCCGGCACCCTGTCCGACCCGGCTGCGCAGCTGACGGTGTTCGCGCCGAGCGACCAGGCCTTCAACGCCCTGGCCACGCGCCTGGGCTTCGCCGACGCCACCGCCATGGTGAATGCCCTGCCGCCGGCCGCCCTGCAAAGCATCCTGAATTACCACGTGCTGGGCAGTAAAAAACTGGCCGCCGACCTGAACGCGGGCGGCGCCACCCAGGCCACCGCCTACACCTATGCGGGCGCGCCGGCCCGGCTGAACTTCGATTTCACGGGCGGCGTGAAGATTACCGACGCCGCCCTGACGGTGGCGAACGTCACGACCACCAATGTCCCGGCCAGCAACGGGGTGATCCACGCCATCGACAAGGTGCTGGTGCCGCCGGGGGTGCTGAATATCGTCCAGATGGCGCAGGCCAATCCACAGTTCAGCTCACTGGTTGGTGCGGTGGTCGCCGCCAACCTGCAGGGGACGCTGAGCGGGGCGGGCCCGTTCACGGTGTTTGCACCGAACAATGCCGCATTTGCAGCCGCGCCGCAGAACCTGAGCGCCGCCCAGCTGCGTACCGTGCTCACCTATCACGTTGTGAGTGGCCAGGTGCTGTCCACGCAGATCCCGTTCGGCACGCCGGTGGCGACGGTGGCCGGCCAGAACATCGTGATCAGCGCCGGCACCCCGCCCACGATCCGCGACACCACGGCAACCCCGGCGAAGATCATTGCGGTCGACGTCAGGGCCAGCAACGGGGTCATCCACGTCGTCGACAAGGTCCTGATTCCCACCCTGTAAGAAGGTGCTAGGCGCGCCGGGCCTGGCTGCGCACGCGCCAGGTCAGGCCGAGCAATCCTGCCGCCAGCATCGCCCAGGTGTGCGGCTCGGGCGCCTGCGACATCATGCTCAGGCGCGTGTCGCTGGTCCAGTACAGGTGGCGCTCGGTCGTCATGTTGGGGTTGAAGTCGTAGGCATAGTGCTGGTCGCCGGTGGTGATCAGGCGGCCGCCGCCGACCCAGCCTTCCGGATCCTGCCCGTAGCTGCCGACGCTGAAGTGCAGGCCGGCATCGGGCGAGAACGCGAAACTGCTTGCCCCACACTGGTAGTAATCGTTGCTGGTGGACGCGCAGGCGATGTAATCGAGCTCGCCCACGACCAGCGACAGCAGTTCGCCTTTTTCGAGCACGCCGTCACTGTCCAGGTCATTGCCCTTGAACGAGCCGGAGATGATCTCGTCGGGCAGGAAGCTGTCCGACACACTGTCGTAAAAGCCGTTGAAGGAAAAGCCCCAGGAAATGGTGTCCGTGGGGTCGGCATGAGCGGCCGTGCAGCACAGGAGCAGGGCGCCGGTGGAAAGTAACTTCTTCATGTAAAACCTCGAGCAAAAACAGGGGCGCCGATCAAAAACTGCATGGAACCAGCGTACTCCTGTTCGCCCGATACTGTCGCGCTATCTTGTGGAAATATTCACAATGTGTCGTTCTTGCGCGACATTGATGTAACACTGTTGAGTTCGCTCAGGCGCCACCGGCATAGCCGTTCTGGCGCCAGGCTTCGTACACCACCACCGCCACCGTGTTCGAGAGGTTGAGGCTGCGGTTGTCCGGCCGCATCGGCAGGCGGATGCGCTGGGCCGGCGGGAAGCGCTCGCGCAGGGCCGGGTCGAGGCCGCGCGATTCGGCGCCGAACACGAACACGTCGCCGGGCCGGAAGCTGGCCTCGGCGAAGGGCGAGGAGCCGTGCGTGGTGAGGGCGAACATGCGCGTCGGATCCGGCTTCGCATCGAGCAGGAAGGCGTCCCAGTTCTTGTGCACCTTCATGCTCGCGTAGTCGTGATAGTCCAGCCCGGCGCGACGCATCTTGGCGTCGTCGAGCGGGAAGCCGAGCGGTTCGACCAGGTGCAGCTGCACGCCGGTATTCGCGCACAGGCGGATGACATTGCCGGTATTCGGCGGGATTTCCGGTTCGACCAGGACGACATGGAACAAGTGCTTCTCCTTCTATATTCAAGGGGGTGGCGTGCGGGCGAACACCAGGTTCGTGACGCGCGCCGCGCCGGCGCGCTTGAGCACGCCGGCCAGTTCATCGAGTGTATGGCCGCTGGTCATGACGTCGTCGACCACGCCGACATGCCGTCCCGCCAGCGTTTGCGCATCGTCCGCGACGGCGAAGGCGCCGCGCACGTTGCGGCGCCGTTCGCCCGGCGCCACGCCGGACTGGGCCGCCGTTTCCAGCTGCCGCACCAGCAGCCGCGGCGCCAGCGCAATCCCGAGGGCCCCGGACAGCGGCCGGGCCAGCTCGAGCGCCTGGTTGTAGCCGCGCTCGACCAGGCGGCGCGGCCCCAGCGGCACCGGGCACAGCAGTTCCGGCAGGGCCAGGCCTTCGCAGGCCAGGATGGCGTCGCGCAGGCGGCGCGCCATCCAGGGCGCCAGTGCCAGCCGGGCGCCGAACTTCAGTTGCAGGACCAGGCGGTCGACCGGGTCGGCATAGTCGCAGGCAACGACCGTGGCGTCAAAGGCCGGGCTATCCGCCAGGCAGGCGCCGCAGCGGCGCCCGCTATCGTGAGGGGCGACCGGGTTGGCGCAGCAGGGGCAGCGGGGTCGCAGCTCGCGCGTATGGGCGTGGGCGCAGGCCGGGCAAACCGGCGCATCTCCCGTCGCGCCGCACAGCACGCAGCTGCACGGCAGCAGGGCCCGCAATAGCGAACCCGGCCAACGCAAGGGGGAGGACAGCAGCGGCATCAGCTCGAATCCACGGGAGCATGTACACTCCGCCATTATCTCACTTGTCCGCATCACCACCATGGCTTCACCGCAACCCTCCCGGATGAGCGCGCCCATCGACCTGGACCGCGTCCGCTCCCTGTTCGCCCAGCCCGGCCGCATCGCCCCTTCCGACTTCCTGCGCCGCGAGATCGCCGCGCGCATGCACGAGCGCCTGCAGCTCATCAAGATCGTGCCCAAGCAGGTGCTCGACGCCGGCTGCGGCACCGGAGCCGATCTGGCCTTGCTGCAAAAGACCTATCCAGCGGCCCAGATCCTGGGCATCGACGCCGCGCCCGCCATGGCGCTGGCGGCAAAGGCCCCGGCGCCGGCGACCCGCTCGCTGAACCAGATGCTCAGCCGTTTGCTGCCGGCCAAGGCCGGCGTCGACATCCTGTGCGGTGACTTCGGCAACCTGCCATTCGGGACGAACTCGCTCGACCTGCTGTGGTCGAACCTGGCGCTGCACTGGCATCCGCAACCGGACCGCGTGTTCGCTGAATGGCGCCGCAGCTTGCGCGTCGACGGCCTGCTGATGTTCTCGAACTTCGGCCCTGATACCTTCGCCGAGCTGCGCACCGCCTTTGCCGCCCTGGACGAAACGCCGCACACGCTGCCTTTCGTGGACATGCACGACTTCGGTGACCAGCTCGTGGAGGCCGGGTTTTCCACCCCGGTGATGGACATGGAGCGCATCACGGTGACCTACGACAAGGCGGCGGCACTGCTGGCCGACGTGCGCGCCCTGGGCGGTAACCCGCTTGCCACGCGCCGGCGCGGGCTGATCGGGCGGGCGGCCTGGGGCCGCATGCTGGATGCCCTCGAGGCCGGGCGCCGCCCCGACGGCAAGCTGGCGCTCACCTTCGAGGTCATCTATGGCCACGCTTTCCGTCCGGCACCGAAGACCACAGCGGCAGGGGAGGCGATCATGCGTTTCCAGCCGCGCAAGCCTCAGTAACCCATAGCAACAGCGTTGCCCGATTTTCCTTGAATAAAAATTACTGGTTTGATTATAATCAGTGGCTATTTTTGTCGTCTGGACGAGGAAAACGCTGAAAAAAGCAGCAATCCGGGCGCAAGAATAGAAATAATTTGAAATGAATTGCAGCATCAGCAGAGCCGCCGGCGGCGGGTAGCACGAAGCTACCGACCACTGGCGCGTAGGTTTCCCACCGTTTCCGCAGCGCAATTTCGCGGTATGGTATGGACCTTTCTGCGAATTACGTTTCGGAGCGGCGGCAGTTCGTTCATGGAGCTGCCGACCGTTAAAAATATTTTTATTTTGGGTGGTTGGGGACAACATGACATACGCATCGCGACTTGGGGCCTGGATGTTCGGCCTCGCAGCAACGGCCGGCATCCCAGCATGGGCGGCTCCGGAAATCACGGGCCGGCCGGTCGAACACCAGTTGAACATGCAGCCCCCGGTCAACGAGCTCGGCAGCTATATCTACGGCCTGCACAACTGGATGATGTACGTCTGCCTGGCGATCTTCATCGGCGTGTTCGGCGTCATGTTCTATTCGGTGTTCAAGCACCGCAAATCGCGCGGCCACAAGGCAGCCACCTTCCACGAATCGACCGCTGTCGAAATCGCCTGGACCATCGTTCCCTTCCTGATCGTCATCTTCATGGCCTTCCCGGCCACCAAGGCCGTGATCGCGCTGAAGGACACCTCCAACGCCGACATCACCATCAAAGCCACCGGCATGCAGTGGAAATGGGGCTATGACTACCTGACCGGCGAAGGCGAGGGCATCTCCTTCCTGTCGAACCTGTCCACCCCGCGCGCCCAGATCGGCCTGCCGGGCGAAGAAGCCACCGCCGCGAAGGGCGAAAACTACCTGCTGGAAGTCGACAACGAAATGGTCGTCCCGGTCGGCAAGAAGATCCGCATGGTGTTCACCGCCAACGACGTGATCCACGCCTGGACCATCCCGGCCTTCGCCATCAAGCAGGACGCCATCCCCGGCTTCGTGCGCGACGGCTGGTTCAAGGCCGACAAGATCGGCGTCTACCGCGGCAACTGCGTCGAGCTGTGCGGCAAGGACCACGCCTTCATGCCGATCGTCGTGCGTGTGGTGTCCGCCGAGGACTACAGCGCCTGGGTCGCCGGCGAGAAGAAGAAAATGGCCGCCCTGGCCGACGACCCGAACAAGGTCTGGACCATCGATGAACTGAAGACCCGCGGCGAACAGGTCTACAACGCCAACTGCGTGGCCTGCCACCAGGCCAACGGCAAGGGTGTGCCGAACGCGTTTGCCCCGCTGGAAGGCTCGCAAGTGGTGCTGGGCGCCAAGGCGCACCAGGTCGACGTGCTGCTCAACGGCCAGGATACCCCGGCCTACCCGTCGGCGATGCCGGCCTGGAAGCAGCTCTCGGACACCGAGATCGCCGCCGTCATCACCTATACCCGCAACACCTGGTCGAACAAGGCTGCGGAAAATATCGTCCAACCGGCAGAAGTGCTGGCTGCGCGCAGCAAGTGATTAGCTATTTAGCTTCAGGGATATCGACATGACTACCAGCACCATCGATCACGCACACGACGATCATCACGGCCACGCGCACGACCACGATCACGCGCACGACCATCCGCACGGCTACCGCCGCTGGCTGTTCGCCACCAACCACAAGGACATCGGCACCCTGTACCTGTGGTTCTCCTTCATCATGCTGCTCTCGGGCGGCGTGCTGGCGCTGATGATCCGCACCGAGCTGTACCAGCCGGGTCTGCAGTTCTTCCGCCCCGAGTTCTTCAACCAGCTGACCACCATGCACGGCCTGGTGATGGTGTTCGGCGCGATCATGCCGGCCTTCGTCGGCTTCGCCAACTGGATGATCCCGCTGCAGGTGGGCGCGTCCGACATGGCCTTCGCGCGCATGAACAACTTCTCGTTCTGGCTGCTGCCGCCGGCAGCGATCCTGCTCGCGGGTTCCTTCTTCTCGCCAGGCGGGGCGACTGCCGCCGGCTGGACCCTGTACGCGCCGCTGTCGACCCAGATGGGCCCGGGCATGGACATGGCGATCTTCGCCATGCACATCATGGGCGCCTCGTCGATCATGGGCTCGATTAACATCATCGTCACCATCCTGAACATGCGCGCTCCGGGCATGACCCTGATGAAGATGCCGATGTTCTGCTGGACCTGGCTGATCACCGCCTTCCTGCTGATCGCCGTGATGCCGGTGCTGGCTGGCGCCATCACCATGACCCTGACCGACCGCCACTTCGGCACCTCGTTCTTCAACGCGGCCGGCGGCGGCGACCCGGTGATGTACCAGCACATCTTCTGGTTCTTCGGCCACCCCGAGGTCTACATCATGATCCTGCCGGCCTTCGGCATCGTGTCGCAGATCATCCCGGCCTTCGCCCGCAAACCCCTGTTCGGCTACGCCTCGATGGTGTACGCGACCGCGTCGATCGCGATCCTGTCCTTCATCGTCTGGGCCCACCACATGTTCACCACCGGCATGCCGGTGACCGCGCAGCTGTTCTTCATGTACGCCACCATGCTCATCTCCGTGCCGACCGGCGTGAAGGTGTTCAACTGGGTCGCGACCATGTGGAAAGGTTCGATGACTTTCGAAACGCCGATGTTGTTCGCGGTCGGCTTCATCTTCGTGTTCACCATGGGCGGCTTCACCGGCCTGATCCTGGCCGTGACCCCGATCGACATCATCGTCCACGACACCTACTACGTGGTGGCGCACTTCCACTACGTGCTGGTGGCGGGCTCGCTGTTCGCGTTGTTCGCCGGCTTCTACTACTGGGCGCCGAAGTGGACCGGCCACATGTATCCGGAATTCCGCGGCAAGGTGCACTTCTGGGCTTCCTTGATCACCTTCAACATCACCTTCTTCCCGATGCACTTCCTGGGCCTGGCCGGCATGCCGCGCCGCTATGCGGACTACGCCACCCAGTTCACCGACTTCAACATGATCGTGTCGATCGGCGCCTTCGGCTTCGGCCTGTCGCAGGTCTACTTCCTGTTCTTCGTCGTGCTGCCGACCATCCGCGGCGGCAAGAAGGCGGAAGCCAAGCCATGGGAAGGCGCGGAAGGCCTGGAGTGGACCGTGCCGAGCCCGGCGCCGTTCCACACCTTCGAAACCCCGCCGCTGGTGAAGTAATCATGGACAAGCAAGCGCAGAAGAAGAGCAACCTGAAGACCGCGCTGGTGCTGGGCGGGATCGCCTTGCTGTTCTTCGCCAGCGTGTTCGTCAAGTTCACCTGGCTGAGCTGAGATGACGCCGCTGAGCAGCCGAATCAGGCGCCTGAACCGCTCCACCCTGGGCAAACTGGTGGTGGTGGCGGTCATGATGTTCGGCTTCGGTTACGCGCTGGTGCCGGTGTACCGCCAGATCTGCGAAGTGCTGGGCATTAACGTGCTGACGCAGAAGGGCGACTTCGTCGAGGCGCCGGTGAATTCCCAGGTCGACAAGACGCGCACCATCGTCGTCGAGCTGGACGGCAATGCCCAGGGGCCGTGGCGCTTCCGCCCGACCCAGAGCAGCATCTCGGTGCATCCGGGCGAGCTGGTCACCGTCACCTACGAGGTCGTCAACAAGCAGGGCAGGGCGATGAAGGCGCAGGCGATCCCGAGCTACGCGCCGCAGGTCGTCACGCCGCACTTCAAGAAAGTGGAGTGCTTCTGCTTCCGCGAGCAGACCCTGCAGGCGAACGAGGCGCGCCAGATGCCGGTGGTCTTCTTCATCGACCCGGCGCTGCCGCGCGAAGTGAAGAACATCACGCTGTCGTACACCTTCTTCGAGATCGGCGGTGGGCTGCAGACGGCGGCGAACGGTGCGGCGAAAGTGCAGTAAATGGAAGACCAACCGCATCAGCAGGTGCACAAACGGCCGGCCAGTTTCCTGGCCACGATGAAGGCCGTGTTCTGGTCGTTCTTCGGGGTGCGCAAGCGCCGCGACTACGAGCAGGATGCCGCCAACCTGAACCCGGTGCACGTGATCATCGCCGGGCTGATCGGGGCGGCGATCTTCATCGGCGTATTGGTGCTGGTGGTGCGCTTCGCGGTATCGCAGTAGAAGAATTAGCGACACAAAGAATCACCCGAAAATTTAAAGAGTAGATTGAGGAGATGAAAATGAGTTCGCCACAAACCGTGCCCTACTATTTCGTGCCAGGCCCATCGCGCTGGCCGATGTTCGCCGGCCTCTCGCTGCTGGTGACCATGGCCGGCGCGTCGGGCTGGGTCAACAGCGCCCCGTGGGGCCCGGCAGTGTGCCTGGCCGGCATCGCCGCCACCCTGGTGGTGCTCTACTTCTGGTTCGGCGACGCCATCGGCGAATCCGAATCTGGCATGTACGGCAAGCGCATCGACACCTCCTACCGCTGGTCGATGAGCTGGTTCATCTTCTCGGAAGTGATGTTCTTCGGCGCCTTCTTCGGCGCGCTGTTCTACGCCCGCGCCGTCACCATGCCCTGGCTCTCGGACCTCGACCACAAGATCCTGTGGCCGGATTTCGCGCCGACCTGGGGCAACACCGGCCCGGCCGGCGTGGTGGACAACTTCCAGACCATGGGCCCGTTCCCGATCCCGACCATCAACACCGCGCTGCTGCTGCTGTCGGGCGTCACCCTGACCATCTCGCACCACGCGCTGCGCGCTGGCCACCGCGGCAAGACCGCGTTCTGGCTCGCCGCCACCATCCTGCTGGGCGCGATCTTCATGGGCTTCCAGGTCTATGAATACATGCACGCCTACCAGGAGCTGAACCTGAAGCTGACCTCGGGCATCTACGGCTCGACCTTCTTCATGCTGACCGGCTTCCACGGCTTCCACGTGACCATGGGGGCAATCATGCTGTCGGTGATCCTGTACCGCGTGCTCAAGGGCCACTTCACGGCGGACAACCACTTTGGCTTCGAAGGCGCGGCCTGGTACTGGCACTTCGTCGACGTCGTGTGGCTGGGGCTATACGTCGTCGTGTACTGGCTGTAAAGAAGGATCAATTTCGTAGGGTGGGCGGGTCTCCCGCCTACGCGTTCAACTGTCGGGCGAATGGATGCACCGTGGCTCGCATAGGTTCACTGAACGCGTGGGCAGGAGACCTGCCCACCCTACGTTAACGGCAGCTGCTCAGCGAATCCCGGTCGGCGCAATCCAGCCCATCTTGTAGGCACCGAGCAGGCACAGGAACAGGGTAATGGACAGGCCGACCCGCATCGCCAGCGCATGCACTGTCCGGTTGCTCTGCCCTTTGTCACGCATCAGGAAGAACAGGGCCGAACCGAGGCTGGCAAGGATCAAAATAAAGGCAATGGCAACAAACAGTTTCATGGTCGGCCCGGGAAAAGTTGAGGCTTCATTGTAATGCGCTTCCCCTTCCATTTTCGCCCCATTCCATTCATCGCCGCCTTGGTCCTTGCCTTGCTGGGTATTGCACTGGGTAACTGGCAGCAGGGCAGGGCCGCGCAGAAACTGGCTGTACAGGAAAAGCTTGCCGCACGGGCCGCCGAAGCACCGGTGGCGCTCGGCCCCAGCCTCACCCCGCCGAGCGCGCTGGAATACCGCCGCGTCACCGTTACCGGCGAGTTCGTGGCCGACTGGCCGCTGTTCCTGGCCAACCGCCCGATGGCCGGCCGGCCTGGCTACTATCTCGTGATGCCGTTTAAAATCGCCGGGTCGCACACACATGTGCTGGTGATGCGCGGCTGGCTGCCGCGCGAAGCGGAATACGGCAAGCTGCCGGCCTATTCGACCCCCGCCGGCACCGTGCGTATCGAAGGCATCGTCATGGCCTCGGCAGGACACGTGATGGACCTGGGCGCCGCCGCGCCGCTGGCGCCCAGGGCCATCGTCCAAAACATCGAGCCGCAGGCGGCGGCCAGGGCGACTGGCCTGACGCTGCAGCCATTCTTCGTGCAGCAGACCGGCCCGGACCAGCCGGGCGACAGCCTGCTGCGCGTGTGGCCTTCGCCCTCGAGCGGGATCGACAAGCACCGCGGCTACGCCTTCCAGTGGTATGCGCTGGCGGCGATGGCGCTGCTCTTTTTTGTGATAACAGGATTCCGAAGTGGATCAAAACAACGTGATGCAGGAAAACGTAATGCAGAAACAAGCGACGCAGGCAGCCACTGATCCGGTCAAGGCGCGCCGCTCGGGGCGCTGGAAACTGTTTGCCGTGCTGATGGTCTGCGCGTCGCCGCTGATCCTGTCCTACCTGACGTATTACGTCATCAAGCCCAGCGGCCGCACCAACTACGGCGCCCTGATCGACCCGCGCACCCGGCCGATTCCGGCCATGGCCACGGCCACGCTCGACGGCCGCCCGGAAAAGCTGGAGCAGTATGCGGGCAAGTGGATCATGCTGAAGGTGGGCGGCGGCGAATGCCTGGAGGCTTGCCAGAAACAGCTGTTCGCGATGCGCCAGTGGCGCCTGATGCAGGGCAAGAACATGGATCGCATGGAGCGCGTCTGGCTGGTGACGGACAATCAGCCGCTCGACACCATGACGATCCGTAACTACGACGGCATGCACCTGCTGCGCGCGCCCCAGGACACCGTGACCAAGTGGCTGCCGGCCGAGCAGGGCACCACGCCTGCCGACCACATCTACCTGATCGACCCCCTGGGCAATCTGATGATGCGCTTCCCGGCCAATCCGGACCCGCGCAAGGTCTACAAGGACATCGCCAAGCTGCTCAAGGCATCGGCGATCGGCTGACCGGCCGTCGTAGCGACGGCCCGACGTATCAACACACAAGCCTTACTCAACAATGGAAGCTTCCTCCCTGCTGCAACTGGCCCTGATGGGCCTGCTGGTGGCCATCCTGCCGCTGTCGATGGTCTGGATGTCTTCGGACCCGAACAAATTCCGCAAGCTGGTCTGGGTCGCGGTCTTCCTGACCTTCGACCTGATCGTGTTCGGCGGCTTCACCCGCCTGACCGACTCGGGCCTGGGCTGCCCGGACTGGCCGGGCTGCTATGGCATGGCCAACCCCTTCCTGGCGCACGAGCAGATCGCGGCGGCCGAGGCCCTGATGCCGACTGGCCCGGTCACCAGGGTCAAGGCCTGGATCGAGATGATCCACCGCTACCTGGCGATGGGCATCGGCGTGATCATCATGGCCCTCTTGATCACTGCGATCGTCCAGTGGCGCAAGACGAAGGTGCAGGCCTTCAAGCCGGGCATCCCGCTGGCGCTGTTCGTGTTCGTCTGCATCCAGGGCGCCTTCGGCGCCTGGACCGTCACCCTCAAGCTGCAGCCGGTGATCGTCACCATCCACCTGCTGCTGGGCATGGGCCTGCTGGCGCTGCTTGCCTGGCTCGGCGGGCGCGAAGACTTCCTGATGCATCCGCCGCCGCCGAGCAGCGACCGTCAAAACGACAGCGCCGGGCTGCGTGGCATCCGCACGCTTGCCATCCTGGCCGCCGTGGTCGTCACGGCGCAGATCGCGCTGGGCGGGTGGGTGAGCACTAACTATGCCACCCTGGCCTGCGATGAATTCCCGCTGTGCGACGGCCGTGTGGTGCCGGAGATGGACTTCGAGCATGGCTTCCACCTGTGGCGCGAGCTGGGCAAGACGGCAGCCGGCCACTACCTGCCGTTCTCGGCCCTGGTAGCGATCCACTGGGTGCACCGCAACTTCGCCATCGTCGTCGTCGCCGTGCTCGGTCTGCTGATCTGGCGCGCTCGACGCCACGCCTGGCTGGCAAAACACGCGCGCTGGCTGGCCATTGTGCTGTTCGTGCAACTGCTGACCGGGATCGCCACCGTCTACCTCGACTTCCCACTCGCCATTGCCGTAATGCATAACGCGGGGGCGGCCCTGCTGGTCCTGCTGGTGGCCATGTTAAACTACCGGGTAAAGCAGCAAATCGACGTAAATCGCCTGAACCCGGCCGCGAGATGAAGCGCGCGATGCAAGGCGTGATGACCAGCGCGGCGCCGCCGCGCTCCGAGCCAGCCAGCACCCCATTGATGACGACCCAGACCGCCCTCCACAAACCCCCGAGCCGCGTTTCCCAGTATTGGGCCCTGACCAAGCCACGGGTGACGCAACTGGCCGTGTTCTGCGCGGTGATCGGGATGTTCCTCGCCACCGACGGTTTCCCCGGCTGGCAGGTGCTGGTCGCCGGCACCGCCGGCATCTGGCTGCTGGCCGGCGCCGCCTTTGCCGTGAACTGCCTGGTGGAGGCCGAGATTGACGCGCGCATGGCGCGCACGGCCCGGCGCGCCACCGCGATGGGCGAGCTCACCAGCACCCAGACGATCATCTTCTCGGCGATCATCGGCGGGCTCGGGATGTATATCCTGTATGCCTTCGTCAATCCGCTCACCATGTGGCTGACCTTCGTGACCTTTGTCGGTTATGCCTTCATCTACACCATGCTGCTCAAGCCGGCCACGCCGCAGAACATCGTGATCGGCGGCCTGTCGGGCGCCATGCCGCCGGCCCTGGGCTGGGCGGCCGTCGCCAACGACGTGCCGATGCAGGCCTGGCTGCTGGTGCTCATCATCTTCGTCTGGACCCCGCCGCACTTCTGGGTGCTGGCCATGTACCGCCGCGAGGACTACGCCCGTTCCGGCCTGCCGATGCTGCCGATCACCCACGGCATGCAGTACACCGGCCTGCAGGTGTGGCTGTACACGATCGCGCTGGCCGCGACCACCTTGCTGCCTTTCGCCGTCGGCATGAGCGGGTTGATCTACCTGGCCGCCGCCGTCGTGCTCAACGTCATCTTCCTGCGCCATTCCTGGCGCGTGCATAAGAACTACAGCGACATGGCCGCACGCAACGCTTTTACCTGGTCGATCGTGTACCTGTCCCTGCTGTTCGCCGCACTGCTGGTGGACCACTATTTCAAGTTCTGAGCCATGAAAAAACTGCTGAGCGCGCTGATTCTGGGCGCGGCGGTGCTGGCCGCCGGCTGCGACAAGCTGTCGACCAAGGCCCCCGCCTTCAATAACACCGATATCACCGGCCTCGATTACGCCAAGGGCTTCTCGCTGACCGACCATACCGGCAAGCCGCGCACGCTGCAGGACTTCCGCGGCAAGGTGGTGCTGCTGTTCTTCGGCTACACGCAATGCCCGGACGTGTGCCCCACGACCATGGCCAAGATGGCCACCGTGATGAAGGACCTCGGCCCGTCGAGCAAAGACGTGCAGGTGCTGTTCGTCACGCTCGACCCGGAGCGCGACACCCAGGAACTGCTCGCCGCCTACGTGCCGGCCTTCCACCCCAGCTTTATCGGCCTGTACGGCAACCAGGAAGCCACCGCGCGCACGGCCAAGGAATTCAAGGTGTTCTACTCCAAGCGCCCCTCCGGCGACGATCCGAAGAACTACACGGTGGACCACATGACCGGCAGCTACGTGTTCGACCGCGAGGGCAGGGTACGCCTGCTGGTGCGCCACGAGAGCGAACCGGGTGCAATTGCCGCCGACCTGCGCCAGCTGCTGTAAATCTTTTGTAGGGTGGGCGGATTCCGCCCACGCGGTGATACGCGAGGGCTCCGCTTTCGTTCCGGATGATCTTGCTGCCATCGATCACCGCGTGGGCGGAGGATCCGCCCACCCTACGTCTGTAAGCCTTTCCTAAGTCATCCATATTTCGTCTGCTGCTATGATGGTGTAAACATCACGTGACAGGGACGGCATGGAACAACGACCAGGCAGGAACTACACCCGCATCGCCATTGTCGTTCTGCTGACGCTCGGCTGTCTCTGGGTCCTCAAGCCCTTCCTGGCCGCGATCCTGTTCGCGGCCTGCGTCGTGATCTCATCCTGGCCCCTCTACCTGCGCCTGCAGGACGCCATGCGCGGCCACCGTACGCTGGCGGCGCTGACCATGACGCTGTCGCTCACGCTGCTCATCATCATCCCGCTGGCCATGGTGGCCTATAACCTGGCCGACGACGTCGCCCACGGCTTCACCGACCTGCGCGCTGCCATCGAACACCGCGAGCTGATGCCGCCGCCCTGGGTGCGCGACATCCCGCTGGTGGGCGAGGCGGCCGATACCTATTTGCGCAAGCTGGTCGCCAGCCGCGAAGAAATGATCGCCCTGGCCCAGCGCATGCTGGAGCCGGCGCGGCGCTACCTGCTGGCCGGCGGCCTGATGCTGGGCACCGGCGTGGTCCAGCTCAGCCTGGCGGCATTCGTGAGCTTCTTCTTTTACCGCGACGGCAAGGCCCTGCTCGAGGTGGTGGCCGTGACCATGCGCCGCGTGATGGGCGAGGGCGCCGAATCGGTCTCGCATACCGTGAGCCAGACCGTGCGCGGCGTCATGTACGGCCTGCTCGGCACCGCGCTGGCGCAGGCGCTGGTGGCGGCAATTGGCTTCGCCATCGCCGGCGTGCCGGCGGTGCCGCTGCTGTCAGTGCTGATCTTCGTATCGTCCCTGATCCCGGTCGGTCCGCCCATCATCTGGGGCGGCGCGGCCTTCTGGCTGTTCATGCAGCACGAGACCGGCTGGGCAATCTTCATGGTGATCTGGGGCACGGTCCTGATTAGCGGCGTCGACAACATCGTGCGTCCGATGCTGATCAGCCGCGGCAGCAGCCTGCCTTTCCTGCTCACCCTGCTGGGCGTGCTAGGCGGGGTGATTGCCTTCGGCTTCGTCGGCATGTTCATCGGGCCGACCCTGCTGGCGGTGGGCTATTCCCTGATGACCGACTGGACCGGTACGCCCGACCGCGTCATCCGCCAGGACCCGGAGGCCCGGGACCAGCCCTACATGTCGGGGCCATCCTCGGAGACGGGGGCGCCAGGTTCGTAGCGGATGATGTCGCCAGGCTGGCAATCGAGCCGCTCGCAGATCTTCTCGAGCGTCGAAAAGCGGATCCCCTTCACCTTGCCCGATTTGAGCAGGCTGAGATTCTGTTCCGTGATGCCGACATAGGCCGCCAGCTCTTTCGACTTGATCTTGCGCTGGGCCAGCAGGACATCCAGGTGCAGCACGATTGCCATCAGACGAAGCCCTCGTTTTCCTCGGCGATCCGGCGCGCCTCGTGCATCAGGGAAGCGACCACGAAAAACAGCGTGCAGATCAGGAGCAGCGTCAGTTCTTCGGACGAGACGCCCACACTGAAAAATCCCTTGGCAGGATCGCCGAACCCATGGCGCCACACGAGCGTGCGCAGTACCGGCTCGACGATGCCCAGCGCCAGCGAAGCCAGCACGCAGCCGATGAAAGCCTTCATGTGGGCGACGGTGGACAGCGCGAACATCCGGCCTGCGGTGCAGGCCCTCAGCATGCGGTCCAGGCGCAGCAGGGCATAGCCGAGCAGCAGCAGTGCCGGCAGCGCGAGCAGGATGCCGGTCCAGCGCATCCCTTGGGTCAGTCCGGCGACCGCACCGGGCTCCATTCCGCGAGGATAGAACACGACGGAGACCGGGCCAAGCTGCGAGGCCTCGGGGAAGCACCACGACAGCAGGAAGTAGGCAAGCTGCAGCAGACCGAGCAGGGCTGCGAGAATACGGACAAGGAAGATGTAGGGCCTTGTTGACTTATCGTTAAACATTAATTTATTATCGTTTTATAGTAATTAATTAACCCATAACGATCAGTATAACAGGAGACATGATGCGTATTGGCTTGCTCGCAATAACGATTTTCGGCTGTGCTGTCCTGTCCGGATGCGCGCAGATGCGCATCACCGAACGTCATTTCATCCGGCCGGACCCGGCAGGCACGGTGATCCAGAAACGCTTTGCCGGCAATACCGTCAGCGAACTGGCGGTTCCCGCCCAGGATGGCGTGCAATTGCAGGGCATCCTTGCCGAACGGGCGCAGGCGCGCACCACCGTGCTCTACTTCGGCGGCAACATGTTCCACCTGGACCAGCATGCGGAGTCGCTGCTGGGGCTGCTCTCAAGCTGCGACACGAACATCGCCGTCTTCGATTACCGCGGCTACGGGCGCAGCAAGGGTGCACCGGATGTCGAGAACATGAAGGCCGATGCGCTTGCGGTGTTCGATGCCCTGAATACGCGTTATCCCGGCCGTGTCGTGGTCCATGGACAGTCGCTGGGAAGCTTCATGGCTGCCTATGTGGCGCAGGCGCGGCCGGTCCTGGGAGCGGTGCTGGAGACGACCGCAACCAGCGCGACCGAACTGGCCAGGTCGAAGATCCCCTGGTACGCGAAGCCTTTCGTGCAGATCGACATGCAAGCCTCCTTGCAGCAGGTCGACAATCGCACCGCCGCCAGCCGCATCACAGCGCCGACCCTGGTCGTTGCTGCGGGCAAGGACGACCAGACGCCGGCATGGATGGGGAAGCGGGTATTCGAGGCCATCCCGCACAAGAACAAACGCCTGCTGGTGCTCGATGAGGCGGGCCACAACAATGCCTTGCACAGCCAGGGCGCCATCGCATCGTACTGTAGCTTCGTGCAGGCCTTGTGAGCCGGACCCGGCTGCTTGCCACTTTGCCTGTTCAGTATATAATCCGTATATGGAATATATATGGAGTGTATGATGGGCATTGTAAATATTGACGACGAAGTGCATGACCAGATCCGCAAGGCGAGCAGCGTGTCCTGCCGTTCGATCAATGCGCAGGCGGCGTTCTGGATCAAGGTCGGCATGCTGTGCGAAATGAACCCGACGCTGAGCTTCAACGAGCTTGTCGCGCGCGAACTGAAGGCTGCCGGGGTCGCCCCGGAGAAGGTGAGGGTGGCCGGAGGCGTGCCTGAAGCAGTTAAGGTATCGGCCGCATGATCAAGCGTCCGGAAGAGATCGCGCTGATGGCCGAGTCGGGCCGGCTGCTGGCGCAGGTGTTCGCCTGGCTGGACCGCCAGCACCTCGCCGGCATGTCGACCATGCAGGTCAACGATATGGTCGACCGCTACATTGTCGAGGACTTGCAGGCGCGGCCTGCCAGCAAGGGCCAGTACGGCTACGCCTATGCGCTGAACGCCTCGCGCAACCAGGTGGTCTGCCACGGCGTGCCTTCAAACAGCGACATCCTGCAAAGCGGCGACATCGTCAATCTCGACATTACCCTCGAGAAGAACGGCTACATCGCCGACTCCAGCAAGACCTACCTGGTGGGCGAGGTGTCGCCGGCAGCCAGGAAGCTGGTCAAGACTACCTATGAAGCGATGTGGAAGGGCATCCGCGCCGTGCGTCCCGGCGCCCGGCTGGGCGACGTCGGCCATGCGATCGAGCGCCACGCGCGCAAGCATGGCTATTCCATTGTTCGGGAATACTGCGGCCACGGCATCGGCCGCGAGATGCACGAAGCGCCGCAGGTCCTGCACTGGGGGCAGCCCCGGACCGGCCTGGTGCTGCGCGAAGGCATGACCTTCACCATCGAGCCGATGCTCAACCAGGGACGCCATGCCGTACGTACCGAAGACGATGGCTGGACGGTGGTCACCGTCGACGGGCAACTGTCGGCCCAGTTCGAACACACGGTCGCCGTGACGCGCAGCGGCGTCAAGGTGCTGACCTTGCGGCCCGGGGAAACGGTGCCGGCTTGAAGCCGGCACCGTCCCCTGTCAGATCCGCGGCGGCAAGGCCTTGCGCTTGGCGCGGGCACGGATATTGAGGCCCTCCACCACCAGCGAGAAAGCCATGGCCGCGTAGATGTAGCCTTTCGGGATGTCGGCCTCGAAGGCTTCCGCCGTGAGCGCCATGCCGACCATCACCAGGAAGGCCAGGGCCAGCACTTTCACCGAGGGATGGCGGTCGACGAATTCGCCGATCGGCTTGGCCGCCACCAGCATCACCAGCACGGAAAAGATCACGGCCGCCACCATGACGGCGATGTGGTCCACCATGCCGACCGCGGTGATGACCGAATCGAGCGAGAACACGATGTCGATCACGGCGATCTGGCCGATGATGCTCCAGAACAGCTTGTTGGTCGCCGCGGCCGCGGCGGCAGTGCCGGCCACGTCCTGCGGCCCGGCCGCGTCCTTGGCTTCCACCTCCACGAAGATCTCGTGCGAGGCCTTGTAGAGCAGGAACAGGCCGCCGAACAGCAGCACCAGGTCGCGTCCGCTGATCCCCTGGCCGAACACATTGAAGAGATCTGCTGTCAAGCCCATCACCCAGCTCAGCGAGAACAGCAGCAGCAGGCGCGACACCATGGCGAAGCCCAGGCCCAGGCGCCTTGCCTTGTCCCGCATTTCCGGCGGGAGGCGGCCGACGAGAATCGAAATGAAGATGATGTTGTCGACCCCGAGGACGATCTCGAGGGCGCTCAGCATCAGGAAGGCAATCCAGACGTTCGGGTCGGCTAGCAGTTCCATTATCGCTCCCTTATGAAAAATGCCATGGTAGCAGCCTGCGACACAATGACGTTCTCGGTGTGAGTGCGGGATCGGCCCGTACGCCCTAAGCGGATGAAACGAGGTTGAAAGCCAAGCCGGTCATGCCGCCTGACAGCAAGCCGACAACGACTTCTTGTCGCGTATGACGGCCAAGGACGAGACGCGACCAGGACACGGCCAATGCGAGAAGCAGGACAACGGTAGTGCTGGCCATATCAGGCCAAAGTAAAGCTGCTGCGAATATCGCAAAACTCGCATGAAGCGACACCTTTAGCCGATCGCGGCATAACCAGGCGAGTACGATCAGCAGGCCACAACAGGCGGTGCCCAGGACCATGCGCAGAGGCTGACCAGCTACCCACAGCACTGCTGCCACTCCGAGAAACAGCAGCAACAGCACCGTATGCAGCTGGCGGCGCTCTCGTGGCACGGATGCATCGACATGTCGCCAATGTCCGCTCCGTACCTGAATCCAGCTGTAGGTGACCACGCTGACACCCAGGAAGAGAGAGACAGGGATGAGCAGTGGAAGCGCAAGTTTGGATCCACTCTTCGTCAAGACACTCAATATGGCTGCGACCGGGGTGAGCAAGGCCGGGTGGCAGATGAGCGAAAGCGTCCGTGCAACAAGTGTCCGTCTCATGCAGTCTGCCGAGAATCAGGCCGGCAAGGCGGCAATGATCCGGGCCGCGATCTGGCGCAGTTGCTCGACATCCGCCGCTACAGCCGCATGCGGCTTGAGCATGGCCGCCTGTTCGCGCGGGATGACATGGAAGTGCACATGCGGCACAGTCTGGCCCGCTGCACTGCCATTGAGCTGGGCGACCATGACCCCCGGCGCCCCCATGGCGGCCTTGACCGCCGTCGCCACCTTTTTGGTGGTGCGGATGCAGGCAGCCGCCGCCTCGTCGGACAAGCCGAACAGCTCGGCCGCCGGCTCCTTCGGCAACACAAGCACGTGACCTTCCGCCTGCGGCATGATGTCCATGATGGCGAGCGTCAGCTCGTCTTCGTAGACCTTCACGCAAGGCAGCTCGCCGCGCAGGATGCGTGCGAACGGGTTGTTGTTGTCGTAGTCCATGGGTCGTCCTTATGTGCGCTCGTCCGGCCAGCACATCACGCTCAGCATCAGGGCAAAGAACAGCCAGAAGATGACCACGCTGACGATGCCGCCGGCGATGTAGAAAGCGGTCGGAAACGCGAGGCCGCTCAGCAGCGAAAAGCACTTGATGGCCGCAGTGGAGAAGCTCAGGGCGAAGGCGTAGAACGCCAGCTGGACGCGCAGGGGAAAATGGATGATCTTCACAGGTGCTGTAACAAGCGAAAACGGACCGGAAGTTCAGGATAGCACGCGCAGGCGCCCGAAAATGAGCACATTGTCACGCCGGGCAGCTTCAGCCGGCCGTGCCCGGCCCCAGCACGCTGCGCAGCCGCTCGAAGTCGATCGGCTTGGTCAGGTGATGGTCGAAACCGGCGTCGAAGGCGCGCTGGCGGTCCTTTTCCTGGCCCCAGCCGGTGGCCGCAATCAGGCGCATCTTGCGGCCGGTCTCGGTTTCGCGCAGGCGCCGCGCCAGCTCGTAGCCATTCAGGTCGGGCAGGCCGATGTCGAGCAGGGCGACTTCCGGTGCGAATTCCTGCGCCAGTTCGAGCGCCGCGCTGGCGCTGTGGGCGGCGCGCACTTCGCAGCCGAACAGTTCCAGCGCCATCAGCAGCATCTCGGCGGCGTCGGCATTGTCGTCCACCACCAGGATGCGCGCCGGGGGCGGCGTCGGCGCCGCGGTCGGTTCCGGCAGCGCTGCGTCGAATAGCAAGGGCAGGCGCACCGTGAAGCAGCTGCCCTTGCCTTCGCCCTCGCTGGCGGCGGCGATATGCCCGCCGTGCAGCTCGACGATGCCGCGCACCAGCGACAGCCCGATGCCCAGGCCGCCGCGCGAGCGCTCCAGGGCCGGCTCCAGCTGCGAGAACATGTCGAACACCGTTTGCAGGGCCTGCGGCGGCAGGCCGATGCCGTTGTCGCGCACCGCCAGCACCGCTTCGCCGTCCTCGATGGCGAGCGTGAGCGCGATGCGGCCGCCGTCCGGCGTGTACTTGGCGGCATTGGTCAGCAGGTTGACCAGCACCTGGTTGATGCGCGTCGGGTCGGCGTCGACCAGCACCGGCTGCGGCGGCAGCTCGACCTCGAGCCGGTGGTGCGCCTGTTCCATCAGGCCCGCGGTGTCGCACACGGCGGCACGGGCCAGCGCCGTCAGGTCGAGCGGCTCGCGCCGCAGTTCCATCTTGTCCTGGGTGATGCGCGAGACTTCCATCAGGTCGTCCACCAGGTGGGTCAGGTGGTGCAGCTGGCGGTCGAACACCGACAGCAGGCGCGCGTGGCCGCCGCCATCGGCCGGCAGGTGGCGCATCACCTCCAGCGCGCTGCGCAGCGGCGCCAGCGGGTTGCGCAGCTCGTGCGACAGCGTGGCCAGGAATTCGTCCTTGCGCCGGTCGGCCGCCGACAGCGCGGCGTTCAGCGACTGCAGCTGCAGTTCGGCGCCGCGGCGCGCTTCCAGCGCTTCCTCGGCGGCGCGACGCGCGTTGCGCAGCTCGCGCTCGTAGGACTGGCGTTCGGTGGCCATGAACAGGGCCCACTGGTCGCGCACCTGGCCGTCCACGATGCGGCGCACGATATTCACCAGCATCGGCAGGCGGGTGCCGTCGCGGTGGCGCAGGTCGATCTGCAGTTCCGCCACCGAGCCGCGCACCTGCAGCAGCGGTACGCAATGCGTGTGGTGGAACAGGCGCGCGCCCACGGTCATCAGGTCCTGGATGCGCACGATGCCCGCCAGCTCGGACAATTGAAAGCCGAGCCAGCCGCAGGCGGTGCCGTTGGCGCGCAGCAGCAGGCCGTCGGCGTCGGCCAGCAGCAGGCCGCAAGGGGCGTCATCGTACAGCGCGTCGGCGGGGATCGCGGCGCTATCCATGTTTCAGTCCAGGGTGGCGGCCAGGAACGCGTCGATCGCGCGCGTGCTGGCGGTGGGGGCGCTCATGTGCGGGCAGTGCCCGATGTTGTCGATCACATGGAGCTCGCAACGGGGCAGGTGACGGGCCAGGAAGTCGCCCGCGCTGCGCGGTGCGATCAGGTCCTCGCTGCATTGCAGGACCAGGGCCGGCGTCGTGGATGCCGGCACGTCGGCGCGGTGGTCGGACAGGAAGGTGACGCGCGCGAAGTGCTTGGCGATGTCGGGATCGTTGCGGCAGAAGCTGTCGGCGAGCTCCTCGCGCAGGGTGGGGCGGTTGGGCGCACCCATGATGGCAGGCGCCAGGCTGCTCGACCAGCCGAGGTAGTTCGCTTCCATCGTCTCGAGCAGTTCGTCGATGTCCTCGCGTTCGAAGCCGCCCACGTAACCGGGATGATTGATGTAGCAGGCGGATGGCGCCACCATGACCTGGGCAAGGAAACGCTCGGGAGCCTTGATGGTGGCCAGCATGCCGATCATCGCGCTCACCGAATGGCCGACCAGGATCACCGGGCCGGTGGCGCAGGTGTCGAGGATCTGGATCAGGTCGTCCGCGTACCCATGGAGGGTGGCATAGCGCGCGTGGTCATAGGCGGAGAGATCGGAGCGGCCGCTGCCGACCAGGTCATAGGTGATGACGCGGTAGCGCTCGCCGAAGGCGGGGGCCAGGTAGCGCCACATGGTCTGGTCGCAGCCGAAGCCGTGGGAGAACACCATGGTGGCCCCGCCGTTGCCGCTGACATGGACGTTGTTGCGGACTTGCACGGACATCTGCGCTCCTCGTGGTTGCTACCGCTGGGGAATCACGTCAATCCGCAGTATGCTCTATGAATATTGCAAACGCAACAACTTTGTGAGAACTTGATGCTGGAAACGTTTCAGTCGTGTTCGTCGTCCGCATCGATGCGTTCCAGCTTGGGGTAGACCTTCACCAGCAGGATGCGCGGTCCGTTCATCTTCTTGACCACGACGTCGAACTGCGGGAAGTCGATGCGCTGTCCCTGCTTGGGAATATCGCCCAGCTTGGCCATCAGGAGCCCGCCCACCGATTCGACGTCGTCCAGGCCCATCTCTTCGTTGTCGATGTCGATCCCGAGCAGGCGCTCGAGCGAGAAGATCGGCAGGCTGGCCTTGCCGATATACGTGCCGTCGGGCTGCGACATCCAGTCGTTCTCGTTCATGCGGAACTCGTCGCGGATCTCGCCGACCATCGCGCCCAGCAGGTTGTCGAGCGTGATGAAGCCGACCGGGCGCTTGCCCTTTTCGCCGATCAGGGCGAAGTGCGGGGCGCCGCTGCGGAAGCGCCGGAAGATGTCCTGGGCCGGCGTACGCGCCGAGATCGTCTCCACGGGGCGCAGGTGCTGGGTCAGATCAAGGATGGTGCGGCCGGCCTGCTGGGCGAAGAACAGGTCCTTCAGGTGAATCACGCCCAGCACTTCCTCGCCTTCCTCGTCGAAGTAGGGGTAGCGCGAGAAGCGGTTGCGGCGCACCGTCTCCATGTTTTCTTCCAGCGTGCGGCTGGCGTACAGCGCGCTCACCTCGTTGATCGGCCGCATCAGGTCGGAGACCGCCAGTTGGCTGAAGTCGAGCGACTGGGCCAGGATGTTGCGCTCGTCGTTGGTGAATTTTTCGCCCGGCGTGTTGGTGTTGCTGCGCAGGATCAGCTTCAGCTCGTCGGTGGAGTAGTGGGTCTCGTGGCTGCCGCTGCCGGCCAGGCCGGCGACGCGCAGCACCATGTTCGCGCTGGCGTTGAGCAGGGCGATCGCCGGGTACATGGCCCAGTAAAAGGCGTACAGCGGAATGGCGCACCACAGCGCCACCACTTCCGGAATGCGGATCGCCAGCGACTTGGGCGCCAGCTCGCCGACCACGATGTGCAGGAAGGAGATCACCGAGAAGGCGACCACGAAGGACACCCCGTGGATCAGTTCGGGCGAGGTCACGCCCAGCATGGCGAAGACGGGTTCGAGCAGGCTGGCGAAGGCCGGTTCGCCGACCCAGCCCAGGCCCAGCGAAGCGAGGGTGATGCCGAGCTGGCAGGCGGAGAGGTAGGCGTCGAGCTTGTCGTGGACCTTGCCGAGGATGCGTCCGCGCAGGCCGGAGGTCTTGGCGATGGCGCGAACGCGGGTCTTGCGCAACGTGACGATGCTGAATTCAGCCGCCACGTAGAAGCCGTTCAGCGCCACCAGGAACAGGGCGAGAACGACGAATAAAAAGTTTTCCATTGAAGCGATTAAGTTAAAAAATGGCAATAGCCGACACCCATTGTACCGCTCATGCCTGCCTTATGTGCCAGCGAGGACTCCCTGGTGAACCGCGGAGAGGATCGCTTCCACCGCCGGATGCTTGATCTTGCGCTCGTTCGAGATGGCATAGAAGTGTTCGCGCACCTGCGGCACCCGTCCGACCGGCAGCGCGCCGAACTGCTCCTCGACGTCGTGGACCAGGGCGGAGGGCGCGAAGAACAGGCCGAGCCCGCGCCGCCCGAAGGTGTTGAGCAGGGCGTTGTCCTCGAATTCGCCGACCACGTCGGGCCGCACGCCGGAGAGCTCGAACCATTCGTCGATCTTCCCGCGCAGGGCATTATTGCGGGTCGGTAGCAGGAACGGCGCGCCGTTCAGCGAGCGCGGGAAGTCCCCGCCCCAGTCCTTTACCAGGCTGGGCGCGCCCACCACAATGGTCTCGCTGTCGGAGAGCAGGTGGCTGAACACGCGCAGGGTGGTGCCGGAGCGCACCGCGCGGTCGGTCAGCACCACGTCCAGCTTGTGCAGGGCGAGGTCGGCCAGCAGCTCGTCGAATTCGCCCTCGTAGCACACCAGGCGCACCGGGCGCGGCAGCTGGGTGGCGATTTCCAGCAGTCGGTAGGCGGTCAGCTTGGGCAGCGAGTCCGAGATGCCGACCGTCAGGCGGGTGCGCGCGCTGTCGGATTCGGCCAGCGCTTCCTGCATTTGTTCTCCCAAAAGGAAGATCTGGTCGGCATAGGACAAGGCAAGGCGGCCCGCCTCGGTTAAATTGAGGCGCCGCCCCTGCTGGGTGAACAGGGCCTTGCCCATCGACTGTTCCAGCTGGGCCAGCTGGGTGCTGACGGTCTGGATCGCCAGTCCGAGGCGCTCGGCGGCGCGCGTGATGCTGCCTTCCTTGGCGACCACCCAGAAGTAGTAGAGGTGACGGAAATTCGGGGGACTATGGTTCATTGCTTCGGTTTTTATGAAGTAATTCTTCGAATATCTTCGCTTTTTTAAGACGCACACAAACTCTACACTGCGTCTGTCGTTTCAACAACAACGAAGTTTTATCGAAAATACTCAACAAGGGGAAAACCAAACATGAAGCACTTTACGTGGTCATTCATCGTGACCGCCGTCTGTATGGGCCTGGCAGGCTGGTGGGGATACGACCATGGCGGCGTCGCCGGCATGGTCACCGCGCTCGGCGTGACCGCCATCCTGTCGGTCATGGAAGTCTCGCTGTCGTTCGACAATGCGGTGGTGAACGCCTCGGTCCTGAAGGGCTGGAACGAGTTCTGGCTCAAGCTGTTCCTGGGCCTGGGCATGATCATTGCCGTGTTCGGCATGCGCCTGGTGTTCCCGCTGGTGATCGTCGCGGTCGCGGCCGACCTGGGCATGATGGACGTGTGGAACCTGGCGCTGACCAATCCGAAGGAGTTCTCGTCGCACCTGACCAACCACCACGCGGAAGTGGCGGCCTTCGGCGGCATGTTCCTGCTGCTGGTGTTCCTGAACTTCCTGCTGGATGACGAGAAGGAAGTCCACTGGCTGGGCAACATCGAGCGCAAGCTGGGTTCGCTGGGCAAGGTGTCCTCGATCTCGGTGCTGGTCGCGCTGGGCGCGCTGCTGTACTCGACCAGCTGGATCGCGGAAGCGCAGAAGATGATCGTGCTGGTCGCCGGCCTGTGGGGCATCCTGGTGTACATCGGCGTCGACATGATCTCCAGCCTGCTCGAGAAAAGCGAGTCGGACGAGAGCAGCGGCGTGGGCAACATGGTCAAGACCGGCGGTATCGGCGGCTTCCTGTACCTCGAAGTGCTCGACGCGTCGTTCAGCTTCGACGGCGTGATCGGCGCCTTCGCGATCACCCAGGACGTCGTGATCATCATGCTGGGCCTGGCGATCGGTGCGATGTTCGTGCGTTCGATGACGGTCTACCTGGTGCGCCAGGGCACGCTCGACGAATTCGTCTACCTGGAGCACGGCGCGCACTACGCGATCGGTATCCTGGCTGTGATCATGCTGGTCAGTATGCACATGCATGTGCCGGAGCTGATCACCGGCGGTGTGGGCCTGGCCTTCATCCTGGCTTCGCTGTGGAGCTCGATCAAGCACAAGCGGAAGCACGCGGCACTGCCTGCGTAAGCAGCGTAGGGTGGGCGGGGTCATTCCGGGCAATGCCCGGAATGACGAACGCCCACGCAGTGAAAGTAAGAGTTGAGTAGTAACGCATGCGCTGGTTGACCGCGTGGGCGGCATAGCCGCCCACCCTACAACGGCAATGCGGCGCAACGAACCGCGCGACGAGCGGCAGAACACCAGCTCGTCACGCGTGATACCCCGGTGTTCAAGCAGTACAACTTTAGGAGAGTCACAATCATGGCAATCAGTCTGCAAAAAGGCGGCAACGTCAACCTGTCGAAAGAAGCTCCTGGCCTGACCAATCTGAAGGTCGGCCTCGGTTGGGACACCCGCGCCACCGACGGCGCAGCGTTCGACCTCGACGGCGCGGTGTTCCTGCTCAATTCGCAGGGCAAGGTGCGTTCGGATAGCGACTTCATCTTCTACAACAATCTGAAGTCGGCGGACGGCTCGGTGGTCCACTCGGGCGACAACCGCACCGGCGAAGGCGAGGGCGACGACGAAACCGTGAACATCGACCTGTCCAAGGTGCCGGCCGACGTCGACAAGGTCGTGCTGGGCGTGACCATTCACGACGCCGAAGCACGCCGCCAGAATTTCGGCATGGTCGGCAAGGCCTTCATCCGCTGCGTCAACGGCGCCAACAACAGCGAGATCGCGCGCTACGACCTGTCGGAAGACAGCTCCACCGAAGCGGCGATGATCTTCGGCGAGGTGTATCGTAACGGCGCCGAATGGAAGTTCCGTGCCGTCGGCCAGGGCTTCAACGGCGGCCTCGGTCCGCTGGCCCGCAACTACGGCGTCAACGTTTAATCATTGCTCGCGGCCCGTGCACATGGCGCGGGCCGTCCACGAAAGGAAGTCCACATGCCAGTATTTACCGTGACCGGGGACGTCGATCCCTTCCTGCATGTCTCGATGCGACGCGGCGAAACCATCTATTGCGAATCGGATGCGATGGTGATGATGGAATCGACGCTCGACCTGAAGGGCAAGATGAAGGGTGGCCTCGGCAGCGCGCTGATGCGCACCTTTGCCAACGGCGAGTCCTTCTTCCAGCAGCACATCGAGGCGACCCGCGGCGACGGCGACTGCCTGCTGTCGCCGACCCTGCCGGGCGCGATGCAGACCATCGACTGCGGTCCGAACCAGTACATCATCAGCGACGGCGCCTTTGTCGCCGCCACCTCGGGCGTGGACCTGAAGGTCCGCACCCAGAGCCTGGGCAACGCCCTGTTCGCGCAGAGCGGCGGCTTCTTCGTCACCGAGACGACGGGCAGCGGTCAGGTGGTGGTGTCGGGCTTCGGTTCGATGTCGATGCTGGACGTCGAACCGGGCAAGGACGCGATCATCGACAACTCGCACGTGGTGTGCTGGGACAGCGGGCTGCGCTACGAGATCTCGGTCACGACCGGTCAGAACAGTGGCTTCCTGGGCAACCTGATCAACAGCCAGACCAGCGGCGAGGGCATGGTGCTCCGCTTCTCGGGCAAAGGCAAAGTCTACGTATGCTCGCGCAACCGGATGGCATTCAAGGCCTGGATGCAGGCCCCGGCGCGCTGAACGACGTCTAACTACTAGGAGAATGACATGGCAGTGAATCTGCAAAAGGGTCAAAAGATTTCGCTGGACAAGGAAGCCGGCGGTGCGCTGAGCCGGGTCACGATGGGCCTGGGCTGGGACGTGGCCAAGTCGAAGGGCTTCTTCGGCTTCGGCGGCGGCGCCGGCCAGCCGGTCGACCTGGACGCCTCGGTCGTGCTGTTCGACGAATCGAACCGTCCGGTCGACGTGGTCTGGTTCCGCCAGCTCAAGAGCAAGGACGGCAGCATTACCCACACCGGCGACAACCGCACCGGCGCGGGTGACGGCGACGACGAGCAGATCAGCGTCGACCTGTCGCGCGTCCCGGCCACCGTCAAGTCGCTGGTGTTCACCGTGAACAGCTTCACGGGCCAGAACTTCTCGACCGTGGAAAACGCCTACTGCCGCCTGATCAACGCCGGCAACAACCAGGAAGTGGCGCGCTTCAACCTGTCGGTGCAGGGCGCCCACACGGCCCAGATCATGGCCAAGCTGTACAAGCACAATGGCGAGTGGAAGATGCATGCGATCGGCGAGAACGGCTCCGGCCGTACTTTCGACGACCTGATGCCGCTGATCACGCCGCACCTGTGATGGTCGCTTGATGCACACGAAGAGCCGGGCTTGCCCGGCTCTTTTTTTGTAGGGTGGTCGGCTTCGCCGACCGCGCGTCCGACTGACGGATTCGGTTCGACAACTCTGCTTATGGTTGAACGCGCGGTCGGCAGAGCCGACCACCCTACGCTAGTGGAAGCCAGACCGTGAAGGTGCAGCCCTTGCCGCTGCCCTCGCTGTGCACCTGCACTTCGCCCCCGTGCAGCGCCACCATGGTGCGCACGAGCGCCAGCCCGATGCCCAGGCCACCCTGCGAGCGGTCGGGCGTGCGCTCGGCCTGGGTGAACAGGTCGAACACGTGGGGCAGCAGGGCGGCGTCGATGCCGATGCCGTTGTCGACCACGCACAGCTGTACGCGCGCGCCGTCGCGCGTTGCGCGCAGGTCGATGGTGCCGCTGTTCGGGGTGTACTTGGCGGCGTTGTTGAGCAGGTTGGTAATCACCTGCACCAGGCGCGTGGCGTCGCCCTCGACCTGCGCGCCGGCCAGTTCCGGCGCCACCTCGAGCGACAGCGCATGGCCGCGCGCAGCCACCAGGGGCCGCGACTGCTCCACCGCGCTGGCCACCACCGATTCGATGCCGACCAGGGTGCGGTCCAGCTTGATCAGGCCGCGCGTCACGCGCGACACGTCGAGCAGATCGTTCACCAGCGAGGTCATATGCCGCACCTGGCGCGTGATCACCTCGCTCGACGCGCGGATGCGTTCGGGATTGGCGGCGATCCGGAGTATCTCGGCGGCGGACGCGATCGGCGCCAGCGGGTTGCGCAGCTCGTGCGCCAGCATGGCGAGGAACTCGTCCTTGCGCCGGTCCTGCTCGCGCAGCGACCCGTACAGCTGGGCATTGGCGAAGCCGGTGGCAGCGATCGCCGCCAGCTGCACCAGGATGGCTTCATCCTGCTCGTCGAAGCTGCCATCGTGCTTGCCGGCGACCCGGATGCAGCCGATCCTGCGGCCCTTGCGGTCGACCAGCGGCACCGCCAGCGCGCCAGGGCCCGCGGGCGTGCAGTCGTCGCCCGCGTCGAGCGACACTTCGACCTGCGCGCATTCGAGGATGGCGCCGACTTCCTGCGCCAGCGCGTCCGCGATGTCCTCGCTGCGCAAGGCCGTGTGCAGCGTGCGCGCGGCGCTGGCCACCTTGGCCAGCAGCGCCGACTGGCGCTGCTCGCGTCCCAGGCGCTCGGCCAGGCCTTCCTGCTGCGTGACGCTGTCGTGGATGTCGCGGTTGGCGCCGACCCATTCGCGTACCGCGCCGTCAGGCCCGAGGATGGGAATGCCCTTGACCGCGGTCCAGCGGTACACGCCGTCGGCGCGGCGCAGCCGGTATTCGGTCTCGAACACGCTGTGCGTGGCCACGCAGGCGGCCCAGATCTCGGCCACGCGCGCGCGGTCGTCCGGATGCAGGGCATCCTGCCAGCCAAGGCCGCACCATTCCTCGTAACTCTGGCCGGTGAAGGCGCGCCAGGACGGCGAATCCTCGAGCACCCGGCCGTCCGCGGTATTGGTCCAGACGATCTGCGAGGTGGCCATGGCCAGGGTGCGGAAGCGCTCCTCGCGTTCGCGCAGCGCGGTCTCGGCTTCGACCCGCGCGCTGATGTCTTCGTGCATCAGCATGACTTCGACCACCCGGCCGGCGCCGTCCTTGATGGGATGGGCGCGCGCGGTGACCCAGCGCGCGCGGCCCGGCTGGCCCAGGGCCGCGGTGTCGTAATGGATGGCGGGGACTTCGACCGATTCGCCGGCCAGCGCGCGCGCCAGGTAGGCGCTGATGCCGCTCTCGACCAGTTGCGGGTCGCGCAGCACGTTGTACTCGCGGCTCAGCACGTAGCGTTTGAGCTCGCTGCCCTCGTAGATGTGCCAGAGCGCTTCCCAGGCCCGGTTGACCTGCACCGTATAGCCCTCCGGATCGAGGATCTGCAGGCTGACCGGGGCCTGCTCGAACAGCTCCCGGAAGCGCAGCTCGGGGTAGGCGTGGGGGGCGGCCGGGATGGCCGCATCTGGGCTGGAGGACATGATCTTGTTCTTGTTCGTGGGTGAAGCGCAAGCGGCAATGCAGCAAGGCCGGCGTGCGCATCATGTCACAGTTTTGTTGGCCGTGGGATATATACGCAGGGCATATTTTACGCCGATCGCTTGACAGGGAAGAGGCCCGGGGATAGTGTATTACTCAATTAATACACATATACGCAGACCCCATACACCCGGACCCGCGATGGCGACCCACACATCCCAGCTTTTTTCGATCACGCCCGGCTCGACCGAACCGATCTACCGCCAGCTCGTCGAGCAGGTACGGCGCCTGGTGGCCGGCGGCCAGATGGCGCCGGGCGACGAGCTGCCTTCGGTGCGCGAGGTCGCTTCGGCGCTGGCGGTCAACCCGATGACCGTCTCCAAGGCCTACAGCCTGCTCGAGACCGAGGGCCTGCTGGCGCGCCGGCGCGGCCTCGGCATGATCGTGGCCGAGCGTCCACGCAGCCTGCGCAGCGACGCAGAGCGCAGCGCGCTGCTGCGCCCGACCCTGGAACGCGCCGCGCGCGAGGCGCGCGAGCTCGAGCTGGATCCTGCCACCGTGCTTTCCCTTTTCACCCACATCCTGAAGGAACAATCGTGACTCCACCCATCATCCAGATGCGCGGCGTGGCCAAGCACTTCGGCAGCGCCATCGTCTTGAACGGCCTTGACTGGGAGATCCGGCAGGGGCAGGTGGTCGGCCTGCTGGGCCGTAACGGCGCCGGCAAGTCGACGCTGATGGAATGCCTGCTCGGCCTGCGCGAAACGGATGCGGGCAGCGTGCGCCTGTTCGGCGCGGACGTGGCGGCGCTGTCCGACGCCAACCGCGCCCGCATCGGCTACGTGCCGCAGAAACCGAACCTGTTCGAGTGGATGACGCCCTTGCAGATGCTGGACTACTTCAAGGCCATGTACCCGCGCTGGAACACGGTCAAGGTCGAGGCCCTGCTGGAGCGCTGGGGCTTCGACGCGCTGCTGCTGAACAAGCCGATCGGGCGCCTGTCGGGCGGCGAGCAGCAGCGCCTGTCGATCATCCGCGCGCTGGCGCACGACCCGGAACTGCTGGTGCTGGACGAGCCCGTGTCCGCGCTCGATCCGGCGGGACGACGCGCGTTTCTGTCCGAGCTGGTGGACGGCGTGATCGAGCGCGGCACCACGGTGCTGTTCTCGACCCACATCCTGACCGACCTGGAACGGGTGGCGCTGGACGTCGCCTTCCTCAAGGATGGCCGCATCGCGCTGCAGGGCCAGCTCGACGATCTGCTGGAAGGCGCGCGCAAAGTCACTGGCGGCGCCCGCGCCGAGCCGGTCAGCCTGGAAGACCTGTTCATCGAGGTGACCAAATGAAGGCGCGCCTGCGGGAGTACCGGATGCTGTGGCGGGCCGCGGTGACGCATGCGGAGCCGCGATCGACACGCTTGATCGGCTGCCTCCTGTGCCTGGTGGTGATCGCCGTCGGCGCAGTGGCGGCCAACGAGGGCCCACGCACGGCGCTCGCCTTTTTCTGGTGCGGAGCCTGCGTCATCCTCCTGATGAACTGGGCCTGGCGCTTCATGCCCGGCGCGGTGAAACTCAACAACCCGGCCAACGCCCGGCTGGTGCCGCAGGCGCGCCGGCGCCTGGTCGAATTGTCCTGTCTGGTGTGCTTCGCCGGCCTTGCCGGCATCGCGAGCGCGCCCTATACCAGCACCACGCAACTGGGCGCAGCGCTGTTCTGGGTCGTGCTCATCACCATGGGAACGGGCCTTGCCGCGGCCGGCCATCCGGCGGGCACCACGATCGTCGTCGTGGGAGGGCTGTGCGCCGGTTTCGCGGGCAAGCTGTCGGGACTGACGGGCGCGCTGTCGCATCCGATCGTCATCCTGCTGTCGCTGCCGGTCTATGCCGTCGTGATCGTGGTGGCGGTGCGGGCCATGTTTGCGCAGGGCGGCGAGCGGCACTGGAGCATGGAGGCGCGGCGCACCCGCTGGACGGATACCGCCGCCAAGCGCGATCCCCTGGTCGCGCAACTGGACGGTTTCAATACCCGGGGCTGGTACGCCGCCGCGCTGCGCCGCGACAGCGCCCGCCGCGACGGCCGGCGCCTGCTGCTGCACGCGCTCGGTCCTGTCCACCACCCGGCCGAGATGGCGGTCGGAACAGGCATCCTGGCGCTGGTCCTGGGCTGCGTCGGCCTGCTCACAGCCTGGCGCGTCGATGCCGAGGTGGTGCGCGGCATCGGCTGGATGTTCGCCGCGGTCCTGCTGTTCGTGCCGCTCTCGTTCTGCCTGCGCCTGGGACAGCTGGCGGACAGCAATCCGGCGGAGCAGGCGCTGGCGCGGCTGGCGCCGACCGCGCCGGCATCGAGCGCCGATTTCAACCGGCGGCTCGGCCGTTTCCTGGTGCAGCGCGCAGTCGGGGGCTGGCTGCTGGCCAGCGCCGCCGGCCTGGTGTTGTTGGCGCTCGGCGGTGCGGATGGCGAGGCGGTGCTGCGCCTGGCGGGCATCTGCTGCCTGGCCCTGCCGATGGTCGCGCTGCCGCTACGCGACCACGCCGGCAGAAACCTGTCCGGCGTGGCGGGCATCCTGTTGCTACTGCTGTCCTTCACGGCCGATCTGCTGCTTGCCTTCCCGATCGGCCGGGTCACTGGGCTGCCGGTGATGGCGGTCGCCGCGCTGCTCGGCATCGCGACGACCCTGTTCGCGGTGGCGCGGGGCCTGCGCACGATGCGCGCATCGCCCTGCGCCTTCCCGGCCGGGCGACTCGCGTGAATGCCGCTCAGGCGGAGGTGGGCGCCGTTGCCGCGGCCTGCTGTTTCCTGCCCAGCACCAGCAGGCCGAAGGCGGTGGCGAACACGTACATGCTGACCGAGTAGATCGCCGCCGGCAGCATCAGCTGGAAGTCGCCCAGCACCGACACCGCCACGAAGATCGCCAGCGTCGAGTTGTGGATGCCGATCTCGTAGCCGATCGCGATCGCGTTCGGCTTGTCCAGGCCCAGCAGGCGCGGCACGTAGTAGCCCAGGCCCAGGCTGGCGATGTTGAACAGGATGACGGCCAGGCCGATCGAGGCGAACGAGGTCGTGATGGCGTTCCATTCCTTGGCGATGGCGATCACGGCCAGCAGGGCCAGCACCGCCATCGAGAAGCGCTTCATCGGCTTGTCCATGCGCGCCGCAAATGCGGGTGCGCGGCTTTTCACGAACATGCCGAGCGCCACCGGGATCAGGACGATCACGATCACCTCGACCACCTTGGCGGTCTGCATCGGCACCACCTGGCCGCTGCGGGCGAAGGTGTCGATGGCGAAGTTGGCGATCAGGGGCAGGCTGACGATCGACAGCACCGTGTTGATCGCGGTGAGCGAAATGTTCATCGCCACGTTGCCGCCGAACAGGTGGCTGAACAGGTTGGCCGATACGCCGCCGGGCGAGGCCGCCAGCAGCATCAGGCCGACCGCGTAGACCGGCGCCACGCCCAGCCCGACGATCAGGCCGTAGCAGATCGCCGGCAGCACCACGGCCTGCAGCACGAGGGCCAGGACCACGGCCTTTGGGTGGCCCAGCAGGCGGCGGAAGTCGCCGAGGGTGAGTGACAGGCCCAGCCCGAACATGATCAGCGCCAGCGCGCCGATCAGGAGGGTGGGCAGCAGGGTGATGAAGTTGCTCATGCGTTGTCTCCGTTATTGTTGGTGTCGGCGACAGCGCATGCCGCACTGCCTGCCGTAATGACAGTGTAGAGCAGCTGCTGAGCGAAGCGGAAAAAAAGCGTCGCGCTGTCATCGTTCGATGTGGAAAAGGCCGATCGCTGTTCGCAGCAGGTGATCTGGGGCGGCAATGCGCTCCGCATCCAACGCCCAGCGCCAGCCGAGGTAGTTCGGCAGGTAGCATGAAGCGACGCCGTGAAAGCGCGACAGCCAGCTGCGCAGGCGCTGGTGATACGCATTCACATTCTGGACATGCACGGCACCGCGCATGCGTTCGCCCGCCCGCAGGTTGACGAAGGCATGGGCAATGCCGGCCTCATTCGCGAAGGTCCGGTACGCCCGATGCCCATCAGTCACCAGCAGGACGTCGGGGTCGAGCACGGGCAGCAGGTGCCGGTGCAGCTGCCTGGCCGTGACGGCAGCACGTCCGGTCACGCAGGAACAGGTCTGGCCGCTGCGGTCGCGGGCGACCAGGACGCAGTCGTGCTCATGGCTGATGCCCCGGGTGCGGGCGCTACCGCCACGCTTGCGGGCAGGCCGGTCCAGGCTGCGCGAACCCTTTTGTGATTCGAGGATGAACATCTCGTCCGCTTCTGCGATGCCGGCGAGGCGCTCGGGTTGATCGAGCCGTACCCCGTCAAGAAAACGGTGGCGCCATCGAAAGCTGGTGTTGCGGTGCACGCCGACACGTTTGGCTGCCGCGCGCACGCTGCGGGAGTCGAGCATGTCACTGAGGTAGTCGATCCATTTGGATCGGTGGCGCAGCCTGGCGAGGGGCGTGCCGCTCAAGGCGCTGAAAGTGCGGCCGCAGGAACGGCAGCGGTAGCGCTGTAACCCTCGGACGATGCCATGACGGTAGTGACGGTTGTTGCCGCATCCGGGGCAGCACAGCGGAGCGGTCTGGACGCCATCGATGGCTTCACATACCTGATCCAGGCCAAGCGCCGGACGCAGGAAGTCGATCAGGAGCAATCGTTGCTGGCGGCTGAGCAAGCCTGCCTGCTGCAGCAAACGACGAAAGCCGGCGGCGTTCATGGTCCCTCCTGGTCATCGACGCAGGTTGGACATCCGCTCAGCTCAACAGTTCAGTTTCTACAGCTAGCGGTGACAGCGCCAAAAGCGTCAACGGACGGCGTTGGCTTCTTCCAGGATGGCGCACCAGTCGGTGTTGTACAGGGTGCCGAACAGGCGCCCGGCATTGCTGGTCGGCTCGACGCGCTTGTGCGTCAGGTTGCTCATGGTGGGCCCGGCGGCGCCCACGTAGACGGTCATGAACTGGATGTCCGAGCGCGGGCGCGACTTGTCGAGCAGGTCCGGGTTGACCACCTTGCGGCCATGGCCGTCGTCGACGTGGATCGGGCGCTCGGTATTCGATATCACGAACATGTAGCCGTAGCGCAGTACCGTCATGCCCTTGTAGCTGCCCGAGGACACGCGTGAGCCGATCTCTTCCGGGTTGTTGACGGTGATCCTCAGCACCGGCCCTTCGCCCGGCGTGTGATAGGTGCCGTCCGGGAAGCGCTGGGTGTCCTTGTCGCCGAGGGTGATGGGGTAGGCGATCAGCGACATGCTGGCCGGGATCGGTCCCCCGTTTTCATATCCGAACGAAGGAATCCACGTCAGGCTGGCGCCGCGGATGTTCACCAGCGCCGGCTGTTCCAGCACACGCCCGATGATGCGCTCCAGCTTGCGCTGCAGCGCGGCGTATTCCGGCTGCTTTCTGACGCCGCTCCATTGCCCCGACACGGGCCGGATGTAGCCCAGGGCGTCGGTGTCCGGCGTGCTGCCTCGGGTATCGGCGTCCGGCCGGCTCCAGTAGTCGACGATGTAGTCGGCGTAGAAGACGGTGCCGTCCTCGAGGCGCATGCGCTGCGGCGTGCTGCCGGCGCGCACGTACGGGGCCCTGGCCGCTGCCGGTGCGGCAGGGATAGCGGCCGGTTTCGCCGTCGCCTGGTTGGCCAGCGACTGCACCGCCGTGCCCACCGCCTGCTTTGCCAGATTATTGAGGAAGTCGTTGGCCGACACCGGCTGTGCCGCGAGGCAGGCCGCCAGCGCGGCCGCGAGGGAGAAGGAGTGTTTCATACCGATCCGGAAGAGTGGGGTCGGCTGAAACTGTAGGGCAGCCCCGCGCTAGAAAACAGCCCCCGCCGTGGGGGTTGCGCCCTGGGTTTCGGCGGGCAGGGGCGCGGCCATGCCGGGCTCGACGCGTGCGAAGGACAGCATGCCGCGCCCGCCGTGCTTGGAGGCGTACAGCGCGTCGTCGGCGGCCTGCATCAGGCCTTCCAGGTCGGTGCCGTTGTGGGGGAACACGGCGGCGCCGATGCTGGCGCCGACAGCGTTGTCGGCCGTGCTCGGGTGCAGGGCCGGGTACAGGCTGTCGATCAGGCGCCGCCCGATGCTGGTCGCCTCGTTGCGCGAGATGTCGCCTTCCATCAGGACCACGAATTCGTCGCCGCCCAGGCGCGCCAGGAATTCGCCGCCGCGCAGCGCCCCCTGGAAGCGCAGCGCGACTTCCTTGAGCACCTCGTCACCCACGCCGTGGCCGTAGGTGTCGTTGACTTCCTTGAAGCGGTCCAGGTCGATCGCCAGCAGGGTAAAGGGCTTGGCGCTGCGCAGGCTCCGGGCGACCAGGCGGCGCGCCCAGCGGTCGAAGAAGCGCCGGTTCGGCAGGCCGGTGAGGACGTCGTGCGAGGCTTCCATCGCCAGGCGCTTGGCCAGCTCGTTGTTGCGGCGCGCCGCCGCGCTCAAGGAGCGCCAGGCGTGCAGGGCCATTGCCACCACGGTCGAGAGCATCACGACCAGGATTGCCGCGGCGCGCAGCAGGCGCTCGTTGAAGCCGTCGATGATGGCGTCGCGCGCCACCCGCAGGCGCGCGACTTCGTCCTGGATCAGCTGGCGCGCTTCCAGCATCTTCTGGCGGCCGAAGCCCTCGCGCACGATGTTCATGGCGGCATCAGGGTCGCCGCGCTTCCTGAGCTGCACCGTGCGTTCCAGTTCTTCCAGCTTGCTCTCGCTGACCAGGGCCAGCCTGCGCACGCTGGCCAGGAATTGCGGGTCCTGGTAGCCGGACTGTTCCGCCTGCTGCAGGTGCTCGCGCACGCTGTCGCGTCCCAGCTGGTAGGGCTGGAGGTAGGCCGGGTCGCCGGTGAGCAGGTAGCCGCGCTGGCCGGTCTCGGCATTGAGCAGGTTGAGCAGCACGTTGCGGACCTGGATCCGCGCCGCATCGTTCTGGCGCAGGGCGCCCATCGCCTGGCGCAGGTCGACCACTTCACGCACGAAGAAGATGCTCATCGCCAGGATGATGGCGAGCGCGACCGCCAGGGTGGCGGCGCTCCGGCGGATGGGCAGGGCAGGCACGGCGTAGGGCGTGGGCATAACGGTAAGCAGGTGTGCTGATTACCATATGTTATCTCAACGTAAGATCATTCCTACATGAACTTGTTCTTCCAGCCATGAAAGATTTTGAACATGTACACAATGCCCAACAGTGGTGCGCCCGCTCCCGCGTTTAATGGCCGCGGCGCTGCACCAGCGCCGTGCCGACGCCGTGGCGCTTGCCCTCGCTGACGGCGGTCACGGTGCCATCCGGGTTGAACACCAGGGCGTTGGCCGCGCCGATTTCTTCCGGGTCGGCTTCCCAGCGGTGGCCGAAGCGCGCCAGCGCCCGTGCCTGTTCGGTGCCGGCGAAACCCGGCTCGATCGAGGTCGCCTCGCCGTTGCGCTCCGAGATGCGCGGAGCGTTCACCGCCTGGTCCATCGGCATGCCGAGGTCGATGTAATTGAAGATGGTCTGCAGCACCGTGGTGATGATGGTCGAGCCGCCCGGGCTGCCGATGGTGAAGGCCGGCTTGCCATCCTTCAGGGCGATGGTGGGCGCCATGCTCGAGCGCGGGCGCTTGCCGGCTTCCGGCACGTTCGGGTGCGGGCCGCTGAAGTCGAAATCGGTCAGCTCGTTATTCAGCAGGAAGCCGTAGCCGGGCACCACGATGCCGCTGCCGCCCCAGGATTCGATGGTGAAGGTGTAGGACACCACGTTGCCGTCCTTGTCCGAGACCGTCAGGTGGGTGGTGTGGGCGTTTTCCAGCTGCAGGCGGTGCGACTGCGGACGCAGCGGCACGCTCTGGTCGTGCTGGTAGCCGTAGGGATCGCCCGCCGCGGCGCTGCGGCCGGCGCGCTGGTTGATGAGTTTCCTGCGCTGGGCCGCGTATTCCTTCGACAGCAGTCCCGCCACTGGCGCGTCGATGTATTCGGGGTCGGCAAGGTAGGCGTTGCGGTCGGCAAAGGCGAGGCGGCTGGCCTCGATGTACAGGTGCTCGGCCTGGGCGCGCGGCATGCGCGACAGCTCGAAGCCCTCCAGGATATTGAGCGCCTCGGCCACGGTGGCGCCGCCGCTGCTGGGCAGGGGCATGCCGTAGATCTCGTAGCCGCGGTAGGTGCTGCGCAGCGGCTGGCGGATGCGCGCTTCGTAGTTGGCCAGGTCGGCCATGCTCATGCGGCCCGTGCGCGCGCTTTTGCCGGGTGCAAAAGGCGGTTTGTTGACGGCCTCGACGATCGCGCGCGCGATCGGCCCTTCATAGAAGGCTTTAACGCCGCCCTGGGCGATCTCGCGATAGGCCCTGGCCATGCCGGGATTGCGGATCAGGGTGCCCGGCTGCACGGCCTTGCCGTTCCGCAGATACAGGGCGCTAGTCGGCGCATAGAGCTGAAATTTCCTTTCATTTTGGGCCGTTAAATGAGAGAAAATTTCAGTGACTTTGTAGCCCTTGTCGGCTACCTCGATCGCCGGCGCCAGCACCTTCTTGAAATCCATGCTGCCGTAGCGCGTCAAGGCTTCGTGCCAGCCGCGCACCGTGCCCGGCACGCCGACCGAGGCGCTGCTGGCCACCACGCTCTCGAAATCGACCGGCTTGCCGTTCTCGAGGAAGGCGGCAGGGGTGAAGCCGGCGGGCGCCGTCTCGCGGTGGTCGATGGTGATGACGCGCTTGTCCTTGGCCAGGTAGATCACCATGAAGCCGCCGCCTCCGATGCCGCAGCTGAACGGGTCGGTCACGCCGAGCGTCGCCGCGGCGGCCACGGCCGCGTCGATGGCGTTGCCGCCCCCGTTCAGGATGCGCAGGGCCGCGTTCGACGCCTGCTCGCTGATGGTGGCGACGGCGCCGCCCGTGCCGGTGGCCACCGGGGTCCTGGCGAGCACGGGGCCCAGCACGATGGACAAGCTGAGCCCGCAGGCGAGCAGCGTCGCTTTCTTCATGGCGCGTCCCCGGCGCTTATTGCGCGTACATATTGAAGGTCACTGGATAGGAAGGCGGCGGACTGCCCGCCATGCCGCGCGGCGGGGGCGGCGTCAGGTGGTCGAGCTCGATACGCGAGCCGCGCAGGGCCGGCGACATGTAGCCCGGCTGGCCCTGCACCAGGTAGAAGGCCTGGGCCACGCTGCCGATGCGCATCGTGAAGCGGTAGGCCAGGCGCCCCGGCCAGATGCAGCGCGTATTGTCCGGGCAGCGGCTGTCTTCCGCGCCTTCGTAGGTGATGGTGAGGCGCTCGGCCAGCGGCAGCACCTGCTGCGGCGCGAGGGTGTAGCGCGCTTCGGGCAGGCGGTCCTTGGTGGCCGCGCAGGCGCTCAGGAGCAGGCCGGCGCAGCCGAGGGTGACGACACGGAGCAGGGTGTGCATGCGATGTCCATCGGCTTGTATTTTTGGAATCTCCATCATAGCAAACCTGCCGTGTGTGGTCGCGCATGCACGCATTGCCATGTCACCCCGATGTTATCCACGAGGTCATAAACCGGTCATATTCGCGCACTAGACTTTGCTGCGTGGTCCAAAACACATCCCTCAACCAGGAATAGGAATAACAAGCCAATGTTCAAGAAGATCCTTGCCGGCGCAGCAGCCGCACTCGTGATGTCGACCTCCTTCGCCGCCGACATGACCGGCGCCGGCGCGACCTTCCCGTATCCGATCTACGCCAAGTGGGCCGAGTCGTACAAGGCTGCCACCGGCAACGGCCTGAACTACCAGTCGGTCGGTTCGGGCGCGGGCATCAAGCAGATCAAGGCCAAGACCGTGGACTTTGGCGCATCGGACATGCCGCTGAAAGCCGAAGAGCTGGATGAATCGGGCCTGATGCAGTTCCCCGCCATCATGGGCGGCGTGGTCGCCGTGGTCAACGTCGACGGCGTCACCCCGGGCCAGCTGAAGCTGACCGGTCCGGTGCTGGCCGACATCTACCTGGGCAAGATCACCAAGTGGAACGCCCAGCCGATCGCCGCGCTGAACCCGGGCGTCAAGCTGCCGGACGCCGACATCACCGTCGTGCACCGCGCCGATTCCTCGGGCACCTCCTTCCTGTGGACCGACTACCTGTCGAAGACCAGCCCGGAGTGGAAGACCAGCGTCGGCGCCGGCACCACCGTGAAGTGGGCCGTGGGCGTGGGCGGCAAGGGCAACGAAGGCGTGGCCGCCAACGTGCAGCGCATCAAGGGCGCGATCGGCTACGTCGAGTGGGCCTACGCCAAGAAGAACAAGCTGTCGCACACCCAGCTGAAGAACAAGGACGGCGTCTTCCTGCAGCCTGACGACGACGCCTTCAAGGCCGCCGCCGCCGGCGCCGAGTGGACCAAGACCCCGGGCTTTGGCGTGGTGCTGACCGACCAGGCGGGCAAGCAGAGCTGGCCGATCACCGGCGTCTCGTACATCCTGATGCACAAGACCCAGGCTGATGGCGCCAAGGGTGCCGAAGTCGTGAAGTTCTTCGACTGGGCCTTCAAGAACGGCGCTCCGGCTGCCGCCGAGCTGGACTACGTGCCGATGCCGGCATCGGTCGTCAAGCTGGTGCAGGCCAACTGGAAGTCGCAGCTGAAGGATGCATCGGGCAAGGCGGTCTACTGATCGTTCGATCTCTCCACGATTCCGGCGGCCTGGCCGCCGGATTTTCATTGGATTCCCATGACTACGGCAAACACGATCGTCCTGGTCGTCGACGACAAGCCGGCCGTCGCCGAGCTGCTCAAGTATTCGCTGCACGAAGACGAGTGGATCTGGCATAGCGTGCCGAGCCTGGCGCAGGCCTGGGATTTCATCGGGCGCGAGCGCCCCGAGCTGCTGCTGCAGGAATCGATGCTGCGCCAGGAAGGCGGCATGCGCCTGCTGGCGCGCCTGCGCGGCGAGCGCCGCCTGCGCGACCGGCCGGTGATCCTGCTGGCGGCCGAATGCGGCGAAGGCGAACGCAGGACGCCGGCCCCGGCGCCCGTCGCCGAATTCATCCCCCAGCCATTGCCCGAAGACGCGCCGGACGAGCGCCTGCTGCGTTCCGGCCGCCTGGTGCTGGACCCGCTCAGCTGCAGCGTCCGCGTCGGCAACCACAAGGTCGAGGTGCGCCACGCCGAATACCGCCTGCTGCGCTTCCTGCTGTGCCATCCGGGCCAGGTGTTCTCGCGCGCCCAGCTGCTCGAGCACCTGTGGGAGTCGCACGAGACCCTCGACCAGCGCACCGTGGACGTCCACGTGCTACGCCTGCGCAAGGCGCTGGGCCGCGCCAAGTCGGTGATCAAGACCGTGCGCGGAGCCGGCTACATGCTGTCGCCCGCCTGAAGGTCGAATGTCACGAAGATGACATCTTGGCTATTTAGACTGGCGGAAATTTTGCCTAGTTGAAATAGCTTGTATGAGCATCCACGTCGCTTCCCGCACCAACCGCTTCCTCGTCTTCATCTGGCCGGCCCTGGCCGTGCTGCTGGCGGCCGCCCTGTGGGCCGCCACCATTGTACGCGCGGATGCCGAGCACGCCCGCGCCGAGAGCCAGGCGCGCAAGGACGCCAGCGCCTATGCCGAAGCCTACGAGCAGTACATCACACGCTCGGTCGGGCAGATGGACCAGGTCACCATGCAGCTCAAGTTCAGCTGGGAGAAGGGCAGGGACGCTGGCCTGCTCGACGAACTGCGGCGCGACGGCATGTTCACCGACGGCGCCTTTCGCGCGGTCGCGATCGTCGATCGCAGCGGAATCGTCAGGGCCTCGACCCGGCCCGCGCTGATCGGCAGCGACCTCTCCGCCGGACCCTATTTCGTCCAGCACCGCAACCACATCTCCACCGCCCTGCGCATCGGCGGCGCGCCGGCAGGTTTCGCTGAGCAGGGCGAGCTGGTGCTGTTCACGCGCCGCCTGGACACACGCGACGACGAATTCGACGGCATCGTGCTGATGGCGGTCGACGCGCGCTACTTCACCTCGTTCGTCAGCCCGGCCACGCTGGGATCGGGCGGCGTGGTGGCGCTGGCCCACCGCGAAGGACGCCTGCGCACCGAGCAGCGCAGCGACGGCGCCGCCTTCCTCGACGCCGGCAAGCGGCTGCTGCCGGCGGACGACAGCCTGTGGTCGAGCGAACGGGGCGTGCGCCTGGTCGGGGGCGACGGCGCCGTGGGCTTTGCCGACGGCCAGGCGCGCGTGCTCGGCTGGCGCCACTCGAGCGCCTACCCGCTGGTGGCCTTGGTCGCGCTGTCGCACGGCGCGGCCCTGGCGCCAAGCGCGGCCGCCTGGGCCGACGGCCGCGACCGCGCGATCGCCATCAGCGCCTGCCTGCTGCTGCTGGGCGCCGTGGGCTCGGTGCTGGCGCGGCGCGCGGTACTGCGCGAACGCGAACAGGAACAGGTGCAGCGCGCCTACCGTACCGCCACCGAAAGCGGCAACGACGGCTTCTACATGGCGGCCGCGGTGCGTGCGCGCGACGGCAGCATCGCCGACTTTCGCATCGTCGACTGCAACGAGCGCGGCGCCTTCTTCTACGGGATGACGCGCGCCACGCTGGTGGGCAGCAGCCTGTCGCAGATCGACAGCGCGCTGTTCGGCGAAGCCCTGCTCGACACCTACCGCAAGGCGATGGACACCGGCTTTCACGAGGACGACCGCCGGATGCCGCTGGATAACCGCCTGAACATCAGCTGGGGCAGGCGGCGCCTGGTACGGGTCGGGAACGGCCTGGCGGTGACGCTGCAGGACATCAGCGAGCGCAAGGCCCACGAGAACCAGCTCGAGCGCCTGGCCAACGAAGACGTGCTGACCGGCCTGGCCACGCGCCACGCCTTCCTGAACGCGATGCCGGACATCCTGGCGCAGGCGCGTGCCAACGAGGCCGGCCTGGCGCTGCTGTTCATCGACCTGGACGAATTCAAGCACGTCAACGACAGCCACGGCCACGCGGTCGGCGACCAGCTGCTGAAATCCGCGGCGGGGCGCCTGCTGTCGCTGTTGCGCCCGAGCGACCAGGTGGCGCGCTTCGGCGGCGACGAATTCCTGGTGCTGCTGCATCCCTGCGAGGGCGAGCGCCAGGCCGCCTCGGTGGCGGCGCGCATCGTCGAGGCCTTCGCCGTGCCCTTCCTGATCGCCGACGAACTGCATGCGGTGGGCGCCTCGATCGGCATCAGCATGTATCCGCGCGACGGCCAGGACGCCGAGACCCTGGTGCGCCACAGCGACATCGCGATGTACGCCGGGAAGAACGAGGGCAAGGGCCAGTACCGCTTCTTCGACCCGGCGCTGTCGAACAACCTGAACTCGCGCGCGCGCCTGAAGCAGCGCATGCTGGAAGCGATCGAGCGCGACCAGTTCCTGCTCTACTACCAGCCGCGCGTGGACGCCCGCAGCGGCGAGCTGCTCAGCATGGAAGCCCTGGTGCGCTGGCAGCATCCGGAACTGGGCCTGGTGCCGCCGGGCGAATTCATTCCGCTGGCGGAAAGCACGGGCCTGATCCGCCGCATCGGCGACCTCGTGATCGACAAGGCCTGCGCCCAGCTGGCCGCCTGGCGCGAGGCCGGCATCGTGCTGGTGCCGGTCTCCATCAACGTCTCGCCCAAGCAGTTCCTGCGTGGCGGCGTGCAGCGTCACCTCAGCAGCGCGATGGCGCGCCACCGCATCCCGGCCAGCCTGATCGAAGTCGAGATCACCGAGTCGGCGATGATGGGCGACCACGAGGAGATCCTGGCGGAGCTGGCCGCGCTGCGCGCGCTCGGGGTCAAGCTGCATGTCGACGACTTCGGCACCGGCTATTCTTCGCTGTCGCAGCTGCAGCGCCTGCGCATGGACGTGCTGAAGGTCGACCGCGCCTTCACCATGGAGCTGGGCAACTCGAAGGAGGGCAAGGTGTTCTTCCAGGCGATCGTGTCGATGGCGCACGCGCTCGGCATGTCGGTGGTGGCCGAGGGCGTCGAGACCGCCGAGCAGCTCGACATCCTGCGCGCGCTCGACTGCAACGAGGTGCAGGGCTACTACATCGCGCGCCCGGTGCCGGCGCCCGATATGCAGGCCATGATGGCGCAGCGCTTCCTGCTGTCTTCAAGCGCGGGGGTGCCGGCAGGGGGCTAGCCGAAGGCTGGGACGGCCGCGCAGGATGTGGTATCGTCTCGCGCTCGACTGGAACCCCGCATGACTTTCACCGCTCTCATCTTCCTCGCCCTGGCGATGTCGACCGACGCCTTCGCCGCGGCGATCGCCAAGGGCGCCGCCCTGCGCAAGCCCGGCCTGCCGCAGGCGCTCCGGATTGGCCTGCTGTTCGGCTGCATCGAAACCATCACCCCCCTGATCGGCTGGGCCCTCGGCTCGCTGGCCGCCGACGCCATCCGCCAGTGGGACCACTGGATCGCCTTCGTGCTGCTGCTCGGCCTGGGCGCGCGCATGATCTGGCTCTCCTTCGGGAAGGACGAGGAGGAGGAAGAAGAGGGCGGCTCGCAGAATCTCCTGGTGCTGGTGCTGACCGCGGTCGCCACCAGCATCGATGCGATGGCGGTCGGGGTCGGGCTGGCTTTCGTCGACGTCTCGATCGTGCACGCGGCGATCGCGATCGGCATCGCCACCACCACCATGGTCACGATCGGCGTGCTGCTCGGGCGCCGCCTGGGCGCGGCCGTGGGACGCAATGCCGAGCGCATCGGCGGCGTGGTGCTGGTACTGGTGGGGACGACCATCCTGATCGAGCACCTGTCGCACTAGGAAGCGTGTCGAAAGTCGCTACGTGGCCCAGCGCCTGTCGCCCTTGGCGTACCGGATCCGGCGATAACTGCCCGGTACCGGATCGTAGCGCAGGGCCTGGGTAGCCCCAAGTTCCGACGTCAGGTAGCCGTGCACGGTCAGGCGCTTGAGCATGGCGACCATTCCGGCGCCCGCCGGGTCGACGCTCCAGCGGGTCAGGAAGCCGAGCTTCTGCGCGTCCGTCAGCGTGGTGAAGCCCTTCCCATGCTCGTGGGCGCACGCTGCCTCCAGCGCATCGAGGCCCCGGACCAATGCTTGCGCCTCCTCTCGCTGCCAGCATGCGTTGACCGTGGCGATCATGTAGAGGCCGATGGCGGCCGCGCGCGCGCCGCCAAGGCCGGGCGTGGCCGGCACGATGGTCTCGCCCAGCTCGTCGAGCAGCAGCACGTCGCGTGCTCCGAGCGCGTTTCGTCGTGCGTCGCGCCGCCGGGCCGGCAGGCTGCAGCCGCCAAGGAGGCCGATGCCGCCCAGCGCCGTAGACAGCAGCATGCGGCGGCGGCTGGTCCCCGGCCAGCTCACAGCTCCCCCTTCTTGAGCTGGTCCACGGCGAAATGCGCGGCCCGTGCGGTAAGCGCCATATAGGTGAGCGAAGGATTCGCTGTTCCGCTCGACGTCATGCAGGCGCCGTCGGTGACGAAGACATTCGGGGCGCCCCATACCTGGTTGTGGCCGTTGAGCACCGAGCTGCGGGCATCGCGGCCCATGCGCGCCGTGCCCATTTCGTGGTTGCGCAGCCCCATGTTGTCGTGCGCTTCGTGCGTCGTGATGTTGGTGAAGCCTGCACGTTCGAACATGTCGGCGCCGGCGGCGAGCATGTCGCGGGTCATCGCATGCTCGTTGTCGCCGAACGCTGCGTCGACCTCGAGCAATGGTACGCCCCAGGCATCGCGCAAAGTCGGGCTCAGGCTGACCTTGTTGCCGTGATAGGGCAGGCATTCGCCGATCCCGCGCATGCTGATCTGCCATGGACCGGGATCGCGCAAGGCCTGCTTGAGCTCCGCCCCGAGGCCTGGCGGCGTCGCTTGGGGCGTGCGCGTGCTGTTGCCCTGGTAGGCGAAACCGCGCAGGAAGGCGCTGCTGCGGTCGGCCCCGAGATTGCGAAATCGCGGCAGATACACGCCTCCGGGACGGCGCCCTTGGTAGTACTGGTCCTGGTACAGCGGCAGCTCGGCGCGGATCGTGGCATTGCAGTTATGGTCCATCAGATTGCGTCCCAGTTCGCCGCTATCATTGCCCATCCCCCGCGGGAAGCGGCTGGAAGTGGAGTTCAGCAGGATCAGCGTCGTGTTCAGGGTCGAAGCATTGACGAACACGAGCTTTGCAAAGTACTCGGTACCGGTCCTGGTGTGTGCGTCGATGACACGCACGCCCTTCGCCTTGCCGCTGGCGGGATCGACAATGATGGATTCGACCACCGAGTCCGGACGAATGGTCAGCAGGCCGGTCCGGTCTGCTGCCGGCAGGGTCGCGCTGTTGCTGCTGAAGTAGCCGCCAAATGGACAACCGCGCACGCACAGGTTGCGGTTCTGGCAGCTGCCGCGTCCGAGGTGCGGCACCGTCAGGTTGGCCATGCGCGCAATGACCAGGTGACGGTCCTGATAATGCCTGGCGAGCTGGCGCTTGAAGTGCTGTTCGGCCGGGGTCATCTGCATCGGCGGCAGGAATTCGCCGTCCGGTACCTGGGGCAACCCATCGCGGTTGCCGCTGACGCCGACGAATTTTTCCACGTGGCTGTACCAGGGAGCGAGGTCGCGGTAGCGGATCGGCCAGTCGACAGCAATGCCTTCCCTGGCGTTGGCCTCGAAATCCTGCTCGCTCCAACGCTGGGTCCAGCGCCCCCATGTCAGCGAACGCCCGCCCAGCTGGTACCCGCGGATCCAGTCGTAGGGGCGTGTCTGCACATACGGGTGTTCCTGGTCCTTGACAAAGAAGTGCTCGGTCGCTTCCTGGAACGAGGCATGGCGGCTGACGATCGGATTGTCTTCCCGCGTCTTGCGGCTCAGCTGATTCCGGTGGGGCAGCTCCCACGGCGCGCTCAGCGCAGTCGGATAGTCCTTGATGTGTTCCACCGTACGGCCCCGCTCGAGGACCAGGGTGCGCAAGCCCAGTTCACACAATTCCTTCGCCGCCATGCCGCCGCTGATGCCCGAGCCAATCACGATGGCATCGTAAGTCTGCTCGGCAGCTGCCTTGATATTGAGTGCCGGCGCGGCAGGAGAGGCTGGGATCGTGTTCATCACGTGAAGTGTACGGCCTCGTTGCCCTCACGAAAAGTGGATTCTGCCAGCCTTTCCAGGCCGAGGCCTCAGCGTGCGGGGCGGGGATGCCGGCGGCGGTCGCGCTGGCGGAAGTGCTCGGGAGAGCACAGGACGCGCAGGGCCACCTGGCGCGGCACGCCCACCTGTTCCATGAACAGCAGGGCAGGGTGCACGCCATAGCGGGCGCACAACTTCAGGCCTTCGTCGACCTGGCCCGCCGTCACAACATCGGTGCGTGCATCGTTTCTGCTTTGCTCAACCATGTGTCCTCCATGCCAGCGAAGGATGCTAGCAGAGCGGTAAATGCACTTAAAGTAAATTCTTAAGAGTGCGTGCCAACTTGATGTTTTCAGTGGCTTATCTGCAAAACTTGCATGTGTGGCATTGCGCGCTGTTGGGACAGCCGTTAGTGCCGGTCTGCATGTTTAGCAAGGGTTTGCGTGCGGGCACCGGAACGGAAACGGGCTGGAATGTTCCAGCCCGCCGAATGAGGAGGAAGGTTCAGCCGGCCATGCGGTTGAAGACTTCGCGCACCGCCAGGCCGCCGCCGCCGATGAGCAGGGTGAAATACAGGATGGTGACGACGTTGCTGATGTGGCCCAGCAGCACGCTGACGCCGTCGCGCTGCAGCAGGCCGATTGCCAGGAACAACAGGGCGACCGCAGGGAAGGTATTGCTGAAGGGGATCAGGCCGAAGGGCATCATCAGCAGCACAGCGCCTAGGATCAGGCCGGCATTGTTGAGGTGCTGGATCGGGCCGTTTGCCACCAGCCACTGGATACGATTGGGCTTGCAGACGCGTTCGATCCGGTACAGCCAGGGCAGCGCCTTGCGCAGCGCCGGGCGCAGCTTGCTGGTGGAGATCATGCGGTGCTTCAGTTTTGCCGGGACCCAGAGTTCGCGCCCGAACAGCCGGCTGATGCCGATCAGGAGGATCGCAGCGCCGAATACGGTGCTGACACCCGGGATCGATACCGGAATCAGGAACACCAGGGTGAGCAGGGCGGTCAGGATCAGCAGGCCTTCGTTGCCGACCCGGTAGATCAGTTCGCTCAGGGTGATGCCGCCAGGCGGCAGGGAGCGGACCATTCCGCGGACCTTCTTGAAGATCGGTTCACCTTGCATGGGTGTTTTTTCGTGTTGCTTGTACATGAATATGGCGTTGGGCCAGCGGCGGTGCTGCCGTTGGCTTGAAGATCGGCAATAGTATAGTGGAGAGGCGGGGCCGCCCGATGAAATCGTGTAGTTTCGCCTGATGAGGTGCGCCGCTACAAGGGCAATCGCGCCGCCCAGCCGGACAGGAGACGAATTCCACCCCTTCTGTTTCCTGGTACAGGGAGCAGAGCTTACCAGAGTATCCACCATGTCATCTTCTTGACCTCGGACGCATAGACGCGCATGGCATGGAAAGCAGCTCAGCCGTGGCGGGCAGCTTCGATCGCGGCGACGTCGATCTTCCGCATCGTCATCATGGCTTCGAAGACGCGTTTTGCCACGTCCGGGTCGGGGTCGGCGATCCCCTCGGTGAGCACGCGCGGCGTGATCTGCCACGACAGGCCCCACTTGTCCTTGCACCAGCCGCAAGCGCTCTCCTGGCCGCCGTTGCCGACGATGGCGTTCCACAGGCGGTCGGTTTCCTGCTGGTCGTCGGTCGCGATCTGGAAGGAAAAGGCTTCGGTGTGCGGGAAGACCGGACCGCCATTCAGCCCGATGCAGGGGATGCCGGCCACAGTGAAGGCGACGGTCAGCACGTCGCCCTTCTTGCCGGCCGGATAGTCGCTGGGTGCGCGGAAGACCTGGCCGACCGCACTGTCGGGGATGTTTGCCGCATAGAACTGCGCCGCTTCCAGCGCCGTTCCGTTGAACCAGAGGCAGATCGTGTTTTTGCTGACCATGGGCATGTCTCCAATCGTTGGCACATCGTTCGGGAACGTCGCGCGCCAGCATAACGCAATCGCGCCCCCGTCGTCACCTGTCCGGGTCCCGCTTACGGGAGATCAGTCCAGGTCGGAAGGATCGTGACGTTCGGGAACCTATTCATCCGGCTTGCCGCGCACGCGGTTGACCTTGCGCCCGCGGATCACGGCCGGACGCGCCGCGATCTCGTCGGCCCAGCGGCGCACGTGCTGGTACTCGTGCACGGACAGGAACTCGCCAGCGTCGTACAGCTCGCCGCGCACCATCCCGCCATACCAGGGCCAGATCGCCATGTCGGCGATCGTGTATTCGTCGCCCGCCACGAAGCGGTGCTTCGCCAGCTGCCGCTCCAGCACGTCGAGCTGGCGCTTGGTCTCCATCGCGTAGCGGTCGATCGGGTACTGCAGTTTTTCCGGCGCATAGGCATAGAAGTGGCCGAAGCCGCCGCCCACGAAAGGCGCCGAACCCATCTGCCAGAACAACCAGTTGAAGGTTTCCACGCGCGCCACGCCGTCCTTCGGCAGGAAGGCGCCGAACTTTTCCGCGAGGTAGACCAGGATCGAGCCGGACTCGAACACGCGCACGGGTTCCGGGCCGCTGCGGTCGACCATGGCAGGGATCTTCGAGTTCGGGTTGATGTCGACGAAGCCGCTCGAGAACTGCGCGCCCTCGTTGATCTTGATGAGCCAGGCGTCGTACTCCGCGCCGCTGTGGCCGAGCGCCAGCAGTTCTTCCAGCATGATGGTCACCTTGACGCCGTTCGGCGTGCCCAGCGAATACAGCTGCAGCGGGTGCTTGCCGACCGGCAGTTCGGCCTCGTGGGTCGGGCCGGCGACCGGGCGGTTGATGTTGGCAAAGGTGCCGCCGCTGGAAGCGGGCGGGGTCCAGACTGCGGGTGGGACGTAGGGTTCGGTCATCGGGGTCTCCTGGAACATGCCGGATGAAAGCATCCATTCTAGCGGGGGCGTGCGGAACGCGTTGCTTCATGCGCTGCGCATCAAAAGGGGACCGGGTGGATACGGCGGCGGGCAGGCATGCTATGGTTGGCTGTTCTTTATTGCCACGGAAACGCCATGCACGTAGAAGTACCCAAATCCCACTCGTTCAAGGAATTCGCCGGCGAGTACATCATGATCGTCGTCAGTATCATCACAGCCCTGGCGCTGGAAAACGGCGTGCACCGCTACCACCAGAACCACCGGGCGCACGAGGCGATCCGCAATATCGACGCCGAGCTGGCTGCGAACCTGGCCGAGGTGCGCTCGGTCATCAAGCAGAACCAGCAGCAGATCGACAAGACGGCGAAGATGAAAGAAATCCTGCTGGCCAACATCAAGGCCGGCAAGGCAGACAAGGAGGCCGTCCAGCTCGCGGTGGAGGGGGGCGGAGGACGTTTCGGCGTCAACATGTTCTCGCCCTCGATCCAGCGCGAGGCCTGGGACGTCGCCGTGGCCAACCAGGCCCTCACCTACGTCGAGACCGAAAGGCTGAAGCATTACGCGATGCAGTACGCGAACATGCGGGATACGCAGCAGGTGCTCGCGAACCGGGGTACCAGCTTCATGGATTACACGCAGGTAGCGAATACCTTCAGCAGCTTCGAGCTGGGTGAGATTGACGCACGCAGCGTCTACCGCGTCCTCACGCAGGTCAACTCGACCCACGAGGCGACCAACAGCATGTTGAAAGGGCTGGAGAAGCTGCTGGTCGAGGAGCAGGAGAAAACCGCGAAGCTCACACACTGAGCCGACGCCAGAAAAAGAAAAAACCCGCCGCAGCGGGTTTTTTGTTGGCTAAGCCAGCTTACACGTAAGCCGCCAGCGCGCCCTTCATCTTCTTGAGCGCTGCCGATTCGATCTGGCGGATGCGCTCGGCCGACACGCCGAACTCTTCAGCCAGCGTGTGCAGCGTGGCGCCCGAACCGTCGTCGTTGGCCAGCCAGCGCGCTTCGACGATGCGGCGCGAACGCGGGTCGAGCTTGCCCAACGCAGTCTCGAGGCCTTCCGACTGCAGGCGGTCGACCTGCTCGGCTTCCAGCACGCGGGTCGGTTCCTGCTGTTCCGAGGACAGGTAGGCGATCGGCGCGAACTTGTCGTCTTCGTCGTCGGTCGGCGATTCGAGGGCGATGTCGCGGCCCGACAGGCGGGTTTCCATCTCGATCACTTCTTCGCGCTTGACGTCGAGCATCTTCGCCAGCTCGTCCACCTGGCTCGGGGTCATGGTGTCCAGGCCCTGCTTGTTGCTGCGCAGGTTGAAGAACAGTTTGCGCTGGGCTTTGGTCGTCGCGACCTTCACCAGGCGCCAGTTCTTCAGGATGTATTCGTGCATCTCGGCCTTGATCCAGTGCATCGCGTACGAGACGAGACGCACGCCCTGGTTCGGGTCGAAGCGCTTGACGGCCTTCATCAGGCCGATATTGCCTTCCTGGATCAGGTCAGCGTGCGGCAGGCCGTAGCCGAGGTAGCCGCGCGCGATCGACACGACCAGGCGCAGGTGCGACAGGACCAGCTTCTGGGCGGCATCGAGATCATTCTTTTCGTGCAGGCGCTTGGCCAGCGAAATCTCTTCTTCGTGGGTCAGCATCGGCAGGCGATTGACGGCCGAGATATAGGCGTCAATATTGCCGAGATTGCCGGTGAAACCCAGATTCAGGGCGCGACTGCCGGCAGGAACCAATGCGGATTGTGCGGACATGTTCATTTCCCTTATAGTAATCTTGCTGCATCCCCAATGTGCCACGGACACATGCCGCGTGACACCAGCGTTACCGCTTGTTACTGGATGCTCTTCTTGATTTCGCTTTCTTCGAGACATATATTAGCACTCTCCATGGGTGAGTGCTAGGCAAGCCATCGATTTGTCGAAATCGATTAAGTTTGGCTAAAGTATTGCCTTTGGGAATCAAAATCCTGCCGATTCCACTGTAGAGCAGGCGACCTGTATTTGGTTGATTCAGCTCAAAAGTGAGCCATAAACAGCTGGAAAACGTGTTAGAGACAGGTTAAAGGCGCGGGAACGGGTCTTCTGTTGGATGGCGCACGTTCGCTGGGGACGTTCTGTAGGAATTCAACCCGTCTGAACGTAGGGAGGGTCGGCTGAGCCTTTCTGTGGGTGCTTAATGATGACTGACCGCGTGGGCGGGAAGACCCGCCCACCCTACGGTGCATTGGCTGTTCGTAGGGTGGGCGGATTCCGCCCACGCGGTCTACGCCAGCTAGATTACTGCACGCGCGCCAGGTGCCGCTGCACCGACAGCATCGCCCCGATCAGCCCGAGGCCGGCACTGATGGCCAGCACGCCCGCCGTTTCCAGCGCACCGAGCGGTGTCAGCTGGAATTCCGAGGCATACAGCCTTGCAAACTCGGCAATCGCGCTGTTCAGGGGATGCAGCGCCAGCATCACCGCGCCGAGCGCCACCGCGCCCGCACACAGGCCGAGCAGGGCGCCCGTGTAGTAGAAGGGGCGGTGGATGAAGTTGTCCGTCGCGCCCAGCAGCTTGGACACGGCGATCTCTTCCTTCTGCGTCAGCACCTGCAGGCGGATGGTGTTGAACACCACCGCGATCACCACCACGCCCAGCGTCACCGCCAGCAGCAGCAGGGCCAGGCGCAGGATGCGCAGCAGGGCGGTCAGGCGCTTGACCCAGGCCGAATCCACCTGCACGGTGTCGACACCGGGCAGGGCGCGCAGCTGTTCGGTGATGGCGTCGACCTGGGTGGCCGCGCCGCTGCCCGCCAGCTTCATCACGAAACTGTCCGGCAGCGGGTTGTCGCCCAGCGTGTCCAGCACGTCGCCCAGCCCGCTCTTCTCCTTGAGCGAGGCCAGCGCCTTTTCGCGCGGCACGAAGGCGATCTCGGACTTGCCGGCTTGGGCCAGAATCGAACGGATCTGCGGCTGCAGGCTGGAGGCCTGCTCGCGCGTGGCTTCCGCCTTCATGAACAGGCTGATTTCCGGATCGACCGACAGCTGTTCGGACAGCGGCCGCACGTTGTCGAGCAGGGTGATGCCGGCAAACGGCAGCATCAGGGCAAAGGCGACCACGAGCACGTTGAACAGGAAGCTGCCCGGCGCCTTGCGCACGGTGGACAGCGCGGCGCCGAAGGCGAAGCGGTGCTGGCGGACCCACGGGCTCATACGGCACCTCCCATCAGTTGGCCATGTTCCAGGCGGATCACGCGCGCTTGCGCACTGTCGAGCACCTGCTCGTCATGGGTCGAGATCACGCAGGTGACGCCCACGGCGTTAAACGCGCGCAGGGCATCGAGCACCTTGTCGGCCGCCACGCGGTCGAGGTTGGCGGTCGGCTCGTCGGCCAGGATGATCTGCGGGCGGTTGACGATGGCGCGCGCGATCGCCACGCGCTGCTGCTCGCCGCCGGACAGTTCCAGCGGCATCGCCCTGGCCCGTTCCAGCAGGCCGACCTTGTCGAGCGCGGCGCGGGCGCGCTGCTCGGCCTGGCCCTTGGGCGCGCCGGTGACGAGCAGCGGCAGCATCACGTTGCCGAGGATGTTGCGGTCGTTGAGCAGGCGCTGGTGCTGGAAGATCAGTCCCAGGTTACGGCGCAGGAAAGGAATGCCGGCCTTCTTGATGCGGCCGATGTCCTGGCCATTGACGGTCACCACGCCGGTGGTCGGGCGCTCGACCGCGGCCACCATCTTCATCAGGGTCGACTTGCCGGCGCCGGACGGGCCGGCCAGGTAGACCAGCTCGCCCTTGGCGATGTTGAGGGACACGTCGCGCAGCGCATACGCGTCAGGGGAGTATTGCTTGGAGACGGACTGGAATTCGATCATCGGCCTTCAACCCAGCAGCGCTTCGACGAATTCTTCGGCATTGAACGGCTGCAGGTCGTCCAGCTTCTCGCCCACGCCGATGAAGTACACCGGCACCGGGCGGGTGCGCGCGATCGCGGCCAGCACGCCGCCCTTGGCGGTGCCGTCCAGCTTGGTGATCACGAGGCCGGTGAGCTGCAGCGCGTCGTCGAAAGCCTTGACCTGGGCCAGCGCGTTCTGGCCGGTATTGCCGTCGATGACCAGCAGGGTCTCGTGCGGGGCGCCGTCCATGCCCTTGCCGATGACGCGCTTGATCTTCTTGAGTTCTTCCATCAGGTGCAGCTGGGTCGGCAGGCGACCGGCGGTATCGACCATGACCACGTCGACGCCGCGCGCCTTGCCCGACTGGACCGCATCGAAGGCGACGGCGGCCGGGTCGCCCGAGGCCTGCGAGATCACGGTGACGTTGTTGCGCTGGCCCCAGACCATCAGCTGCTCGCGCGCGGCGGCGCGGAAGGTGTCGCCCGCAGCCAGCAGCACCGACTGGTCGAAGCGCTGCATGTGCTTGGCGAGCTTGCCGATGGTGGTGGTCTTGCCGGCGCCGTTCACGCCGGAGATCATCATCACCAGCGGTTCGTGGCGGCCCAGTTCGAGCGGCTTCTGCAGCGGGCTCAGGAGTTCGATCATCAGCGCCTTGAGCGCCGCCTTGACCTGGGCCGCGTCCAGCAGCTTGTCTTCCTTGACCTTGCGGCGCAGGGAGTCCAGCAGGTGCTGGGTGGCGTCCATGCCGGCGTCCGACATCAGCAGCGCCGATTCGAGTTCCTCGTACAGGTCTTCGTCGATGCGGGCGCCGACGAACAGCAGCGACAGGTTGCTCGAGGTCTTGGACAGGCCGGCCTTCAGGCGCGCCATCCAGGATTGCTTCTTTTCGGCGTCGGTCGTGGGGCGTTCGGCGGTTTCGGGGAACAGCTCGCCGATATCGGCCGCGACGGAAGCGGGCGGTGCAGCCGGGGCAGGCGTCGGCACCGGGGCCGGCGCCGGCGCTGGCGCCGGAGCTGGGCTCGGCGGCGCGTCCAGCCTGCCGGGCACGAACATCGGCGCCGACGCGGCCGCCGGAGCCGGCGCGGCCTGGCTCGGCTCCGGAACCTCGGTCTCAGGCTTCTTTCTCTTGAAGAAACTAAACATATGTGGGGGCGAATCCTGCGCACGATGCCGGCGTCAGCCGGCGATGAAAAAAGTAGCGAATATTTTACCAGAGCAGTAAGTCGCTTCCCCCGAGCACCCGTCACGACGCTTGAAGATGCATCGAAGGAACTGTTTGTTGCGTTATTGCTGAAACCGGCAGGCTACTCAACAGTGCGGTTCTGGAAAACGGCGGCGACTTGCGTTAAATTTGAACACAGAGAGAAAACCACAAAAGACAACGGGGCACACCGTGAAAATCACCAACTTTCTGAAGCGTCTCATCTATGGCGACAATGCCACGGATGGCGGTGCTGCGAACATGCGCAACATTATCGTGTGGGCGTTCATCGCCCTCGTCGCATTGTTCCTGACCAATCCGGAGCAGGTCAGTTTCTTCGACCATCCGATTCCGCTGCCGGCCGAGCTGGGCCTGGGGCAGTAGGGTGGGCGGCTTCGCCGCCCACGCGGTCTGCTCATGCCGTCGTTGAACGCGTGGGCGGGAATGTAGTCCACTGGACTACATTCCCCCGCCCACCCTACGGATTACTGGCCGGCCTTCGCCGCCGCAGCCGTCTTGCGAATGGTCTCGAGCGTCGCGTTCGGCGTGATCAGGTTGCCGTCGTAGCGCAGCTCGATCACGGCCGGCAGCTTGCGCTCGTTCGCATGCGCCAGCGCACGCTGCAGCGCAGGCGCAAATTCCTCGGTCTTCTCGACCACCTCGCCGTGGCCGCCATAGGCGCGCGCCAGCGCGGCGAAATCCGGATTGTGCAGGGTCGTGCCCGACACGCGGCCCGGGTAGTCGCGTTCCTGGTGCATGCGGATGGTGCCGAACATATTGTTGTTGAACACCAGTATGATCACGCCGGCGCCGTACTGGACGGCGGTGGCCAGTTCCTGTCCGGTCATCATGAATTCGCCGTCGCCGGCGAAGGTCACGACGGTGCGCTGCGGGTCGATGATCTTGGCCGCGACGCCGGCCGGCACCGCGTAGCCCATGGCGCCGTTGGTCGGCGCCAGCTGGGTGCGCTTGCCGCCGTAGCGGTAGAAGCGGTGCGCCCAGGTCGCGTAGTTGCCGGCGCCATTCGTGATGATGGTGTCGTGCGGCGCCTGCTGCATGAGTTCCTGCACCACCTGCCATAGGTCGAGCGGCGCGCTGCCGTCGCGGAAGATCGGCGGCTGCGCCTGCCACGCGGCCAGTTCGGCCTTTGCTTCTTCCACCGTGCCGGCCCAGGCCGACGCATCTACGGGTTCCATGGCGGCCAGCATGGCGCACACCTGCGCCGGACCGCTGGCGATCATCAGTTCGCCCTGGTACACGCTGCCCAGTTCTTCCGGATCGGCGTGGATGTGGACTAGTTTCTGGCGCGGCACCGGAGAAGAAAGCAGCGAGTAACCGCTGGTGGTCATCTCGCCCAGGCGCGGGCCGATCGCGATCACCAGGTCCGCTTCCTTCACGCGCGCGGCCAGTTTCGGGTTGATGCCGATGCCGACGTCGCCCACGTAGTTCGGGTGGGCGTTATCCAGCAGGTCCTGGAAGCGGAAGGTGCAGCCCACCGGCAGGCGGTTGGCTTCGGCGAAGCGGGCCAGGTTGGCGCAAGCTTCGTCGGTCCAGGAGCCGCCGCCCAGCAGCACCATCGGGCGTTTGCTTTCCGCCAGCATGGCGCGCAGCTGCGCGATCTGCGCTTGCGAAGGTGCGGCCTGCACCGGCTGGTAGCGGCGCGCGTCAAGCACGGCCGCTGTGGTCACCAGCATGTCTTCCGGCAGCGCCAGCACCACCGGGCCCGGACGGCCGCTGGTGGCGACCTGGAAGGCGCGCGCGATGTATTCGGGGATGCGGTCGGCGCGGTCGATCTGGGTCACCCATTTCGCCATCTGGCCGTACATGCGGCGGTAGTCGATTTCCTGGAAGGCTTCGCGGTCGATGAAGTCGCTGCCGACCTGGCCGATGAACAGGATCATCGGAGTCGAGTCCTGGTAGGCCGTGTGCACGCCGATCGAGGCATTGGTGGCGCCGGGGCCGCGGGTGACGAAGCAGATGCCCGGCTTGCCGGTCATCTTGCCGTAGGCCTCGGCCATGAACGCCGCGCCGCCTTCCTGCCGGTTGATCACGAAGCGGATATCCGAATCGTGCAGCGCATCCAGTACGTCGAGGTAGCTTTCGCCGGGCACGCCGAAGGCGGTGTCCACGCCGTGGGTATGGAGCGCATCGACCAGGATCTGGCCGCCGGTGCGGGAAGGGTGCGTCATGGTGTCGGTCATCCTTGCAGGTTTGTTATCCGAGCATTTTATGTGGATGAGGTGGGCAAGGATTTTGAAATGGCGACACGAAATTTCAGAAACGTGGCCGCAAGGCGATAGGTTACCCGGGCCCGATCGGTTACAATGTTCGCCGTGAAGCAGGCCAGACAGTCGCTGGTCCTCATCTTCGGGTGAGGGCGGGAGGAAGGTCCGGACTCCACAGAGCGGGGTGACGGTTAACGGCCGTCCGCTGAAAGCCGCAAGGTATAAGGCGAGGAATAGGGCCACAGAGACGAGCGTATTAAGTTACGGTGAAACGCGGTAACCTCCACCTGGAGCAATTCCAAATAGGCACGCGTTGATGTTGCTCGCGGAGCGTGCGGGTAGGAAGCTTGAGCGCTGGAGTAATCCAGCGCCTAGAGGAATGGCTGTCATAGGGGCGTCCCGCAAGGGAGACCACTACACAGAATCCGGCCTATCGGCCTGCTTTACTTGAATTCAGAGTCCCTCAGGGACCGCCCTCGCGAGACGACGATGCAGAAATACATCCTTGCCCTCGACCAGGGCACCACCAGCTCGCGCGCCATCCTGTTCGATCGGGCAGGCTTGCCGGTCGCGAGCAGCCAGCACGAATATCCCCAGTACTTCCCCCAGCCCGGCTGGGTCGAGCACGACGCCCTCGACATCTGGCACAGCCAGCTTGCCTGCGCCCGCGAGGCCATGCGCAAGGCCGGTATCGATGGCTCCCAGGTCGCCGCCATCGGTATCGCCAACCAGCGCGAAACCACGGTGCTGTGGGACCGCGCCAGCGGCGAGCCGGTGGCGCGCGCCATCGTCTGGCAGGACCGCCGCACCGCCGCCGTGTGCGACCGCCTGCGCGAAGAAGGATGCGCAGCAGGCATCCAGGCACGCACCGGCCTCGAAGTCGACGCCTATTTTTCCGCCACCAAGCTGCAATGGCTGCTCGAGCACGTGCCGGGCGCCAGAGCCCGGGCCGAGCGCGGCGAGCTGGCCTTCGGCACCGTCGACAGCTGGCTGGTTTACCGCCTGTGCGGACGCCACGTCACCGACACCAGCAATGCGGCGCGCACGATGCTGTTCAACCTGCACACGCTGCGCTGGGACGAGGAGCTGTTGGCCCTGTTCGGCATTCCCGCCAGCCTGCTGCCCGAAGTCGTCGCCAGTGCCGAGGTAGTGGGGCTGGCGGCGCAGGAATGGTTCGGCGCGGCGATCCCGATCGCCGGCATCGCCGGCGACCAGCAGGCCGCCACCTTCGGCCAGGCCTGCCACCGCAAGGGCCTGGTCAAGAACACCTATGGCACCGGCTGTTTCATGCTGATGCACGCCGGCGCCGCGGCACCAGGCTCGCACAACCGCCTGCTGTCCACCGTCGGCTGGACCGTGAACGGCGCCACCGATTATCTGCTGGAGGGCAGCGTCTTCATGGGCGGCGCCACGGTGCAGTGGCTGCGCGATGGCCTCGGCATCATCAAGCAGTCGCAGGACGTCGAGGCGCTCGCCATGAGCGTGCCGGATAGCGGCGGCGTGATGCTGGTGCCGGCCTTTACGGGACTGGGCGCGCCGCACTGGGACCCCTACGCGCGCGGCACCATCGTCGGCATGACGCGCGGGACGGGCGCCGGCCACATCGCGCGCGCCGCGGTGGAGGCGATCGCCTACCAGAGCGCCGAACTGCTGGTGGCAATGCAGAAGGACGCCGCCTGCCTTGTTACCGAGATGCGCGCCGACGGCGGCGCGGCCCGCAACGACCTGCTGATGCAGTTCCAGGCCGACCTGCTGGGCGTGCCCGTACTGCGCCCGCGCGTCACTGAAACCACGGCGCTGGGCGCGGCCTATCTCGCCGGGCTGGCGGTCGGCTACTGGGAGAGCGTCGAGGAGATCGCGCGCCAGTGGCAGGTCGAGCGCCGCTTCGAGCCGCGCATGGATGCCGGCCGCCGCGAGGAATGGATGGCGCGCTGGGGCAGGGCGGTGGAGCACGCGAAAGGCTGGGCGCACGAGTAGGCGGCGGCGTGTGACTGGCGCTGCCGATATGCATCTGGCGCCGGCAGGGACGCCATTCGTCACAAGCCGCCGCGTGCGGAATGCAGGCTCGCTAAGGTGAGGACATCTTCAACTCACCTAGGCCATCCATGTCCCAATTTCTCACCCGCACCCCGGTCTACGTCTGGGCCATCCTCGCCTTCCTCGTCTTTCGCGGGGTGCTGGCGACGCGCGACCGCGACATCACCATGACCCGCATGACGATCATCCCGCTGCTGATGCTGGTGCTGGCGCTGCAGTCGATCGGCGCGCGCTACGGCCTGGCGTCGGTGGCCATGGCAGCCTGGCTCGCCGGCAGCGCCGCGGTCGCGCTGCAGCGCTGGACCTTCGGCGGCAGCCGCGCCGAGGCGGGCGTGGCGCCGGGCAGCCTGCGCATGCGCGGCAGCTGGACGCCGTTGCTGCTGATGCTGGCCATCTTCGTGATCAAGTATGCGATGGCGGTGGTGCAGGTCGTGCGGCCGCAGGTGGCCGCCAGCACCGGCTTTGCGCTGGCCAGCTGCGGTCTGCTCGGGCTGTGCAATGGCTACTTCCTGGGCCAGCTGGCATGCGACCGGGCAGCGAGCCACCGCATCCTGCGCCAGCAGCAGCGCAATGGTGCGCAGCCCGCCATGGTCGATGCCGTATGATCCCGGCACAGGCGGCGCTCCGTGCCGCCAGGGCAAGGGAGAGCAGCATGCTGAAACTGGGAGATACCGATCCCCGCTTGATCGACAAACTCGGCACGCTCGCGGCGCGGGTGGTCGAAGACGCGCTGGCCTCGGGCCTGACCTGGGACCAGGCCGTCGTCGCCCTCGGCATCGCGGCCAAGGCGATGTCGGCGAAAGCGGCCAGCCAGGGCGGCGCGGCGCCGAGCGACTATGCGCTGCACGCCGAAAAGCGCCTGAAGGAAGGCATGGACCGCAGCGCCGCGGTACTCAAGGCTTACCTGAGCTGAGCGCCCCCAGGGATGGGGGAATCGCCCGGCCGGCACTTCTGTCGGACGGCATCGGCGGGCATAATGGTTTCATCGTCCCGGGACATCAGGCCTGGTACGTCAGCACGGCTTCCCCTTGCGCCCCGCCCATGCGGGGCGCTTTTTTCGCCTCCGTGAACATTCGATAGCATGCGCTGATGCCGCCGGTGGCATGATGCAGGCATGGAGAAAAAATACTGGTTCCCGGCCAAGCCGCCGGGGTATGGATGGGGATGGGGACTGCCGCTGACCTGGCAGGGCTGGGTGGTGTTCGTCGGTTTCTTCGTGCTGCTGGTCGCTGGCGCGATCTTCTACCTGCCCGACAGCCCGGGCTGGTATCTCTTCCATGTATTCTGTCTCGTTGACCTCCTGATCTTCATCTGCGCAAGGAAGGGCGAGCCGCCGGGCCCCTTTTTCCGGCGCAACCGGCACAAGGGACTTGGCGGCTAGGATCAGAATCCGATCCGCCCCTTGCCCGGCGTCGCCCTGATCCGGATATCGTCCGCGCGCACGTGTTCGCGTCCCGCGGCCACGGCATGGCCCAGGCCGTCGAGCAGGGTCTTGCGCAGGTCGCGCGGCGACACCGTCACCAGCTTGTCCAGCACCACGTCCCCGAGGCGCGCATCGAAGGCCGCCAGGTTCAGTTCATCCAGCAGGCCCGCGTACATGCGCTGGGCGATGCCGGCCGCCTGCTCAGGCGTCGGCGTCGGCACCTCGTAGACCGCCATGCGGTTGAGCAGCGGGTGGGGAATGCCTTCGGTGGAGTTGGCGGTCAGGACCCAGAAGATCTGCGAAGCGTCGATCTCGACGTCGATGAACTCGTCGCGGAAGGTGCTGGCCGTCTCCGGTTCCAGCAGCTGATACAGCGCGGCGAGCGGATCGGACTGGGTCGAGCCGCTCGCCTTTTCCACTTCGTCCAGCACGATCACGGGATTCGCGTACTGCCCGCGCACCAGGCGCTCGGCCACCTTGCCGCATTTGGCGCCGCGCCAGCTGGCCGAGCTGCCGGTGATGACGAAGCCGGCCGACAGGGCGTTCATGCTGATCAGTTCGCATTCGGTCTGCATCACACGCGCCAGGCGCCGGGCGAAGTGGGTCTTGCCGACGCCGGGCCCGCCCAGCAGCAGGATCGGCATGACATTGAAGCCGCGGTCGCCCGCATGCGCCAATGCCAGGTACCGCGCCAGGTCGTCCAGGACTTCGTCGAAATTGGGGCATTCCTCGAACAGGGGATCGAGGGCGTCGATCGATGAGGGTTTGGTGACGAAGCGGTCGGCCCCGGTCTCCAGCATGCGCTCGTAGAAGGCTTCGAGCTCCGGGGAGCGGCCGCGGCTGCGGTCGAGCGCTTCCTGAACTTCGATCAGGTCGTAGACCGCGCAGGTACGGGCGAGGGTGATGCTCACGACTGTCTCCTTGGCAGGCCCGCTCCCATCCAGGCTGCTCCATCCTGCCGAGCGGGCCGTATGCAGGACGGGTCATTGTCTTGCCTCGATCCTAACGCTTCCAGCCGAGCCCCGCCAATCCCAAAGTACCCAATTCTGCGAAGAAACTTAAGTTTCCATAAGAAAACACAACGTCAAGACCTGATATTGATCAAGAAGAAATGTTGTCAGTACAAGTGAGGTCCAACCTTCAATCAGTTTCCTAAGTGACTGATTTACGAGACATTTTACCTTGACCTTCTCTCAATATAAGCCGCTAAGTCATTGGTTTCATTAGACAAATTAGGATTTGCCAAGCGTGAATTCGCTTGACCACCAACATTGATTCCAATAAAGTGGGAAACAGTGTGAAAAAGTGTCGATTTGTGGGAGGTTTTTGGAACCCCAAGCGGCTAAAAAATTCTAAATTGATAATTCTCCAAGCTAGGTAAATACGTGTTCCAGGGCGCGTCAGCGATCAATCTCGATGCAAAAGGCCGGATGTCGATCCCGGCGAAGCATCGTGACGCCCTTGCGGTCCAGTGCGAGGGCCGAATGACGCTGACCAAGCATCCGCACGGCTGCCTGCTGTTCTTCCCCCGTCCGGTGTGGGAACAGCATCGCGAGCAGATCGCTTCCTGGCCGATGTCGGCAAGGGCGTGGCAGCGCATTTTCCTTGGTAACGCGTGCGATGTCGAGTTGGACAGCGCAGGCCGGGTGCTGATTTCGCCCGAGTTGCGTGCCGCCGTGGGTCTGGAGAAAGAAGTCATGATGTTGGGCATGGGCACCCATTTCGAAATCTGGGATGCCGCCAAGCTTGCCGAAAGCGAAGCCGAGGCTGTTGCCGGCGGCATGCCCGATGTCCTTTCCAATTTCTCCTTCTGAGGCGCCGATGACGGAAACAAACACGGTGCCTGGAGCTTTTCAGCATCGCACGGTGCTGCTGGATGAAGCAGTCGACGCGCTCAACCTGACGGGTGAGCGCGCCAACGGTACTTATATAGACGGCACTTTCGGCCGCGGTGGACACAGCCGCCTGATCCTGTCGCGACTCGGCCCCCAGGGCCGCCTGGTGGCCTTCGACAAGGACCCGCAGGCGATCGCGACCGCGGAGCAGGTGGGGGATCCCCGCTTCACGATCGTGCATGACAGTTTTGCCACGATGTTCGACGCGCTGGCCGCGCGCGGCATCGGCCAGGTGGACGGCATCTTGCTGGACCTTGGTATTTCGTCGCCCCAGGTGGACGACGCCTCGCGCGGATTCAGTTTCCGCCAGGATGGCCCGCTCGACATGCGCATGGATACCACGCGCGGGATGTCGGCGGCCGAATGGCTGGCCACCGCGTCGGAACAACAACTGGAAAAGGTTATTCGGGATTATGGAGAAGAACGGTTTGCTTTCCAGATTGCAAAGGCGATTGTTGCTCGCCGCGCAATCCAGCCAATTTCGACCACACGAGAGCTTGCCGCAATCGTGGCAGACGCGGTCAAAACCCGGGAAAAAGGCAAGGATCCGGCCACAAGGACCTTTCAGGCTGTCCGGATTTTCATCAATAAAGAGCTTGAAGACCTCGAAGCAGGTCTGAGCGCCGCGTACGCGATGCTGGCCCCCGGGGCGCGCATGTCCGTGATCAGCTTCCACTCGCTGGAAGACCGCATGGTCAAGCAGTTCCTGGCGTCCAAGGCGAAAGTGGAGCAGCCGGACCGCCGGCTGCCGATCCGCGCCGCCGATCTGCCGCAGCCATTGATGAAACTGATCACCAAGACCAAGCCGTCCGACGCGGAAGTCGACGCCAACCCGCGCGCCCGCTCGGCGGTGCTGCGCGTGGCCGAGCGCCTGGGAGCCAAGGCGTGAGCGTCAAGCTGAACATCCTCCTGACGGCGGCCGTGGTCGGCTGCGCGCTGTCGGTCGTGAACGCCCGCTACCAGGGGCGCCACCTCCTGATCGAGCTCGAGCGCCTGAACCAGCACGCGCGCCAGCTGGAGGTCGACTGGACCCAGCTCCAGCTCGACCAGTCCACCCTCGGCAAGAACGAACGCATCGAACAGATCGCGCGCACCAGCCTGAACATGGCCCCCTTGACGCCGGCCCGTACCCAATACCTGACGGAAGGCGCGAAATGAGCCGCGTCGAACGCCGAGCTGTCCCGCGCGTGGCCGCCTCCAAGGGCGTGGCTTTCTCGAAGAGCCCGGTCCTGGCCGTGAACGTCCCCAACTGGCGTTCGCGCCTGGTGCTGTTCGTCCTGTTCTCGGCCTTCGTCGTGCTCGCCGCACGCGCGCTGTGGCTGCAGGGCGTGTCGACCCAGTTCCTGCAAAAGCAGGGCAAGAGCCGTTACGAGCGCGTGGTCGAACTGCCGGCCGCGCGCGGCAAGATCACGGACCGCCACGGCCAGGTGCTGGCCTCCTCGCTGCCGGTGAAGGCGGTCGCCGCCTTCCCGAAGGAAGTGCTGAAGGAATCGCCGGACAAGCTGGCCGAGCTGGCGCGCCTGCTCGAGATGCCGCAGTCCGAACTGCGCACCAAGCTCGATCCGAAGCGCACCTACGTCTACCTGAAGCGCCAGGTCGAGATGGACGCGGTCGAGCAAATCGAAAAGCTCAAGATCGACGGCATCGACACCCGCAAGGAATACAAGCGCTACTACCCGCAGGGTGAAGTGATGACCCACCTGGTGGGCTTCACCAACGTCGAGGACAAGGGCCAGGAGGGCATGGAGCTGTTCCACCAGAAGGCGCTGATGGGCGTGCCGGGCAGCCGCCGCGTGATCCGCGACCGCCTCGGCCACATCGCCGAAGACTTGGGCATGTTCCGCGAGCCGCACGAAGGCAAGGACCTGACCCTGTCGGTCGACAGCAAGCTGCAGTACATCGCCTTCACCAGCGTGAAGAACGCGGTCGAGAAGTTCAATGCGCAGGCCGGCGGCGCCGTGGTGCTCGACGTCGAGACCGGCGAAGTGCTGGCCATGGCCAACTACCCGACCTACAACCCGAATGACCGCTCGAACCTGACCGGCGCCCAGCTGCGCAACCGCGTCATCACCGACACCTTCGAACCCGGCTCCACCATCAAGCCGGTGACGGTGGCGCTCGGCCTCGAGACCAGGCGCATCACCCCGGACACCGTGTTCGACACCAACCCCGGCTACATGGTGGTGACGGGCAAGCGCATCCGCGACACCCACAACTACGGCGTGCGCAACGTCGGCGGCATCATCCAGAAGTCCTCGAACATCGGCGTGGTCAAGATCTCGCAGATGATCCCGCCGCAGGAAATGTGGGAGATGTACACCAAGCTGGGCTACGGCCAGGCGCCGCGCTTCGGCTTCCCGGGCGCCACCGCCGGCCGCGTGCGTCCGTGGAAATCGTGGAAGCCGATCGAATACGCCAACATGGCCTTCGGCCACGGCCTGTCGGTGTCGCTGCTGCAGATGGCGCGCTCGTACATGATCTTCGCCCGCAATGGCGACATCATTCCGCTCTCCTTCCTGAAGGTGGACGAGAAGCCGGTCGGCCAGCAGGTGATCTCGCCGAAGACCGCGGCCCAGGTGCGCACCATGCTCGAATCCGTGGTCAGCCCCGAAGGCACCGCCTCCAAGGCGCAGGTGCCGGGCTACCGCGTCGGCGGCAAGACCGGCACCGCCGAAAAGATCGTCAACGGCCGCTATTCGCGTACCGACAACATTGGCTATTTCGTGGGCATCGCGCCGATGTCGAAACCGCGCTTCGTCATTGCGGTCATGATCGACAACCCGCGCGGCGCCCTGCGAACAGGCGGCAGCGTCGCGGCGCCGACCGCCGCCGACCTGGCGGCCAACGCATTGCGGGCCGCGAACGTACCGCCCGACTCATCGATCACCGACATCATCATCCCGGACGAACCGGTAGAGGAGAGCTTGTGATGGCGATGAGCCTGAACGATATCTGCCAATGGATCCGTGCCGCCGCCCCAGGCGGCCGACTCGTTTCCGACTCCCGCCGCGTTGGGAGGGGTGACGTGTTCTTCGCCTATCCGGGCGAGGCCGCGGACGGCCGCCGCTACATCGCCGCGGCGATCGCCGCCGGCGCGGCCGCCGTCGTCTACGAAGAGAACGATTACCGCTGGGATGACGCGCACGACGTGGCGCATCTCGCGGTCGCCAACCTGAAGAAGAACGCGGGCCCGATCGCCCATGGCGTGCTGGGTAAACCGGATGCCGGCATGTTTACCGTGGCCGTCACCGGCACCAACGGCAAGACCTCCTGCGCGGTGTGGACCGGGCAGGCGCTGGCGCGTCTCGGCGAGACCGCCGCCGTGATCGGCACCCTGGGCGTCGGTATCGTCAAAGGCAAGGGCGAACCGAATTTCGATGCCACCGGCTACACGACGCCGGACGCGGTGCTGCTGGCCCAGACCCTGGGCGAGCTGCGCGCCCAGGAGGCGACGGCGCTGGCGATCGAAGCCTCGTCCATCGGCCTGGTGCAGGACCGCGCCGCCGGCATGCACTTCGACGTCGCCATCTTCACCAACCTGACCCGCGACCACCTCGACTTCCACGAAACCATGGAGAACTACGAGGCGGCCAAGGTCAAGCTGTTCGAGTGGGAAGGCCTGAAGAACGCGGTCGTCAATTTGGACGACCCGGCCGGCCTGCGCCTGGTCGCGCACCTGCGCAAGCATTTCGCGGCGCTGCCGGTCGCCGGCTACACCTTGAGAAGCGAAGCCGAACAGCCGGCCATCGAGGGCGTCGGCATCCTGCGCGCCTCGAACATGCGCAGCCGCCATGCGGGCACCGAATTCAACGTCGACACCCCGGCAGGCAACGCGCTGGTGAAGACCCAGCTGGTGGGCCACTTCAACGTCAGCAATGCGCTGGCGGTGCTGGGCGCGCTGCTGGCCAAGGGCGTGGCCCTGAAGAATGCAGTGGAAGCCATCGAGGCCCTGGTGCCGGCCCCCGGCCGCATGCAGAGAATTGGCGGCCAGGATGCGCCGATGGTCGTGATCGACTACGCGCATACTCCGGACGCGCTGGAAAAGACGCTGCAGGCCCTGCGCCAGGTGGCGGGTGAACGCGGCGGCGAACTGTGGTGCGTGTTCGGTTGCGGCGGCGACCGCGACCCGGGCAAGCGTCCGCAGATGGGCGCCATCGCCCAGGCGGCCGACCACGTGCTGGTCACCAGCGACAACCCGCGCAGCGAGGAACCGGCGGACATCATCGCCCAGATCGTGGCGGGCATGACGAAGCGCGGTGACAAGCACGACCAGGCCGTGGAAGACCGCGCGACCGCGATCCTGCTGGCCGTGAAGAACGCCGGCAAGCAGGACGTGATCCTGCTGGCAGGGAAGGGCCACGAGCCCTACCAGGAAATCAAGGGCAAGAAGATTCCGTTCTCCGATGCCGACCATGCTTCGCTGGCATTGACCGCGCGGCTCACCATGATGAGGACTCACTGATGCGCGCCACGCTCGCACAACTCGTTCAGGCGATTCCGGGCGCACGGCTCGTGGGTGGCGAGGTCGCCTTCGAAGGCGTCTCGACCGACAGCCGCACGGCGCCCGCTGGCGCCTTGTTCGTCGCCTTGAAAGGCGAGACCTTCGATGCCCACAACTTCCTCGACCAGGTCGCCGCGCGCGGCGTGGCCGCGGTCGTGGTGCACCAGCTGCCGGACGGCTGGACCCTGCCGGCCATCGTGGTCCCGGACACCCTGGCAGCGCTGGGCCGCATCGCCAACTTCTGGCGCACCCAGTTCGAGATTCCCGTGATCGGCGTGACCGGCTCGAACGGCAAGACCACGGTCAAGGAAATGATTTCCTCGATCCTGGCCGCCGCCTTCGGCGAGGATACGCGCCTCGCGACCCAGGGCAACCTGAACAACGAGATCGGCGTGCCGCTGACCCTGTTCCGCCTGGGCGGTGCGCACCGCGCGGCCGTGATCGAGATGGGCATGAACCATCCGGGCGAGATCGCCCGCCTGGCCGCCATCGCGGCGCCCACGGTCGCGATGGTGAACAACGCCCAGCGCGAGCACCAGGAATTCATGCACACCGTGGAAGCGGTGGCGCGCGAGAACGGCTCGGTGCTGCAGGCCTTGCCGGCCAGCGGCGTGGCTGTGTTCCCGGGCGACGATACCTATACCGCGCTGTGGCGCGAACTGGCCCCCTGCGACGTGCTGACCTTCGGCCTCAGCGACGCCTGCGACGTGCGCGCCACCTACACCTCGACCGGCTTCGGCAACGACCTGGACGTGACTGCCAGCGGCGCCCGCTTCACGGTCAGGCTGGCTGCGGCCGGAGACCACAACGTGCGCAACGCGCTGGCCGCGATCGCCAGCACCCTGGCGGCGGGCATCGCGCAGGACGCCATCGTGCGCGGCCTCGAAGCCTTTGCCCCGGTCGGCGGCCGCCTGCAGCGCAAGCAGGCCGCGAACGGCGCGACCGTCATCGACGATACCTACAACGCCAACCCCGACTCGATGCGCGCCGCGATCGACGTGCTGGCCGCCTATCCGGCGCCGCGCATCCTGGTGGTGGGCGACATGGGCGAAGTCGGCACGCAAGGAAAAGAGTTTCACGAAGAAGTCGGTGCTTACGCTCAGACGCGTGGCATCGAACACGTGCTCGCCACCGGTGCGCTCGCTCAACACATGAGCGCGTCGGGAGCACGGCATTACGAGCAGTTCGACGATTTATTGGCAGCACTGGATTCAACTCTGGGCGGCAATACGACAGCGACTGTGCTGGTGAAGGGCTCGCGCTTCATGAAGATGGAACGCGTGGTCCAGCACCTGACCGGACAAACGATTATGAAAGACGCCCACTGACATGCTTCTCTGGCTCGCCCAATACTTCCAGGACTACATCGGTCCGCTGCGCGTGTTCAACTACATCACGTTCCGCGCCGTCTTCGCCACCATCACCGCGATCACCATCGGCCTGCTCTGCGGCCCGGCCGTGATCCGCAAGCTGACCGCGATGAAGGTCGGCCAGGCCGTGCGTACCTACGGTCCGCAGACCCACCTGGCCAAGCACGGCACCCCGACCATGGGCGGCGTGCTGGTCCTGATCTCGATCGGCATCTCGACCCTGCTGTGGTGCGACCTGTCGAACCGCCTGATCTGGCCGGTGCTGGTCGTGACCATGGGCTTCGGCGCCGTCGGCTGGGTCGACGACTACCGCAAGGTGGTCTACAAGGACCCGGAAGGCATGCGTTCGGGCGAAAAGTATTTCTGGATGTCGCTGATCGGCATCGCGTCGGCCCTGTACCTGGCCTTCTCGGTCTCGGCAGCGAACCCGTGGGAAGTGCTGCAGCTGTTCTACGCCTGGGTGCAGTCGGGCTTCTCGATGACCCTGCCGCCGAAGGCCGACCTGATCGTTCCCTTCTTCAAGTCGATCAGCTATCCGCTGGGCGTGTGGGGCTTCATCGCGCTGACCTACTGTGTCATCGTGGGTTCCTCGAATGCCGTGAACTTCACCGACGGCCTGGACGGCCTGGCGATCATGCCGACCGTGATGGTGGGCGGCGCCCTCGGCCTGTTCGCCTACCTCACCGGCAGCGTGACCTTTGCGAAGTACCTGTTCATCCCCTACATCCCGGGCGCCGGCGAACTGCTGATCTTCTGCGGCGCGATGGCGGGTGCGGGCCTGGCCTTCCTCTGGTATAACGCGCACCCCGCGCAGATGTTCATGGGCGACGTCGGCGCGCTGGCGCTGGGCGGCGCGCTCGGCACCATCGCCGTCATCGTGCGCCAGGAAATCGTCCTGTTCATCATGGGCGGCGTGTTCGTGGCCGAGACCCTGTCGGTGATCATCCAGGTGAGCTGGTTCAAGTACACCAAGAAGCGCTACGGCGCCGGACGCCGCGTGTTCCTGATGGCGCCGCTGCACCACCATTTCGAACAAAAGGGCTGGAAGGAGACCAAGGTCGTGGTTCGCTTCTGGATCGTGACCATGATGCTGGTCCTTGTGGGCCTGTCGACTCTGAAGCTGCGCTGACAGAATGAACTACGAAGGCAAATCCGCACTGGTGCTGGGCCTGGGTGAATCCGGGCTGGCGATGGCGCAATGGCTGGCCCGCTGCGGCGCGCGCGTGCGCGTCGCCGACACGCGCACCGAGCCGCAGCGCCTGTTCGCCCTGCGCCAGGCGGTGCCGAATGCGGACTTCGTGGCCGGCGACGCCTCCGGCGTGTTCGGCGCGGCGCTGCTGGACGGCATGGACTTCGTGGCCGTCAGCCCCGGCCTGGCGCCGAACCGTGAGCTGGCCGACATCACCCCGGCGGCGCGCGAGCGCAATATCCCGGTGTGGGGCGAGATCGAACTGTTCGCGCAGGCGCTCGCGCATCTGCGCATCGCACAAGGCTACGCGCCGAAAGTCATCGCGATCACCGGCACCAACGGCAAGACCACCGTCACCAGCCTGACCGGCCTGCTGTGCCGCCGCGCCGGCTTGAGCACGCGCGTGGCTGGCAACATCAGCCCGGCGGCGCTCGATGTGCTGCGCGAAGTCCTCGACAACAATGAACTGCCGCAGGCCTGGGTACTTGAACTGTCCAGCTTCCAGCTGCACACCACCTTCAGCCTGCAGGCCGATGCCGCCACGGTGTTGAACCTGACCCAGGACCACCTCGACTGGCACGGCAGCATGGAAGCCTATGCCGCCGACAAGGCGCGTATTTTCGGCGCCGGCACGGTGCGCGTGCTGAACCGCGACGACGCCATCGTGATGCGCATGGGCGCAGTCGATACGCCGACCACCACCTTCGGCACCGGCGAACCTGACACGCCGAACAGCTTCGGCCTGGTCAGCGAACGCGGTGTGCTGTGGCTGGCCAATGCGGTCGCTCTCGACGACGAGCCGCCGAAGAAACTGAAGAAGGGCGAGATCGCTCCGCCCGTGGAAGTGACTGTGAACCGCCTGATGCCGGCCGACGCACTGAAGATCCGCGGCCTGCACAATGCCTCCAACGCACTGGCCGCGCTGGCCCTGTGCCGCGCCTGCGGCCTGCCGCTGGCGCCGCTGCTGCACGGCCTGCGCGAATACGCGGGCGAGCCGCACCGCGTCGAACTGGTCGCCAGCATCGACGGCGTCGATTTCTATGACGACAGCAAGGGCACCAACGTCGGCGCCACCGTCGCCGCACTGGAAGGCCTGGGCAAGGCTTTCCAGGGCGAAGACCAGCAGATCCTCCTGATCGCCGGCGGCGACGGCAAGGGCCAGGACTTCACGCCGCTGGCGCTGCCGACTTCGCGCTACGTGCGCGCCGTGTTCCTGATCGGCCGCGACGCCCCGGCTGTCAAGGCCGCGATCGAACCGACCGGCGTGCCGGTCTTCGATTTCCCCAGCCTGCCGGACGCGGTGCGCCGCGCCGCCGGCCTGGCGCGCGCGGGCGACGCGGTGCTGCTGTCGCCGGCCTGCGCCAGCCTCGACATGTTCACCAACTACGCGCACCGCGCGCAGGTGTTTGTCGATGCCGTGCGCGACATCGCGCTGGAGAAGGGGCAGGAGATCTGATGGCCTTCCAGATTCCATTCAAGTTTTCCGGATCGAGCAGCGACGCCAGCATCGCGGCGCGCAGCCGTCCGTCGAAGATGATGGACTACGACCAGCCGCTGGTCTGGGTCACCGTGCTGCTCATGATGTTCGGCCTGGTGATGGTGTATTCGGCTTCGATCGCGCTGCCGGACTCGCCCAAGTTCGCCTACCTGAACGACAAGAACGAATACTTCCTGTACCGCCAGATGATGTACATCGCGGTCTCGATGGCCGCGGCCGCTGTCGTGTTCCAGGTGCCGGTCGCGGTCTGGCAGAAATGGGCGCCGATGATGTTCATCGGGACCCTGGTGCTGCTCGCAATCGTGCTGATCCCGGGCATCGGCCACTCCGTCAACGGCGCACGCCGCTGGATCCCGCTGAAAGTCATGCTGCTGCAGCCATCCGAGATCATGAAGATCGCGGCGGTGCTGTACGCGGCCGACTTCACGGTGAGGAAGCAGGAGTACATGCACAAGCTGACCAAGGGCTTCCTGCCGATGATGGTGGCGATCGGCCTGGTTGGCGGCCTGCTGCTGATGGAGCCGGACTTGGGCGCCTTCGGCGTGATCGTCTGCATCGCCATGGGCATCCTGTTCCTGGGCGGGATCAACATCGTCTGGTTCGGCGGCATCGGCGCGCTGCTGGTGCTGATCTTCAGCGCGATCATCGCGCTGTCGCCGTTCCGCCGCGCGCGCATGTTCGCCTACCTCGACCCATGGGCCGACGGCCATGCCCTGGACAAGGCTTACCAGTTGACGCACTCGCTGATCGCGTTCGGCCGCGGCGAGTTCTTCGGCGTGGGCCTGGGCGGCAGCGTGGAAAAACTGTTCTATCTGCCGGAAGCGCACACCGACTTCATCATGGCCGTGATCGGCGAAGAACTCGGCCTGGCCGGCGTGCTGGTGGTGATCGCGATGTTCTACTGGCTGGTGAAACGCGCCTTCGACATCGGGCGCCAGGCCATCGCCCTGGACCAGATCTTCGCCGGCCTGGCGGCAAAAGGGATCGGCATCTGGATCGGCGCCCAGACCTTCATCAACATGGGCGTGAACCTGGGCCTGCTGCCGACCAAGGGCCTGACGCTTCCCCTGATGAGCTTTGGCGGCTCGGGCGTGCTGTTCAACTGCGTCGGCCTGGCGATCCTGCTGCGGATCGACTACGAGAACCGGGTGCGCATGCGTGGGGGCCGTACATGACCAAGCGCCTGATGATCATGGCGGCCGGCACCGGCGGCCACATCTTCCCCGGCATCGCGATCGCGCAGACCATGCGCGCGCGCGGCTGGGAAGTGTCGTGGCTGGGTACGGCGCACGGCATGGAAACCGAACTGGTGCCGAAAGCCGGCATCCCGATGGACAGCATCGACTTCGCCGGCCTGCGCGGCAAGGGCCTGGCCCACACCGTCAAGGGCGCCTTCAAGATGCTGGGTGCATTCGTCGCCTGCCGCCGCTACCTTGGCCGGCGCGCGCCGAGCGTGGTGCTGGGCATGGGCGGCTACGTGACCGTTCCGGGCGGGATGATGGCGCGTTCGCGCGGCACTCCGCTGGCGCTGGTGAACGCCGACGCGGCGCTGCTGCTGTCGAACAAGACCCTGGCGCCGATGGCCGACCGCGTGCTGTTCGGCTTCCCGGCCGATTTCGGCAAGGCGGCCGGCAAGGCCGTCGTCACCGGCAACCCGGTGCGCCAGCAAATCCTCGACCTGCCGCAACCGGGCGAGCGCTTCGTGGGGCGCAGCGGTCCGCTGCGCATCCTCGTGGTCGGCGGCAGCCTGGGCGCCAAGGTGCTGAACGACAGCGTGCCGGCAGCCCTGGCGACGATCGACCCAAGCGTGCGTCCGATCGTGACCCACCAGTCGGGCAAGAAGAACATCGACGCCCTGCGCGCTGCTTATGCGCAGGCGGGCGTATCCGCCAACGTGGTCGACTTCATCGACGACATGGCCGCCGCGTATGCGAACGCCGACCTGGTGATCTGCCGCGCCGGCGCCATCACCGTGTCGGAACTGACCGCGGCCGGCGTGGCCAGCGTGCTGGTGCCTTTCGTTGCCAGCACCACCAGCCACCAGCGCGACAACGCGATCTGGATGCACGAACAGAAAGCGGCGATCCACCTGCCGCAAGGCGAACTGAATCCGCAGCGGCTGGCAAGCCTGCTGCAAACGACGACCCGTGAAGACTGCCTGGCGATGGCGCAGGCGGCCTACGGCGTGGGCAAGCGCGACGCGAACGAAGCGATCGCTAGAGAACTCGAACGACTGGCGGGACAATGAAACACAAGATCAAGAACATCCATTTCGTCGGTATCGGTGGCAGCGGCATGAGCGGCATTGCCGAAGTGCTGCTCAACCTCGGCTACAACGTGTCGGGCTCGGACCTGGCCAGCAATGCCGCCAGCCAGCGCCTCAGCGAACTGGGCGCCCGCGTGTTCACCGGCCACTCGGCGGAACACGTCAGCGGCGCCAACGTGGTCGTGACCTCGACCGCCGTCAACGAAGCCAACCCCGAAGTGATGGCCGCCCGTGCCGCCAAGGTGCCGGTGGTGCCGCGCGCGATCATGCTCGGCGAACTGATGCGCCTGAAGCGCGGCATCGCCATCGCCGGCACCCATGGCAAGACCACCACCACCAGCCTGGTGGCCTCGGTGCTGGCCGAAGGCGGCCTGGATCCTACTTTCGTGATCGGCGGACGCCTGACCGCGGCCGGCGCCAACGCCAAGCTGGGTTCGGGCGACTACATCGTGGCCGAGGCCGACGAGTCGGACGCTTCCTTCCTGAACCTGTCGCCGATGATCGAGGTGATCACCAACATCGACGCCGACCACATGGACACCTACGAGCACGACTTCGAGAAGCTGAAGGCGGCGTTCGTGAACTTCACCCACCGCCTGCCGTTCTACGGCCGCGCCATGCTGTGCATCGACGACCCGCACGTGCGCGCCATCCTGCCGCAGGTGACCAAGCCGGTGACGACCTATGGCTTTTCGGAAGACGCCGAAGTGCGCGCTTTTGACGCCCATGCCGAAGGCGTGCAGATGCACTTCACCGTGCGCCAGCAGGGCTACCCGGACGCGAAATTCGTGCTGAACCAGCCGGGCATGCACAACGTGCTGAACGCCTGCTCGGCGATCGCGATCGCGCGCGAGATCGGCATCAGCGACGAGCAGACCAACCTGGGCCTGCAGAACTTCAGCGGCGTCGGCCGCCGCTTCACCCGCTACGGCGAGGTGGCGATCCCGGGCGGCGGCAGCTTCACCCTGGTGGATGACTTCGGCCACCATCCGGTCGAGACCGAGGTGACCCTGGCCGCCGCGCGCGCGGCCTACCCGGGCCGGCGCCTGGTGCTGGCCTTCCAGCCGCACCGCTACAGCCGCACCCGTGACCTGTTCGAAGATTTCGTGAAAGTGCTGGCGACCCCGGACGTGCTGCTGCTGGCCGACGTCTACCCGGCCGGCGAAGCGCCGATCGTGGCCGCCGACGGCCGCGCCCTGGCGCGCGCCCTGCGCACCGGCGGCAAGGTGGAACCGATTTTTGTCGAGACGATCGCCGACATGCCCGCCGCCATCCTGAATGCGGTGCGCGACGGCGACGTCGTCATGACCATGGGCGCCGGCTCGATCAGCGGCGTCCCGCACCAACTCACCAATGCAAAGGCTTGATATCGTGAACGCTACCAAGGTGAACTCTAACCTCGCCACCTTCGACCCGGCAGCCTTCGGCAAGGTTGGCGTGCTGTTCGGCGGCCGCTCCGCCGAGCGCGACGTGTCGATCATGTCCGGCACCGGCGTGCTGAATGCCCTGAAATCGCGCGGCGTCGACGCCCATGCCTTCGATCCGGGCACCCAGAGCCTGGCCGAACTGGCCGAACAGAAGTTCGATCGCGTCTTCATCGCGCTGCACGGCCGCTACGGCGAAGACGGCAGCCTGCAGGGCGCGCTCGAGCAGCTCGGCATTCCGTACACCGGCAGCGGCGTGATGGCGTCCAGCGTCGGCATGGACAAGATCACCACCAAGAAGATCTGGAAGATGGACGAGATCCCGACCCCGGATTACATGTCGATCGATCCGACCACCGACCTCGACGAGGTGCTGGTGGCGCTCGGCCTGCCGCTGATCGTCAAGCCGCCGCTCGAAGGCTCCACCATCGGCATCACCAAGGTGAACAAGGCCGAGGAGCTGAAGGCGGCAGTCGAGCTGGCGATGGGCTTCGACCCGGTCGTGCTGGCCGAGGAATTCGTCACCGGCCGCGAATTCACCGTGGCCGTGCTGGGCACCGGCAAGAACGCGCGCGCCCTGCCGATCGTCGAGATCGTGGCCCCGGAAGGCAACTACGACTACCAGAACAAGTACTTCACCGACGACACCCAGTACCACTGCCCGGCGCAGCTGGACCCGGCCCTGACGGAAGAGATCCAGCGCCATGCCGTGAACGCCTACCGTGCGCTCGGCTGCGAAGGCTGGGGCAGGGTGGACGTGCTGGTGCGCAAGGAGGACATGCGTCCCTTCCTGCTCGAGGTGAACACCTCGCCGGGCATGACCTCGCACTCGCTGGTGCCGATGGCGGCGCGCGCGGTGGGCATCAGCTACGAAGACCTGTGCCTGGAAATCCTGGCGTCGGCGCGCCTGAAGATGACAAAGGCAAAGGGCTAAGCACGCATGTGGCATGACCCCCGCGCCCTCAACACGACCGCCAGCAGCCTGGTGGCGCTGGTGGTGCTCGCCTGCATCACGTCCGGCGTGTGGTGGCTGTCGCAGCGTCCCATGTTCTCGCTGAAGGCGGTGACGGTGGAAAGCATGTACCAGCTGCCGCTGCGCCACGTGAACGAGCTCACGGTGCGCAATGGCGTGATCGGCAAGATCCGCGGGAATTTCTTCACCACGGACCTGGACCAGGTGCGCGCCACGTTCGAGACCGTGCCTTGGGTGCGCCGCGCCACGGTGCGCCGCGAGTGGCCGGACCAGCTGATCGTCGAGGTCGAAGAGCACGAGGCGCTCGGCACCTGGGGCGAAGGCCGCCTGCTGTCGGTCAAGGGCGACGTGTTTACCGCCAACCTGGCCGAGGCCGACGACGACCACGAGCTGCCGGCCTTCGACGGCCCCAAGGGCAGCGAGAAGGATGTGCTGGCCCGCTTCACCGAGCTGCGCTCCTGGTTCGCGCCGGTGAAGCTGGCGCCGCAGGCGCTGTCGCTGTCCGAGCGCTATGCCTGGACCGTCAGGCTGGACAACGGCATGAGCGTGGCCCTGGGCCGCGAGCAGGACCGGGATACGCTGAAAAAGCGCGTGCAGCGGCTGGTGGGCGTCTACCCGCAGCTGGTCGCGCGGCTGCAGGAAGGGCGCATCGACACCATCGACATGCGCTACCCGAACGGCCTGGCGCTGTCCTCGGCGGCGCTGGCGGTACCGGAAGACGCGTCGAAACCGGTGAAGCCGGCAAAGAAGAAACCGAATCAACCCAACAAAACAACCAAGCAAACATAAGCAGGCAACAGCAATGACAAAAGACGCGAAGAACCTGATCGTCGGCCTCGACATCGGCACCTCGAAGGTGGTGGCGGTCGTGGCCGAAGTGATGTCCGATGGACGCCACGAGGTGATCGGCCTCGGTCAGCACGAGTCGAAAGGATTGAAGAAAGGCGTGGTCGTCAACATCGAGGCCACCGTCGAGTCGATCCAGCGCGCGCTCGAAGAAGCGGAGCTGATGGCCGACTGCAAGATCCGCAATGTCTATGCTGGCATCGCCGGCAGCCATATCCGTTCGTTCAACTCGAGCGGCATGGTTGCGATCAAGGACAAGGAAGTCACCGCCACCGACGTGGCGCGCGTGATCGAGACCGCCAAGGCGGTCAACATCCCCACCGACCAGCAATTGCTGCACACCGTGCCGCAGGAATTCATCGTCGACAACCAGGAAGACGTGCGCGAGCCGATCGGCATGAGCGGCATCCGCCTGGAAGTGCGCGTGCACATCGTCACCGGTGCGGTGTCCGCGGTCCAGAATATTGTAAAGTGCGTGCGCCGTTGCGGGCTCGAGGTCTCGGACCTGATCCTGCAGCCGATGGCATCGGCCGACGCCGTGCTGACCCCGGACGAGAAGGAACTCGGCGTGGTCCTGATCGACATCGGCGGCGGCACCACCGACATCGCGGTGTTCTCGGACGGCGCGATCCGCCACACCGCCGTGCTGCCGATCGCCGGCGACCAGATCACCAGCGACATCGCGATGGCGCTGCGCACCCCGACCGGCGAAGCCGAGGACATCAAGATCCGCTATGGCGTGGCCAAGCAGGTGCTGGCCGATCCGGGCGAGACCCTGGAAGTGCCGGGCCTGGGCGACCGCGGCCCGCGCGCGCTGTCGCGCCAGGCCTTGGCGGCCGTGATCGAGCCGCGCGTCGAAGAACTGTTCGCGATGGTCCACACGGTGGTGCGCGAGTCGGGCTACGAGGGCGTGCTCTCGTCGGGCATCGTGCTCACCGGCGGCAGTTCGATCATGCCGGGCATGATCGAAATGGCCGAAGACATTTTCCTCAAACCGGCGCGCCTCGGCACGCCGGACTACCGCGGCCAGTTGGCCGACGTCGTGCGCAGCCCACGCTACGCCACGGTGCTCGGCCTGCTGCTGGAAGCGAAGAAGCAGTACCTGCGCGGACACATCGTCACGCGTCAGGATGGTTCGGTGAAGGCAGTCTGGCAACGCATGAAGGAATGGATAGCGGGGAACTTCTAAAGAAGGGCATTGGTATTCGCATCACGGCACGAACTTTTTTCAGTACGACAGCAACAAAACGTTCACGGGTAAAGATTTTTTAAATACAATCGCTACTTCCGGTTTCAGGGCTCTGCCAGGGGCCTGGCACCAGGCCTGAAACGGAAGCGGCATCTTGAAAATTGGGAGTTCGATATGGAGTTCGATATGGTCGATAACGCAGCACTGGGAACCGTTATCAAAGTTGTCGGCGTCGGCGGCGCCGGTGGCAACGCGGTTCAGCACATGATCACCAAAGGTGTGTCCGGTGTCGAGTTCATCGCCGCTAACACGGATGCGCAGGCACTTGCCGCGTCGAGCGCAAACAACATCATCCAGATCGGCGAATCGGGCCTGGGCGCGGGCATGCGTCCGGAAGTCGGCCGCCAGCTGGCCGAGCAGACCCGTTCGCGCATCGAAGACGCACTGCGCGGCGCGCACATGGTCTTCATCGCAGCCGGCATGGGCGGCGGCACCGGTACCGGCGCCGCACCGATCGTCGCCGAAGTCGCCAAGACCATGGGCGCACTGACCGTGGCCGTGGTCTCCAAGCCGTTCTCCTACGAAGGCGACAAGTGCATGCAGGTCGCCGAGCAGGGCCTGGAAGAGCTGAGCAAGCACGTCGATTCGCTGATCGTCATCCTGAACGAGAAGCTGGAAGACATCTACGAAGACGAGTCGATGCTGGACTGGATGAAGCACGCCGACGACGTCCTGAACAACGCCGTTGCCGGTATCGCCGAGATCATTAACGTCCCGGGCCACATCAACGTCGACTTCAACGACGTGAAGACCATCATGAGCGAGCAGGGCAAGGCCATGATGGGCACCGCGACCGCGTCGGGCGTGGACCGCGCGCGCATCGCCGCCGAACAGGCCGTGGCTTCGCCGCTGCTGGACGGTATCGACCTGTCGGGCGCCAAGGGCGTGCTGGTCAACGTGACCGCAAGCCGTGGCCTGAAAGGCAAGGAGATCAAGGAAGTCATGGCCGCCGTGCGCGCCTTTGCCGCTCCGGACGCGTCGATCGCACAGGGCATCGCCTACGATGACGCGATGGGCGACGAGCTGCGCGTGACCGTGGTCGCGACCGGCCTGGGCAAGAACAAGAAGATGCAGCTGGTGCAGCCGCAGCAGGTGCTCAAGACCGGCACCTACAATGCGCCGATGATGTCCGGTTCCTCGGCAGTCGCCGGCGGCCTGACCATGGGCCAGGCAGGCGGCGACGCCATGGGCGGCATGAAGCAGCCGGCCGTATGGCGCCGCGAGCAGGCATCCGAGCAGGTGCAGGCGATGCAGCGCAACGGTGTCGAGACTTACGACATTCCGGCGTTCCTGCGTAAGCAGGCTGACTGATTCAGAATCAGTTGAATAGGGAAGGGCCAGCGCAAGCTGGCCCTTTTGCTTTGTAGGGTGGGCGGGTTTTCCCGCCCACGCGGCTGCCGATCCCCGGCACTGATGCGTATCACCGCGTGGGCGGCATAGCCGCCCACCCTACGAAAGCTGGTTCTGCAGACTCACCTGACTTCGGCGATAATTGCGAGATTATCAAAAACACTGAAGGAGCACCCCATGACCATCCAGATCGGCGACCGCCTGCCGGAAGGCACCCTGTCGGAATTCATCGAAACCGAAACCGCAGGCTGCTCGCTCGGCCCGAATACCTTCCAGGTCGCAGACCTGGTCAAGGGTAAAAAAATCGTCATCTTCGGCCTGCCGGGCGCCTTCACCCCGACCTGCTCGGCCCAGCACGTGCCGGGTTACGTCCAGAACGCCGAAGCGCTGCGCGCCAAGGGCGTGGACGAGATCTGGTGCATCTCGGTCAACGACGCCTTCGTGATGGGCGCTTGGGGCCGCGACCAGAAATCGACCGGCATCGTGCGCATGATGGCCGACGGTAACGGCGCGTTCTCGAAGGCCCTGGGCCTGGACGCCGACTTCTCGAAGCACGGCATGGGCACCCGCTCGAAGCGCTACTCGATGCTGGTCGAAGACGGCGTCGTCAAGGGGCTGAACGTGGAAACCGCCGGCTTCGAAGTCTCGAGCGCCGAGAAGATGCTGGAACAACTGGGCTGATCGAACTACTCCCTGCAAACGGCGCCGCGGCGCCGTTTTTTGTCACATGATCATCAATACCGAAGCCCCCGACCAGCCGGAAGTACGGGCCATGCTGGACAAGCTCGACGCCTACTGCGCCGCGCTGTATCCGGCCGAATCGAATCACCTGATGGACATCGCTTCCCTGATGACGGGCGAGGTGCTGTTCCTGGTCGCGCGCGACGTTGGCGGGCAAGCGGTCGGCTGCGCGGCGCTGGTCAACCGCGGCGGCTACGGCGAGGTCAAGCGCATGTACGTCATTGATGCCGGCCGTGGGCGCGGCACCGGCCGCCAGCTGCTGGAGCAGCTGACCATGTTCGCGCGCATGTCCGGCCTGCAGTCCCTGAAGCTGGAGACCGGCATCCACCAGCCGGAGGCGATCGGCTTGTACGAACGCAGCGGCTTCGTGCGCATCGAGCCCTTCGGCGACTACCAGGCAGACCCGCTCAGCCTGTTCATGGAAAAACGCCTTTGAAGCGTCCTCAAGGTAACCTATACAGCATCTACGCGATGGTGCTGGCCGTGTTCATGTTCGCGCTGATGGACACGGTGATGAAGCTGCTGTCGCAGCGCTACCCGGCGATCCAGGTGGCGGCGCTGCGCTCGCTCACCTCGCTGCCGCTGGTGGCCATCTACGTCGGGTTCAAGGTCGGCTACGGCGGCATCCTGCGCATCCGCTGGCCGCTGCACCTGCTGCGCGCGGTGCTGGGCATCGCGATGCTGAGCTTTTTCGCGTTCGGCATCCGCAAGCTGTCGCTGGCCGAGGCCTATACGATCTTCTTTATCGCGCCGTCGATCATCACCGCGCTGTCGGTATGGTTCCTGAAAGAGCGCGTCGACGCCGCGCGCTGGATCGCCATCGGCGTGGGCCTGGCCGGCGTGCTGGTCGTGCTGCGCCCGAGCGGCGCCGGTTTCCTCACCATCGGCGGCCTGGCCGTGCTGGGCGCCGCCGCGATGTACGCGATCTCGGCGATCACCGTCGGCGTGCTGGCGAAGACCGACCGCAGCGAGTACATGGTGTTCTGGCTGATGGTGATGATGTCGATCGGCGCGACCCTTCTTGCGGCGCCCGGCTGGGTCGGCATGAGCACCGGCGACATCCCGCTGCTGCTGGGCCTGGCGCTCACCGGCTTCATCGGCCAGCTGGCGATCACCGAAGCCTTCGCCAAGGGCGACGCCTCGAGCGTCGCGCCCTTCGAATACACGGCCCTGGCCTGGGCGGTCTGCCTCGACTGGCTGCTGTGGCAAACCCTGCCGGACGGCTGGACCCTGCTGGGTGCGGCGATCATCATCGGCAGCGGTATGTATCTGATTCGCCACGAAAAAGTCCACGTCGAGTCGGACCACCCGTAGAAGCCGGAGAGCGGTCAGCAAGGCCCGGAGGCGTGGGCTATAATCGTTTTCATGTTGAAACAAAGAACTATCAAGCAGGTCGTGCGCACCACCGGTGTCGGCGTCCACTCGGGCACCAAGGTCGAACTGACCCTGCGTCCGGCGCCGCCCGGCGCCGGCATCACCTTCCGCCGCGTCGACTACGACCCGATCGTCGCGATTCCGAGCGCGGCCGACGTGGTCGGCGAGACCCGCATGGCCACGGTCCTGATCAAGGATAACGCGCGCGTCTCCACCGTCGAGCACCTGATGTCGGCCTGCGCCGGCCTGGGCATCGACAACCTGGTCGTCGACGTCACGGCCGAAGAAATCCCGATCATGGACGGCTCGGCCGCTTCCTTCGTGTTCCTGCTGCAGCAGGCCGGCCTGGAAGAGCAGGACGCACCGAAGCGCTTCATCCGCGTGCTGAAGGATGTGGAGATCCGCCAGGGCGAGGGCAAGAACGAAAAGTGGGCGCGCCTGTCGCCCTACGACGGTTTCAAGCTCGACTTCTTCATCGAATTCAACCACCCGGCCGTGGACGGCACCATGCAGCGCGCCGCGGTCGACTTCGGCGACGTCTCCTACGTGCACGACGTGGCGCGTGCCCGCACCTTCGGCTTCATGCAGGACGTCGAAACCCTGCGCGGCATGGGCCTGGCGCGCGGCGGCTCGCTGGAAAACGCGATCGTGATGGACGAGTACCGCATCCTCAACGCGGACGGCCTGCGCTACGAAGACGAGTTCGTGCGCCACAAGATCCTGGATGCGATCGGCGACCTGTACATCGTCGGCCACCCGCTGCTGGCCAGCTACACCGCCCACAAGTCGGGGCACGCGCTCAACAACGAACTGCTGCGCAAGCTGCTGGCGCAGACGGATGCCTACGAGTGGGTGGAGTTCGATTCGCTGAGCGAGGCGCCGCCGTCGTATCTGCGGCAGATGACGCGGGAATGGGCGCAGACTTAGCGCCTATATAGGTTCTTGAGGGTCTGCCTGGCCGGACCCGGACCCTACTTACGCTTCTCCGCCAGGCGCCGAAGCGCCGCCACCAGATCCTTGTTCTGGCTGGTCTCCTCGAGCGATTCCGCCAGCTCTTCAAAAGCCTGCACCGCCGTCTTAGGCAGCTCCAGGGTGCGCATCTGGGGTTTGTCGTCCGGCATGGCGCGACCCACCTGCACCTTCAGCTTGACCGATTCCACCGCCCAGCCGCGCCCTGCCAGCGAGGATTGCAGCTTGGGCAGCATCTGCTTCATGCGCGCCGCCACGGCCGAGCTGGGCACGGCCAGCACCAGGACGCCGTCCTGGAACGAAATCACGTCGGTATTGCCGGCCAGGACGGGCAGGATGGCGGCGCAGTCGGACTGCAGGCGCGCCATGCGCATCGCCGCAGGCAGCAGGCTGGCCATGCGGTCGTTCTTGCGCAGGAAATCGGTCGCGACGATCGATGTCTGCCGGTTCTTGGTACCGTAGATGTGCACGTGATGAGGGAAGGCGAATGCGTGATGGGCGCACCTTACCATAGTGGATGGCGTTTGCAATGCCACGGTAACAAGCTTGCGTGTGGGTAATATAGTTTTTATAATGCCTCGATTCGATGGCGCGCCGCTGTCGCCTCACGCCTACGCCAGATGCTGTTCTCATCGATCATCTTTCTGTTCTTTTTCCTGCCGGTTTTCCTCTCCCTGTATTACCTGCTGCCCTGGAAGAACGCGGTCCTGCTGATCGGCAGCCTGGTGTTCTACGGCTGGGCCGAACCGCGTTTCCTGCCGCTGCTGCTGCTGTCGGCCGCCCTCAACTACGGTGTCGGCCTGGCGCTGGCCAGTACCGCTGCACACCGGCGCCGCGCACGGATCTGGCTGACGGCGGGTGTCTCGGCCAACCTGGGCCTGCTCATCTGGTTCAAGTACGCCGGCTTCCTGGCCGAGGCGATCAACAGCGCGCTCGCGGCCGGCCTGCCGGTGCCGCACATTACGCTCCCGCTCGGGATCTCCTTCTTCACCTTCCAGGGGATTTCCTACCTGGTCGACGTGTACCGCGGCGAAGTCGCGGCCCAGTCCAGCTTCCTGCGCTTCGCCACCTATAAAGCGCTGTTCCCCCAGCTGATCGCCGGCCCCATCGTGCGTTACCGCCAGGTGGCCGACGAGATGGGCAAACGCGTGCTGTCGAACGAGCGCCTGCTGGCGGGCTTCCAGCTGTTCGCGCTTGGCCTGGCGCAGAAGGTCCTGATCGCCAATACCCTGGCGTTTCCCGCCGACCGCCTGTTCGGCGCCGACCACGCCGAGCTGTCCGCGCTGACCGCCTGGCTCGGCCTGCTGTGCTACACCCTGCAGATCTATTACGATTTCGCCGGCTATTCCAACATGGCGATCGGCCTCGGACACATGCTGGGCCTGAGCTTCCCGCCCAATTTCGACCGCCCGTATTCGGCGCGCTCGCTGACCGAGTTCTGGCAGCGCTGGCACATCAGCCTGTCGTCCTGGTTCCGCGACTACCTGTACATCCCCCTCGGCGGCAACCGGCGCGGCCCGGTGCGCACCTGGTTCAACCTGGGCCTCGTGTTCCTGCTGTGCGGCCTCTGGCACGGCGCGGCCTGGACCTTCGTGGTGTGGGGCGCCTGGCACGGCGCCTGGCTGATCGTCGAACGCATGGGACTGCGCAAGCTGCTGGACCGTTTGCCCTGGCCGCTGGCGCAGGCATGGACTCTGGCCGTGGCGATGCTGGGCTGGGTCTGGTTCCGCGCGGCCGACATGGATGCCGCGCTGAGTTATTTTGCGGCCCTGGCGGGTGGCTCGGCCAACCCATCGGGCCATCCGTGGCAGGCCGAGATCGCCTCGCTCGAACTGGTGGCGCTCGCGGTCGGCCTGGCGTTTGCCGTGATGCCGACCGGCCGCGCGCCGGTGGCATCGAGCGGCACCCCGCCGGCCCTCATGGCGGGCCGCTGGGCCAGGCTGCCGCTGGCCGTGGCCTGCGTCGCCCTGTGCGCCTGCAGCCTGGCGGGCGGCACCTACAATCCCTTCCTCTATTACCGGTTCTGAGCCATGAGAATCTTCCGCCATTCCGCCAAACTGGTGATTACCGGCCTCCTGGCCTTGCCGCTGGTCGTTACCTTCGCCTGGCCCAGCCTTGATAGCGCCGAACAGCGCGCACTGGCGGCCGCCCCTGCCGTGCCGCACAGCTGGAGCGATGCGCGCGCCTGGCCGGCCGCGGCCGAAGCCTGGGTCAACGACCATTTCGGCTGGCGTTCGCAGATGGTCGCGTTCAACGCACGCCTGTACCACGACCTGTTCGGCCGCTTCCCGACCAACCAGATGATGATGGGGCGAGAGGGACGGATCTTCCTGGCCGCCCACAATGACCGCGGCAGGGGAGAGCCCTACACGGCGCTGGTCGCCTGCGGCTGGAAATTCAGGCGCGAGCCCGAGATCGTCCAGCAGATCAACGGCTTCATCGCCACCTTCAAGGCCGAGGGCATCGCCGCCAGGTTGCTGATCGTGCCGTCGGGGCCGGTGGTGTACAGCGAACAGATGCAGCCCTGGCAGGCCGAGCGCTGCCGCCCGGACGCGGTGCCGCTGCGCCGCATCCTGGCCTCGCCGGCGCTGGCGCCCGAGGCACGCGAACTGGTTTATTTCCCCTTGAGCGAAATGCGGGCCATGCGCGACCGCGTCGAATTCTTCCCCAAGACCTTCTTCCACTGGAACGCCTCCGGCGCCGCGGCCGTGGCTGGCCTGGCCGAGCAACGCTTCTGGGGCCGCAGTGCGAACACCACCCCGATCCCGCTGGTGCAGCGGATGTCGCCGTCCGACGTCGGCTGGCTGTTCCCCGGCATCCAGCACGACAGCATGACGGACGACCCGAACTTCGGCGGCACCACGATCACCCCCTGCCGCGGCGCCGACTGCTTCCCCGAGGCGAAGACGGCGATGGAAAAGCTCGGCGACGTCGGCCGCTTCCTGAATTCGGCCCCGGGACTGGGACCGCGCCTGGTCGTGCTGGCCGATTCCTTCGGCAATGCCGGCGCCCCGATGTTCTCGCGCTACCACCGCGAAGTGGTGTATTTGTCGACCAATAATATGGCGCGGCTCGACCCCGCCGAGATGGCGCAGCTGCGCAAGCTGCTGTTCGTACCGGGAAGCGGAGATGAAGTCCTCTTCCTTTATCATGACGCCACCGTGCTGTCCGACCGCATCGAGTACGACCTGAAGAATCTGTCAATACAGCAACAAAAATAATAAATGTCGGCTTGGTAACATCTTGTTATCTGAACTGTCGCCCTCAAGTGTGGCCGGATCGCATGATAAAATCAGTAGCTTTTTGCCATAGGCGGTCTTCGGCGAGTCATGTAGTGCTCGCCCTGGCTCTTTTTGCGGCGTAATTTTCTAGAACACAGCAATGTCATTCCTGACCCAGATTTTCGGCAGCCGTAACCAGCGTCTGCTCAAGCAATACCAAAAGACCGTGCGCCAGATCAACGCGCTCGAGCCCCAGATGGAAAAGCTGTCGGACGCCGAACTCCAGGCCAAGACGCCGGAATTCAAGGACCGCCTGGCCAAGGGCGAGACGCTCGACGACATCCTGCCGGAAGCGTTTGCGGTGTGCCGCGAGGCGGCCAAGCGTGTCATGAAGATGCGCCACTTCGACGTCCAGCTAATCGGCGGCATGGTCCTGCACCAGGGCAAGATTGCCGAAATGGGTACGGGTGAGGGCAAGACCCTGATGGCAACCCTGCCGGTCTACCTGAACGGCCTGTCCGGCAAGGGCGTGCACGTCATTACCGTCAACGACTACCTGGCCCAGCGTGACGCCGAGTCGATGGGCCGCCTGTACGGCTGGCTGGGCCTGACCACCGGCGTGAACCTGTCGCAGCTCGACCACGACAGCAAGCAGAAAGCCTACGCTTCGGACATCACCTACGGCACCAACAACGAATTTGGCTTCGACTACCTGCGCGACAACATGGTCTACGACGTGCGCGAACGCGTGCAGCGCAGCCTGAACTTCTCCGTGGTCGACGAGGTCGACTCGATCCTGATCGACGAAGCCCGTACGCCGCTGATCATCTCGGGCCAGGCCGAGAGCCACACCGACCTGTACCAGCGCCTGAACGCGCTGCCTCCGCTGCTGACCCTGCAGATCGGCGAAGAAACCCCGGACGGCAAGGGCAAGATCGAAGTCCCGGGCGACTACACCAAGGACGAGAAAGCGCACACCGTGCTGCTGACGGAAAGCGGCCACGAGCGGGCCGAAGCCATCCTGACCGAATGGGGCCTGCTGCCGGAAGGCGCATCCCTGTACGACGCCGCCAACATCACCCTGGTCCACCACCTGTACGCGGCGCTGCGCGCCCACGTCCTGTACCACAAGGACCAGCACTACGTGGTGCAGAACAATGAAGTCGTGATCGTCGACGAATTCACCGGCCGCCTGATGACGGGCCGCCGCTGGTCGGACGGCCTGCACCAGGCCGTGGAAGCCAAGGAAGGCGTGCGCATCCAGAACGAGAACCAGACCCTGGCCTCGATCACCTTCCAGAACTACTTCCGCATGTACACCAAGCTGGCCGGCATGACCGGTACGGCGGACACCGAAGCCTACGAATTCCAGGAGATCTACGGTCTGGAGACCGTGGTGGTCCCGCCGAACAAGCCGTCGCAGCGCAAGGACCGCCAGGACCAGGTGTACAAGTCGGCCGAAGAGAAGTACAACGCGATGTTGAACGACATCCGCGACTGCTACGAGCGCGGCCAGCCGGTGCTCGTGGGTACCACCTCGATCGAGAACTCGGAACTCCTGTCCGGCATCCTGAACAAGGCGAACCTGCCGCACAACGTCCTGAACGCGAAGCAGCACGCCCGTGAAGCGGAAATCATCGCCCAGGCCGGCCGCCCGAAGATGATCACCATCGCCACCAACATGGCGGGCCGCGGGACCGACATCGTCCTGGGCGGCAATGTCGAGAAGCAGATCCAGCTCATCGAGGCGAATGCCGAGCTGTCGGACGCCGACAAGGCGGCGCAGGCCACGCAGCTGCGCGACGAATGGCAATCGCTGCACGACCACGTGGTGGGCGCCGGCGGCCTGCACATCATCGGTACCGAGCGCCACGAATCGCGCCGGGTCGACAACCAGCTGCGCGGCCGTTCGGGCCGCCAGGGCGACCCGGGTTCCTCGCGCTTCTACCTGTGCCTGGACGACCCGCTGCTGCGTATCTTCGCCGGCGACCGCGTGCGCGCCATCATGGAACGCCTGAAGATGCCGGAAGGCGAGCCGATCGAAGCGGGCATCGTGACCCGTTCCATCGAGACCGCCCAGCGCAAGGTTGAAGCCCGCAACTTCGACATCCGTAAACAACTGCTGGAATACGACGACGTCGCCAACGACCAGCGCAAGGTGATCTACACCCAGCGTAACGAGCTGCTGGAGTCGGTCGACATGGCCGAGCTGATTGCCTCGCTGCGCGTGGGCGTGTTCACAGCCCTGGTGCGCCAGTACGTGCCGGCCGAGTCGGTGGAAGAGCAGTGGGACATCGCCTCGCTGGAGTCGGTCCTGGGCGCCGAATGGGGCTTGAGCATTCCGCTGCAGAAGATGCTGGTGGACGATCCGAACCTGAACGACGACGACATCCTCGAGCGCGTGCTCAAGGCTGCCGAAGAGTCGTACAACGCCAAGGTGGCGGTGGTCGGCGCCGAGTCCTTCGGCGGCTTCGAGCGCAACGTCATGCTGCAGAGCCTGGACACCCACTGGCGCGAGCACCTCGCGGCGCTGGACCACCTGCGCCAGGGCATCCACCTGCGCGGCTATGCGCAGAAGAACCCGAAGCAGGAGTACAAGCGCGAAGCCTTCGAGCTGTTCAGCAACATGCTGGACATGATCAAGAACGAAGTGATCCGCACCGTGATGACGGTCCGCATCCAGACCCGCGAGGAAGTCGAAGCGGCCGAAGCCGCGATGGCGGCCCAGCTGTCGCACCTGGAAAACGTCAACTACCAGCACGCCGACTTCAACCCCTCGGCCGCGCCGGAAGAGCTGCTCAACCCGAACCCGGTGGGCGGCGGGGCGGCACCGGTGGCGGCGGAAGACCACAGCACCTACATGGGCGTAAAGGTCGGCCGCAACGATCCGTGCCCGTGCGGCAGCGGCAAGAAGTTCAAGCAGTGCCACGGCAAGCTGGCGTAAGCTGCTGCAGCGTGTAAACGGAAACGGCCGGACTGGATGTCCGGCCGTTTTTTTTTATGTTCGTGGGATGCGACGAACTTGGGTTCCCGCCTGCGCGGGAACGACGTTGGTTAGATTGCGGGATATTCAGGCCGCGCCACTCCTGCAAGTAGCCTAAAAACCGTCATCCCGGCGAAGGCCGGGATCCAATTTTGCACGATCAAACGTAACGCCGATGGAAGCGGCTGCCGAGGCGCGTCAAGACTTCATACCCAATCGTCCCCGACAGCGCGGCGACTTCATCCACCGGCTGGTGCTCGCCCATCAGCTCCACGTCCGCCCCCGGCACCACGCGCTCCGGCGCGATGCCCGTAACGTCCAGCGTGATGCTGTCCATCGACACCCGCCCCACGAAAGGCGCCACGACGCCATCGACGAAGGCGAAGCCGCGCCCTGAGAGGGTGCGCTGCCAGCCGTCGGCATAGCCCACCGCGACGGTGGCGATGCGGCGCTCGCTCGGAACCAGGTGGTAGGCGCCGTAGCCGACCACGTCGCCTTCGCGCACCGTGCGCACCTGCACGATGCGGGCGTGCAGTGACACAGCCTGCTTGAGGGGATTCTCCATGCCCGGCTGCGGATTGATGCCGTACAGCGCCGCGCCCGGGCGCAGCAGGTCATAGTGGAACGAGGATCCGAGGAACACGCCCGAGGAATTGGCAAGGCTGGCAGGCACACCGGGGAACAGCTCGCGCATGCTGTCGAAACGGCGGCGCTGGGTGTCGTTGAGCGGGTGGCCCGGCTCGTCGGCGCAGGCCAGGTGGCTCATCACCAGGGTGGGCTCGATGCCGGCGAGCCAGTCCTTCTCCCCCGACAAGGCCATCAGGTCACCGGGTGCAATGCCCATGCGCGACATGCCGGTATCGACCTGGATCGCGGCCGGCAGCATGCGCCCGAGCTTGCGCGCCAGCTGCCGCCATTCCTGCACCTGGCTTGGGTCGTTCAGCACGGGACGCAGGTCGTACTGGAAGAAATCCGTCGCCGTGCCCGGCGGCGGGCCGTGCAGCACGTAGATGGCGCAGCCGTCCGGCACCAGCTGGCGCAGGCGGATGCCTTCGTCCAGGTGGGCCGTGAAGAAGACGCGGCAGCCTTCCAGCGCCAGCGCGGGCGCCACCTGTTCCATGCCGAGGCCGTAGGCATCGGCTTTCATGACGGCCGCGCAGGCCCCTCTGGTCTTCCCGGCCAGCAGCCGGTAGTTGTCACGGATCGCCCCGAGGTCGATCGTGAGCCGCGCCCCGGCGCGGGACGCATCCACGGAATCTGCCATCGAACGCTTACGCCTTGACCAGTTCCGGGGCGGCCGCGCCTTGCGGCGTGCCGGCGTAGCGGAACACCGCCAGGTCGTCGGCGCGGATGGCCGGCTGCTTGCCGCTCACCAGGTCGGCGATGACGCTGGCCGAGCCGCAGGCCATGGTCCAGCCCAGGGTGCCGTGACCGGTGTTGACGAACAGGTTGCGCAGCGGAGTAGCGCCGACCACCGGGGTGCTGTCCGGGGTCATCGGGCGCAGGCCGGTCCAGAACGAGGCCTGGCGGGTGTCGCCGGCGCCCGGGAACAGGTCGTTGACGACCATTTCGAGGGTTTCGCGGCGCGCCGGGTTCAGGGCCTTGCTGTAGCCCGCGATCTCGGCCATGCCGCCGACGCGGATGCGGTCTTCGAAGCGGGTGACGGCGATCTTGTAGGTCTCGTCCAGGATGGTCGATACCGGGGCGCGGCTCTCATCCGTGATCGGCACGGTGATCGAGTAGCCCTTGAGCGGATAGACAGGCAGCTGGAACTGGTCTTTCAGGAGCAGGCGCGAATAGCTGCCCAGCGCCAGCACGTAGCGGTCGGCCATGAGCGTGCCCCTGGCGGTGCGCACGCCGGTGATCTGGCCACCGGCAATGTCGAGGGCCTGGATGTCGGTGTCGAACTCGAAGCGCACACCCAGGTCGCGCGCCATCGCGGTCAGGCGCGTGGTGAACAGCTGGCAGTCGCCGGTCTCGTCGTTCGGCAGGCGCAGGCCGCCAACCAGGGTGCCGTGCGTGCCCAGCGCCGGCTCGGCCTTGCCGAGGTCATGGCCGAGCAGCAGTTCGTATTCCACGCCGGCCTGCTTCAGGACTTCGATGTCCTTGGCGGCGCTGTCGAGTTGCTGCTGGGTGCGGAACAGCTGGATCGTGCCCAGGCTGCGGCCTTCGTACTCGATGCCGGTCTGGGCGCGCAGTTCGCGGATGCAATCGCGGCTGTACTCGGCCAGGCGCACCATGCGCTCCTTGTTCACCGCATAGCGGCCGGCCGTGCAGTTGCGGTACATCTGCCACATCCAGGCAAGCTGGAACAGCGAGCCGTCCGGGCGGATGGCCAGCGGCGCGTGCTTCTGGAACAGCCATTTCGCGGCCTTCAGCGGAATGCCCGGCGCCGCCCAGGGCGAGGCATAGCCCGGCGAGATCTGGCCGGCGTTGGCGAAGCTGGTCTCCAGGGCAGGGCCGGGTTGACGGTCGATGACGGTGACGTCGTGGCCTGCCTTGGCCAGATAGTAAGCGGTGGTCACGCCGACCACGCCGCTGCCCAATACGAGAACGCGCATGTTATGCCCAGGTCCTGAAGTAAATGATGCGGGATTTAGAAAAGATTGCCATATTACCGCCGCTAATGGAATAATGGTTTCTGTTATTACACCCGTTTTCAGTGAAAATTCATGCGCGTCCAGAAGAATTCCAACCGCGTCCTCGACAAGATCGACCTCCACATCCTGTCGGTCCTGCAGGACGATGCGCGCATCGTCATGAAAGACCTGGCCGAACAGGTGGGCCTGTCGCTGACGCCGTGCATCGAGCGGGTCAAGCGCATGGAGCGCGACGGCGTCATCACCGGCTACCACGCGCGCGTGAATCCCCAGGCCATGGGCCTGCAGATCCTGGTGTTCGTCGAGATCACGCTGCACCAGAAATCGGAAAAGGCTTTCGACCGTTTCCGCCGTGCGATGCTGGGCATTCCCGAGGTGATGGAGTGCCACCTCGTATCTGGGGACTTCGACTATTTGATCAAGGCGCGCATTCCGGAAATGTCGGAATACCGGCGCCTGCTGGGCGAAATCCTGCATGTGGCCGACGCCGGCCAATCGAAGAGCTATGTGGTGATGGAAGAGCTGAAGGAAACGCTGGCGCTGTCGATCCCGCGTTGAGCAACGCCGCGCTCCCCGCCAATCAAGCGTTGGTGTGCAGGTTTTCCATGGCTTTGCGCAGGAACTCGATGACGTCGTCACCGATGCCGGTGCCCAGGCGCAGCAGCGGCTCCGAGCGCGTGGCGAGGCGGAACTGTGCGATCACTTCCGGATCGTCGCCCACCATGTCGGTGAACAACCCGAACCAGCTGCGCGCGAGCTGCCGGGCTTCCACGGATCGGGCCTCGGGATCCACCTGGAGGCATGCGCGGATCCGGGACGCCAGCACGATCCACTCGTCCGCATGCGCGGCTTCGTGGCGGCGCATGCGCTCCACCGTGTCCGCCGGCAGGTAGCGCGCGTGGATCGTGAAGCGCAGTTCCGCGAGCACTGAGCGCATATAGGCCTGCAGCGCGAGCGACATGCCGGTTTGCTGTTGCACTTCCAGGTCCTGCGAGGTCATGGCGGTCAGCTGCAGGACGAAGGCCGGGTTGCCGCCGGTGTCGCGTTCGAGCTGTTCGAGCCAGCGCACGGCAAAGGCGTTTGCTTCCTGCGAGCCGGGCGCCACGTTTTTCGTCATTAGTCCATGCGCATGCGCGACCAGTTCCCGCCATTCGGCCTGCGCCGCGGGGTTCTGGTACAGCGGCAGGCGCGCCAGTTCTTCTTTCGTAAAGTATTTTTCGTACATCGTCATCTGCTCCAGAGTGGTTAGCCAGATGGACATGTCCGTTTCGTCGCCGGCGGCCAGGCGTGAGCGCAGGCGCAGCAGCTGCTCGCGCATCTGCGCGGCTTCGGCGATCTGCTGGTCAAGGGCCTTGAGCTGGCGCTCGACGATGGCCAGCGGCGACGCTTCCGGACTGTCCAGGTAAGCCCCGATGTCGCTGAGCGCCATGCCGAACGCGCGCAGGGCCTGGATCTGCTGCAGGCGCGCCACGTCGTCGCGGTCATAGAGCCGGTAGCCGGCATCGGAACGCGCAGAAGGCGAGAGCAGCCCGATGCTGTCGTAATGGTGCAGCGTGCGGACCGTCAGGCCGGCGCGCGCCGCGAGTTCTCCCACTTTCAGCATCGAGCTTCTCCCTGTTCTTCATGCGTAGCGCTACTCTGGAGCCTCACCTTGCGTGAGGGTCAAGCGCTTTGTCGGACGTGCTTGTCCGCCATGATAAGGGCACGCACGTCCCGGGAGCACTACCAGACCATCTTGTTCCAGGTGTTGTCACCCACGACACCGTCGGCGCTCAGGCCCTTCGAGGTCTGGAAGTTCTTCACCGCCGTTGCCGTGGCCGGCCCGAAGGCGCCGTCCACCGTGATGCCCGCGCCGCTCTCGTTGAGCTGGCTCTGCACCGCGCGCACCTTGGCGCCCGAATCGCCCTGCTGGGTCAGGATCACCAGCGCCGGCCAGGTGGCGTTGCCGACGATGCCGTCCGCGCCCAGGCCGTGCGAGGACTGGAAGTTCTTGACCGCGTTCTGGGTCGCGGTGTCGAAACTGGCGTTCACCGTGAGCGTATAGCCCCACTGCTGCAGCAGGTACTGGATGGTGCGCACCCGTTCGCCGGTGTTCCCGTACTGGACCAGGGGCCAGGTAGCGGTGGTGCCACCGCCCGAGCTGCTGCCGGCTACCAGCGACTTGTAGCGTGGCCAGTCCCAGCCCGAACCCGGATCGGTGTGGCTCTGGCTCGCGTAGTTGACGTGGCCCTTGACGTTGTACAGCGAGTCCGACGGTACCGCGTTCCAGCCACTGCTGCCATCGTAGACCTTCTGCGCCAGCGCGCGCGAGGCCAGGATGTCCTTGGTCAGCGCTGCCGAGGCGTTGTACATGGCGGTGGTGTACCAGGCGGACGGGTTGGCGATGTAGCCCTCGTGCTCGATGCCGATGGTGTAGCCGTTCGAGTTCCCCACGTGCCAGGCCTTGTCGGCCTCGCGCACCATCTGGGTCACCTGGCCGTCCGAAGAGCGGATCACGTAGTGGGCGCTGACGCCGGCGCTGCAGTTCTGGAACCAGGAGATCGAGCCCGCGTAGGAGCCCTGGGTGGTGTGCACGGTCACGTGGCTGACCGCGGCGGTACGGGCGGAATAATTGCAGCTGGCGGCCGGGTTCCAGATGGCCGGCGGGTAGTCGGTCGACGCAAGCGCCGGCTGGGCCGACGCGACGAAACACAGGCCTGCGAGTAGGCTGCGCATCAAGGTCTTCATAGATTGTCTCCGTATTCTGCTCGTTATTATTTGTTCGGGGTGTCTGCGAAGTCCGGTGCCGAAATCTTCGGATCGGGCGTGCCGGTTTCGATCGTGATGCGGCGCGCGGACAGCTTGCGCAGCTTGTCCTTGCCGTAGACCTTCTCCATCTCGACGTGCTTCTGGTCGATCTCGAACTTGTCGCTGCGACGTCCCTGGCGGATCGCGGTCAGCACTTCGTAGCTGTAGATCTTCGCGATCTCGGGCTGCGGGATCCCGCTGTAGCGCGCCACCGCGGCTTCCCAGTCCTCGAGCGGGAAGGCCTTGTTCTTGCGGGCGCCGTACTGTGCGAGCAGGGCGGCGGCGGCGCGGATGTTGGAGCGCGTGTCCGACGCCGCCTGTTCGGGCGTCACGCGGATCAGGGCCGCGCCCTCGCGCAGGGAGTGGCCGAAGTGGTTGTCGTCGCGCAGGCCCATGATCCCGTAGCTGATCGGCATGCCCTCGTGCGATTCCACCTCGACCTCGGGTTCGCCGTTCTTCTTCAGCTTGCCCTTGGGGACGTGCGGATGCCAGCGCGTTTCGGCGTAGGCGATCGACTGCAGCAGTTCGACCGGCACGTTGAACTCGTTCGAAGCTTCCCTGAAATACTGCTTGTACTGCTTCGCCGACACGGTCAGTTCGACCGGCTTGCCGTCGGCGAAGGCGAGTGGCGATGCGGCCGCTCCCGCAAGTGCTGCACATAGCGCGACCAGCAATCGCGCCTTGACGCTTGGTTTCATTGTTTGTCTCCAGATTGTTGTTGGAATGATCCCGACTAAGGCCGGGAAAGGCGCCAGGATCCTGCAAAAAAACATGCCGTTTCCGGGCCTGTCGAGTATATGCACACTGCGGATGAGCAAACGCTAAGCGTTTGATTTAGAACAATATTTCGGCAGAAATGAATCGTGCGCAAGGTGCCACTGAAAGTCGGTACATACACGCCGATTAAGGGGGTGTGAGCGCAGGTTATCGACTTATGCGATCCGCATAAAACGGGTGCAAAACCCGCGCCGGACAGGCCTGCTCGCCGTGGACGCCGCTGGCAGTACAATATCGGATTACCTATCTTTTCTTTCATGAGATCGCCATGGCCGTCAATTCCCCCCTGCCAGTCGCAGCCGACCTGAAACCCGTCGCCGGTATCGAGATCGGCTATGCCGAAGCCGGTATCAAGAAGCCCAACCGCAAGGACCTGCTGGTCATGCGGCTGGCTGAAGGCGCCACCGTGGCCGGCGTGTTCACCAAGAACCGCTTCTGTGCCGCGCCGGTCCAGGTGAGCAAGGCCAATCTCGCGGCCGTGCAGAGCGGCGGCAAGCCGATCCGTGCGCTGGTGGTCAACACCGGCAATGCCAACGCCGCCACCGGCGAGCAGGGCCTGGCCAATGCGCAGGCCACCTGCGCGGAAGTCGCCAAGCTGCTCGGCCTGGACGCGCAGCAGGTGCTGCCGTTCTCCACTGGCGTCATTCTCGAGCAGCTGCCGATCCAGAAGGTCGTCGCGGGCCTGCCGGCAGCGGTGAGCAACCTGAAGGCGGACAACTGGTTCAACGCCGCCGAGGCGATCATGACCACCGACACCCAGCCGAAGGCGGCCTCGCGTATTGTCACCATTGGCGGCCACGCGGTCACCATGACCGGCATCAGCAAGGGCGCCGGCATGATCAAGCCGAACATGGCGACCATGCTCGGTTACCTGGCAATTGACGCGCGCGTCGCGCAACCGGTGCTCGACGAGCTGGTCAAGCATGCGGCCGACCACTCCTTCAACAGCATCACGATCGACGGCGACACCTCGACCAACGATTCCTTCATCATCGTCGCCACCGGCGCCGGCAGCCTGGCGATCGACGCCGCATCCGGCCCTGAATACGAAGCACTGAAGGAGGCCGTCACCGACATCTCGCGCAACCTGGCGCAGCAGATCATCCGCGACGGCGAAGGCGCCACCAAGTTCATGACCATCACGGTGGAGGGCGGGCGCGACGTCGAAGAGTGCCGCAAGATCGCCTACTCGATCGCGCACTCGCCGCTGGTCAAGACCGCCTTCTTTGCCTCGGACCCGAACCTGGGCCGTATCCTGGCCGCGATCGGCTACGCCGGCGTGGACGACCTCGACACCACCAAACTCGACCTCTACCTGGACGACGTGTGGGTGGCCAAGGCCGGCGGGCGCAATCCGGACTACAAGGAAGAAGACGGCCAGCGCGTCATGAAGCAGTCCGAGATCACGACCCGCGTGACGCTGGGCCGCGGCGAGGCCACCGCCACGGTCTGGACCTGCGACCTGTCGCACGACTACGTGTCGATCAACGCCGACTACCGCTCTTGATCCAATGACGCCACTCGAGCAGTTCCTTCACCGCGCCGAGGCCCTGCTGGCGCGGGTCGAAGCGGTGCTGCCGCCGGCGGTGCCGCGCGAGCCGGACTGGAAGCGCAGCTTCGCTTTCCGCTGGCGCAAACGGGTCAATGGGGGTGGCAAGTACCTGGCGCCGGTGCTGCATGCCTCCGCCATCCGGCTCGAAGATTTGCAGCACGTCGACGCGCAGAAGCGCCAGATCGAGCAGAACACCCGCCAGTTCGTGCTGCGCCGCCCGGCCAACAACGTGCTGCTGACCGGCGCGCGAGGCACCGGCAAGTCGTCCCTGATCAAGGCCTGCCTGAACGGTTTCGCCGACCAGGGCCTGCGCCTGATCGAGGTCGACAAGGCGGATCTGGCCGACCTGCCGGACATCGTCGAGCTGGTGGCGGGACGCCCCGAGCGTTTCGTGGTCTTCTGCGACGACCTGTCCTTCGAGGAGGGGGAGGCGGGCTACAAGGCGCTCAAGGTGGCGCTCGACGGCAGCATCGCGGCGGCCTCGGACAATGTGCTGATCTACGCGACCTCGAACCGGCGCCATCTGATGCCGGAAAAGATGTCCGACAATGCCGGCTACACGCATGGCGACGACGGCGACCTGCATCCGGGCGAGACGGTCGAAGAGAAGATCTCGCTGTCCGAGCGCTTCGGGCTGTGGCTGTCGTTCTACCCGTTCCGCCAGGACGACTACCTCGACATCGTGGCGCACTGGCTGGCCAGCTACGGCTGCACCCCGCAGCAAATCGAGGGCGCACGCCCCGAGGCCCTGCAGTGGGCCCTGCAGCGCGGCTCGCGTTCGGGCCGCGTGGCCTGGCAATTTGCGAAGGACTATGCCGGCAGGCTGCCGGACGAAGAGACCCATGAGTGAAGTGAAGGCAAAACCGGTCGACGTCGCGGTCGGCATCCTGATGCGCGCGAATGGCGACGTGCTGCTCGGCCAGCGCCCCGAAGGCAAGCCCTATGCGGGCTACTGGGAATTCCCGGGCGGGAAGGTGGAGCAGGGCGAGGACATCTTCCACGCGCTGCAGCGCGAGTTCGTCGAAGAACTCGGCGTGCGGGTGCTGAGCGGCGAGGCCTGGTGCTGCGTCGAGCACGTGTACGAGCACGCCCACGTGCGCCTCTACTTCTACATCTGCCGCGAGTGGGAAGGGGAGCCGCAAAGCCTCGAGGGGCAGGCGTTTGCCTGGCAGGGTGGGTATAGCGTCAGTCCGCTGTTGCCGGCGACCATACCGCTGCTGGAGTGGCTGGATAAGGTGCGCTACGCGTCGCCCGAATAACAGCGACTAACTTAGCACCACTAGCCCGTCGTTCCGGCGAAGGCCGGAACCTAATTTGACGTTCGTGGCAACTCGGCAAAATTGGATCCCGGCCTGCGCCGGGATGACGTTCCAGGGTCGCAGGTCAAAACAAGGCCGCAGGAGGGCGCCTACTTAGTCATCCGTCGGCTTGTCATCCTGCGGATCATTGCTCGACGCCCCAGGAATCGTATACTTCTCTTCGGCCCAGGCCCCCAGGTCGATCTGCTTGCAACGCTCCGAGCAGAACGGGCGATACTTGTTCGCCGGGGTCCATTCGACCTTCTTGCCGCAGGTCGGGCAGGCTACAACAGTCATGTCAATACCAGTCAAAAATTACAGAGGGTGAGGTTGAAGGGCACGTCTTCTTCCAAAGCCTTCGGCTTGCAGTCACCATCATGGGTGGTGAAACGCACCCACAGCATATACTTGTTGGCCGAGATCTCGGGGATCGCGCCAAGCGAATCGTCGATCGACAGGCGCAGCATCTGGTACACCTTCCCTTGCAGCATCTGCTGGTAGCTGCCGCCCGTGGCGATCATCTTGACCGGGCCGCCGGAGTCGCGCAGCAGGCGCAGCACCAGCGCGAGCGCTTCGAACAGCGGCGCCAGCGGCGCGAACCAGCCCAGGATGTCGGCCTGGCGCTGCTCGGCCGAGTGGTGCTGCCAGGCGTAGTAGGACGGCAGGTCGAATTCGCAGGCGCCGCCGGGGATGATGGTGCGGCCGCGGATGCTCATCAGCCACTCGTTGTCGCGCACGTTCTGACCGGTCTTGCCCTGGCTAGCTACCAGGGCGCCGCTGACGGCGTCCAGCTCGGCCAGCACGGCGTCCAGCGTTTCGGTGGCGACGTTCGGATTGCTGCGGTAGGAGAGCAGGCTTTGCTTCTGCCGCTCGAGTTCCTGCAGCAGGTCGGATTTCAGGTCGGCGCGGCCGGCCACTTCCAGCATGTCGAAAATCGTGGCAAGGGCCACGTGATGCTGCATCGGGTGCTCTTGTTGCACAAAGAACTTGAACTTGTCGTACAGGTCTTCCAGCCGCAACAACGTGCGAATGCGCTCGTTGAAAGGATATTCGTAGACGATCAAAATGACATTCCTCTGAATGTAGGCTGGCGAGCAACCCCGTGATTCTGAACCATGCTGCGCAAAATTACAAATCCCGCATTGACTTAATTCAATTTAGTTTTGCTTAGATTTACTCTGGGATAAATACAGCGCATGCAAAGCCTCCACTTGCGGGCGCAGCGCGTCCAGTCCATCGTCGTTCAGAATGATATCGTCAGCCGCCGCGCGACGCTGTTCGCGAGACACCTGGGCCGCCATGATGGCGCGGACCTGGGCCTCGGAAATGGCGCTCCTGGCCATCACCCGCGCCACCTGTAGCTCTTCCGGGCAGTCGATCGCCAGCACCCGGGTCACGCGCTGGCGCCAGGTACCGGATTCAATCAACAGGGGCACGACGAAGATCACGTAGTCGCCGGTAGCGATGGCGGCGGCGGCCGCGGTGGCGTCGCGGATGCGCGGATGCAGGATCGCCTCCAGCCGGGCGCGGGCGGTATCGTCCGTAAATACAAGGGCGCGCATCTTGGCGCGGTCGAGGGCGCCGTCGGGCGTGGCGAAGTCATCGCCGAACTCCGACAGCAGGGCCGGCATCGCCGCGCCGTGCGGGGCAGTCAGCGCGTGCGCGATCTGGTCGGTGTCGATGACCGAGGCGCCGAGCGCGGCGAACATGTCGGCCACGGTCGTCTTGCCGCAGCCGATGCCGCCGGTGAGGCCGACCGAGAAGGCGAGCTTATGCGGCGCGTCCATTGTCAACCGGTGACGACGGTCTGCAGCCCGGCGCTGATGCCGGCGCCGTAGAGCAGGGCGATCAGGCCGGCCGCCGCCAGGTATGGACCGAAGGGAATCGGCTTGTCGCGGCCGCGCTTGGCGAACACGATCAGGCTGATGCCGACCAGTGCGCCCACCACCGAGGACAACAGGATGATGGTTGGCAGCATCTGCCAGCCGAGCCAGGCGCCAAGAGCGCCCAGCAGCTTGAAGTCGCCGTAGCCCATGCCTTCCTTGCCGGTCACCAGCTTGAACAGCCAATACACGGCCCACAGCACCAGGTAGCCGGAGGCGGCGCCGATCAAGGCGTCCTGCAGCGGAACGAAGGTGCCGTGCAGGTTCACCAAGAGGCCCGCCCACAGCAGCGGATAGGTAAGGTCGTCCGGCAGCAGCTGGGTGTCGATGTCGATGAAGGTCATGGCGACCAGCAGGAACAGGAACAGCAGCGTGGCCAGGCCCGCCAGGCCGCTGCCGAAGGTCCAGACCAGCACGCCTGCGAGCACGCCGGTGAGCAGCTCGACGGCCGGGTAGCGCGGCGAGATCGGCGCCTTGCACTTGCGGCACTTGCCGCGCAGTGCGAGCCAGCTGATCACCGGGATGTTTTCCATGGCCGTGATCTGGTGCCCGCAGTGCGGGCAGGCGGAGCGGGGCACCATCAGGTTGTAGCGGTCGGTGTGGGGCGGCTCCTTGCCGCTTTCCTGGGCCACGTAGTTGTCGGACTCGCGTTGCATCATCTTCGGAATCCGGTGGATGACCACGTTCAGGAAGCTGCCCACGAGCAGCCCGAACAGGGCGGCCACGAGGGTGGCGCTGAGTGTGGCGGGTGGGGCGAACAGCAGGGATTCCAGGGGCATGGCGGCAGGGTCCGGTCAGAAAGCGGGCAATAACAGCTAGTTTCGGTAAAAAAGATGCTTTACGTCAACCTTATTGTAGAGATTTCCTGCAATTTGGCGAAGTTTCCGCCGCCATGCGTGGCTTTTACGGCCGGCACAGTGCTGGCGCACGATTGTGACGGATCATGCCGTGATGCCGGCGCGCGGCTACGCTGCACCTCATTGGCCACTTTTCGGCCGCCGCCATGGTGCCTGCAATGCCCCGCGCAACATTCACTTTCCTGAATCATGCCTGCTTCATGGTGCGTACCGAGGCTGCGCTCCTGGTCTGCGATCCCTGGCTCGAAGGCCCGGTACTGGACGACGCCTGGAGCCTGGTGGACGACTCCAGCAGCAATGCCGCCCTGCTGGAAACGCTCAATTCTGCCGGCGTGCCCGTCTATATATGGTGTTCGCGCGCCCAGCCGGACCACTTCCCGCTGCCTTTCCTGCGGCGCTTCCGCTCCGAATTTCGCGGCATCGCCACCTTTCTCTACCGGCCCGGGCGCGACATGCGCATCGGTGAAGAACTGCGCCGCCTGCGCCTGCCGCTGGCCGAATGCCCGGACGGCGTCACGGTGGCGCTGGCCGGCGACCTGCGCCTGACCGCACTGGCCAACGGCGACGGCGACACCGCCTGCCTGATCGACTGTGCCGGGCGCAGCATCCTCAACCTGGGCGACCGTGCCCTTGCCACGGCGGCCGAGTGCCAGGCCGCGGCGCCGCGCATCGGCAAGGCCACCTCGCGCATCGACCTGCTGCTCACCGGTTTCGGCAACATGGGCTGGTGCGGCAACCCGGAGCAGTTCGCGCTGCGCGAGGGGGCGGCCAAGGCTGCGGTGGAACGCCTGGCGGCGCAGGTCGAACGCTTCCGGCCGAAACTGGTGCTGCCGATCGCCTCGTTTGCCCGCTTTGCGCGGGCCGACAACGTCTGGCTCAACGGCGGCCGGATGGCGCCGCGCGAATTGCTGGAGGCCTCGCGCCTGGACGGCGTGCGCGGGGTCGTGCGTTTCCTGCCGCCCGGCGCCAGCATCGACCTGCAGCGCGACACACCCGGCACGCTGGCGGCCATGCACGAGCGGGCCCTGGAACACTGGACCGAACGCTGGCGCAAGCGCCCGCCGCCGCTGCCGCGTCCCCCGCAAGCTTCGCTGGGCGAACTGAAGGCGGCGTTCGCGCGCTATTGCGAGCGGGTGACGGCCGGCATGCACGTGCTGCCACGGCTGCTGGAAGCGGTCGGTCCGCTGCGCCCGCTCGTGCTGCACCTGCCCGACCTGCGCCAGACCGTGGAGCTGTCCTACCGCCACGGCTTCCGGCTGCGGCCGCGCATGGATGGCGAACAGCGCGCCGCCCACGTGGCGATGTTCTCGGGCACGGCCCTGCAGCTGCTGCGCGCCGAGGACGGCTTCGATACCGTGTATGCCGGCGGCTGCTTCTGGACGCTGCGGCGCAGCGGGCTGTCGACCTTCGGGCGCTTTTTCCTGCCCCAGCGCATGGGACGGCGTGGCGCTGACCGGCGCCGGCCGCTCAAGATGGGCGGCTACCTGTGGCGCGCCCTGGTGGGACGGATGGCGCGCCAGCTGCAGGCGGCGCTGCGCTGAATCATTCGTAGGGGTGGCCCGGTTCAGCGCGCGTAGCTTGGCCGCTTCGGGTCGTAGGTCCACTCCGGAAGGAGATAGCGCATGGCCATCGCATCGTCGCGCGCGCCGGTGGCGATCTTTTTGTACAGCTGGTGCGCCTGTTCGATGCGCGCCATGTCCGGCTCGATGCCCAGACCCGGCCGTTCGGGCACCGCCACCTGGCCGCCGACGATCTGCAAGGGCTCGCGCGTGAGGCGCTCCTGGCCTTCCTGCCAGATCCAGTGGGTGTCGATGGCGGTGATCTTGCCGGGCGCCGCGGCGGCGGCATGGGTGAACATGGCCAGCGACACGTCGAAGTGGTTGTTCGAGTGCGAGCCCCAGGTCAGGCCCCAGTCGTGGCACAGCTGGGCCAGCCGGACTGAACCCTGCATGGTCCAGAAGTGCGGGTCCGCCAGCGGGATGTCGACCGCGCCCAGCAGGTGCGAATGGGCCATCTGGCGCCAGTCGGTGGCGACCATGTTGGTCGCCGTCGGGATGCCGGTGGCGCGTTTGAATTCCGCCATGATCTCGCGACCGGAATAGCCGTTCTCCGGTCCGCAGGGGTCTTCGGCATAGGCCAGGATGTGACCCTGGCCACGGCAGGCCGCGATCGCCTCGGCGAGCGACCAGGCGCCGTTCGGATCGAGCGTCGCGCGCGAATCCGGGAAGCGGCGCTTGATCGCTGCCACCGCCGCGATCTCTTCTTCGGGGCGCATGACGCCGCCCTTGAGCTTGAAGTCGCGGAAACCGTACTTGTCGACGCTGGCCTCGGCCAGGTCGGCGATCTGTTCCGGGGTGAGCGCTTCCTCGGTGCGGCGGCCGTACCAGTCGCTGCCGCCGCTGCCGGCCAGGTAAGCCAGGTCGGTGCGGCGCCGGTCGCCGATGTAGAACAGATAGGCAAGCATCGGCACGTGGCTGCGCTGCTGGCCGCTGCCGAGCAGTTCGCAGACTGGCACGCCCAGGTGCTGGCCGAGCAGGTCGAGCAGGGCGGCTTCGACCGCCGTGATCACGTTTTCCAGGCGCAGGTTGATTTCGTGCGGCTGCTTCAGGACCGCCGCTTCGGCGCTCGAGGTCACCTGGTGGCTGGGACCGGCGATGGCGGCGCGCAGGGCGTTCAGGGTACGGTTGTACTTGCCGATCTCGCTGCCCACCACCAGCGCCGTGCCCCGCTCCAGCGCGCGCAGGATGCCGTCCGAGCCCGGCACCTCGCCCATGCCGACGTTACCGGCGCTGTCCTCGAGCAGGACCAGGATGCGGGTGAAGAAGGGCGCATGGGCGCCGCACAGGTTGAGCAGCATGCTGTCGTAGCCGGCGACCGGAATGACCCGCATGCTTGTGACGGTAGGGCTGGTGTTTCGCTGGATCGGCATCATCGGTCGGGTCTCCTTGGCGAACAAGCGCGGCTTGCTCGTAACATTGTTCTAAAATAAAATGATTGCGCAAACATAACCAGTCTGAAGGAAACCCGATGGCGCGTCAAACGATTCCGGCACGGGCCCTTGCCCTCGCCATCCTGCCCGGCCTGCTGGCCGCCTGCGGCACCGTAGGGAGTCCCGCCATCGGCGAGCATTGGGTGGCTTCCTGGGGCACGGCCCAGCTCGCGCCGGAGAGCAAGGACGCCTTGCCGGCCGCCGACTGGCGCGATGCCACCCTGCGCCAGGTGCTGCGGGTGTCGCTCGGCGGCGAGCGCCTGCGGGTCCGTTTCAGCAATTCCTTCGGCAGCGCGCCGCTGGTCATCAGCGGCGCCAGCGTGGCGCTTGCGAGCGGACCAGGACGAGCCACGATCGATCCCGCCAGCGCGCGCGAGCTGCGCTTCGGCGGCAGCGCTTCGGTGACCATTCCCGCCGGCGCCGAATACCTGAGCGACCCGGTGCTGTTCAAGCATGCAGCCGGCGCGGATCTGGCGGTGTCGATGCATTTCACGGAAGAGCCGGCGCGCCAGACCGCCCATCCGGGTTCGCGCGCCACCAGCTTCATGGCCAAAGGCCGGCGCCTGGCGGAGGCCGAGCTGCCGGGGGCGGTGAGCTTCGCGCGCTGGTACCAGCTGGCCGGGGTCGAGGTGCAAGCCGCACCAGGTGCGCACGCGGTGGTGGCGATCGGCGACTCGATCACCGACGGCTACGGCGTCGCGCCCGACACCAATTTGCGCTGGACGGATGCGCTGGCGCTGCGCCTGCGCACGGCCGGCATGCATTCGGTGGGCGTGGTCAACGCCGGCATCGGCGGCGGACGCCTGCTGCGCGACGGTTTGGGCCCCAACCTGGCCGCGCGCTTCGAGCGCGACGTGCTGGCGCGGCCCGGCGTACGGCATGCGATCGTCCTGATCGGCGTGAACGACTTCGGCACCCAGCACCGCAACACCGAGGACAGTCCCGCAATGCGCCGGCAGCTGCTGGCCGACATGCAGGAAGCCCTGCGCCAGGTGACGGCCAGCGCCCAGGCGCGCGGCGTGTGCGTGATCGGCGCCACCATCACGCCTTATGGCGGGAGCGAGTACTACCACCCGGAGAAGGACAACGAACAGGACCGCCTGGCCTACAACGACTGGATCCGCCGCTCGGGCACGTTCGACGGGGTGATCGACTTCGATGCGGCACTGCGCGATCCGGTCCGGCCCGACCGTATTCGCAAGGAGTACGACAACGATGGGCTGCATCCGAACATGGCCGGGTACCGGGCGATGGCGCAAACCGTGCCGCTGGAAATGCTCAGCCAGTGCCGGCGCTAGGATGAGCGCGCGGCGGCGCGGCGGCCAGGGCCGCCGCGACCAGGGCAGGTGGAATCAGCCGTTGCCGGGCGCGTAGGGGAAGCGCAGCGCGCGGTAATACTCGAGCGTCTGCGCGGGCGGCCTGGCGCCGGCGGGCAGTGCGCGGCCAGAGACGTGCATGAAGTACGCCAGGCAGGCGTCGCGCCACCACTGCGCCTCCGCGCGCTGCTGGGCCAGGCGCTGGGCGGTATCGTTCCAGCGCTGGGCGTCGACCACCTGGCGCAAGCCGTTCCAGCGCTCCTGCATGCGTTCCACTTCGGCGACGCCGCGGTCGTAGCGGGCGACCAGCTCTTCCCACAGCGTGCGGCCGGATGGCATGCGGTAGTCCCAGGGCAGGTGATGGAACCACAGCAGCAGCTCGGGCGGCGTGGTGGCGGGATCGGAAAAGCGGCGCGCGACTTCCGGCGCATACTGGCTTACCGCATTGCTGCCGCGCGCCGTGCGGTCGAAACCAATGCCGTCGCGATCGGCGCGGTGGTAGTAGACCGGGTTCCAGTCAAGGCGTTCCAGGTTGTCGACCCAAGGGCCGGGGCCGTGGTGATGGCCGGTGTCCATCAGGTGGTGCAGGCCGAGCGGGGTCATGTAGTCGACCACGGCTTCGCGCGAGGCCATCATCATGGCCAGGACCGGATCGAGCACGCGCGGATCCGGGGCGAAGGTCTGGGCCGCCCACTCGCGCGCGACGGCGCGGGCGTCCAGCAGCGGGTCCCAGGCCATGCGTCCGAAGGCATACCAGTTGGCCTGGTCGAAGACCGAGCCGGACCAGCTGCGGCTGCTGCCGATGTTGGCCACGCCGGCGATGCCGCCGACGCGTCCTTTCTGGGCGCCCTGCAGCGATTGGGCCACGCTCAGCGCGCGTCCGCCGGCGCGGGTATCGGCGCGCAGGGTCTCCTGGAACATCGGGCCGAGATAGGCCTGGTGGGTGGCGAAGCCCAGGTACTCCTTGGTGATCTGGAATTCCATCATCAGGCGCGTGTCCGGCATGGCGCCGAATAGCGGGTGGAAGGGCTCGCGCGGCTGGAAGTCGATGGCGCCGTTCTTCACCTGCACCAGCACGTTGGGGTCGAACTTGCCGTCCAGCGGCTTGAACTGGTCATAGGCATGGGCGGCGCGATCGTGCTTCGGATCGTCGCCTTGTCCCTTGCGCTTGCGCGCTTCCGGCGGCTCGTACACGAAGGCGCGCCACATCACCGTGCCGCCGTGCGGCGCCAGCGCGCGCGCCAGCATGTTGGCGCCGTCGACGTGGTTGCGGCCGTAGTCCTGCGGCCCGGGCTGTCCTTCCGAATTGGCCTTTACCAGGTAACCGCCGAAGTCGGGGATGCTGCGGTAGATCTCGTCGGTCTTGCGGCGCCACCAGGCGGCCACCGCCGGGTCGAGCGGATCGGCGCTGGCGGTCTCGCGCAAGTCCAGTGGCGTCGACCAGCGCACCGACAGGAACACCCGGATGCCGTAGGGGCGCAGGACCTTCGCCACGGCGGCGGCCTTGGCGATGAAGGCGGGACTCAGCACCTCGGCCTTGGCGTTGACGTTGTTCAGAACCGTACCGTTGATGCCGAGCGAGGCGTTGGCGCGCGCATAGTCCAGGTAGCGCGGATCGATGATGGCGGGAAGCTCCCACCAGTTCCAGATCGATTGCCCGGCGTAGCCGCGCTCCACGCTGCGGTCCAGGTTGTCCCAGTGGTTCAGCACGCGCAGCGGCAGGGCAGGGTTCGAGACCAGCGGCGCCCGCGCCAGGCTCGCCGCGCTGCCGTCCTGCAGGCCGCGTAGCAGGGCGAAGCTGCCGTACAGCAGGCCAATGTCCGACTTGGCCGCGACCAGGGTCAGTTGCCGGCCGTTCGACGTGGTACGGGCCAACAGGTAGCCCTCGGGCCCGACCTGGTCGAGCGAGGTGCGCAAGGAGGGCGGCAGTCCCGCGGGCAGGCGGTCGAGGCGCGCCAGGACCACGCTGGCGGGACCGATGCTGGCGGCGGCTTGAAGCGGACGCCCCAGCATGCCGCCCAGGCCGCGCAGCAGTTCGGCGCGGGCGGCGGCCACGGTCGGGCTCTCGGGTGCCAGGCTTACCACAGTGCTCGCGGACAGCGCCGCGGCCGGGGGCAGGGGGCGATAGCGCAACCAGAGCTGGTAGCCGTCTTCGTCGGCGTGCGCACTGGCCGCGAACAGGGCGCCCAGCAGCAATGCTGCCAGCATGCGCACCAGTGCAAATGGGAGGGAAGGCTGCAAGCTAGTCTCCTTGGTGATTGTCGGCCGGTCGTACGCCAGGCCTGTCGAGCTACGATGTTAGCGCAAACTTTTTCAAATAGAAAATGGTTTCTTGTAGGTTCGGCCTGTAATTACGCCAGCGAAGTGCATGGCCAGCCCACGATCACGACGCCCAGCGGGGCATTTCATGCTCCGTATTGTTCGCGCTAACAATGTGGCATGAACGCTTGTCAAATTTGGTCCAGCCGCTTGCCAGATTTTCGTTGACAGGTCTGAAACTTGCCGTTTAGACTGAAATGATTGCGATAACATTTATGTTATTGGAATGTTGTATGTATCGCCCACAACATGTTGCATAAAAATATTTAGGAGACAATCCATGCACCAGCAGCGAGGCAGCACGTTCCTGCGCCCCGGTCATACCGGCGGCCGCCTTCTTCAACTGACGATCCTTGCCGGGCTGGTCTCGGCAGCCTATGCGCAAGAGACATCCGCGCCGGCCAGCCAGGGCCCGATCCAGACCGTGCAGGTGACCGGTTATCGCGGCAGCCTCGAGACCTCGGCGCGCGCCAAGCGCGAGGCCACCGGTTTCCAGGATTCGATCTTCGCCGAAGACCTCGGCAAATTCCCCGATACGAACATCGCCGAATCGCTGAACCGCATTCCGGGCGTGCAGGTCTCGCGCGAGATCACGGGCGAGGGCGTCAACATCCAGATCCGCGGCCTGGGCACCAGCTTCACCAAGGTCCTGCTCAACGGCGCGCCGATCGCGGTCGCTTCCACCGGCAGCACCGACAGCCAGAACACCAACCGCGAGGTCGACCTCGACCTGCTGCCGACCGACCTGTTCACCAAGCTCACCGTCAGCAAGAGCCCGGCGGCCTCGCTGCTCGAAGGCGGCGCCGCCGGCGTGGTCGACATGCGCAGCGCGCGCCCGTTCGACCGCAAGGGCGCCTACGTCGCCGCCAACGTCGGCGGCACCCGCAACCAGGTAGCCGGCAAGTGGGGCAATAAGGGTTCGGTCCTGGCCAGCAAGACCTTCGACAATACCTGGGGCATCCTGGGTGGCATCGCCTGGAGCAAGTCCAGGGTGCAGGCCACCGGCTACGAGACCATCGGCCTGACCAACCCGAACCTGACCGCTGCCCAGAGCAGCAGCCCGACTCGCAACAACACCGGCGGCGGCAACTGGACCATCCCGGCCACGGTGCCGAGCAATGCCGGCAACGGCCTGACCCCCGGCGCCGCGATCGACCAGGCCTTCCTGCTGGCGCGCAACCCGGGCCTGAACATCGGCCAGATCGACAATGCCCTGATCCCGCGCCTGGGCCGCCAGATGGCGCAGTACGGCGACAAGGACAAGGTCACCGCCATCGTGTCCGGCGAATTCCGCCCGAGCGACAGCCTGCGCTTCTACGTCGACACGATGTACAGCGAGAAGGACAATGACCTGCAGCGCATCGACACCAACTGGATCGGCCGCAACGGCGCCATCATCCCGCTCAACCTGAAGGTCGACCGCAGCGACTGCAACGCCGGCTGCGTGGTCGAAAGCGGCACCTTCGCTAATGCCCAGTTCTTCGCAGAGTACCGTCCCTACATGGAGGAAGTGCGCCTGAAGGGCATCAACCCGGGCATGGAATGGGACATCGGCGACAAACTCAAGCTCAACGCCCAGCTGAACTACACCAAGTCCGAGTTCACGCGCGAGTCGCCGACCGTGCTGCCGGTCACCGCGGTCAATTCGGGCAACACCGTCACCTTCACCAACGGCCCGGTGCCGAGCATCGTCAGCTCGCTGGATATCAGCAACCCGGCCAACTACCGCCTCGACACCGCCAACGGCGCGCGCGTCAACCTGCAGCAGGAAGTGCGCGAGACCAGCACCAAGGGCGTGCGCTCCGACCTGACCTGGGGCGACCGCGCCTTTAGCATCAAGGGCGGCTTCGCCTACGACGACATCCTGCGCCGCATCACCGCGCGCGACAACTCGACCGCGTGGCAGAACCTCATCTGCGGCAACGTGGCGGGTTGCCAGGGCGCCGGCACCATCGGCGCGCGCGTCGGCGACTACCTGCGGCGCGGCCCGAACGGCCTGATCGAGGTCGACTGGCAGCGCTTCGCCGGCGACACCAACTACCAGCAGCTGCTCGAGCAGGCCCCGATCACGGGCGCGGCCAATACCGGCGCGGCCACCGGCTTCATCCAGGAGAAGACCAAGGGCGTGTTCCTGCAGACCGACGGCGTCACCCAGCTGGCCGGCATGCAGCTGCGCTACAACGCCGGCGTGCGCTACGTGCGCACCGAGCAGAGCGTGGGCGCCTACAATTCGGTGGCCGATCCGCGCAATGCCAACCTGCCGGCCGGCGCCACCCCGTTCCCGAACGTGAACCAATGGGTCTACGTCGACAAGGAATACAGCAACACGCTGCCGTCGGCCAGCGCCGCGCTCGACCTGGCCAAGAACCTGGTGCTGCGTGCTTCGGCTTCGCGCTCGATGACGCGCGCCAATCCGGAAGCCCTGCGCCCCGGCATCAACTTCTCGAACCCGTCGGCCGACATCGGCAGCCTGGGCGCGCCGAACCTGGCGCCCTACATTTCGGACAACCTGGACCTCGGCATCGAGTGGTACACCGGCCGCGAAGGCTACGTGGCCGCCACGGTCTTCCAGAAAAAGCTGAACGGCTTCACGGTCAACCAGAACAACACCTTGCCCTTCACCGACCTGGCACAGTACGGCGTCACCTACGACAGCCTGACCCCGACCCAGCAGCAGGCGCTCGACGCCCGCGGCGGCCCGAACTCGGCCACCGTGGTGATGACCTCGCAGCGCAATGCGGGCGGCCAGCTGAAGGTGACCGGCCTCGAACTGGGCTGGGTGCAGCCGCTCGACCGCCTGCTGCCGTGGCGCGGCTTCGGCTTCTCGGAAACCCTGACCCTGATCGACCAGAAGGCGACGGGCGAGGGCACCCAGGGCTTCGTGGCGCTGGGGGTGCCGAAGAAGAGCAACAACTTCCAGCTCTACTACGAGAACCATGGTTTCATGGCACGCCTGTCGCACACCTACTCGCAGGGCAGCCAGGTCTCCGGCCTGAACCAGAACGGCATCGCCGCGGCGGCGCTGTACAGCGACGACTTCAAGCAGCTCGACTTCTCGTCGCAGTTCGACCTGGAGAAACTGTTTGATCGCGACGGCCTGCCGACCCTGACCTTCGACGTGGTGAACGCGACGGACACGGTGCGCCGCACCTACTTCCAGTTCCCGAACGCGACCTTCACCAGCTACAAGCCGGGCCGCACCATCGCGGTCGGCCTGCGCGCGAAGTTCTGAGCGGACGGCGCGCGTGGGTATCGAGCGCAGGGAGTTCCTCGCCGCGGCCGGCGCCCTGGCTGGCATGGCGGCACTGCCGTCGGCCGGCGCCGCGCCGGCGGCAGGCCAGCCGCTGTACCGGCAGGCCGGGGCGCCCGTCAGCGCTCGCGTCGAGGACCTGCTGCGCCGCATGACGCTGGACGAGAAGATCGCCCAGATGCAGTGCCTGTGGCAGAAGAAGGTGGAGGTGCAGAACGCCGACACCAGCTTCGCGCCGGAGAAAATGGCGGCGGCCTGGCCGCACGGGATGGGCATGTTGGGCCGCCCGTCGGACCGCCAGGTGGGAAAAAGCGGCGTGGCCGGCGACACCGGCCGGGTGCGGCATCGCGGCCCGCGCGAGACCGCCGACTACGTGAACGCGGTACAGAAATGGGCGGTCGAGCAGACCCGCCTCGGCATTCCGCTCCTGATGCACGAGGAAGCCCTGCACGGCTACGCGGCGCGCGAGGCCACCAGCTTCCCGCAGTCGATCGCGCTGGCGTCCAGTTTCGACCCGGCGCTGGTCACCCGCATCTTCTCCGTGGCGGCGCGCGAGATGCGGGCGCGCGGCGCCAACATCGCGCTGGCGCCGGTGGTCGACGTGGCGCGCGACCCGCGCTGGGGGCGCTTCGAGGAAACCTATGGCGAGGATCCCCACCTGTGCGGCGTCATGGGCAAGGCCGCGGTGCTGGGCTTTTCCGGCGATGCGCTGCCGCTGGCGAAGGACAAGGTGTATGCCACCCTGAAGCACATGACCGGCCACGGCCAGCCCGAAAGCGGCACCAACATCGGGCCGGCCAACCTGGGCGAGCGCTCCCTGCGCGAGGACTTCTTTCCGCCGTTCGAGAAGATCATCAGGGAGACCAGGATCGCCGCCGTCATGCCCTCGTATAACGAGATCGACGGCGTGCCCTCGCACGCCAACCGCTGGCTGCTCACCAAAGTGCTGCGCGAGGAATGGGGCTTCCAGGGCCTGACCGTGTCCGACTACATGGGGGTCAATGAACTGATCACGCGCCACAGCCTGGCGTCCACACCCAGGGAAGCCGCGCTGCGGGCGCTCAAGGCCGGCGTCGACATCGAGACGCCGGATCCGCTGGGCTACCTCAAGCTGGCCGAGCTGGTGCGCGAAGGCCAGGTCTCCGTGAAGGAGATCGATGCCGTCGTGCGCCGCATCCTGCGCTTCAAGTTCGACGCCGGCCTGTTCGAGAACCCTTACGTCGACGCGGCCCGGGCCGACGCCCTGACGGCGACCCCGGATGCGCTGGCGCTGGCGCGCGAGGCGGCAGTGAAAAGCGCGGTACTGCTGAAAAACGACAAGGGCCTGCTGCCGCTGCAGCCGAACAAGGTGGGCAGGCTCCTGCTGCTGGGCGCCCATGCCAAGGACACGCCGCTGGGCGGCTATTCGAACGAGCCGCGCCACGTGGTGTCGATCCACGAGGGCCTGCAGCGTGCCGCCGGCGAGCTCGGTTTCACGCTGGCCTATGCCGAAGGCGTGCGCCTGACCGAGGAGCGCAACCCGGGCAAGGACGAGATCCGCTTCACGCCGCCAGACGTCAACGCCCGCCTGATCGCCGAAGCGGTGGGGGCGGCCAGGTCGGCCGACACCATCGTCATGGTCCTGGGCGACAACGAGATGACGGCGCGCGAAGCCTGGGCCGACACCCACCTGGGCGACCGCAGCACGCTCGACCTGCTGGGCCAGCAGAACGACCTGGCGCGCGCCATCTTCGCGCTGAACAAACCGACCGTGGTGCTGCTGCTGAATGGCCGCCCGCTGTCGGTCAACTACCTGGCCGAGCGCGCCGAGACCCTGATGGAATGCTGGTACCTGGGCCAGGAAACCGGCCATGCGGTGGCCGACCTGCTGTTCGGCCGCGCCAACCCTGGCGGCAAGCTGCCGGTGTCGATCGCACGCGAGCCGGGCCAGCTGCCGATCCACTACAGTCGCAAGCCGAGTAGCCGGCGCGGCTACATCGACGGCAGCACGAAGCCTCTGTTCCCCTTCGGTTTCGGCCTCTCCTACACGCGCTTCGAGATCTCGGCGCCGCGGCTGGAGCGCAGCCGCATCGCGCCCGATGGCAGCACCCGCGCGCTGGTCGAGGTGCGCAATGTCGGGAAGCTGCGCGGCGACGAAGTGGTGCAGCTCTACATCCGCGACGACGTCAGTTCGGTCACCCGTCCGCTGCTGGAACTGAAGGGCTTCCAGCGCGTGAGCCTGGCGCCGGGCGAGGCGCGCGTGCTGAGCTTCGCTATCGGGCCCTCCGACCTGTGCTTCTTCAATACCGACATGAAGCGCGTCGTGGAACCGGGCACCTTCACCATTTTCGCCGGGCCGAACAGTGTCGACCTGAAGAAGACGACCCTGACGGTGGCATAAGGGGCGCAGCCTGCTGTCGGCCGGCGCCGCCGCTCAACTACAAGACAGCCAAGAGAATTCCATGCCTGAAAACAGATCACATCCATTTACCTACGCCACCTATCCGGACCTGGCGGGCAAGCGCGTCGTCATCACCGGCGGCGGGAGCGGCATCGGCAGCGAGCTGACTTCCGCCTTTGCCGGCCAGGGCGCGCAGGTCTGGTTCCTCGATATCGCCGACAGCGCTTCGCGCGAGCTGGAAGCACGCCTGGCCGGCTCCGCGCGTGCGCCGCGCTTCATGCGCTGCGACCTGACCGACCTGGAAGCGCTGGCGCGCGCCATCGCCGCCATCGAGGAACAGGCGGGCGGCATCGACATCCTGCTCAACAATGCCGCCAACGACGACCGCCACGACATCGGGAACATCACCCCGGCGTACTGGGAAAACCGGATGAACGTCAACCTGCGCCACCAGTTCTTTGCCAGCCAGGCGGTGATCCCGGGCATGAAGCAGCGCGGAGAAGGGGTGATCCTGAACTTCGGCTCGATCTCCTGGCACATCCCGCATACCCAGCTGTCCCTGTACATGACCGCCAAGGCCGCGATCGAGGGCATGACGCGTGCGCTGGCGCGCGAACTCGGCCCGCACGGCATCCGCGCCAACACCGTGGTGCCGGGCGCCGTGCGCACGCCGCGCCAGCAGGCCCTGTGGCACAACCCGGAAGAAGAGGCGCGCATCCTGTCCGGCCAGTGCCTGCCGGAGCGCGTCGAGATGGAAGACGTGGCGGCGCTGGCCCTGTTCCTGGCTTCGAACAACGGGCGCCGCTGCAGCGGTCGCGAATACTTCGTCGATGCGGGCTGGTACGGCGCATGAACACCCGGTTGCCGGCTTTTGAACAGGAGAACCCATGAAACGCTTCCGTCGTTGCATCCTCGCGCTCGGCATGCTCGCGGCCCCGGCCTGGGCCCAGCTCAGCGTGACGGTCGATACCACCCGCCCCGGCGCCGCCATCCACAAGGACGTGTACGGGCAGTTCGCGGAACACCTGGGCAGCGGCGTGTATGGCGGCATGTGGGTAGGCACCTCGTCGAAGATTCCGAATGTGCGCGGCTGGCGCAAGGATGTGATGGGCGCCCTGCGCGACCTGCACGTGCCGCTGGTGCGCTGGCCGGGCGGTTGCTTCGCCGACGAATACCATTGGCGCGAAGGCATCGGCCCGCGCGAACGGCGCCCGGTCAGGGTCAATACCAACTGGGGCGGTGTCGAAGAGTCGAATGCCGTCGGCACGCACGAGTTCTTCGACCTGGTCGAGCAGATCGGCGCCGATGCCTATGTCAACGGCAACCTCGGCAGCGGCAGCGTGCAGGAGATGTCCGAGTGGCTCGAATACATGACCTCGGACAGCAAGTCGAGCCTGGCCCAGCTGCGCCGCAAGAATGGCCGCGACAAGCCCTTCAAGCTGGCCTATTTCGCGGTCGGCAACGAAGCATGGGGCTGCGGCGGCCAGATGCGTCCCGAACACTACACGAACCTGTACCGCAACACGGCCGCCTTCCTGAAGGCGCCGCCCCATCTCAAGCCGGGGATCATCGCCAGCGGCGGCACCAGCAACGGCGAGGACACCAAATGGACCGATCTCCTCAGCAAGGATGCCCCCGAGGGAACGGTCGGCATCAGCTTCCACCACTACACCCTGCCGACCGGAGACTGGAAGCGCAAGGGTGCGGCGACCGGCTTCCCCGAAGAGGAATGGATCTCGACGCTTGCGCGTACGCTCGAGATGGAGAACTACATCAAGCGCAACGTCGCGGTCCTCGACCGTAACGACCCGCAGAAGAAAATCGGCCTGTTCGTGGACGAATGGGGCACCTGGTACGACGTCGAAGAGGGCAGCAACCCGGGCTTCCTGTACCAGCAGAACACGCTGCGCGACGCAGTGGTGGCGGCGCTGAACTTCAATCTCTTCCATGCCCACGCGGAGCGCGTGCGCATGACGAACATCGCGCAGATGGTCAACGTACTGCAGGCGATGATCCTGACCGACAAGGACCGGATGCTGCTGACCCCGACCTACCACGCGTTCCGGATGTACGTCCCGTTCCAGGGGGCGGTCTCGCTGGCGGCGACGGTCGAACGGGACCAGCCCTATGTGCTGGGCGCGAGCAGCGTCCCCGGGCTGAGCGTGTCGGCCGCCCGGGCCAGGGACGGCAAGGTGCATGTCGCGATGGTCAATCCGCATCCGCGCGAGGCGAGGCAGGTGGACCTGCAGGTGATCGGCCAGCAGGCCTCGCGCGCCGTGGGGCAGGTGCTGACCGCCGAGGCGATGGACGCCCACAATAGCTTCCGCCAGCCGCAGGCGGTGACGCCTCAGCCCTACCGCGCAAGCGCGAGCGAGGGCAAGCTGCGCCTGACGCTGCCGGCCAAGTCGGTCCTGGTGGTCGCGCTCGAGCCTTGAGGGGCGGGCGCCTCAGGGACGTTTCAGCTGGCCGATGACGCTGGCCACCTTGGTGGTGATGACGTCGACCGCCGGGCCGTTGGCGCCGTGGGGCAGGATCACGTCGGCGTGGCGCTTGGTCGGCTCGATGAACTGCTTGTGCATCGGGCGCACCGTTTCCAGGTACTGGTTGACGATGCTCTCCATCGTGCGGCCGCGCTCGGCGATGTCGCGCTGCATGCGGCGGATGAAGCGCACGTCCGGGGCGGTGTCCACGAAAATCTTCAGTGACATCATCTTGCGCAGGTCCGCGTCGTACAGGGCGAACAGGCCTTCGATCACGATCACCGGGGCCGGCTTGACGGGAATGGTCTTGCTGGAGCGGTTGTCGACCGTGAAGTCGTACTCCGGCATCTGGATCGTTTCGCCATTGCGCAGGGCCTGGACGTGCTCCACCAGCAGCGGCCAGTCGAAGGCCTGCGGATGGTCGTAGTTCTGCTTGCGGCGCACTTCGGGGGTAAGGTCGGACTGGTCGCGGTAGTAATCGTCCTGCATCACCACCGACACCATCTCGGCGCCAAACGAAGCCAGCACCTGCTGGGTCACCGTCGACTTGCCACTGCCGCTTCCGCCGGCGACGCCAATGACAAACGGTTGGAAGGAAATCTGATTCATCCCCGCATGATACCGGAGCGGCGGCCGAACCGACAGGGCGGGGTGCGCGGGAGCCACGCTTTCGCCGGCCCCGCGCTGGTTACGCAAGCGAGCGCCGCCTGCCGGATTTTCGGTTTAGGATGCGCCATCGATTGTTAACATTTTTATATGAAATCGAACCGAACCGGCGCCTGGCCACGCTCTCGAGAAGGCGGTTTCACCCTGATCGAAACGACTGCCGTCATTGCCATCATGGGCACCCTGGCCGCTGCCGCACTGCCGAGGATGGCCGGCCTGACTGGCGAAGCACGCTACGCTGCGCTCGACAATGCGCGGGGAGCGCTGGCTAGCGTTGCGACAATGGCGCATGCAAAGTTCCTGATCAACGGGCAGGCCACGCAAAGCTTCCAGGACAGCGCGGTGACCCTGGCGCACGGCTATCCAGCGGCAAGCCAGGCAACGGCAGAGGCGGCGGGATTGGGCGCGCATTATGTGGTGCTCGCCCAGGCCGGCGCGATGACGCTGGTGCCCAGGGCGATCGCCGGCACACCGAAGGCAGCCCACTGCTTCCTGATCTACGAACAGGCATCGGCCGCCAGGCCGGTGCCGCGCATCAGTCTCGGCGACGGCGCGAGCGCCGACACCTGCGCCTAGGCTTCTCCAGCTTCCCCAGTTTCTCCATAAGGCGAAATCGTCACGATATCGCCCGCTTCGTCGTAGTGCAGCTCGGTCATCTTCACGCTGCGCAGGTGGGTCACGCCTTCCGACAGGCTGCTGTCGTGGTAGAACAGGTAGCTGCGGCCTTCGAACTCGCAGATCGAGTGGTGCGTGGTCCAGCCGATCACCGGCGTCATGATCGTCCCGCGGTAGGTGAAGGGGCCGTAGGGGCTGTCGCCGACCGCATAGCAGAGCAGGTGGGTGTTGCCGGTCGAGTAAGAAAAATAGTACTTGCCCTTGTGCTTGTGCAGCCACGGCGCTTCGAAGTAGCGGCGTTCGTGGTCGCCGGCGCGCAGGGGCTCGCCATGCTCGTCGAGGATCTGCACCGCGCGCGGTGCTTCCGCGAACCCCTTCATGTCGGCCGTGAGCCGCGCCATCCGCGGCGCCAGCGCTTCCTGGTCCGGCGCCGGCTCGGTATTGGCTGGGTCGTGGACGTTGTCGCGGTAGTGCTGCAGCTGTCCGCCCCAGATCCCGCCGAAATACATGTAGAAGGCGCCGTCGCCGTCCTCGAACACGGCCGGGTCGATCGAATAGCTGCCTTCGATGGGTGTGGGCTCGGCCACAAAGGGCCCGGCGGGATGCTCGCCGACCGCGACGCCGATCTGGAAGATGCCGTCCGGCCGCTTGGCCGGGAAGTACAGGTAGTACTTGCCATCCTTGCAGGCCGCGTCCGGCGCCCACATCTGGCGCGCCGCCCACGGCACGTCCTTTACGTGCAGGGCCACGCCATGGTCGACCGCTTCGGCGCCGGGGTGCGCGAGCGAGAGCACGTGGTAGTCCTCCATCGCGAAGTGGTCGCCGTTGTCGTTGAACGGAATGCCGGCTTCGATGTCGTGCGAGGGATAGATGTAGATGCGGCCGTCGAACACGTGGGCCGACGGGTCGGCGGTATAGATGTGCTCCACCAGCGGAGCCGAGATGGCGCGCGCCTTCAGCGCCCGCACGTTTTCCTTGTCGATGATTTCGGACATGACTAGCCTGTTGTCGTTAAGGGATCAGGTTTGGGCCGAAGCGCGCCGTTCGCCGAGTTCGCGCTCGATCTGCAGCTCGACGTTCCTGCGGATGCCGTACAGGGCAAGGCTGGCCACGCCGAGCAGGAAGGGGATCGAGGCCCAGATGCTCACCGACAGCAGGATGCCGTTTGCCGTTTCGGGAGACTGGGCGGGCAGCGCGGCGTCGTAGCCGTAGTGGGACAGCAGGGCGGCGACCAGGGCGCCGCCGATGGACAGGCCGGCCTTGAGGCCAAAGATCATGGCGGAGAACAGCAGGGCGGTGGCGCGGCGGTTGTTCTTCCACTCCGAATAGTCGGCGACGTCGGCGATCATCGCCCACAGCAGGGGGATCGTGATGCCGTAGAAGAAGCCGTGCAGCAGCTGGCACAGGAACACCGGTGCGATCGAGGTGGGTGGGAAGAAGTAGAGGGCCAGCAGGAACAGTGTCGAGACCAGCAGCGCGGCGCCGAACACATCGCGCTTGCCGTAGCGGTCCGCCAGCGGCTTGGAAAAGCCGATCCCGACGATCATCATGATGATGCCGACCGCGTTGAACAGGCTGAAGCCCGAGGTGGCGGCGTCCTTCGGCCAGTGGAAGGCAGTCAGGCCAAGGCCGGCCAACAGCGCATTCAGGCCGCCGATGAAGGCGTTGAAGCCGATCCCTTCCAGGAAGGCGGCCAGCCGGGCTTCATCCAGGTAGGAGTTGAAGTAGAAGACGTACATGCCGCCCTTGAGCGCCAGCGTGACGAACACCAGGATGGTCAGCACCAGCATCACCACCCAGGGACGGTTGCCGAGCAGGTCGACGATGTCCTGGCCGATGCTGGAACGCTGCGACGGCGCCGGCACGATGCGCTCGCGGGTCGTGAAGAAGGTAACCAGGAAGAAGATGGTGCCGACGATGGCGAATACGGTCATCGTGTTCTCGAAGCCGCGCGCCTTGTCGCCGTCGCCCAGGATCAGCACCAGCGGCAGCAGCAGGACCTGGATGATGAACTGCGCCACCATCACGGCGGTGAAGCGGTAGGCCGACAGGCTGTTGCGTTCGGCCATATTGCCGGTCAGGACCCCGCTCAGCGCGGAATAGGGCAGGTTATTGGCCGAGTACACCAGCATCAGCATGATGTAGGTGAGCAGGGCGTAGATGATCTTGCCGCGCTCGCCCAGGTCGGGCGTGCTGAAGGCCAGCAGCGCGGTAAGGCCGAAAGGAATCGAGGTCCACAGGATCCAGGGGCGGAACTTGCCCCAGCGGGTGTGGGTGCGGTCGGCCAGCAGGCCCATGAGCGGGTTGAAGCAGGCGCCGACGATGCCGCCAACGAAGATGATCGAGGCCGCCGCGCTCGGCGGGACCTTGTACACGTCCGTGTAGAAGAAGGCGATGAAAGTCAGGAGGGTCTGGAAGATCAGGTTGGCGGCCAGGTCGCCCAGGCTGTAGCCAAGCTTCTCGACCACCCCCAGCCGCGAAGGCGTGGTGCTCGGATTGCTCATGGTGTCTCACTCGTCGTTGTACTTGTACGGGCATGTCCCTGCCCGGCCTGACCGGCTATCATCCTTTACCACAAAATGATTGCGCTATCATCAAGTCCAGTATGGCTGAGGCTTGTAACGGAGTCAACCCATAAGGCAAGCGGCAGAAATGCTTGGACAATAAAAAAAGGGCGCGCCGTGATGGCGCGCCCTCGTGCTTCGGCAAGGGATGTCAGCCCGCCACGGCCGGCGGGTCCTTGCGGGTCTTCCACAGCGAGTACAGGATGCCCGACGCGATGAGCAGACCCGTGATCGCCAGCGACAGCCCGGCCGGCACCTTGCCGCCGAAGACGAAGTCGCCCAGGAAGATCTTCGAGCCGATGAATACCAGCACTGCGGCCAGCGAATACTTCAGGTAGTGGAAGCGCGCCACCATCGCCGCCAGCGCAAAATACAGGGCGCGCAGGCCCAGCACCGCGAAGATGTTCGAGGTGTAGACGATGAACGGGTCACTGGTGATCGCGAAGATCGCCGGCACGCTGTCGACCGCGAACACGACGTCCGTGATCTCGACCATGCACAGCGCCAGGAACAGCGGCGTCGCCCACAGGAGCATCTTGCCGGGAGCCTTCGGGTCGGGCTGGCGCACCAGGAAGTGGTTACCGTGCAGTTCAGGCGTGACGCGCAGGTGGCGCTTCAGCCAGGACAGCACCTTGCTTTCCTTGATATCGTCGCTGCTGGTATCCACAAAAAACATTTTGATGCCGGTGAAGACCAGGAAGGCGCCGAAGAGGTACAGGGTCCAGTAATAGCTTTCCACCAGGGCCGTGCCGGCGCCGATCATGATGCCGCGCGTGACGATCACACCCACGATGCCCCAGAACAGTACCCGGTGCTGGTACAGCGGCGGGATCGCCAGGGTCGCGAAGATCAGCGAGATCACGAAGATGTTATCCAGCGACAGGCTCTTCTCGATCAGGAAACCGGTGTAGAAGTGCATGCCTTTCTCGCCGCCGAGTTCATGCCAGACCCAGAGGCCGAACAGCAGGCCGGCGCTCAGGTAGAGCGCGGACAGCTTCAGGCTTTCCTTGACCCCGATGACGTGGTCCTTCTTGTTCAGGACCCCGAGGTCGAAGGCCAGCAGGATGACGACGATCGCGAGGAACACCAGCCAGGTCCAGGCCGGTGTTCCGAGCCAGAGCGCATTGGGCATTTCCATGATGTCCTCCGTTTAGTTTGGATGGGCTGGACTCAGGTGCTCAGCGCCGCCGTGGAAAAAGAATCCTCGGCACGGTCCTGGCCGAACCAGGCGCGGGCGGCGCGCCGCACCAAAGTGGTCTCGCGGCCGTCGAGGTGGCCGTCGGCCTGGACGATGTCGACCATGGTCTTCCACAGGCAGATCTGCAGCAGCGGATCGCGGATGTCGAGCAGCAGCGCGTCCAGCAGCTTCGGATCGATCTCGACCACGCCGGCGCGGCGGTTGGACGCTGCATCGAGCAGGTCTTCGCACAATTCGCGCAGGGTGCGATCAAAGGTGTCGTCATCGACCTTGACCTGCTCGAGGAAGGGGGCGCGGTGCATGGCGTGCACTTCGGACGGACTGACATGGCCGTCGACGATCATGGACAGGGCCAGGATGCGGCTGACGGCTTCAGGACTGTTGGCGGGATAAGCGTGCATGGCAACCTCGTTGAGTGGAAAGTGGATCCACTATAGGAGCGCACAAAACTAAAGTAAAATCGATTAATCTTTAGTGATGCGTAAGTTTTATTGAGGTTTTCATGATCAACTACAAGCACCTGCATTACTTTCATGCGGTTGCCACCCAAGGCACGGTAGTGCGCGCCGCCGAGCAGCTGCACGTGACGGCGCAGGCGATCAGCATGCAGCTGCAAGTGCTGGAAGACCAGCTGGGCGAAGAGCTGTTCCAGAAGAAGGGGCGGGTGCTGGAGCTGACCGAGGCCGGCAAGACCGTGCTGCGGTATACGGAACAGATCTTCGACCTCGGCAACGAGCTGGAGCAGGCGGTGCGGCGCGGTGTGTTCAAGGGAGACGAGACGCTGCGGGTAGGCGTGTGCGACATGATCGCCAAGAACCTGGTGTTCCGCCTGCTGCAGCCGGCGCGCGACGCCGGCCTGGCGATGCGCCTGATCTGCCGCGAAGGCCGCTTCGAGGACCTGGTGGTGGATCTCACCGCGCATAAGCTCGACCTCGTCATCTCCGACCAGGGCCTGCCCACCGGCGGCGCGGTGCGCGGCCATACGCGGCTGCTCGGCTCGAGCACGCTCACCGTATTCGGCCACCCCGACCTGTGCAAAGCCTGGCCCGGGCGCTTCCCCGAGTGCCTGCGCAACGCCCCCTTCCTGCTGCCGGGCCAGGACGCCGCCATCCACAGCCAGCTGCGCAGCTGGTTCGAGACCCACGACCTTCGTCCGATCACGGTGGGAGAGTTCGACGACGGCGCGCTGCTGAAATCCTTCGCCTGCGCCGGCACCGGCTTCATGGTCGCGCCCACGGTGTTGTCAAGCAGCGTGCAGGCGGAGAACGGCCTGGTGGCAGTCGGCACCATCGACAGCATCGTCGAGCACTTCTATGCCGTGTCGGTCGAGCGCCGCGAAGGGCATCCGGCCGTACGCCGTATCCTGGATGCGGCAGGAAGCGTCTTTACGCAGGAGCCGGCCTGAAAACAAAGCGGGCCGGTCGCGTGACCGGCCCGTTGGGCAGGACAGCGGGCCCGCATGTGGAACGCACCATATCTTGCAGTGATTTCCTCCTCGTTGGTAAGTACTTTCAGGTATCTCGCAGCATTTTTCTCACAAAACTTTGCAGTTTTTCGACGATGGTGTTGCGAAGCGTGTTATCTGGCACCAAGGTTCGGGGCTTCGCAGCTCATTTCCGTGCCGAGGGCGTGCAGGATTGCACAGGTACTCGTCGTATCGGTGACCACGCAACGACCCCTGAGATCACGCAGCTGGGCTTCCAGCGCGCTCAATGCCCGGATCCGCTCGACGACGTGGCCGATGTGCTTGTCCAGCAGGTCATTGACGCCGGCGCATTCCTGCTGGGGATGGTCGCGAAGATCGAGGAGCACCCTGATTTCGTCCAAGGTCATGTCGAGTGCCCGGCAGTGCCGGATGAACGATAGCCGGTCTGCGTGTCGATTGTTGTAAGTACGGTAGTTGTTCGTTGAGCGCTCGGGCGGCATGAGAAGCCCGATGCGCTCGTAGTACCTGATCGTCTCAACCAGGCAGCCCGAGCGTTCTGCCAACTCGCCAATCTTCATTATTCAGTCCTTTCTGCACATGCGGTACTTGACCCCGTACCTGCTACAGGGTTTTAAATGCCAACTATACACAGTTTGGAAGGTAAATGATGTCGGAGTGTCAGAACAAATCCTGCTGCGGAAAACCGGCCATGATGACGTCGGCGGAACCTCCTGCGGACGCAAGTGCCGCCGCGCTTGATCTTCATATCGCCCAGATGGACTGCCCGACCGAGGAAGGACTGTTGCGCCAGGCACTGGGCCGGGTGGCAGGCGTCGAGCGTCTGGATTTCAATCTCGTCCAACGCAAACTCCGCGTGTCCCACAAGCTTGCTGACCCGGCGCCGATCATCACGGCCATTCGCGCCGTGGGAATGGAGCCGGTCCTCGAAGGCGACGCCGGCCGTGCATCAGGCTCCGCCAATTCGATCTTCAGGATCGACAACATGGACTGCCCGACCGAGGAAGCGCTGATACGCACCAAGCTGGCCGGCTTGCCCCAGGTCGAAAAACTCGAGTTCAACCTGGTGCAGAGGCGTTTGAGCGTATGGCACGATGGTCCCGCAAGCCTGGTCGAGGAGGCGTTGCGATCGATCGGCATGCAGCCAGTGGCGGTCGCAAGCGAAGCAGGCAGCCATGCCGTGCCATCGCAGTCGTCAGCACAGAAAAGGCAGTTCGCCACCCTCCTGCTCGGCTTGGCCGCGGCTGTGGGCGCCGAGATTGTTGCCTGGAGTACCGGACTCGAAGATTCACTCCCGGTGATCGCGCTGTCGGTCGCAGCCATCGCAGCGTCCGGTCTTGGCGTTTACAAGAAGGGCTGGATCGCACTCACGAACCGCAATCTCAACATCAACGCCCTAATGTCGATTGCCGTGACCGGTGCGGTACTGATTGGCCAGTGGCCGGAGGCGGCGATGGTCATGGTCTTGTTCGCCATCGCCGAGATGATCGAGGCACGTTCGCTCGACCGGGCAAGAAACGCAATCCAGAGCCTGGTTGCCCTGACGCCCGATACCGTGAGCGTGCGCCTGGACGATGGCAGCTGGACTGAACGCGAGGCGGCGGGCGTCCCGGTCGGAACTGTCGCCCGCGTCGGGCCAGGCGAGCGCATTGCGCTCGATGGTCAGGTGACAGTCGGCCAGTCCGCCGTGAACCAGGCCTCGATTACCGGCGAGAGCATCCCGGTGTCGAAATCGGTGGGTGACATGGTTTTCGCCGGCACGGTCAATGAGACCGGCTCGTTCGAATACCGGGTCACCGCCGCCCACAGCAACTCGACGCTCGCGCGTATCATTCGCGCCGTCGAGGAGGCGCAAGGCAGTCGCGCACCGACGCAGCGCTTCGTCGACAAGTTCTCGAAGGTCTATACGCCGATCGTGTTTGCGCTCGCCCTGGCAGTCGCCATTTTCCCCCCATTGCTCATGGGGGCAGCATGGATGCCATGGATCTACAAGGCGCTTGTCCTGCTCGTGATCGCTTGCCCGTGTGCGCTCGTCATCTCGACCCCGGTCACCGTCGTCAGCGGCCTTGCGGCGGCCGCACGGGCGGGCATCCTGATCAAGGGCGGCGTCTACCTCGAAGAGGGCGGCAAGCTACGCTCGCTGGCCCTCGACAAGACCGGTACGATCACGCAGGGTAAGCCCGTCGTGACCGATGTCTTCGCCTTGCAAGGTGAAGTGAACGATTCCCTGCAGCTTGCGGCCTCGCTTGCAGGACGGTCCGATCATCCGGTGTCGACTGCGGTCAGCCGCCACTGGCAAGCACAGGGGATAAACCCTCCGCTGTCGAATGTGGGCGACTTCGAGGCGCTCACCGGCAGGGGAACAAAAGGCAAGCTTGACGGCAAGTGGTACTACCTGGGCAATCACCGGCTGGTCGAAGAGCTTGGCATTTGCAATGCAGCGACGGAGCAGATGCTTGCAAGACTGGAGGCCGAAGGGAAAACGGCGGTCGTGTTGTGCGACGCGTCAGTGCCGCTCCTGGTCATTGGCGTGGCGGACACGATCCGCGAAACCAGCCGGGAGGCGATCGGCCAGCTTCACCGGCTTGGCGTACGCACTGTCATGCTTACCGGCGACAATGCCGTGACCGCAGCTGCGATCGCCCGCCAGGTCGGCATCGACGACGCTCGTGGTAACCTCCTGCCGGCGGACAAGCTCGCAGCGATTGAAGAAGAAACAGCGCGGCACAAGGTGGTCGGCATGGTCGGCGACGGCATCAATGATGCGCCGGCGCTTGCCAAGGCAAACATCGGGTTCGCGATGGGCGCTGCCGGCACCGATACCGCCATCGAGACCGCCGACGTCGCCCTGATGGACGACGACTTGCGCAAGATACCTCAATTTATTCGCCTGAGCCAACAGGTCAGGACCATCCTCAAGCAGAATATCTTCGCGGCCCTGGCCATCAAGGCGGTCTTTCTTCTGCTCGCGATTGCGGGATCGGCTACACTCTGGATGGCTGTGTTCGCAGACATGGGTGCCAGCTTGCTTGTCGTGTTCAATGGCCTGCGACTGCTGCGTAAAGCAAACCGATGAAACGTTACCTCTTGATCTTGCTGCTCTTTCTGCTGCCGCTCCAGTTCTCCTGGGCGGTTGCAGGCACGTATTGCACGCACGAGCAGGAATTGACTTCGCAGCACTTCGGTCACCATGTGCACAAACATGACAAGACTGGTGATAGCGCCAAGGAAGCGTCGCAACAGGGCAAAGCAGACCTGGACTGCGATTACTGTCACCACGCACCCACAAGCGCACTTTTCCCGGCAGCCCCTTCAATTGCCGCGCCTGATCCGACGGTTCATACGCGGTCCGATCTTCAAGGCTACGATTCCTACATCCCCGACCTGATACCCCGGCCGGACTGGTAATCCCCGACCAAGGCCGGCGGAACCGTTGATTGCACGTGCCACGAATGCGCGTGCAACGGCGACGCCGATTAGCAATCCTGTTCGGAGATACACATGAAGAAGGTAGTTCTATCGCTTGCGATAGCGGGGCTGTACTGCGCGCCTGTGCTCGCGCAAACGCAACAGCAGTCGGCTGTCGCTCCCGAAACAGCGCGGATCGCACCTGTTGCGCTGACATTGAGTGCCGCGGTAGAGCGCGCAATGCGCTTACATCCGGAGATCCGGGCCGCGATCAGCGAAGCCGCCGCCCAAGCCGGCGCGGTAAAGCAAGCAGGTGTCTTGCCCAATCCGGAGCTTGAGGTCCTGCGTGAAGGAACCGACGACCGGAATCGCAGCTCGACCGTACAGCTGAACATTCCCCTGGAACTTGGTGGGAAGCGCTCCGCGCGCATGCGTGCGGCCGAGCGCGAACAGCAGGTCGCACAACTCGACGTCAATGCCGTCCGCGCGCGCATCCGCGGTGAGACGAGCGCTGCGTTTTATGAAGTCGTCGCAGCACTCGAGCGCAGCCGCGTCGCCGGGGAACTCGCCGCAATTGCAGGACAGGCAACCGGCGCAGCAGGCAAGCGCGTTCTTGCAGGCAAGGTATCTCCCGTCGAGGAGACCCGGGCAAACGTCGCCCAGGCTGGCGTGCATATCGAGGTTGTGCAGGCCAAACGGGAACTCGACCGCGCCAAAGGCCGGCTCGCAGCACTGGTGGGCGAAGACCCACGCAGGCTCGAGATCGTGAGCCCCGGTGCAGTCGAGCTGCCACGCTTGGTGCCCCTGCCAGACTTGCTGTCGCAACTTGAGCGTGCGCCCGGCGTGCTGCGGGCGCGTGCCGCCGTCGAGCATCGCCAGGCCGTGGTCGACGTCGAGCGGGCGCGGCGTATGCCGGATGTCACGGTCGCCGTGGGCTCGAAACGTGAGGAGGGCCATCGGCAGACAGTCCTCGGCCTGTCCGTGCCCCTGCCGCTCTTCGACCGCAACCAGGGCAGCCTGCTCGAGTCGCTGCGCCGAACCGACAAGGCCAGAGACGAACTGGACGCCGAAGCGAGCCGCCTGCGCGCCGAACTCTACGATGCGCACGCCCGCCTGAGTGCAGCCCTCGAGGAGGTCGCGTTGATCTCGACGGACGTTCTCCCGGGAGCGGAAAGCGCCTACCGTGCTGCAAGTCGCGGGTTCGAGCTTGGAAAGTTCAGCTTCCTGGAAGTGCTCGACGCGCAACGCACGCTGTTCCAATCGAAAAACCAATACCTGCTGGCGGTAGCGGAGAGCTACCGGGCATCGGCCGACATCGATCGGCTCATCGGCACAATCACACCGGCGCCCGCAACCACATCAGGTCAGGAGCAATAATGAAGAAGCATCAAGTCAAGGTAATCGCCGTCATGGCCGCCCTGGCCATCGTGTTTGGCGGTGTCGTCGTTTTCAAAGGCCCAGGCAGCGCCGGGAAAGGCGAACATAGCGAGGCTGCCGAGCATGGCGACAAGGACGAGCACAAAGGCAAGGAAACTGCCAGCAAAGCGGGCGATGGCGACGAGCACGAGGAAGGCAAGCACAGCGGCGAGGTGGAAGGCGTGATCCGTTTCAGCGACGAGCAGATCAAGCTTGCGGGAATCACGATGCAGACGGCAGCCGCCGCACATCTCGACACCTTCATCCGCATGCCGGGCCAGATCGCTTTGAACGAGGACCGCACGGCCCACGTTACTGCGCGTGCGGCCGGCGCCGTCCAGGTGGTCGAGGCGACGCTTGGTCAAGCCGTAAAGAAAGGCGACGTGCTTGCGGTCATTGCCAGTGCCGAGATCGCAGACCAGCGCGGCGAACTGGCGGCGGCCGAAAAACGCGTCGCCTATGCCCGCAGCGTGTACGCATCGGAAAAGACGCTGTGGGAAGAGAAAATTTCGGCCCGCCAGGACTATCTCAAGGCGGAAAGCGAGCTGCGCGAAGCGGAGATTGGCTTGCAGATGGCGCGTCAGAAGCTGGCTGCGCTTGGGGGCCAGTCCGGAGGAGCCGGGGCCAGCAATCGCCTGCAGGTGCGTGCGCCATTCGGCGGGACGATCGTCGAAAAGCACGTCGCACTAGGGGAGGTCGTGGGCGCCGACACGCGCATCTTTACGGTATCTGACTTGTCGACCGTATGGGCCGACGTCGTCGTGCCTGCCAAGGACCTGGAGATCGTCCGTGTCGGTACCGAAGCCGTGATCCGTTCGGTTGCCTCGGATACGACTGCGCCCGGCAAAGTCAGTTTCGTCAGCAGCCTGATCGGTGAGGAATCGCGCTCAGCCAAGGCACGCGTTGTCCTGGACAACCCGAAGGCAGCCTGGCGGCCCGGCCTCTTCGTCAACGTGGACATCGTTACCGGATCCGCCGAAGTGCCTGTCGCCGTGGCGAGGGAAGCGCTACAGACTGTTGAAGGCAGACAGGTCGTTTTCAAGCGTGCGGGCGGTGGTTTCGTCGCCCAGCCTGTCTCAGTGGGCCGTTCCGATGGTCGCCTGGTCGAGATCGTCAGCGGAATGAAAGCAGGCGAACCCTATGCCGGCGCCGGCAGCTTTGCCATCAAGGCGGAGCAAGCCAAGGGCGATGCCGAGCACGAGCATTAAACAGGGACCAACGACCATGTTTAATCGAATCATTCGTGCTTCCATCGAGAACCGCTGGATCGTCATGTTCCTCGTGTTCGTAATGGCGGCGGCCGGCGTGTACAACTACCAGCGGCTTCCCATCGACGCCGTGCCGGACGTGACCAACGTCCAGGTGCAGATCAATACGGCCGCGCCCGGCTTCTCGCCACTGGAGACGGAACAGCGCATCACCTTCCCGATCGAGTCGCTGATGTCAGGCCTGCCGCAACTCGAGTCTTTCCGCTCGCTGTCGCGCTACGGGCTGTCGCAGGTCACCGTGGTCTTCAAGGATGGTACCGACATCCATTTCGCCCGCCAGCTGGTCAGCCAGCGGCTGCAGGATGCGCGCGGGGAGCTGCCCTCCGGCGCGGTTCCCGAGATGGGGCCGATCGCCACGGGCCTGAGTGAAATCTATCTCTGGACTGTCGAGACAGTGCCTGGGGCGAAGAAGGCGGACGGGTCTCCCTATACGCCGACCGACCTGCGCGAGGTCCAGGACTGGATTATCAAGCCGCAGCTGCGCAATGTGCCGGGCGTTACGGAGATCAATTCGATTGGCGGCTACAACAAGGAGTTCCTGGTCGCGCCCAACCCGAACATCCTGTCCTCGTACGGCCTGGGCTTGCCCGATGTCGTCACTGCACTCGAGCGCAACAACAGCAATGTCGGCGCCGGATACATCGAACGGGCCGGCGAGCAGTACCTGATCCGCGCGCCGGGCCAGGTCGGCTCGATCGCCGACATTGGCAACATCGTCGTGTCGAGCATCCGGGGCAGCCCGGTACGGATCCGCGATGTGGCCGAAGTCTCGGTGGGGCGTGAGCTGCGAACCGGCGCCGCGACCGAGAACGGCCAGGAAGTCGTGCTGGGAACGGTCTTCATGCTGATCGGCGAGAACAGCCGTGCGGTGTCGACGGCCGTGGACAAGAAGATGGCCGAGATCAACCGCACCCTGCCGGCTGGCGTGAAGGCCGTCACGGTGTACGACCGCACGGTGCTGGTCGAGAGGGCCATCAACACGGTCAAGAACAACCTGCTCGAGGGGGCCGTGCTGGTGGTTGCGGTGCTGTTCGTGTTCCTCGGGAATTTCCGGGCAGCGCTGTTGACCGCGATGGTCATTCCCCTCTCGATGCTGTTCACCTTCTCGGGCATGGTGGCCAACAACGTCAGCGCGAACCTGCTCAGCCTGGGCGCGCTCGACTTCGGCATCATCGTGGACGGTGCGGTCGTGATCGTCGAGAACTGCGTCCGACGCCTTGCCCACACCCGCGCACACCATGGCCGGCCCTTGAGCATGCAGGAGCGCTTCCAGGAAGTGTTCCTGGCCGCGCAGGAAGCCCGGCGCCCGTTGCTGTTCGGCCAGCTCATCATCATGATTGTCTATCTTCCGATCTTTGTTCTCACAGGTATTGAGGGCAAGATGTTCCATCCGATGGCGTTCACGGTGGTTATTGCCCTGCTGGGTGCGATGATCCTGTCGGTCACCTTCGTCCCCGCCGCAGTCGCCCTGTTCATGACCAAGGACGTCGCCGAGAAGGAAAACCGCCTGATGCTCACGGCGCGTCGCTACTACGAACCGGCCCTGCGCTATGTCATGGCCAACAAACCGGTGGCCCTGGCCTTCGCCGGCATCGTCCTGGCCCTGTCGGTATTGCTGGCCACCAGGCTGGGGACCGAGTTCGTGCCGAACATGAACGAAGGCGACTTCGCGGTGTTGACGGTACGCGTGCCTGGGACGAGCTTGACCCAATCGGTCAAGATGCAGCAGCAGATCGAGACCACCCTGATCAAGAAGTTCCCCGAGATCGCGCGCGTCTTCGCCCGCATCGGTACGGCGGAGGTGGCGTCCGATCCGATGCCGCCGAGCGTGGCGGACGGCTACATCATGCTCAAGCCGGAGAGCGAATGGCCGAAGCCGAAGAAGACGCGGGATCAACTCCTGGCGGCTATCCAGGAGACGGTCGAAACCTTGCCGGGCAACAGCTACGAGTTCAGCCAGCCGATCCAGCTCAGGGTCAACGAGTTGATCTCGGGTGTACGCAGCGACGTGGCCGTGAAGGTATTCGGAGACGATCTCGACACCCTCAATGCCACGGCCGCCCGTGTCGGTGAGGTACTCGAACAGGTGCCAGGCGCAAGCGAAGTCGCGGTCGAGCAAACGACCGGCCTGCCGATGCTGCAGATCCAGGTCGACCGCGAGCGCGCCGCAAGGATGGGCCTGAATATCGCCGATGTCCAGGAGATGATTGCGACAGCAACCGCCGGCCGGCAAGCGGGAACCCTGTTCGAGGGTGACCGGCGCTTCGACATCGTCGTGCGCCTGCCGGAAATGGTGCGCAGCGATGTCGACGCCCTCAAGCGCCTGCCAGTCCCGTTGCCGGCACGCGGCGTAGAAGGTGGCCAGCACTTCATCACCCTCGGTGAGATTGCATCGTTCGAGATGGCGCCAGGCCCGAACCAGTTGAGCCGGGAGCAGGGCAAGCGCCGCGTCGTCGTCACTACCAATGTCCGCGGCCGCGACATCGGGTCCTTTGTCGCGGAGGCGCAGCAACGCATCCAGGCCGAGGTCAAGGTGCCACCGGGCTACTGGACAACCTGGGGCGGGCAGTTCGAGAACCTGCAGGCGGCGGCCAAGCGGCTGCAGGTCGTCATACCGGCGTCGCTCCTCCTGGTGTTTGCCCTGCTGTTCATCATGTTCAATAACGTGAAGGACGGACTGCTCGTGTTCACCGGCATACCGTTTGCGCTCACTGGCGGCATCTTCGCGCTTTGGCTGCGCGACATTCCGATGTCGATTTCGGCAGCTGTTGGCTTCATTGCGCTGTCGGGCGTGGCAGTCCTGAACGGCCTCGTGATGATCTCCTTTATCCGCAGCCTGCGGGACGAGGGGCGGACGCTGATCGACGCCGTGCACGAAGGCGCAGTGACCAGGCTGCGCCCGGTCTTGATGACGGCCCTGGTGGCATCGCTCGGTTTCGTGCCGATGGCAATTGCGACCGGGACCGGCGCCGAAGTGCAGCGTCCATTGGCAACGGTCGTCATCGGCGGTGTCCTGTCGTCGACCGCGCTCACGCTGCTGTTATTGCCATTGATGTACTACCAGGCGCACCGTCAGGCGAAGGCGCCTGCACCAACGTAGCGCATTTCCCCGGAGGTTCTGCTCCAGTGCAGGACCTCCAGAAGTGTGTTTCGGGCAAACGCCCTGCGAGGCATCCCTGTTATCTTTCGATAGGGCCGCGGGTACGCGGCCTTACACCACCGCCCCCAGCTTGAAGATCGGCAGATACATCGCAATCACCAGGCCGCCGATCAGGACACCCAGGATCACCATGATCAGCGGTTCCATCAGCGAGGACAGCCCAGCCACGGCCTCGTCGACTTCCTCTTCGAAGAAGTCCGCCACCTTGCCCAGCATGGCGTCGAGCGAGCCGGATTCTTCGCCGATCTGGACCATCTGGATCACCATGTTCGGGAACACGTTCACGTTCTGCATCGCGATGGTCAGGCTGGTGCCGGTGCTGACCTCGGTCTGGATCTTGCGCGTCGCTTCCAGGTAGACGTCATTGCCCGAGGCGCCGCCGACCGAGTCGAGGGCTTCGACCAGCGGCACGCCGGCCGCGAACATGGTCGACAGGGTGCGGGTCCAGCGCGCGATGGTGGCCTTGCGGATCACGGCGCCGAAGATCGGCAGGCGCAGCAGGATGCGGTCCATCGCCTGCTGCATTTTCTTGGAGCGCTTCCAGGACTGGAAGAAGAAGTACAGCCCGGCGAACAGGCCGCCGAAGATGACGTACCACCAGGCCACGAAAAACTCCGAGATCGCCATCACCATCAGGGTCGGCGCCGGCAGGTCGGCGCCGAAGCTCTTGAACACTTCCTTGAAGGCGGGGACCACCCAGATCATGATGACCGCGGTGACGACGAAGGCGATCGCGATGATCGAGATCGGGTACATCAGGGCCGACTTGATCTTGGCCTTGATCGCCAGTGTCTTTTCCTTGTAGATCGCCAGGCGCGTGAGCAGGTCTTCCAGGATACCGGCCTGTTCGCCGGCGCCCACCAGGTTGCAGAACAGCGCATCGAAATACAGCGGGTACTTGCGGAAGGCGTTGTTCAGGCTGGTGCCGGTCTCGACGTCGTTGCGCAGGTCCATGATCAGCTTGGACATCGAGGGATTGGCGTGGCCCTTGCCGACGATGTCGAAGGCCTGCAGCAGCGGCACGCCGGCCTTCATCATGGTGGCCAGCTGGCGCGTGAACAGGGTCAGGTCCTTGTCGGTGATCTTGCGGCCGCTGCGGTAGGCCTTCTTCTTGACCTTGGTGACCAGGATGCCCTGGCGGCGCAGCGTGACGTTGACGATCGCCTCGCCGCCGGCGCGCAGCTCGCCGCGCACGGTCTTGCCGCTGCGGTCCTTGCCTTCCCAGGCATAGACCTTTTCCTTGACCTGGGCGCCGCCCTGGCTTTTCGTGGGGAGGAGGCTTGCCATATCGTCACTCGTTCCTATTCATTGGTGCAGCCAAGCACTTCTTCGAGGCTGGTGAGCCCCTGTTTTACTTTCATCAGGCCGGAGCGGCGCAGCGAGTTCACGCCTTCCTTCTCGGCCTGTTCGGCGATCTGCATCGAGTTGCCGTGCGTGAGGATCAGGGCCTCGATCGCCGGGGTGATCGGCATGATCTGGTAGATGCCGACGCGGCCCTTGTAGCCCGAGCCGAGGCAGCGGTCGCAGCCCACCGGACCGTAGGGCTTCCAGTCGCCTTCCAGGTCGCTCTCGCGGTAGCCGGCCGCGAGCAGCACCTCGCGCGAGGTCTCGAGCGGCTGCTTGCAGTTGCACAGGCGGCGCGCCAGGCGCTGCGCCGTGATCAGGATGACGGACGAGGCGATGTTGAAGGGCGCCACGCCCATGTTCATCAGGCGCGTCAGGGTCGAGGGCGCGTCGTTGGTGTGCAGGGTCGAGAACACCATGTGGCCGGTCTGGGCGGCCTTGATCGCGATGTCCGCGGTTTCCAGGTCGCGGATCTCGCCGACCATGATGATGTCCGGATCCTGGCGCAGGAAGGACTTCAGCGCCACCGGGAAGGTGAGGCCGGCCTTGTCGTTGACGTTGACCTGGTTCACGCCCGGCAGGTTGATCTCGGCCGGGTCTTCCGCGGTCGAGATGTTGATGCCCGGTTTGTTCAGCAAATTCAGGCAGGTGTACAGCGACACCGTCTTGCCGGAGCCGGTGGGGCCGGTCACCAGCACCATGCCGTAGGGGCGCGTGATCGCGTCCAGCAGCAGTTCCTTCTGCTCCGGCTCGTAGCCGAGCGCGTCGATGCCCATCTGGGCCTGGGTGGCATCGAGGATACGCATGACGGTCTTTTCGCCGAACAGCGTGGGCAGCGTGGAAACGCGCAAGTCGATGGTGCGGGTCGGGCCGACGATCAGGCGCATGCGGCCGTCCTGCGGCACGCGCTTTTCCGAGATGTCGAGCTTGGCCAGCACCTTGATGCGCGAGACCAGCTTTTCGCGGATCGACAGCGGCGGGGTGGCGTGGTCGCGCAGCACGCCGTCCACGCGCATGCGGATGCGGTAGTACTTCTCGTAGGGCTCGAAGTGGATGTCCGAGGCGCCCAGCTGCACCGCGTCCATCAGAATCTTGTTCAGGAAGCGCACGATCGGCGCGTCCTCGACGTCGCTGGTGGCCTCGGGCGGCGCGACCGGCTGCGCGTCGTCGTCGGCGAATTCGATCTCGCCTTCGTCGCCCACCAGGTCGTTCAGGCTTGCTTCCGCGCTCTTGGCCAGGCTGCCCAGCAGCTTGAGCAGGACGTCGTGGGCCACGATCACCGGCTCGACCGAGGACTCGCTCTGGAACTTGATCTGGTCCAGGGCCTGGATATTCGTCGGATCCGATAAGGCCACCGACATCTTGTTGCCGCGCTTGGCCAGGGCGATGACGCGCTGCGCCTGCATCAGCTTGGCGTCGATGGCGGTGCTGGGAATGGCGTCCGGCGCAAAGCTCGACAGGTCGAGCAGCGGGTAGCCGAAGGTGTCGGCGCAGAAGGCGGCCAGGCTGGCGGAATCGATGATGCCGCTTTCCAGCAGGGCATCGATGAAGGCGGTCTTATCAAGGGACGCCTTCTTGTGCAGCGCATCGGCTTGGGCGGCGCTCAAACGGTTCGCCTGCACGAGCGCCCGCGCCAGCCCCGACAGGGGCGCGCCAGTGATCGTGTTGGGGAGAACTGCTGCCATAGAAAACGAGGCCGAAAAAGGGGATTTACCCGGGAAGGATTCTTTGGATGATGCCTACAGGCATCAAATTTGTAAAGGATTCCGACCTTGGGAGATGCGTATGCGCCACGAAGACAGCCTGTCGTGACGCCTTTTATGGCCCGTTCTACAACGGGTGTGAGCGGGCCGACAATGATTATGGTTCAGGCGACAAGGAAGCGTCTTGACGGGCCGGGGCGCAGCAGCTTGACCTGTTTCACGGCCTGGTTCTTCAGCTGCACTACCTCGATAGCGCAGGCGCCGACCTTGAGCGGGGTGGTCGCGATCACCACCAGGAACAGGAAGCGGTGGGTGTGCTTCAGCAACCAGCCGTAGGGTGGGCGGCTCCACCCATCGACGCGATCGACCGCTGACGTTGACGCCGCCCACGCGTTCAAATCTCCTGTGAACAGGGAGAACGGCTATTCACCGGCTGCTTGAACGCGTGGGCGGCGCCAGCGTTACCGGTATGCCGGATGCAGGGTGGAGCCGCCCACCCTACGGACTACAAATTAGCGCAGCGCCAGACGCTTGCTGCCACCGGAAACAACCGCCTGCGCCGCCTCCAGCTTGAACACCGACAGCGCATGCGTCAGCTGCGTGGTCTGGTCCGTCAGCGATTCCGCCGCCGCCGACGCTTCTTCCACCAGCGCCGAATTCTGCTGGGTCATCTCGTCGATGCTGCCGATCGCGCGGCCGATGTCGTCGATGCCGGCGCTCTGGCGGGCGCCGGCGGCGCTGATTTCGGCCATGATGGTCTGCACCTTGCGCACCGATTCCACGATCTGGCCCATGGTCACGCCGGCTTCGTCCACCAGCGCACTGCCGGCTTCCACTTTGGACACCGAGTCGCCGATCAGTTCCTTGATTTCCTTGGCCGCCGCCGCCGAGCGCTGGGCCAGGTTGCGCACTTCGCCCGCGACGACCGCGAAGCCGCGGCCCTGTTCGCCGGCACGCGCCGCTTCCACCGCGGCGTTCAGCGCCAGGATGTTGGTCTGGAAGGCGATGCCGTCGATGACCGAGATGATCTCGACGATCTTCTTGGCCGAGCTGTTGATGTCGCCCATGGTCGTCACCACGCCGCCGACCACTTCGCCGCCGCGGGTCGCGATGCTGGTCGCGGTTTCCACCAGTGTGTTGGCCTGGGTGGCGGCGGTCGCGTTCTCGCGCACGGCGCCGGTCAGTTCTTCCATCGAGCGGGTGGTGCGGTCCAGGCTCGCGGCCTGGGATTCGGTGCGGCGCGCCAGGTCGGCGTTGCCGCTCGCGATTTCCGAGCTGGCATTGGCGATGGTGTCGGCCGACTGCTTGATTTCGGCCACCAGGGTCGACAGGCGGCCGCGCATTTCCTTCAGCGCCACCAGCAGGCTGCCGGTGTCGCCGGCTTCTACCCGGATCTCGGTCGACAGGTCGCCGGCTGCCACGGCCTGCGCGATCTCGCGCGCATATTCCGGTTCGCCACCCAGCTGCTGCCAGATGGTGCGCACCACGAACCAGGACACCACGGCCAGGATGGCGATGACGACCAGCGCGGTGACGATCATCGAGATCACGACCTGGTTGACGCTGTGCTTGCTGGCCTCGATGCCGGCCGCGAACTGGCGCTGGGCCGCTTCGTTGACCTTGGCCAGGTCGCCATTCAGGGTGGCGAGGGTCGACTGCATCTTGCCGACCACGGCCTGCGGATCGCCTTCTTCCATTTCCAGCATGATGCGCGCGGCCGACAGGGCCGGCGCGTAATACGCGTCGAATTCCTTGCCCAGGCGCGTGCCGGCGTCAAGCTGCCCCGGGATCTGCTTGAACTTCTCCAGCTTGGCGCGCAGCTTGTCCGCTTCCGCGCCCATCTGGCCGACTTTCTCCTTGTCGCCTTCGGCGACAGCTTCCTGCAGCCCGTCGGTAATGGCTGCCACGTCGAGAATGAGTGCCTTGGAGGCATCGAGCACCGGATAATCGACGCTGGCGGTCGTGGTGATCGAGTTCAGTGCGCCGTTCGCGATCATCGCGCTGGCGCCGGCGCCAAGGCCGAAAATAATGGCGGAAATGACGGGCAGTGCCCAGATCCTGCGCTTGATGCTCATTGTGATGTCTCCAGAATGCATAAACCGCCGCCGGCGTGATGCCGGCGGCGGGTGCTAGCTGTTACGGTTTACTGCGCGGTGTAGACGACCTTGACGCTGCCGTCCACTGCGCCCTTGTCGATGTAGCCGATGGCCTTCGGGTTGGCGGCGACGGCAGCCTTCACGGCGGCGCTGTCGGCGACCTCCTTCGGCATCGTGGCCTTGCCGGTGAACACCAGCTTGGACCACAGTGCCTTGGCCTGGGCGACATCCTTGTCCGCCACCTTCTTGTAGAACTCGGCGCGGACCGGGCTCGCATCGGCCTGGTCGATCGGGGTCATGCTCGAGGACTTACCGAGGAAGAACTGGGCGACCTGCTCCTTGCTCATCGTGCTTTCGGCGGCGCTCTTGTTGACCACCACGACCACTTCGGCCATGGCGGGGACCGAGGCGCCGATGGCGGCGATGGTGAACAGGCTTGCAATCATCTTGTTCATGGCTCGCTCCTTAGAACACGAAGTCGAGGGCGATGGCGCCGACGGTCACGGTGTCGTTGAAGCCCGGCTGCGCGGCCACGAACAGGCCGGTGCCGTTCTTCGGCTTGACGCGGTCGATCTGCGCCTTCAGCGCGACCGAGCTGGCGAAGTCCCAGCGCACGCCGATCGAATTGGTCGACTGCTCGCCCTGGCCGACGCCCGAGTTCGGCAGGCGGCGCACGCCGGCGCCCAGCTGCTGCAGGGTCGGGGTGCATGCGGCCGGGTAGCCCGGCGGGCAGGTTGCCGGCACGGTGTTCACGATGGCGCTGTCGATCTTCAGGTTGGCGTGGGTGACGTAGGGCAGGAACTTGCCGATGCGGTAGCCGCCCATCACGTACCAGGCGCTGGTGTCGTTGATGTAGGCCTTGGTCTTGCGCTTGGCGAATTCGGTTTGCACGACGACGTTGTTCCAGTCCATCGACAGACCGAGCGAGCTGAAGGTAGCGCGCTTTTCCTTGGGTTCGATTTCGCCGGCCAGGGTATTGAGCTGCGGGAAGCGGTAGCCGGTGCCGGCTGCGCGCAGGCCGCCGATCAGGGTGTTGAGCGAGGTCGAATCGGCAATGGTGATCTCACCGGTTGCGTGGCCGGCGCGGACGGTGAACGGGCCGTGTTCGGCACTGATGTTCAGGGCGGCCAGCTTCTTGCCGCGGGCGTGGATGCCGCCGGTCAGGGGAGCTTTCACCTTGCCGTAGGCGAGCTGCGAGGTCACGGTGGTGTCGCCGAAGCCGTGCTGCCAGGTGATGTCGGCGCCATCGACGCTGTTGAACGGCACCTGCGAATACACTTCCGCCGGCGGACGCAGCATGGTGTTGGCGTAGCCGACGTTGCGGTAGTCGGAGATCATGAAGACCGGCAGGCCAACGCGGCCGACGCGGAGGCTCAGGTTGTCCGCGAGCTTGGCCTTGGCGAAGGCCCAGCTCAGTTCGGCGCCGTAGCTGTCTTCGGCGTCACGGCGCACCAGGCCCTGGGCAGTGAAGGACAGCCAGCTGTTGACCGGCAGATCGGCCTGCAGGCCCAGGTTCGAATCGATACCGGTACGGTAGTCCTTGGACGAACCGCTGGCCTGGTTCGGGCGGGCGAATTCGGCTTTGTCGCTATCGGCGTAGGTGAGGGCGCCGGTTCCGAAGCCACTGACTTTCACGGCGGGGAAGCCTGCGCCGTCTTGCGCGTAGGCCGTCGAGACTGCCAGCGGAAGCGCCAGCAGAGAAGCAATCACACTTTTCTTCATCATCATTCTTGTTGCGTAAAGCTGCTCGGGAAGGGCGGCGCTGAAAAGGCAGCAAACATGCAGCGCCGTGAAAACTGGAAATCATTCTATCCAGCGAGCAATATTTACATCAACAATAATGATTACAATTAGTGACAAAGTTCTATTTATTCTCTCCAATTGTTGCGGTTCTGAAACAGCATGTTGTCAGAATTAATTCCACCAATGACAAGTGTTTCCTGCAGGCGGCAGTTGCGCCTGCTGGGCCCGATGCACGATGCCGGCCTTGACCGCTTCCTCGGCGTCGAAGATGCGCGCATTGCCCGTCAGGTTGCTGCGGATGTCAGTTGGAGAACCCGCTTCGGTGGTGGCTTCGAGGAAGATGCGCCCATAGCGCTCGGCATCGAAATCGAGGCAGTCCCGCCACTCGGACACGCGCGAGTGGTCGGCTGCGACCAGGCTGCCGAAGCCCCAGTGCAGCGGGTGGATCAGGAAGCGCGTGCCGGGGCAGGCGTAGCGCTTCTGCCCGGCCAGGAAGATCACGACGGCGACGGATTCGACGCTGCCGATGTTGTGGGTGGTGAGCGGTACCGGGAGCGACTTGAGGAAGAAGTAGAGCGCGAAGCCGGCCGTCATGTTGCCGCCTTCGCTCGACATGTGCAGTTCGATCTCGGTCGCGCCGTTCTGCAGCGCCTGCAGACAGTTGTTGCGGATGGCGCTGGCGGAATTGTGGTTGATCGGTCCGATGAAATGAACGATATGCAATGCCATGGGCTCTCCCGACGTGGTGAGCCCAAGCATAGCAAGATTCACTTCGGCGGCGCGTCCGGCTGAGGGGTGGCTTCAGGCGGACAGGGGGCGTCTTCCGCCGTCCAGTCGACCCGGATGCGCCGTCCCGCGACTTCCAGCTCGGGACGCAGCGGCTGCACGGCGCTGAGCTTTCCTTCGCGCAGGGCCTGGCGGTATGCCGGACATACCGCGCGGATGCGGCCGGCGATACGCCAGCGGCCGCCTTCTTCCTCGCTTGCGATCACCGAATTCCAGGCATCGTCGCCGAACAGCAGCACTTCCGGCCGCGCATCACCAATCACGTCGCGTACCAGCGCATCGCAGGTCCGGCCGCGGAGGCGCAGGCAGTCGGGCAGGTTCGGGCCGACGGCCAGATCGACCCAGTTGATCGCCCTGAAGCTGTCGGGCAGGCGGGTACCTGCGGGCCAGACACGCAGGTTGGTGGCCAGGTCGGGAGCGTCGGCCAGCAGTCCCTGGTAATAGCGGTTCTGCAGCTTGCGCACCGCCGCGATCCGCTCGCGCAGTGCGGCCCCGCCCTGCGCATCGAGGCGGGCCAGCGCTTCGGCGCCGTAGCGCGCGCCATCGAAGTGCAGGTAGCCGACGTCGAAGCGCGCTGCCGACACCCGGCCCGACGCCAGCCGCGCGAGCTGGTCCTCCGTCGACAGGCGCGCCGGGTCGAGCAGCGGCGTGTACAAGGCCAGCAGCACAGCCAGGACCATGAAGGCAGCCGCGATGTTGACCCCGGCGAGCGTCGGCAGCCAGCCCTTGCGCAGCGCGGCGGCCGCGTAGCCGCCCGCATAGCAGGCGGCCACCAGCAGGCAGGCGGCGGCGACGACGCGGTCTTCGGTCCAGCCGTGGTCCTGCACGCGCAGGGCAAGGGCGTAGATCGCGAGCAGCGTGACCGGCACCAGCAGCAGCGAGGCGACACGGGCCGCCAGCGTGATCGGCCGCGCGACCTGGACCGCGCCGTTCTGCCAGGCGGCGTTGATCAGCACCACGAAGGCGGCCGCCGCCCCGAGCAGGGAGGCGGCGGCGCTGCGCGTGGCCCACAGCGGTTCCAGCCCCGTGAACGGCAGGCTGGCCAGGAAGCCGGCCACCAGCAGCGTCAGCACCGGCAGGATCCAGGACAGCAGCACCAGCAGCAGGTTGCGGATGCCGCGCACGATGCCCGGACGCACATCGGTCAGGTGCAGGGCGGTGGCGAAGGCGAAGGTGGTGACGGGAATGGAAAACCAGGATTCCCGGATGGCCTTGCTGAGGAAATCGAGTTTGATCAGGAGGAAGAGCTGGGCGCCCAAGTGCAGCACCAGCCAGGTGACGCCGACGAACAGGCCGCTGAAAGCCAGTTGCACGCCCAGCTTCCAGGCGGTCTCGAAATAGGCGCCGTACGAGGCGATGCGGCGCCGCTCGAGTGCGCCGGCCAGCACCATGGCATGGGCGATGAACAGGCCGCCGACCAGGGCAAGGTTGAGTTGCGACGATGGCTCCGGTGCGCGCGGCTTCGGCGGCGCCGGCGGGCGCCAGGCGCCCTCCATGCGCCATACGTCGTGGAAGGCGAGGAGGACGATGATGGCGGCCGCGGCCGCGGTCCACAGCAGCAACTGAGACCGCGTCAGTTGCCCGAGGCCGCTGATGGCGATGACCGGCGCGAGCACGCACAACAGGAGCAGGGGCACGAACAGGCGCGGCACCGTCGCCGGCCAGTGCAGTTCCATGCCGGCGCGGTACAGGAAATACAGCACCACGCCCTGGACCAGCCCGATCGCGATGCGGGTGGCGGCAAGTCCCGGCCGCGGGGCCAAGTCGGGTGTCTCGAAGGCGGCTGCGTGCATGGCGGCTCCTGGTTGTTGTTCAATAAATATTACTGCGGTTCAACCCGGCCGGCGATAGTTTTGCTCAGCTGCCCCGGTAAGTGGAATAGGACCAGGGCGTCATCACCAACGGCACGTGGTAGTTCTGCGCGCTGTCGGCAATGCCGAAGGCGATCGTGATGCGGTCGAGGAAACGCGGGGAGGGCAGTTCCACGCCCTGGGCGGCAAAATAGTCGCCGGCGTGGAACACCAGCTCGTACTGGCCCGGGCGCAGCAGATCGCCTTCCAGCAGCGGGGCGCCGCAGCGACCGTCGCCGTTGGTGAGCTCGGTCTTGATCAGGGTGCGCCCGCCGGCGGCAAGGGCATACAGCTCGACCCGCACGCCGGCCCCCGGGCGGCCATGGGCGGTATCGAGGACGTGGGTGGAAAGTTTGCCCATGCGGCTCCCATATGTGAAGGATGAGTCGGAGTATGCGACGAATCATATACCGTTGTGCTTCCTGCAATATATGATCGCCGATATACCTCCCTTTTTATGACGCTCATGGACACCTACCGGAACTATCCGCGCGACCTGGTCGGCTACGGCCGCACGCCGCCCCATTCCCGCTGGCCCGGCGGCGCCCGGGTCGCCCTGCAGTTCGTGCTGAACTACGAGGAAGGGGCGGAAAACTGCGTGCTGCACGGCGACCCGGCCTCGGAGACCTTTTTATCCGAGATCATCGGCGCCCAAGCCTTCCCGATGCGCCACATGAGCATGGAGTCTCTCTATGAATACGGCTCGCGCGCCGGCCTGTGGCGGGTGCTGCGCCTGTTCGAGGAGCGCGGGCTGCCGCTGACGGTGTTCGGGGTGGCGATGGCGCTCAAGCGCAATATGGAGGCGGTGAGCGCCTTCCGCGAACTGGGCCACGAGATCGCCTGCCACGGCCTGCGCTGGATCTCGTACCAGAACGTGGACGAGGCCACCGAGCGTGCCCACATGCAGGAAGCGGTGCAGATCATCCGCGAGCTCACCGGAGAAGCGCCGCTCGGCTGGTACACCGGACGCGACTCGCCCAACACGCGCCGCCTGGTGGTCGAGCACGGCGGCTTCGCCTACGACGCCGACCACTACGGCGACGACCTGCCGTTCTGGCAAGAGGTGGCGGTGAGCGGGGGCGAAACGGTGCCGCACCTGGTGGTGCCCTATACCCTCGACACCAACGACATGCGCTTCGCCGCCACGCAGGGCTTCAATTCGGGCACCCAGTTCTTCGACTACCTGAAGGATGCCTTCGACGTGCTGTACGCGGAAGGCGACCCGAACGGCCTGGACCGGCCGAAGATGCTGTCGATCGGCCTGCACTGCCGCCTGGTCGGGCGGCCGGCGCGCGCCGCGGCGCTGGCGCGCTTCCTCGACTACGTGCAGGGGCACGAGGGCGTCTGGATCACGCGCCGCATCGACATCGCACGGCACTGGAAAAGCGTGCATCCTTTCCTAAAATGAAAGCGTGCAGCGATTCATAAGATATACGAATATATTGATAAGTAATATATAGATTGTCTTATAAGTGAAATGCCTTTGGGTGCTAGCCTTCCGCCCTTGCCTGAAAATGAGAACACCATGTCCGAGCCGATCCGATTCTATTACCGTGGCGCCGTGCGGGAAGTGCGCGATGCGCAGCCCACGCAGACCATCCTGCAGCACCTGCGGGAAGACCTGCACTGCACCGGCACCAAGGAAGGCTGCGCCGAAGGCGACTGCGGCGCCTGCACGGTGGTGCTCGGCTCGCTGGAAGGCGGGCAACTCGAACTCAAGGCGGTCAATTCCTGCATCCAGTTCACCCCTACGCTCGACGGCAAGGCCCTGTTCACGGTGGAAGACCTGCAGCAGCAGGACGGTTCGCTGCATCCGGTGCAGCAGGCGCTGGTCGAGTGCCACGGTTCCCAGTGTGGCTTCTGCACGCCGGGCTTTGCCATGTCGCTGTGGGGCATGTACCTGAAACAGCAAGGCACGCCTACGCGCTGCCAGATCGACGACGCCCTGTCGGGCAACCTGTGCCGCTGCACCGGCTACCGCCCGATCATCGATGCGGCGCGCCGCATGGTCGAGCTGCCGCCGGCTGCTTTTGACCGCGCCGCGCTGGCCGAACGCCTGCAGCTGCTCCAGCGCACCCATGGCTTCAGCTATGAAGCGAAAGGCGGACGCTTCCACATCCCGCGCACGCTGGACGAACTGGTCCAGCTGCGCGCCGAACACCCGGCCGCGCTGCTGCTGGCCGGTTCCACCGATGTCGGCCTGTGGGTGACCAAGCACATGCGCGAGCTGAACGACATCATCTACCTGGGCCAGGTGGACGCGTTGAAGGCCGTGGCGGAAAGCGACGGCATGCTCGAGATCGGCGCCGGCGTTACGCTGAACGACGCCTACGCCGCCATCTGCCGCCATTACCCCGACGAGCTGTCGGAGATGTGGCAGCGCTTCGCCTCGCTCCCGATCCGCAATGCCGGCACCCTGGGCGGCAACGTCGCCAACGGCTCGCCGATCGGCGATTCGATGCCCTGGCTGATCGCCCTGGGCAGCCAGGTGGTGCTGCGCGGCGCTGCGGGCAAGCGCGTGCTGGCGCTGGAAGATTTCTATCTTGGCTACCAGCAGAAAGACCTGCAGGCCGGCGAATTCGTCCAGGGCCTGCGCATCCCGCTGCGCCGTGAGGGGCTGCGGATGCGTACCTATAAACTGGCCAAGCGCTTCGACCAGGACATTTCGGCCGTGTGCGCGGCCTTCGCCATCACGCTCGATGGCGACACCATCGCCAGCGCACGCATCGCCTTTGGCGGCATGGCGGCCACGCCCAAGCGGGCGACGCAAGCCGAAGCGGCACTGGTCGGCGAGGCCTGGAATGACGCCACCATGCGCGCGGCCATGAGCATGTTGGCGCAGGATTACGCCCCCTTGAGCGACATGCGCGCGTCCAGCAGCTACCGCATGCAGGCGGCGCAGAACCTGCTGCGGCGCTTCTGGCTCGAGACCCGCGTCGACAATCCGCTGCCGGCAACGGCGGTCAATGCCTTCGCGGCCGGTTGAGGAGAGCGACATGAACGACGCAGGCACCCCTATCCTCGATGCGAGCCAGTGGACCGAAGTCGGCCGCGCGCGGCCGCACGAATCCGCCGTACTGCACGTGCTCGGCCAGGCCACCTATACCGACGACATCCCTGAGACTGCCGGCACCCTGCATGCGGCGCTCGGCCTGTCCTCCCGCGCCCATGCGCGCATCCTCGGCATCGACCTGGAACCCGTGCGCGCCAGCCGCGGCGTGGTCGCGGTCCTGACGGCGCGCGACATCCCGGGCACGAACGATTGCGGCCCGATCATCCACGACGACCCGATCCTGGCCGATGGCCTGGTCCAGTACGTCGGCCAGCCGATGTTCATCGTCGTCGCCGACAGCCACGACAACGCACGGCGCGCTGCGAAACTGGCGAAGGTCGAGTACGAAGACCTGCCGGCCATCCTCACGCCGCAGGCGGCACGCGCGGCCCAGTCCTATGTGCTGCCGCCGATGCGCCTGGCGCGCGGCGATGCCGAAAGTGCGTTCGCCCAGTCTCCTTACCGCGTCAAGGGCGAGCTCTACGTCGGCGGCCAGGAACAGTTCTACCTCGAAGGCCAGATCGCCTATGCGATCCCGGGAGAGGACCGCGGCATGCATGTCTACTGCTCGACCCAGCATCCGAGCGAAATGCAGCACGTGGTCGCGCACGCGCTGGGCCTGCATTCGCACCACGTGGTGGTCGAGTGCCGCCGCATGGGCGGCGGCTTCGGCGGCAAGGAATCGCAGTCGGCGCTGTGGGCGTCGAGCGCGGCGATTGCGGCCGCCCGCCTGCGCCGCCCGGTCAAGCTGCGCGCCGACCGCGACGACGACATGCTCGTCACCGGCAAGCGCCACTGCTTCCACTACGAGTACGAAGTCGGCTACGACGGGGAAGGGCGCATCGTTGCGGCGAAAGTCGACATGGTCACGCGCGCCGGCTTCTCGGCCGACCTGTCCGGCCCCGTGGCCACGCGCGCCGTCTGCCACTTCGACAATACTTATTACCTCTCCGACGTCGAGATCCGCGCCGCCTGCGGCAAGACCAACACCCAGTCGAACACCGCCTTCCGCGGCTTCGGCGGGCCGCAGGGTGCGATCGCGATCGAATACGTGATCGACGAGATCGCACGCAACCTGGGCCGCGACCCGCTCGACATCCGGCGCCTGAATTTCTACGGCAAGGCCGATCGCAACGTCACCCCCTACGGCCAGGCGGTGGTCGACAACGTGATCCACGAACTGGTGGCCGAGCTGGAACAGACCAGCGACTACCGCGCCCGCCGTACCGCAATTAACGAATTTAACCGCTGCAGCCCGGTGCTGAAGAAGGGCCTGGCGCTCACCCCGGTGAAATTCGGCATCGCCTTCAACGTCACCCACCTGAACCAGGCCGGCGCGCTGGTGCACGTCTACGTGGACGGCTCGATCCTGGTGAACCACGGCGGCACCGAGATGGGGCAGGGCATCAACACCAAGGTGATGCAGGTGGTCGCGCACGAACTGGGCGTGGACCTGGAGCGTGTGCGTGCCACCGCCACCAATACCAGCAAGGTCGCCAACACCTCGGCCACGGCAGCGTCCACCGGCGCGGACCTGAACGGCAAGGCCGCGCAGGACGCCGCGCGCAAGATCCGCGAGCGCCTGGCTGCGTTCGTGGCCTCGCAGTTCGGCGGCGAGCCGTCCGAGGTGCGCTTCGCCGACGACACCGTCTTCGTGGCCGGCCAGGCGCTGCGCTTCGGCGAAGTGGTGGCCAAGGCCTATCTGGCGCGGGTGCAGCTGTGGTCGGACGGCTTCTATGCCACCCCCGGCCTGCACTGGGATCCGAAGACCATGAACGGCAATCCCTTCTCCTACTACGCCTACGGCGCCGCCGTGTCGGAAGTGGTGGTGGACACGCTCACCGGCGAGTGGAAGCTGCTGCGCGCCGATGCGCTCTACGACGCCGGCAACTCGCTGAATCCGGCGATCGACATCGGCCAGGTCGAAGGCGCCTTCATCCAGGGCATGGGTTGGCTTACCACCGAAGAACTGTGGTGGAACCCGGCGGGCAAGTTGATGACGCACGCGCCGTCGACCTACAAGATTCCTGGTATCTCCGACTGCCCGGAAGACTTCCGCGTGCGCCTCTTCAAGAACCGCAACGTGGCCGACAGCATCCACCGCTCCAAGGCGGTGGGCGAGCCGCCGCTGCTGCTGCCGTTCTCGGTGTTCTTTGCGATTCGCGACGCCATCTCGAGCGTGGGCGGCCATCGCGTGAATCCGCCGTTGAACGCGCCGGCCACCTGTGAGGAAATCCTCAAGGCGGTGGCCTACGTCGAATCGGCGAGTGCCTGATGAGCGATTGGCTCCCATCCGAGCTGCACGCGCCGGCAGTGCTGGTGACGGTCGCCCGCGTCGAGGGTTCCGTTCCACGCGAGCCGGGCGCCCGCATGCTGGTGGATGCCCAGGGTTTCAGGGGCACCATTGGCGGCGGCCACCTGGAGCACCGGGCGCTGGAGATGGCGCGTGCCATGCTGGAGCAGGGCGGGGCCGCGCACGTCGAACGCTTTCCGCTGGGGCCAAAGCTGGGACAGTGCTGCGGTGGTATCGCCTGGCTGGCGTTCGAGTTTGCCGATGCGCAGCAGCTGTCACTGCTCGACAGTCGGCGCAATGAGGACACCTGGCGGGTGGTTTGTGTAGGGGTGATCTGGTCCAGTGGACCAGATCACGGTCACCCGCCCACGCGGTCGGCGAAAGATGAGGGACAGCCTGTGCGTCCGCCAGTTGACCGCGTGGGCGGCGAAGCCGCCCACCCTACGGGTATATTCGACGGCAGCGGACGACTGCTGGATGGCGAAGCTGTCCCTGAATTCGACCGCTCGCAGGGCACGCACATATTCCAGGACGACGCAGGCCGTCTCTGGCTGGCCGACGCTGTCCTCGCCCCGCGTGCCCACCTGATGCTGTTCGGCGCCGGCCATGTCGGCGCCGCCATCGTACGCGCCCTGGCCGAGCTGCCTTGCCGCGTCACCTGGGTCGACGAGCGCGAGGACCTGTTCCCGGCCGCCATCCCGGCCAACGTGACGGTCGAAGCGACCGACACGCCCGAAGCGCTTGTTGAAAACGCACCACAGGGCACCACCTTTCTGGTCATGACCCACAGCCATGCCCTTGACCTGAGCCTGTCGCACGCGATACTGTCCCGCCCCGGCGCCCAGGATTGGTTCGGCCTGATCGGCTCCGATACCAAGCGCCGCCAGTTCGAGCACCGCCTGCGCGAACGCGGCATCATTGATGCGCGCCTCGCCACCATGGTTTGCCCGGTCGGCATTCCCGGCATCGAGGGCAAGGCCCCGGCCGTGATCGCGGCCTCCGTGGCGGCCCAGCTGCTCACCGTATGGGAAGCGGCAGCCCGCCCAATTGAAGTTTCAACGGAAATACACTGATGTCCACCGCACCTCACAACGTGCAAGCCTATCGTGCGAGCTTGCTGCATTTTCACGCCGACCCGGGATTCCACGGCGATGCCCACGCCTGGCACGAAGACGGCCTGCTGGTGGTCGAGGATGGCCGCGTCAAGGCCGCCGGCGATTATGCCGCGCTGATCGGCAGCTTGCCTGACGGCGTGACGCCGCACGACTACCGTGGCCAGCTCATCACCCCGGGCTTCATCGACACCCACCTGCATTACCCGCAGACCGACATGATTGCCTCGCCAAGCGAGGGCCTGCTGCCCTGGCTGGAGACCTACACTTTCCCGACCGAACGCCGCTTCGAGGACCCGGCGCACGCCCGTGCGACCGCCGAGTTCTTCCTCGACGAACTGCTACGCTGCGGGACCACCACCGCGGTCGTCTACTGCACCGTGCATCCGCAATCGGTCGACGCCTTTTTCGAGGCCAGCGAGGCGCGCAACCTGCGCATGGTGGCCGGCAAGGTGCTGATGGACCGCCACTGCCCGGATTTCCTGCGCGATTGCGAGGGCAGCGTGGGCGACAGCGCCGCCCTGATCGAGAAGTGGCACAAGCGCGGGCGCCAGCTGTATGCGATCACGCCGCGCTTCGCCCCGACCTCGACCGACGCCCAGCTGCGCGCCACCGCCGAACTGGCGAAGGCCTGGCCCGACACCTTCATCCAGACCCACGTCTCGGAAAACAAGGACGAGTGCAAGTGGGTGGGCGAACTGCATCCGCAGTCGCGCAGCTACCTGGACGTGTATGAGCGCTTTGGCCTGATGCGCCCGCGCGCGCTGTTCGGCCACTGCATCTGGCTCGACGACGAAGACTTCGCGCGCATGGCGGCCACGGGCGGCGCCGTGGCGGTCTGCCCGACCTCCAACCTGTTCCTCGGCAGCGGCCTGTTCGACTTCGAAAAGGCGGATGGGGCAAACGCGCTGCTGTCGCTCGGCACCGACGTCGGCGCCGGCACCTCGTTCTCGATCCTGCAGACCATGAACGAAGCCTACAAGGTGGCGCGCCTGAAGGGCAGCTACCTGCCTGCGCTGCGCATGTTCTATCTCGCCACCCTGGGCGCGGCGCGCGCCATGGACCTGGAGGGCACGATCGGCAGCTTTGTCCCGGGCGCGGAAGCGGACTTCATCGTGCTCGACCCGAAGGCCACGCCGCTGCTGGCGCGCCGCACGGCGCAGCTGGAGTCACTCGAGGAGTTGCTGTTCGCGCTGGCGCTGCTGGGCGACGACCGTGCGATCAGGGCGACCTATTCGGGCGGCGCCCTCGTTCATCGCCGCAGCGCGTAGGGTGGGCGGCTTGACCGCCCACGCGGTGATTGTCGAGGGCTCCACCATCGTGCCGGATGATCTCGCCGCCAGCTATCACCGCGTGGGGGGGGGGACCCGCCCACCCTACGTGCCATATTGCAAAGGCTAACTCAACCGTATAGAGTTGCGCGGTCCACCGCACCAGAAAGTCACACCCATGTACAAGAAACTGACCGGCAGCGTCCTGCCGGCTTTTGCCCTGTCGCTGGCCGTCGCCGGCGCCCCAGCCCTGGCCAAAGGCCCGGCTTCGACCGCGAACGAAGCCGCCACCGCCCGCCACTACGCCAGCCTGATCGCCGGCGAGCCGAAGCTGTCCGAGCTGACCCTGTTCTTCACCCAGATGCCCAAGGGCGGCGACCTGCACCACCATTATTCGGGTTCGGTCTATGCCGAGCAGTACGTCGACTTCCTCGACAAGCAGGGCTACTGCGTCAACAAGCAGACCTACCAGATCGAGACCCGGAAGGAAGTCGTCGAGGCCGAGCGCGCCAAGCCGGCCAAGGACCGCAACTGCCTGTCCACAAGCGAGGTGTATGCCGACGACTACACCTACCGCGAACTGCTGCAGCGCTGGTCGAACAAGGACTTCAACAACCACGGCGCGATCCAGCCGCCGCCGGACCGTTTGTTCTTCCAGACCTTCGGCTTCTTTGGCCCGGTCTCGAACGCGAACTTCCGCGAAGGCCTGCAGGAACTCAAGAAGCGCGCCATTGCGGAAAACGTCAGCTACATCGAGACCATGTTCAAGATGTCGCCCTTCGTGGTGAACAAGGAGTTCGACACCCAGGCCTGGCAGAACGCCAATGACGACAAGGCTTTTGAAGCCCAGATGGGCGCCTGGCTGGCGGTGCTGGAGCAGGACGCCGGCTTCCGCAAGTCCCTTGAAGACTTCGTCAACAAGATCCACGAGTCGGCCGAAGGCATCGACGACGAGCGCTTCACCATGCGCTACCAGACCTACGTGCTGCGCCTGCTGAACCCCTCGCAGGTGTTCTCGTCGATGGTCTCGGGTTTCAAGGCTGCGGCCATGAGCGACAAGATCGTCGGCGTCAATATCGTTGGCCAGGAAAGCACCATGGTGTCGATGCGCGACTACGCGCTGCACATGAAGATGTTCCGCTTCCTGAAGTCGCGCTATCCGGAAGTGAGGATCGCCATGCACGCCGGCGAGCTGGCGCTGGGCGACGTGCCGCCGGAAGGCCTGAAGTTCCACATCGACCAGGCCCTGGTGGTTGCCGGCGCCAACCGCATCGGCCACGGCATCGACCTGGCGCACGAGACCAATGCCCCGGCCATCATGGCGAAGATGCGCAAGGACGACATCCCGGTCGAGATCAACCTGACCTCGAACGCCTTCATCAGCGGCATCGAAGGGGCCAACCACCCGATCACCCTGTATCGTAAATATGGCGTGCCCTACGTGATCTCGACCGACGACGCCGGCGTGACCCGCCACACCCTGTCGAACGAGTACGTGCTGTTCGCCAGCCGCTACAAGCCGGACTACGCGGAAATGAAGCGCACCTCGTACAACAGCATCCGCTACGCCTTCCTGCCGGTAGCAGAAAAACAACGCCTGACCCGTCAGCTGGACGAGCGTTTCGCGGCGTTCGAAGCCCGGATCGCCGAACTGGCCCGCAGCGCCGCCCCCGCAGCCAAGCGCTGATCAAAAAAACGGCACTTGACAGTGCCAATCTCTTCCAAAAGGGCAATGTGTGGCCACCGCGCTACACATTGCCCATCCATCTCCTTGGCAAAACGGATTTACAAATTAATTCGTTTCGCTGCTGAATTAGTCCTCTTATAATCGCGCCGCAGCAATTTCCACAGGTGAACTCCGTGTTGCGGACAACCGACACGGGACAGCCACGGGGACTTATACGAAATACGTATAAATTTGTAAGCGAAATGGTATTTGTCACGCTAGATGCACTCATGCATAGTCGGCGAGTGACTATTTAGGAAAGACTTTTTTTCTACTTGGTCCACGCCTCATCGTGACTCCGGTGGCGTCATCAACCGGACATATTCAGACCTTACACTGCCATGCCGCTGCAAAAGTCTAGAACTTTTGGCAAGAATTCATGCAGGTGTAGCACTTGCTGTTGTAGTTTTCATAATGACACTCTAGGGGAGTTTTGAATGCAATCCGCTTTTAACCAACAACCGAAGCTGCGCCTGAGCGCGATCGCGCTGGCATGCCTGGCATGCGCCGGCGTCGCCCAAGCCCAGACGGCAACGTCTGACGAAGGCCAGGTTCGTTCGGAAGTTGTTATCACCGGCAAGAAACTGGGTATGGGTCTGATGGTCTTCGAAGAAGCGCCGAAAGCGCGTTCGACCGTCACCGCAGCGGAACTGGAAAAGCAGCGCCCGACCGGCAACGCCTATGAGGCACTGGAACTGCTGCCGGCAGTGAACAGCTACAACCACGATGCAACCGGCCTGTTCGGCGGCGGCCTGACCCTGCGCGGTTTCAACAGCGACCAGATCGGCGCCACCATCAACGGCGTGCCGGTGAACGACTCGGGTTCGTTCTCGGTGTACCCGCAAGAATACGTTGACCAGGAAAACACCTGCTCGCAGTTCGTGACCCAGGGTTCGACCGACGTCGACTCGCCGCAGGTCGGCGCGACCGGCGGTAACTTCGGCATCAACACCTGCAACCCGGAAAACAAGCAGCGCCTGCGCGTGATGCAGACCTTCGGCCAGCTGGACATGTTCAAGTCCTTCGTCCGCTACGACAGCGGCATTCTGCCGGACAACCGCTCGAAGCTGTTCGTCTCGTTCTCGCGCGCCATGTCGGACAAGTGGAAGGGCAAGGGCAAGGCAGAGCGTAACCACATCGACGCCGGCTTCAACTACGACTGGGATCGCTTCAACTACATCCACGCCACCCTGCTGTGGAACGAAGCGCTGAACAACAGCATCAACAACCTGACGCTGACCGAAATCAACACCCGTGGTTACTACTACGACACCAGCGACTACTTCGTCGGCCACCTGACCCCGCGTGCAGGCACTGCCCAGACCGAAGCTACCCAGACCCCGCTGTACCACGGCCTGTACATCAACCCGTTCAAGAACGCGATTGCTTCGGCAACCGCCAAGTTCCGCCTGAGCGAAAACCTCGACCTGAAAGTGCTGCCGTACTTCTGGTATGGCTTCGGTAACGGTGGCCTGCAGCAGCGCGTCCAGCGCGAAAGCGGCAGCTTCCTGAACACCACGACCAACCGCCTCGGCGCATCGGTCGACCTGAACGGCGACGGCGATACGCTCGACACCATCATCATGGCGAACGCGTCGCACACCGACACCAAGCGTCCGGGTATCACCTCGTCGCTGAACTACCAGTGGAACAACCACAACATCCTGGGTGGCTTCTGGTACGAGCGCGCCAAGCACCGTCAGACCGGCCCGATGGTCCCGGTGACCGCCGACGGCCGTCCGTATGACCCGTACCTGCAGATCTACCAGATCCGCCGTCCGGACGGTTCGCTGTTCATGAGCCGCGACTGGGACACCATCTCGACCGCGTACCAGTTCTTCATCCAGGACACGATCACGATGATGGACGACAAGCTGACCCTGAACCTGGGTCTGCGTACGCCGAACATCGAGCGTGACTTCACCAACTTCGCGAGCGAAGGCAACCAGAACCCGACCTACAACATCGTCAAGAAGTACAAGGACGTGCTGCCGCAGCTGGGCGCCCGCTTCCGCATCACCAACGACGACCAGCTGTTCGCGTCGGTGGCGAAGAACATGAAAGCCCCGCCGAACTTCGTGTTCAGCAACGTCGGCACCAACGTGACCCTGGTTGGTAACCAGGCGACCCTGCGCGGCGACGTGCAGGAAGAGACCTCGTGGAACACCGACATCGGCTACCGCCACCAGAGCAACAACCTGATCGCGACCGTGACCGCGTTCTACGTCGACTTCAAGAACCGCCAGGCGACCGCGTTTGACCCGATCACCAACACCAGCAGCTACACCAACGCTGGCAACGTGAAGAACCACGGCCTCGAGATCGAACTGGGCAACACCCCGATCAACGGCTGGGCAGCTTACGGTTCGTTCGGCTACACCCGCAGCAAGATCGAAGACAACCTGCGCGTGAGCGCCACCGGTACCCTGCCGACCGCCGGCAAGGAAATGCCGCTGACGCCGAAGCTGAAGGCCGGCCTGTCGCTGGAATACACCCAGGGCACGTTCTACGCCCGCGTGAAAGCCAAGGCAACCAGCCGCCAGGCAGGCACCCTGGTGAACGACGAGTGGGCACCGGGTTACACCACCTACGGCTTCGATACTGGCTACACCTTCGACAACTGGGGTGTCTTCAAGCGTCCGAAGCTGCAGTTCAACATCAGCAACATCACCAACAAGCAGTATCGCAACCCGTCGTCGTCGACTGTCAACAACACCACCCCGTTCCCGGGCGTGACCAGCGTCGGCACCCTGCGTTACTACCTGGGCGCACCGCGCTTCGCGTCGGTCACCCTGTCGGTGGACATCTAATAACGCTACAATGCCTGCCGCTGCCTCACGCGGCAGGCGTAGCGTGCAGTACCGAACAGGCCCGCAAGGGCCTGTTTTTACATCCAACCTCCAGTATTGACATCGATATGACGACCGACTTCCCGCGTGCCCCGGCACGGCTTTCCCGTGTCGCGCTGGCGCTTGCGCTTCCCCTGGCTGTCTCCGGCTGTACCTGGCTCGGCGCCGTCGCCAACTATTCCACGCAATCGGGCCGCAACGCGGTTGCGAACGACCCTGTCACGATCAACCTGGTTGCCCTGAACGACTTCCACGGCAACCTGGAACCCAGCCGCTACACCCCGACCAACGCTGACGGCAGCAAGGCGAGCCCGATCCGCGCCGGCGGCGCCGAGGCGGTGGCAGCCGCGCTGCAGGCCTGGCGCAAGCAGGACAAGGACCTGCTGTTCGTCTCCGCGGGCGACCTGGTCGGCGCCAGCCCGGCGATGTCCTCGCTGTGGGCCGACGAGCCCACCATCGAGGCGATGAACATGCTCGACCTGCGCGTGTCCGCGGTCGGCAACCACGAATTCGATGCCGGCCGCAAGGAACTGCTGCGCCAGCAGCACGGCGGCTGCGATTCGCCGCGTCCGGACAAGGCCTGCCAGATGGCCAAGGATTACCGCGGCGCGAACTTCACCTACCTGGCCGGCAACGTGGTCGACAAGGCCACCGGCCAGCCCTTCATCCCGGCCTTCAGGATCATCGAAGCCAAGGGCATCAAGGTCGGCCTGGTCGGCGTGGTGCTGCAGGACACCCGCTCGGTGGTGATGGCCTCCGGGATCGCCGGCCTGGAATTCGGCGACGAGGCGGCGGCCATCAACCGCGCCATTCCCGCCATGCGCCGTGAGGGCGCCGACGTGGTCGTGGCCCTGGTGCACCAGGGCGGAAGTACCAAGGAAAGCGCGATGACTCCCGGCTGCAGCCAGCTCAAAGGCCCGATCGTCGACATCGTGAAAAAGCTCGACCCGGCCATCAAGCTGGTCATCACCGGCCATACCCACGAGGGCTACCTGTGCAAGGTCGACGGCCGTACCGTGACCCAGGCCTCGTCCTATGGCCACCTGCTGACCCGCATCGCCATGAAAGTGCAGAAGGGCGTGGGCAGCGTCGGCGAGATCAAGGTCGAGAACGTCCTGATGAAAGCGGGCGACTTCCCGGCCGACGAAAAGATGGTCGCCTTCATCGCGAAGGTCAAGGAAAGCAGCCGCGCAGCCCTGAATCGCCCGGTGGCGCGCCTGGCCGCGGCGCCGGTGTTGAAAAAGCAGAACGAGGCCGGCGAAGCGCCGCTTGGCAACCTGATCGCCGACGCCGTGCTGGCCGCGACCCGCAACCTGGGCGCCCAGATCGGCTTCATGAACGAAGGCGGCATCCGCAAGGACCTGGAAGCGGGTGTGGACAATGTCGCGTCCTTCGGCCAGACCCAGGCCGTGCTCCCGTTCGGGAACACGCTGGTGGTGATGGACCTGACCGGCGCCCAGATCCGCACCCTGCTCGAGCAGCAGTGGCGTTCGGCATCCAGCAACGGCTCGATGCTGCAGGTGTCCAATGGCTTCAGCTATACCTGGGACGAGAAGCGCCCGGCCGGTAGCCGCGTCACCGCCGTCACGCTGAACGGCAAGCCGCTGGAAGCGAACAAGACCTACCGCATCGTCGCGAATAACTTCCTGGCCGAAGGCGGCGACAACTTCCCCGAATTCGCCAAGGGCGGCAATCGCCTCGAGACCGGCCTGATGGACCTCGACGCCTTCACCGACTACCTGCGCAAGACCGAGGGGCAGGGCGCCGCGCTGGCCCCGAGCGCGCCACGCATCATCAAGGCCCAATGAGCCTTCAACCAAGGATGACCATGAAAAAACTCGCCTGTGTACTCGCGCTGACCGGCGCCTTTGTATCGTTCGACGCCGCGGCCTGGGGCCGTGACGGCCACCGCGCCGTCGGCGCCATCGCCGACAAGCTGCTCAAGGGCTCGAACGCCCAGAAGCAGATCCAGGCCCTGCTGCTGCCGGGTGAATCGCTCGAGTCGATCGCCAACTGGGCCGACTGCGTCAAGGGCAGCTATTGCGGCCCGCAGACCCAGGAGATGGTGGACTACGTGGGCGGCAATCCCAAGCACAGCGAGTACCACTACACCGACGTTCCGTTCCAGCTCGAGAAGTACCATGACCACGGCGTCGGCACGGCCGACGTGGATATCGTCCAGACCCTGAAGCAGTGCATCGCGGTCCTGCAGGGCAAGACCGACCCAGCCCTGAACCCGCACAAGTTCACCAAGCGCCAGGCCCTGATCCTGCTGACCCACTTCGCCGGCGACATCCACCAGCCGCTGCACGTGGGCGCCGCCTTTGTTTCCAAGGACGGCAAGTTCGTGGTGCCGAAGACCCATGCCGAAGTCGACGAGACCGCGATCTTCGATTCGCGCGGCGGCAACAACCTGCTGCTGGACGACGCCAAGGTGAGCGCGCTGGCCGATGGCCTGATCGGCCCGGGCGAACCGGCCCCGGTGCGCGAAGGCGTCCCCAAGGCCCTGACCAAGCCCTTCCACTCGTACTGGGACAGCACCACGGTGGACTACGCCTTCCGCCGCATCAAGACCAAGACCCCGGAGCAGTTCGCGGACGCGGCCATCGCCGGCAACCCGCAGGTGGCCAAGGCCAAGGGCGACCCGATCACCTGGCCATACCAGTGGGCGGACGACGCCCTGGTGGTGGCCAAGCTGGCCTACCAGGACGTGATGCCGGGCAAGCTGACTCCGCAGACCAGCAAGAAGGGCGAGACCTACTACACCTTCGCACTGGAAGTGCCGCAGAACTACCCAGTGCCGAGCTCGGCGATTGCGAAGACCCAGCTGATCAAGGGCGGATACAACCTGGCGGCGGTGCTGCAGGCGATTTTCCCGGAGAAGGGTTGATTGTCGGCGGCTTCCTTAGACCGCAAAAGTAGTTTGCACCGCCAGAAGTAAGACCGTCATCCCGGCGCAGGCCGGGATCCAAGTTCGCTGCGCAGAGTTACGTTCACACTGTGCTACAGAATTGGATCCCGGCCTTCGCCGGGATGACGTTTACGAGCAGGCGACTTTCATCAAAGCTGACGCTGCTCAGCGTGCGCGGCGCGTCCACTCCCTGGTCTTGGATAGAATCCGCTTCACCGGAACCTACGCCAAGACCATGAGCCCTCTCCTTAAGGCCGCCTGCTGCGGCTGCCTGATCCTCTCCAGCGCCGCCAGCGCCCAGACCAGCCCCGAGCGCAAGCTCCCCCTATGGGAAATCGGCGTCGGCGCCGCCGCCATCTCGACTCCGTCCTATCCCGGCTCCGACGAGCGCGAATCGCGCCTGCTGGTCTTCCCCAACATCGTCTACCGCGGCGAGATCCTGCGCGCCGACCGTTCCGGCGTCAACGCGCGCGTGTTCCGCAGTGACCGGGCCGAACTCGACATCGGCTTCGCCGGCGCCTTGCCTTCAGACTCGGACGATGTCGACGAGCGCGCCGGCATGCCGGATCTCGGCCCGCTAGTCGAATTCGGTCCGCGCCTGAAGTTGCGCCTGCTCGAGCTCGGCAACAATCGCCGCCTGCGCGCCGAATTCCCGCTGCGCGCCGTGATCGAGGCGCGCGGCGGCCTGCATCATCGGGGCGCCACTTTCGAGCCGCGCCTGGCCTACGAGATGGCGGGCGAGCGCGGACTATGGACGCTGGAAACGAATCTCTCCGTCGTGCTGGGCGACCGCCGCATCAACCGCCACTTCTACGAGGTGGCGCCGCAGTACGCGACGGCCCTCCGGCCCGCGTACCTGGCCGATTCCGGCCTGATGGCGACGCGCCTGGGCCTGTTCGGCTCTCGCCGCATCGACGAGGACCTGCGGGTGTTCGGCTATCTGCGTTTCGAAAGCTACAAGGGAGCGGCAAACCGCGACAGTCCCCTGCATGTGAAGGACAGCGGGGTATCGGGAGGAATAGGGGTGATGTGGACCTTCAAGCGTTCCATCCGCCGCGCCAGCGGGGCGGAGACGGTGGATCCGGCGATCCAGTAAGCGCCGTGCGGGGCCGCACGACGCTCCCATGAAACCCGGGGAGCGCGCGGCTTCCCGGGTCGGTGATGGCTTACTTGCCGGTCGACTTGCTGTCCTTGTGCGAGGACTTCTTGTCGTGCTTGGCTTGCTTGTCCTGCTTGGTGTCGGTCTTGTCTGCCGGAGTGGCCGGGGTCGCCGGGGTGGCCGGGGTTGCGGCAGTAGCCGGCGAAGCCGCGGTTGCCGAGGTGGCGCCGGTGCCGCCCGAGGTATCGGTGGTCGAGGCGGCGGTATCTGCCGAAGTTGCCGGGGTAGCCGGCACGGCCGGGGTAGCGGCGGTGGCCGGAGTCGCCGGGGTGGCCGGGGTTGCGGTCGTAGGCGAGGTGGTCTGGGCGAATGCCGAGGTAGCCGACAGAGCGACGATCAGGGTAGCAAGTGCTTTCTTCATGGATAAATCCTTTCCGGTTCGGTTCTGGCGTACGTTTATCGTGTCACCTGAGCAATCAACGGCTCGCCGATGAGCCTTGTTGACGGCCTTTACAAAGGCTTACGGTAGTCACATTTGCTAACAACCATGGCAACAAGCGCTGGCTGGAGGCAAAAAAATGGCCTGCGGAAGCAGGCCATTCTTGAGAGTACTGAAACTCAGCGTGACTTGACGAAGGGTCGTCCCAGCGCCTTCGGCGCCACCGACTTGGCCATCAGGCCGGCCAGCACGACCACGGTCAGCACATACGGGATCATCTGGATCAGCGAACCCGGGATGCGGCCCACGACCGGCAGGTCCACGCCTTCGATCTGGATCTGCACCGCGCCGAAGAAGCCGAACATCAGGCAACCCAGCACCGTGTGCAGCGGACGCCAGTTACCGAACACCATCGCCGTCAGCGCCAGGTAGCCGGCGCCCGCCGACATGTCGCGCAGGAAGAAGCCGCTCTGGACGATCGACAGATAGGCGCCCGAGAACGAGCACAGCACGCCGGCAATCAGCATCGCCGTATAGCGCGTCTTCTGGACCGACACGCCGGCCGCATCGGCCGCATGCGGGTTCTCGCCGCAGGCGCGCAGGCGCAGGCCGAAGCGGCTGTGGTACAGGGTCCAGTGCACCACCGGCAGGAGCAGGAAGGCGAGGTAGACCAGTACCGAATGGCCGCCGATCACGTGGCCGTACAGCCAGCCGATGAAGGGGATGCTGTCCATGGCGGCGGTGCCCGGCAGGATCACGTCGGCCAGGCGCGCTTCGCCCAGGTCCGGCGTGCGGCCGCCCTGCTGGAAGAAGTACTGGGCGACCACGAAGGTCAGGCCGCTCATGGCGATGTTGATCGCCATGCCCGCCACCAGCTGGTTGCCCTTCTGGGTGATGGCGACGAAGGCCTGCACCAGCGCCAGGGCGACCGAGGCGAGCATGCCGGCAGCGATGCCGAGCCACGGGTCCTGGTAGGAGTAGGCGACGCCGGCGGAGACGAAGGCGGAGGCGAGGATCTTGCCCTCGAGGCCGAGGTCGATCACGCCGCTGCGCTCGGCGAACAGGCCGGCCATGGCCGCGAAAATCAGGACCGGCGCATTGCGGATCGTCGAGACGACGATACTGGCGAACTGGAAGTCTTCCATGGCGTATTAACCTTTACGAGCCTTAGTTGCATTGATCAGTTTCAGGACCGCAGGCGCGTACAGGTTCTCCATCGCGCCGCAGAACAGGATGATCAGGCCTTGAATGAAAATGAAGGTCTCTTGCGGGATGTTCGGCTTTTCCAGCGACAGGTCGAAGCCGCCCTGGATCAGGGCGCCGAACAGCACCGAGGACAGGAAGATGCCGACCGGATGCTGGCGGCCCATCAGCGCAATCGCGATGCCGACGAAACCGGCGCCGGCCGGGAAGTTCAGGCTCAGGTAGTGAGTCGAGCCGAGGATCGAGTTGACGGCGGCGAGGCCCGCCAGGGCGCCCGAGATCAGCATCGCGACGATGATGGTGCGGCTGATGCGCACGCCGGCGTAGTGGGCGGCGTGCTGGTTCAGGCCCGTGGCCTGCAGCTTGTAGCCCCAGCTCGAGCGCGACATCACGAGGCCGTAGATTACCAGTGCGAGGATCGCCAGCAGGAAGGAGATGTTCAGCGGGGTGTCGCCCATGGCCGGGAACCAGTCGAACAGGCGCGGCATCCAGGACGCTTCGCTGAAGGTACGGCTGGCTGGGTTCTGGTCGCCCTCGGGGATGAGGTACTTCACGATGATGAAGTTCATCAGGCTGGCGGCGATGAAGTTGAACATGATGGTCGTGACCACCACGTGGCTGCCGCGCTTGGCCTGCAGGTAGCCGGGCAGGAAGGCCCAGCCGGCGCCGAACACGGCGCTGGCGATCATCGCCAGCGGAATCAGGAGCCAGGGCGAGAGCGAAGCGTCGAATGCGAGCATCGCCAGGGTTAGCCCTAAGCCGCCCAGGTACATCTGGCCTTCGGCGCCGATGTTGAACAGGCCCGCCTTCATCGCCACCGAGACCGCGAGGCCAGTGAACACGAAGGTGGAAGCGTAGAACAGCGTGTAGCTCAGGCCTTCCGGATTGATGACGGCGCTGTTGATCAGGATCTGCATCGACTCGACCGGGCTCTCGCCCAGCAGGTGGATCACCAAGGCCGCGACCAGCAATGCCGACAACAGGTTCAGGATGGGCAGGACGAAGCCGGATGCCCAGCGTGGGAGTTCAGTGGTTTTCATGATTTGTGCATCCCGCCCATCAGCAGGCCGATGCGGGTGGTATCGAATTCTTCAACATTCAGTTCACCGGTGATGCGGCCACCGGAGACGACCACGATGCGGTCGGCCAGCGCGCGCACTTCTTCCAGCTCGGTCGACACCAGCAGGATGGCGACGCCTTCGTCGCGCAGGCGCAGCAGCTGGGTGTGGATGCTCTCGATGGTGCCGATGTCGACGCCGCGGGTCGGCTGGCCGACCAGCATCAGTTTTGGTGCGGCCGACACTTCGCGCGCGATCACGACCTTCTGCTGGTTACCGCCGGAGAGAAGACCGATACGCAGGTCCGGGTTCTTCGGACGCACGTCGAAGGCTTCGAGCAGGTGGGCGCAGCGCTTGGCGATGGCTTCGAAGTCGAACAGGCCCATCTTGTTGGTAACGCGGTCCTGGTAGCCGAACACGGTGTTCTGCATGACCGAGAAATCCTTGATCACGCCGTCGCGCAGGCGGTCTTCCGGCACGTGGCCGATGCCGAGGTCGCGGAATTCGGCCGGCAGGCCGTCGGCGTTGGAGCGACCGGCATAGGGCAGTTCCTTGCCGAGGAATTCGACGCGACCCGACGTCGGCAGGCGCATGCCCGACAGGATTTCCATCAGTTCGCTCTGGCCGTTGCCCGACACGCCCGCGATCGCGACGATCTCGCCGGCGCGCACGGTGAGGTCGATGTCAGCCAGGAGCTTGACCTTCTGCTTGTCTTCCAGCTGCAGGTTCGAGACCTGCAGCACCGGCGCGCCCGGATTGAAGGGCTTGCGCGGCAGGTTGCCCTCGATCGGGCGGCCAACCATCATGTTGGCCAGCTGCTCCTTGGAGGTCTCGGCGGTGCTCACCGCGCCGACCACGCGGCCGGCCCGCATCACGGTCACCTGGTCGGTGATCTCCATGATCTCGCCCAGCTTGTGGGTGATCAGGATGATGGTCTTGCCCTGTTCCTTGAACAGCCGCAGGATCTCGAACAGCGAGGCGGTTTCCTGGGCGGTGAGGACGGCGGTCGGCTCGTCCAGGATCAGGATCTCGGCGCTGCGGTAGATCTGCTTGAGGATCTCGACGCGCTGCTGCGCGCCCACCGACAGGTCGTGGATGGTGGCAAGCGGGTCGACATCGAGGCGGTAGCGCGCGCAGATCTCGCGCAGCTTCGCTTCGGTTTCCTTGCGCTTGGCAGCCAGCTTGAATCCGCCCTCGGTGCCGAGCATCACGTTGTCCAGCACGGTCATGTTCTCGACCAGCATGAAGTGCTGGTGGACCATGCCGATGCCGAGCGCGATCGCTTCCTGCGAGGAGCGGATCTGGCGCTCCTGGCCGTTGATCAGGAGCTGGCCGCTGTCGGCGTGATAGTAGCCGTACAGGATGCTCATGAGGGTGGACTTGCCCGCGCCATTCTCGCCGATCACACCGTGGATCGAGCCTTTGGCGATCGGGAAGCTGACGTCAGCGTTCGCCTGCACGGCCCCGAAGGCCTTGCTGATGTTGCGAAATTCTACGGCTGGCTGCATTGCGATCAGAGTAAATGGTTGGTGGTGCGCATCGATGATGCGCAATAAAAAGCCTGCATTTCATTCAAAAGCGCGCCGGACCGGGTTGACCGGCGCGGCGCGCTTTTTCATGGGGATAGGTGAATCAGACCGGGCAGCTGCCTGCGGTACGGTAGTCGACGACCTTGATCTTGCCGTTGATGATGTCGGTGCGCACGGCGTTCACGCGCTTTTCCATCTCCGGCGTGACGACTGCGCGGTTGTCCTTGTCCAGGACCCAGTCCACGCCGCCTTCCTTCAGGCCCTTGTAGGTGACGCCACCCTTCCAGGTGCCGTTCTTTTGCGCCATGAAGGATTCGTAGATGGCGTTGTCCACGCGCTTGACCATCGAGGTCAGCATGTTGCCCGGGTGGAGGTAGTTCTGGTTCGAGTCGACGCCGATCGCCAGCTTGCCCTTGGTCTTGGCCATCTGCAGCGCGCCCATGCCGCTGCCGCCGGCCACCGCGAACACCACGTCGGCGCCGCGGTCGAACTGCGCACGCGCCAGCTCGCCGCCCTTGGCCGGATCGTTCCAGGCCGCTGCGGTGGTGCCGACCATGTTCTGCATGATCTCGACTTTCGGGAACTGGGCCTTGGCGCCCTGGCTGTAGCCGCAGGCGAAAGCGCGGATCAGCGGGATGTCCATGCCGCCGACGAAGCCCAGCTTCTTCGACTTGGAGGCCATGGCGGCGGCGACGCCGACCAGGTAGGAGCCTTCCTGTTCCTTGAACATCACCGAGTTGATGTTGTTACCCTGCGCGATGCTGTCGATCAGCACGAAGCGCACGTTCGGGAATTCCTTGGCGACCTTTTGCACTGCCTGGGTCTGCGAGAAGCCGATCGCCGCGATCAGGTCGACCTTCTTGCGCGCGAGGCCGCGCATCACCTGTTCGGCCTGGGTGTCGCTGTTGGCCTGGACTTCCAGCACCTTGATGCCGGTTTCCTTGGTGAAGCGCTGCAGGCCTTCGAAGGCCGACTGGTTGAACGATTTGTCGAACTTGCCGCCCGCATCGTAGACCATGCCCAGCTTCGGCGCGGCCGGTGCTGCAGCTGCGCTGCCGGCGACGCACAGCGCCGCAATGGTCATGGTGAGTTGCTTGAATTTCATGAATGAGGCTCCTGGAATTTCGGTATTGTACCCGGCCCAACCGTAGGCGAGGAACGGGCTGCGCAAGCTGCATCGCCAACGGCGCCGTAGAGCCTGGCAATGCGATGCGCATTGTGTCAGCCGGACGGCGCCCGAGGGGTTACGATTTGTATCGCGGTGGTGATTCTCTCGACAGGCCTTGCTGCATGTAGCTTGATTGCAACAGGCCCGGAGGCGAACACCGCCGCGACGCCGCGCTTTCTCAGGAATCTGGATGCTCGCAGCTCAGCCTGTCAAATATGCATCAAGCGACAGTTTGATGACAAATACCATTTTACTTGGCAATTTATTCCAAGGAAATATAAGTGCCGCCAAAACGCGGGATTATTTTGCGATTGCGCTCAATGCATCGTCGGCGGATGCGGTCGCAGGCAGGGTGGTCGTGGCAACGGGCTCCGGCTTGGGACCAACTTCCTTGCCCACTTCGGCCACGACCTGCGGCGCGTCGCCGGCCGGCAGTTGCGGCGTGGCGGCCGGCTTGGCGAACTGGCGCGTGAGGAAACTGGCGATCAGGGCCTGGGTCGCTTCCAGGTAGGGGATGTTCATGTGGTCCGAGCCTGGTACGGTGTCGTCGCCCACCAGCGTGGCCAGCTTCTGCACCAGCTGGTCGGTGTGCGAGTGCGGCACCACGTCGTCTTCAAGCGCGCGCAGCACGTAGGTCGGGGCCTTGAGCGAGGGCGCGTACTTGATCGACTCGAAGCGGTGGCGCAGCATGTACTCGATCGGCATCACGCGGAAGCGGCGCTTGGCGATCGCGAGGATCGAATCGTAGGGCGTGATCAGGACCACCGAGTGCACCGGCCGTTCCTTGGCCACCTGCACCGCGACACCCGAGCCCAGGCTGCGGCCGACCACGGCGATGCGGGCGGCGTCGACCTGGCCGAGGGCGGCGAGCCAGTCGAACAGGGTGCAGCCGTCTTCGATCATGTTGATTTCTTCAGGCACGCCGTGCGACTGGCCATAGCCGCGGTAGTTCATGACCAGCACGGTCATGCCCGGGAACAGCTTGCCGGCGTCGCGCGCGACCCAGGACACTTCCTCGGAGCGGCCGCCGAAATACATCACGGCGGGACGCGGGCCCGGCACCAGGGGCGTGAGCAGCCAGCCGCAGAGGCGGGTGCCGTCCTTGGCGCGCAGGACGATCGGGCGGGTGCGGTGCCCGGTGCTGCGCGGGCTTTCCACTTCCGGGGTGATGCAGGGGTTGAACACGAGGCGGCGCTGGTTGGCCGCCACGGCGGCCGTCAGGGTCAACCAGAGAAAGCTGGCGAAACCCGTAATCCCCGCTGCCATTTTCTTTGAAGTGTCCATGGTTCCAGTCTACCCCTGCCGCGAACGTTTGTTCTGTGCGGCACTTCGCTCAGTGGATAGCGTTACTGCTGAGTAGCGGAACAGTTGGCTTATTACAACAGCAAGCGGGGAAAGGCGCTTATTCCGGTGCGTGTTTCGTCGATGGGCCGGCGGTGACGTACTGTTCGACGTCGGTCACGGTGTGGTCGATGCGGACCTTGTCGGCGTCGGTATGGACGCCCGCTTCGGCGTGTTCGGTGCCGCCCGTGCCCGTGTCGTTCGACATGCGCTTGCCCAGGTATTCCGACGCCAGCACGCCGGCCGCGGACAGTGCCGTCAGGGCCAGCGAGCCGCCGCGCGCATGGCTGCCCTGGCGCCGCAGCACCAGGTTGGCCGCGCCCACCAGCAGCGCCGCACCGGTCAGCGCAGCATGCAGCTGGCCTTCGCGTTTGGCCTCGGCCGCCTGCGGCTTCTCGGCCACGTAGTCGGCCACGCCGGCCACGCTGGCCGCCAGCCCGCCGACGATGCCCGCGCCCATGCTCAGGTAGGAGGCTTTTGCATAGTCCTCGTCGCCGGTGGCGCTATGCATGGCGTCGAGGATGAAACCGAAGGGAATGAGAATGGCCGGCGCCGCGCTCAGGACCGAATGCAGAGGTTGGCCGGCAATGGTGATCTTGTTCATGGCGTGCTCCATGCGTTGGTTGCTGTCGGGATGAGTGTGGCATAGGGCGGAGGAGGGGAACGCACGCTTGGGTGGTTCTGTGCACGACGCAATCGTATCTACTGCCGCTAACCTCAAAACCGTCATTCCCGCGCAGGCGGGAATCCAAGTTCGGCGCGCATCACTAAGGCAAACCTAATCAATACGCACGCAAACTTGGATTCCGGCCTTCGCCGGAATGACGATTCAGAGGCTAACAACGGGAGTAGACGCCGCCACTATTCATCCTGATCAAGTAAGATCGACATTCCGGCCAACGGCCCTCAACCCATTGGAGCCTCCGTGCACTACCTCCTCATGTATGACCTCGCCCCCGACTACCTCGAACGCCGCGGCGAATTCCGTGACGAGCACCTGAAGCTGGCCTGGGAAGCGCAGCAGCGCGGCGAGCTCGTAATTGCCGGCGCATTGGCCGACCCGAGCGACCACGCCGTCCTGATGTTCAGCTGCGATACGCCCGAACCGGTGCAGATGTTCGCCGCCAAGGACCCCTACGTCACCCACGGCCTGGTGCGCGCCTTCCACGTACGCCAGTGGAATACGGTGGTCGGCGACGACGCCTTCAACCCCGTCCGTCCCGGCTGAGCTTTCCAATAGTAAATTCGGACTAGACTTGCGGTAAGATTGCCCGGCTTTCAACTGAGCCGGAGAGTTCATGCAAACTGCCGTCAACCTGTGGCCGCTGCTGGGTGTCGCGGTCATCGTCGCTGGCTTCCTGCTGCGCGCGCATCCCGTGCTGGTGGTGGTCGCCGCCTGCGGCGTCACCGGCCTGGCCGCCGCGATGCCGGTAGAAGCCATCCTTGCTTCGCTCGGCGCCGCGTTTGTGAAGACACGCAACCTGCCGCTGATCCTGCTGCTGCCGCTGGCCACCATCGGCCTGCTGGAGCGCTTCGGCCTGCGCGAGCGCGCCCAGGCGGCGATCGCGAAGGTGAAGTCGGCTACCGCCGGACGGCTCTTGATCGTCTACCTGTTCGCGCGCGAGACGTCGGCCGCCGCCGGCCTGACCAGCCTGGGCGGCCATCCGAACATGGTGCGTCCGCTGGTCGCGCCGATGGCCGAAGCCGCGACCGAAACCCGCTATGGCAGCCTGCCCGACGCGCTGCGCCACCGCATCCGCGCGATGTCGGCCGCCACCGACAACGTCGGCCTGTTCTTCGGCGAAGACATCTTCGTGGCCTTCGGCGCCATCGTGCTGATGCAGACCATCCTGAACGCCGAGGGCATCGAGGTGAACCCGCTGCACATCGCGCTGTGGGGCATTCCGACCGCGGTTAGCGCCTTCATCATCCACGCCTGGAACCTGCGCCGGTTAGACGCGCGCATCCGCCGCGAGATGGCCGCGGGAGAAAAGGCGGCATGATCACGCTCGAACACTTCTATGTGCTGGTCGGCCTGCTGTTCGTGGCGGTGGCCGCGATGAACCTGGTCGACCGCAGCAATCCGCGCCGCTTCAGCACCGCGCTGTTCTGGGGCCTGTACGCGCTGCTCTACCTGGCCGGCGAGCGCCTGCCGCCTGCGCTGGTGGGCGCCTTGATGATCCTGATGGCGCTGGTCGCCGGCTTCAAGGGTGTCACCGCCGGCAAGGCGGCCGTGCTGCCGGAAGAAGAACGCCGCGCCGCCAGCGCGCGCCTGGGCAACCGCCTGTTCATCCCGGCGCTGCTGCTGCCGCTGGTGACCATGCTGGGCGCGACCCTGTTCAAGGACGTGCAGGTGGGCGGCTTGCCGCTGCTCGACCAGAAGCACCTGACCCTGGTCAGCCTCGGCGTCGCCGCGCTGGTGGCGCTGCTTGCCGCCTGCTGGCTGACGCGTTCCACCCCGCTGCAGGGCGTGCGCGAAGCGCGGCGCCTGGTCGATGCGATGAGCTGGGCCGTGGTGCTGCCGCACATGCTGGCCGTGCTCGGCCTGCTGTTCACCGAGGCCGGGGTGGGCAAGGCGGTGGCCCACGTGACTACCTCGTACATCGGCCTGGATTCGCGCTTCGTCGCGGTAGCGGTGTTCTGCATCGGCATGGCGCTGTTCACCATCGTGATGGGCAACGGCTTCGCCGCCTTCCCCGTGATGGCGGGCGGCGTCGGCATTCCGGTGCTGGTCGGCGTGTATGGCGCCAACCCCGCAGTGATGGCGGCGATCGGCATGTTCAGCGCCTATTGCGGTACATTGATGACGCCGATGGCGGCGAACTTCAACATCGTGCCGGCCGCGCTGCTCGAGCTGCCCGACAAGAATGCCGTGATCCGGGCCCAGATCCCGACCGCGCTGCCGCTGCTGGTGGCGAACATCTTCCTCTTGTACTTCCTGATGAACCAATGATGAAAACTGTCCTGCTCACTGGTTTCGAACCCTTCAACAAGGCGTCAATCAACCCGGCCTGGGAGGCCGTGCGGGCGCTCGAAGGCTGGAGCGGCGAGGGCTTTCGGGTCGAAGCGCGCCAGCTGCCTTGCGTGTTCGACGAGGCCAACCGCGTGCTGGCCGCATTGGTCGACGAGCTGCAGCCCGACATCGTGATCGCCGTCGGCCAGGCCGGCGGGCGCGCCGAGATCTCGGTGGAGCGGGTGGCGATCAATGTCGACGACGCGTCCATCCTCGATAACGCCGGCCAGCAGCCGGTCGACCGCGCCATCCGCGCCGACGGACCGGCGGCCTACTTCACCACGCTGCCAATCAAGGCGATGGTGGCGGCGATGCGCGCGAAGGGCTTGAAGGCAGGAGTGTCGCAAACCGCGGGCACCTTCGTGTGCAACCACGTGTTCTATGGGCTGATGCATCACACGGCGGGCAAGCCGGTGAAGGCGGGTTTCATCCACGTGCCCTACCTGCCGGAGCAGGTCGAGGAGCGGCCGGACGATCCGCCGGCGATGGCGCTGGACGACATCATCCTGGGCATCATGACGGCGGTGGAGACAGCGACCAGGGTGGAACGCGACGTGGCGCAGGCCGGCGGGGCGACCCACTGAGTCGCCCGCCGGGCTGCGCCACGTTTTACTTCAGTACTTCAGGAATTAACGCTTTTCCTGCAGTTTCTCGCCAGCGCGCTCCAGGGCGGCGCCAGTCTTGTCGCCGACCTTGTCCGAAGCAGCCTTGACTTCAGCGGCGGCTTCCTTCGACTCCTGTTTCACTTCGGCGCCGGCTTCCTTGATGTTCTGGCCGGCCTTGTCGGCAGCCTGCTCGATGTTTTCGCCAGCGCGGTCAGCAGCGGCGTCCACGCGTGCAGCGGCGTTTTCGGTTGCGTTTTCGACGTTCTGTGCGGCTTCCTTGGTGTTCTGGGCAGCAGCAGCTGCGGTTGCGTCGATCGCGGCGCCGGCTTCCTGGGCAGGACCGGTGCTTGGATCGTTGTCTGCTTTCTTGCAACCGGTGGCCATCACAGCAACAGCCAGCATCAGGGCGGAGAGGGTAGCGGTGGTTTTCATGGTGTGCTCCTTGTAAAAGGTTTTGTTCAGGTTGTTGTTCATCTTTTGACAAGAGTTTGCACTAGTAGGCTGCCGAGAACGGTGCGCGAAGTAACGCAGAATAAAGAAAACATTGCTTTTACAACAAAATTTATGGAAGAGAGTGTGGCGATTGGTTCTCTTAAAGAGGCGGACGTCTTGGAGTGCGGGCAGGGGGGATGTTAGGATGAATCAATGGACCGACGAACTGATTACAAGACTGCACTGCTCATCGACGCCGCCATCCACGAGGCGGCCAGCGAAGGCCGTCCCCGCGCCGCTACCGAGCTGGCGAAAATGGGCGTGCCGCTCGAAGTCACGATGCGGGTACTGACCCGCCCGGTGGAACGCCGCCACCAGATCGCCTCGCTCAGCACGGTGGCGGTCGAGATCAAGCGCCAGTAATTACTCTTCCGGGAACAGGATGTTTAGGAAGGCCCGCACCACCGGCGCATCGCCCTCCACCGGATAGGCTATATAGAGATTCGCCGACGGCGGATCGGTCCGGATCGGCAGGAAGCGCACGCCCGGCCAGCCGATGCGGCTGGTGGTTTGCGGCAGCAGCGCCACGCCCAGGCCCGCGCCGACCATGGCCAGCAGGGTCTGCGGCTCGGCCGCTTCCTGGAAGATGGTCGGCTGGAAGCCGGCGTTGACGCAGCACTGGATCAGGTAGCGCGGCTCGGCCGACTGGTCCAGGTGCAGGGTGAGCATCGGTTCGCTCGCAATGTCGGTCAGCTCGATCGCATCCTGCTGCGCCAGCGGATGCTTCTCGTTGATCGCCACGCACACGTTCTCCTGGAAGCACAGGTCCTGGCGCAGGCCGGCCTGTTTCAGCACGTCCCCCTCGATGCGCGGTTCGCGCCAGAAGCCGACGTCGATCTGCCTGGCGCGCAGCGCTTCCCACTGGTCGTTCGGCCCGAGCTCGTGGATGGTCCAGGTCACCCGCGGATATTGACTCTGGAAGCGTTCGAGCAGGGCGGGGATCGGCCCCCACATCGCTGAGCCGACGATGCCCACCCGCAAGCGGCCCACTTCGCCGCGGTCGATCTGGCGGATGGTGTCGATCGTCATGCGCATCTTGGCCAGCAGCTCGGCCGCTTCCGTCATCAAGGCCTTGCCCGCCACCGTCAGCTCGAAGCTGCGCGTGGTGCGGGTGAACAGGCGCACCCCGAGTTCGCTTTCCAGCTTCATGATCTGCTGGCTCAGCGGCGGCTGCGAGATGTGCAGGCGCTCGGCGGCGCGCGAAAAGCTTTTTTCTTCCGCGACCGCGAGAAAGTAGCGCAGCTGTTTCAGGTCGATCGACATGGCGTGTGAACGATCAGGCGTTCAGCGCCACGGCCAGGCGCGCGCCGACCAGGGCGTTGTGCTTGACCAGCGCGATGTTGGTCGCCAGGCTGCGGCCCTCCGTCAGTTCCTTGATGCGCCCCAGCAGGAAGGGCGTGACCGCCTTGCCTTTCACGCCCTGCTGGTCCGCCTCGATCAGGGCCAGCCTGACGATGGTGTCGATCTCCTTGGTCGGCATGGCGGATTCGCTTGGCACCGGATTGCTCACCACCACGCCGCCGGCCAGGCCGAGCTGCCACTTGGTGCGGATGAAAGCTGCCTGTTCTTCGGGCGTGTCGAGCTGGAAGTCGGCCTTGAAGCCGCTCTCGCGCGTGAAGAAGGCCGGGAAGCCCGGCTGGCCGACGCTCAGCACCGGCACGCCGTGGGTTTCCAGGTATTCGAGGGTGAGGCCGATGTCCAGGATCGATTTCACGCCGGCGCAGACCACGGCCACGCTGGTGTGGGCCAGCTCCTGCAGGTCGGCCGAGATGTCGAAGCTGGTCTCGGCGCCGCGGTGCACACCGCCGATGCCGCCGGTGACGAAGACTTCGATGCCCGCCAGCTGGGCGCAGATCATGGTCGCGGCCACGGTGGTGGCGCCCAGGCGCTTCTGCGACAGCACGTAGGCCAGGTCGCGGCGGCTGACTTTCATGGCGTCGGGCGAGGAGCCCAGTAGCTCCAGCTGCTCGTTGGACAGGCCGACGCAGATCCTGCCGTCAATGATGGCGATGGTGGCCGGCACCGCGCCGGCGGCGCGGATCACGTCTTCCACTTCGCGTGCGGTCTGCACGTTCTGCGGGTAGGGCATGCCGTGCGAGATGATGGTCGATTCGAGCGCCACGATGGGTTTGCCGCTAGCGCGCGCGCTTGCCACTTCGGGCGAAAACAGGAGGAAGGATTGCATGCTCAGTCCAGTACGGATTCGTTGAGGGGGATGGCAGACGGGACGTCCAGCTGGCCGGGTTCGAGCGCCGGGCAGACAGTCTGCTCGCATTCGATGGTCAGGGCGGACAACTGCAGGCCGCGGCGGCAGGCCAGGCCCAGGTCCGCGCCTTCGCTGGCACCTTCGCTGCCGCTGTGCAGCGACCAGGCGACGGCGGCGGCAAAAGCGTCGCCCGCGCCGGTGACGTCGACCACGTCGACCGCTGGTGCGTCCAGGCGCATCACGCCGGTGGGGGAGGTGTACATGACGCCGCGGGCGCCGCGTGTGACGACCACGTCCTGCGCGCCCTGGCGCTGCACCTCGACGCAGGCGGCGCCGATGGCGGCGTCGCTGTCGAGTCTACGGCCGACCCGCACCGCCAGCTCGCCTTCGTTCAGGATCAGCAGGCGCAGGCCGAGCAGGTTGTGCGGCAGGCGCGCCATCTTCGGCTCCGACACCGCCACCAGCACCAGCGGCACGCCATCGCGCACCGAGTCGTCGAGCAGGGCGGCGATGCTGTCACGGGGCAGGTTCAGGTCGGCCACCACCAGGGCGGCGCTGGCGCGCTGCTGCTGGCGGGTGGCGAGGAAGGCGGGGTTCAAACGGTCGTTCAGGGCCATGTCGGCCAGCGCCACCACCATCTCGCCATCCCGGTCCAGCACCGCGGTATAGGCGCCGCTGGCGACGCCGTCCAGGCGCAGCGCGCCGCGGGTGTCGATGCCGGCGTCCTCGGCATGGGCGAGCAGGGCGCGGCCGGAAGCGTCATTGCCGACCGCCGTGATCAGGGCCGTGGGCGCGCCCAGGCGCGCCAGGTTTTCCGCGATGTTGCGCGCCACGCCGCCGAAGGATTCATCCTGACTGGCCGGGTTCGAGGTGCCGAGCACCAGTCTGTCGAGGGTGCGCAGCTTGCGGTCCAGGTTGGAGGCGCCGATGCACAGGATCGGACGCTGGTCGGGCAGCACGTAGGCGCGTCCCAGGATACGGCGTTCGCGCACCAGGGTGGCGATGTAGTTCGCTACCGCCGAGCGCGACAAGCCCAGTTGGGTGGCAAGGTCCTGCTGCGAAATGAAGGGGTTCGCGCGGATCAACTCGTACAACTGTTCTTTTTTGGGCAGCTCGGTCACGGTCGTCGGCGGAAGTTTCCGATAAACAAATGTTTATCGATACTAGGTAAATGTTTTGCAACTGTCAAAACAATCTTGGTGTGCTGTATCTGCATGTCAACAATACACCGTTTGATTTATTTTTTAAACCAATAAATCGACAAGAAAAATGGTATTTGCCATACATATTCGCCCTCATGCATAGTTATAATATTCTGGCTGATATGTGCCCCTTGCTTACTGTTCTGTAGCAAGGCTGTGTCCAGCCTCCTCACACCATCTCCCGATTCCGCACACAAGGACGACCATGTTCAGCAATACCCCATTCGAAGCAGCAGAAGTCATCAAGGCCCGCAAGCCCGGTTTCGCACCGCGCGCTGCACTGATCCTGGGCTCCGGCCTGGGCGTGCTGGCCGAGCAGATGCTTGATGCCGTCTCGATCAGCTACGCCGACCTGCCGGGCTTCCCGATCAGCACCGTGCACGGCCACGCCGGCGAACTGGTGCTGGGTACCCTGGCCGGCGTGCCGGTCGTGTGCATGAAGGGCCGCGGCCACTTCTACGAAGGGTACGGCGCCAACGTCATGACCTCGGCCGTGCGCACCTTCAAGCTGATCGGCTGCGAGATGCTGCTGGTGACGAATGCCGCCGGCTCGCTGCGCCCTGAAGTGGATGCGGGCAGCGTCGTGGTCCTGAACGACCACATCAACCTGCTGCCGGGCAGCCCGATGGCCGGCCCGAACGACGAACGCTTCGGCCCGCGCTTCTTCAGCATGGCCAATGCCTACGACGCCGAGCTGCGCGCCCTGATCAAGGAAACCGCAGCAAGCAAGGGCATTACCCTGAACGAAGGCGTGTACCTGGCTTGCCCGGGCCCGAACTTCGAAACGGCCGCCGAAATCCGCGCATTCAAGGCGCTCGGCGCCGACGTGGTCGGCATGTCGGTGGTGCCGGAAGTGATCTCGGCGCGCCACTGCGGCCTGAAGGTCGCCGGCATCTCGGCGATTACCAACCTGGCCGAGGGATTGAGCCCGTTCCCGCTGTCGCACGAGCAGACCCTGAAGTACGCCGCGATCGCGGCCAAGGACCTGGTCACCCTGATCCATTCCTTCATCGAGCGCTTCGGTTCGACCCCGCGCAGCGCCGCTTAATTCACCCAGCGAGATCCCATGTCACGCGCATTCATCCTCCTGCTTGACTCGTTCGGCCTGGGCGCCTTGCCCGACGCCGACAAGTATGGCGACGCAGGCGCCAATACCTTCGGCCACATCGCAGCCTGGGCCGCGAAAGAGGGCAAGCCGATGTCGCTGCCCAACCTCGAGCGCCTGGGCCTGGCCGCAGCCGCGCACAAGGCCAGCGGCGAATGGGCCGCCGGCTTCAGCCAGCGCGACGGTTTCCAGGGCGCCTGGGGCGTCGCGCGCGAGCAATCGACTGGCAAGGACACGCAGAGCGGCCACTGGGAAATCGCCGGCGTGCCGGTGCTGTTCGACTGGGGCTACTTCCCGAAAACCGTGCCGTCCTTCCCCAAAGAGCTGACCGACAAGCTACAGGAACTGACGGGCGTGCCTGGCTGGCTGGGCAACTGCCACGCTTCGGGCACCACCATCATCGACGAACTCGGCGACGAGCATGTCGCCAGTGGCAAGCCGATCCTCTACACCTCGGCCGACTCGGTGCTGCAGATCGCCGCGCACGAAGAGCACTTCGGTCTCGAGCGCCTGTACGAAGTCTGCGAAGCGGCGTATGAACTGGTCAAGCCCTACAACATCGGCCGCGTGATCGCGCGTCCTTTCCTGGGCGAGAACGGCAAGTACAAGCGCACCAGCAATCGCCACGACTACGCTGTGCCGCCGACCGCGCCGACCTTGCTGGATCACGTGAAAAACGAGGGCGGCGAGGTGATCGCACTGGGCAAGATCAGCGACATCTTCGCGGCCCAGGGCGTGACCCAGCTGATCAAGGGCGCCGACAACATGGCCCTGTTCGATCGCCTGGTCGAAGTGGCCGACACCGCGCCGTCGAAATCGCTCACGTTTGTCAACTTCGTCGACTTCGACATGCACTTCGGCCACCGCCGCGACGTCGCCGGCTACTCGAATGCGCTGCACGAGCTGGACGCGCGCCTGCCGGAATTCATGGCCAAGCTGAAGGACGGCGACCTGGTCGTCATCACTGCCGACCACGGCTGCGACCCGACGGCCCCGGGCTCGGACCACACCCGCGAGCACATCCCGATGATCTTCTTCGGCCCGAACGTCGCCCCGCAGGAACTGCCTACCGCGAGTACCTTCTCGGATATCGGCGCAACCCTTGCCAAGCACCTTGGCGTCAAACCCCTTTCGAACGGAACCGCACTGCTATGACCCAGCCCCTGGATTTCAAACGTAACACCGCCGTCGGCCTCGACCTCGGCCTGGTCAAGCACGTCAAGGTGAACCGCAACGCGGCCGACCGCCGCGCCGCCAGCCTGGCGAACCGTCGTACCGTCAAGAAGGAATACCAGGCTGCCTGGCTGGTGCGCGCCGTCGAGTGCATGGACCTGACCACCCTGGGCGGCGACGACACCCCGGGCCGCGTCGAGCGCCTGTGCATGAAGGCGATGCGCCCGCTGCGTTCGGACCTGATGCAGGCCCTCGGCCTGGAATCGCTCACCACCGGCGCCGTCTGCGTGTACCACGAGATGATCGGGCCGGCCGTGAAGGTGCTGCAGGGCCGCCTGCCGATCGCCGCGGTGTCGACCGCCTTCCCGGCCGGCCTGTCCAGCCTGGAAACCAAGCTGCGCGAGATCGAACTGTCGGTGGCCGCCGGTGCGACCGAGATCGACATCGTGATCACCCGCCAGCACGTCCTGACCGGCAACTGGCAAGCGCTGTACGACGAGATGGTAGCTTACCGCCAGGCTTGCGGCGAAGCGCACGTCAAGGCGATCCTTGCCACCGGCGACATCGTCACCCTGGACAACGTGGCCAAGGCCTCGATGGTCTGCATGATGGCGGGCGCCGATTTCATCAAGACCTCGACCGGTAAAGAGGGCGTCAACGCCACCATCCCGGTGTCCCTGGTGATGACCCGCGCGATCCGCGACTACTACGAGCAGACCGGCTTCCAGGTCGGCTACAAGCCGGCCGGCGGCGTCTCGACTGCCAAGGCCGCGCTGCAGTACCTGACCGTGATGAAGGAAGAACTCGGCAACGACTGGCTGCAGCCGCACCTGTTCCGCATCGGCGCCTCGAGCCTGATGACCGACATCGAACGCCAGCTCGAACACTACGTGACCGGCAATTACTCGGCCGCCCATCGCCACGCGCAACCATAAAACAGCAACGGATTCGTCATGCCAACTATTAAAGAGATTCTTCAGACTATGGATTACGGCCCCGCACCAGAAAGCACCAAGGAAGCGAATGCGTGGCTGGACCAGCATGGACGCCGTTTTGGTTTGTTCATCGATGGCGCATGGACCGAAGCTGCGACCACCTTCGCCACCAACAACCCGGCCGATGCCAGCGAACTGGCCCAAGTGACGCAAGCCACCGCGGACGACGTGGAACGCGCCGTGCAGGCCGCGCGCCGCGCGCAGCCGGGCTGGGTGGCGCTGGGCGGCCATGGCCGCGCCAAGATCATGTATTCGCTGGCGCGCCTGCTGCAGAAGCACTCGCGCCTGTTCGCCGTGCTCGAGACCCTGGACAACGGCAAGACCATCCGCGAAACCCGCGACGCCGACCTGCCGCTGGCCGCGCGCCACTTCTACCACCACGCCGGCTGGGCCCAGCTGCAGCAAGAAGAATTCGCCGACTACCGCGCCGTGGGCGTGGTCGGCCAGATCGTGCCGTGGAACTTCCCGCTGCTGATGCTGGCATGGAAGATCGCCCCGGCCCTGGCCGCCGGTAACACCATCGTGTTCAAGCCGGCCGAGTTCACCCCGCTGACCGCGCTGCTGTTCGCCGAGATCTGCCAGCACGCTGGCGTCCCTAGTGGCGTGGTCAACATCGTCACCGGCGACGGCGCCGTGGGCGAAGCGATCGTGAACCACCCGGGCATCGACAAGCTGGCCTTCACCGGCTCGACCGAAGTAGGCCGCATCATCAGGAAGAGCACAGCAGGCACCGGCAAGAAGCTGTCGCTGGAACTGGGCGGCAAGTCGCCCTTCATCGTGTTCGACGATGCCGACCTGGATGCAGCGGTCGAAGGCCTGGTCGATTCGATCTGGTTCAACCAGGGCCAGGTCTGCTGCGCCGGTTCGCGCCTGCTGGTGCAGGAATCGGTGTACGACCGCTTCATCGCCAAGGTCAAGGCACGCATGCAGAACCTGCGCGTCGGCTCGCCGCTGGACAAGTCGAACGACATCGGCGCGCTGGTCGATCCGATCCAGCAGCAGCGCATCCACGGTCTGGTGGAATCGGCACGCGCCGAAGGTTGCGAAATCTGGCAGCCGAGCTGCGAAGCGCCGACCGCCGGTTCCTGGTACCTGCCGACCCTGATCACCGGCGCCTCGACCTCGGCCGCCGTCGCGCAAGCCGAAATCTTCGGCCCGGTGCTGGTGGCGATGAGCTTCCGCACCCCGAGCGAAGCGGTACAGCTGGCGAACAACACCGTGTATGGCCTGGCCGCCTGCGTGTGGTCGGAATCGATCTCGCTGGCGCTGGACGTGGCGCCGCAGATCAAGGCCGGCGTGGTGTGGATCAACACCGCCAACCAGTTCGACGCAGCCTGCGGTTTCGGCGGCTACAAGGAATCGGGCTTCGGCCGCGAAGGCGGCAAAGAGGGCATGTACGAGTACCTGACGCCGTTGTCGGAAGATGCACGCCTGGCCGCCCCGGTGGCGCCTGAAAAAGGCCGCGTGAAAGCGTCGGAAGAGGGCAGCCCGTTCGCCGTCGACCGCACCGCCAAGCTGTACATCGGCGGCAAACAGGCGCGCCCGGATGGCGCCTACAGCCGCGCAATCAACGGCGCGAATGGCGCCTTCCTGGCCGACGTCGGCGAAGGCAACCGCAAGGACATCCGCAACGCGGTGGAAGCGGCGCACAAGGCATCCGGCTGGTCCAAGGCCACCGCGCACAACCGCGCGCAGGTGCTGTACTACATCGCCGAGAACCTGGCGATCCGCGCCGACGAATTCGCCCAGCGTATCGCCGCGCAGACCGGTGCGAAAGACGCCGCTCGCGAAGTCCAGGCCTCGATCGAGCGCCTGTTCTACTGGGCCGCATGGTGCGACAAGTACGACGGCCAGGCCCACCAGCCGCCGATGCACGGCATCACCGTGGCGCTGAACGAGCCGGTCGGCGTGATCGGCATCATCTGCCCGAACGAGAACCCGCTGCTGGGCTTCATCTCGCTGGTCGCTCCGGCGCTGGCACTGGGCAACCGCGTGGTGGCTGTACCGTCGGAGACGGCGCCGCTGTCGGCGACCGACCTGTACCAGGTGCTGGACACCTCGGACCTGCCGGGCGGTGCGCTCAACATCGTCACCGGTTCGGCCTCGGAACTGGCGCGCACGCTGGCGTCGCACTCGGACGTGGATGCGGTGTGGCGTCATGATGGTTCGGCGGAAGGTTGCGCGGAAGTCGAGCGTCTGTCGGCTGAATCGCTCAAGCGCACCTGGGTCGGCGGCGCCAAGGGCCGTGACTGGTTCGACGCGAAGCAGGCCTGCGGCCGCACCGTCCTGCAGCACGCTTCGCAAGTCAAGAACGTCTGGATTCCGTACGGCGTTTAAGTATCGTTAGCGCTTGCATGGCGCATTGGTAGGGTGGGCGGCTTTGCCGCCCACGCGGTGGGGCAGATGCCAACTATCACTGCGTGGGCGGGAGACCCGCCCACCCTACGTTATAGAAAAGGTTTGATATGTTCCTCCCCCAAGAAATCGTCCGCAAAAAGCGTGACGGCGGCATCCTGAGCGCCGAAGAGATCCAGTTCTTCGTGCGCGGCATCCCTGACGGCAGCACCACCGAAGGCCAGATCGCCGCACTCGCGATGGCCGTCTACTTCAACGACATGACCATGGACGAACGCGTCGCCTTCACGCTAGCGATGCGCGATTCCGGCCTGGTGATGGAATGGAAATCCCTGGACCTGCCGGGCCCCGTGGTCGACAAGCACTCGACCGGCGGCGTCGGCGACGTGGTTTCGCTCATGCTGGGCCCGATGATCGCCGCCTGCGGCGGCTACGTGCCGATGATCTCGGGCCGCGGCCTGGGCCACACCGGCGGCACCCTGGACAAGTTCGATTCCATCCCCGGCTACAGCACCGTGCCGGATCCGGACACCTTCCGCAAGGTGGTGAAAGACGTGGGCGTGGCCATCATCGGCCAGACGGCCCAGCTGGCGCCGGCCGACAAGCGCTTCTACAGCATCCGTGACACCACGGCGACCGTGGAATCGGTGGCCATGATTACCGGCTCGATCCTCTCGAAGAAGCTGGCCGCCGGCCTGGATGCGCTGGTGATGGACGTGAAGGTCGGCAGCGGCGCCTTCATGCCGACCTATGACAAGTCGGTGGAGCTGGCCGAGAGCATCGTCCACGTCGGCAATGGCGCCGGCACCCGCACCTCGGCAATCCTGACCGGCATGAACGAATCGCTCTGCCACGCCGCCGGCAACGCCGTCGAAGTGCGCGTCGCCATCGACTACCTGACCGGCAAGTCGCGCCCCGCGCGCCTGCACGAAGTGACGATGGCGCTGTGCGCCGAGATGCTGGTCATCTCGGGTATCGCCGCGAACGATGGCGAAGCCCGCGCCAAGCTGCAGGCGGCGCTGGATTCGGGCGAAGCGGCCGAGCGTTTCGCGCGCATGGTCAGCGCCCTGGGCGGCCCGGCCGACCTCATGGACAAGCCGGACGCAAACCTGGAAACCGCGCCGGTCATCGTGCCGGCGCCCGCTCTGCAGGCAGGCTTTGCGAGCTCGGTCGACACCCGCGGCCTGGGCCTGGCCGTGGTGGCCCTGGGCGGCGGCCGTGTGCGCCCGCAGGACTCGATCGACTTCGCCGTCGGTCTCACCAACCTGGTCGAACTGGGCGACAGCATCGCCGTCGGCCAGCCGCTGGCGATGGTTCACGCACGCTCCGTGGAGGCTGCCGAGCAGGCGGTGCGCCAGGTCCAGGCGGCCTACCAGATCGGCGCCGCGAAGCCGGCTGCCGAGCCGATGATCTACAAGACCATCCGTCCTTGAGGCCCCAGATGAAATACGCAAAACTGATCGACGAAGCGCGCGCCGCGCGCGAACTGGCCTACACCCCGTACTCGAAGTTCAAGGTGGGCGCGGCCCTGGAATGCAAGGACGGCCGCATTTTCCGCGGCTGTAACATCGAGAACGCGTCCTACGGCCTGTGCAACTGCGCCGAGCGCACCGCCTTCTTCAGTGCGATCGCCCAGGGCTACCAGCCGGGCGACTTCACCGCGCTGGCGGTGATCGGCCAGACTGACGGCCCGATCGCTCCCTGCGGCGCCTGCCGCCAGGTGATCCTGGAACTGGGCGGCAATGCGCTGCCGGTGGTGCTGACCAACCTGAAGGGCGACGTGTTCGAGACCACCGCCGCGGAACAACTGCCGAACGCCTTCGGCGGCCGTGACCTGAACACCTGAGACCTCACTGTCTGATCACGAAGCGCTGCACGTGGCAACACGGCAGCGCTTTTTTGTTTTCCGAACAGCAAGCCGACTGAGCTTCCTCAAGAGCAGATGTGCGATCCGGGCGTGTAATCGCCTGATCGCGTTGCATTGCGTGGGAGGAAACGATGTCGGAACACGCCCAGATTGCCAGCCTGTTGGCTGCCTTTGGCAGCTATACGCAGGACACCCGCCTGCTCAGGCTCACGACGCCGCTCGGCACCGATCTGCTGGCGGAAAGCATGCGCGGCGAGGAGGGGATCAGCCGCGGCTTCCGCTTCGCCATCGACGCGCTGTCCACGGATGTCGGCATCCCGCTGAAATCGCTGGTCGGGCAGCCGGCGCTGCTCGAGCTGCTCACCGCCGGCACGGGCGTGCTGCGGCCCTTCCACGGCTACGTCAGCACGATGGAGATGAGCGGCGCGAACGGCGGCTTCGTGCGCTATACCTTGACGCTGGAACCGTGGACCAGCTTCCTGGCGCTGGGGCGCGATAGCCGCATCTTCCAGGACATGTCGGTGTTCGACATCCTGGACGTCGTGTTCGGCAGCTATGCGGGACGGGCCAGGCTGGCGCCGCAATGGCGGCTGGAGATCGCCGACCGCAGCGTCTACCCCAGGCGCAGCCTGACCACGCAGTACCAGGAGAGCGACCTGGCTTTTGTGGAACGCCTGATGCACGAAGAGGGGCTGTTCTACTTCTTCGAGCACAGCGGCGACGCCGACAGGGCCACGCTCGGCCAGCACACCATGGTGATCGCCGACCACAACGGCGCCTTCCAGCCAAACCTGCAATCGGAAGTCGACTTCACGCGGCCCGGCGCCGTCATGAAGGCCGACAGCATCGACCGCTGGCGCACCGAATCGCGCCTGCTGACCAATGCGATCGAGCTGGGGAGCTGGGACTACCGCACGGTGCGCCAGCGGGTCGTCGCGGCATCCGGCGCCGATGCGTCGGGCGAATTGCTGCTCAGCCGCGACGCCCCCGGCGTGTACGCATGGGAGACGCGCGAGCAGGGCGAACGGCTGGCGGAAAACCAGATCCAGGCCTGCGAGGCCGCGCGCCAGCTCCACGTCGCCGCGGGCACCGTGCGCAGCTTCGCGCCTGGCACCAGCTTCACGCTGCACGGACATGCGCGCTTTGACGCGCTCGATGGCGACGATGCGCGCCGCTTCATCATCGTCGGCGCCCGACACCTCATGCATAACAACCTGACCGCGGACATGCTGCAGACGGTCGAGAAGCTGCTGGGACGGGGCCCGGTCGCCGGCATCGGCGCGCACGACGCCGAACTCAGGATTCCTCGGCAGCTCGACGGCGAACGGCCGATGTACCGCAACCGGATCGAAGCCATCCCTGCCAGCGTCCCGTATCGCAGCACCGGGCAGGAAGAGCACGGACGCTTCCTCCATCCACGCCCGACCGTGCGCGGGCAGCAGACCGCGATCGTCGTCGGCCCGCCGGGCGCGGTGGTGCACACCGACCGGGATCACCGCATCAAGGTGCAGTTCCACTGGCAGCGCGGTGCGGCGAGCCACAGCCGCATGACGCATCCGTCCGCCGAGGGCCACACCGGCGCCCCCGGTGACGACACGGCCGGGACCTGGGTGCGGATTGCGACACCGGTCGCAGGCGCCAACTGGGGCAGCAACATGGTGCCGCGCGTGGGACAGGAAGTGCTGGTCGATTTCATCGAAGGGGACATCGACCGGCCGGTGGTTATTGGCGCCCTGTACAACGGGCGCGGGCAGCCGGATGCGCAGCACAACCAAGTGGCGAGCGGCCCTGGTGCGATGACCGGAAATGCGCCGCCATGGTTCCCCGGCGAGGGCGGGGGACATGGTCATGCGGCCGTGCTGTCCGGGTTCAAATCGCAAAGCATGGGTGACAGCCAGTCCGGCAGCGGCGCGTACAGCCAGCTGGTGTTTGACGACAGCCCGGGGCAGGCGCGTATCGGGCTGCAATGCCACATGAAGCCGCACCAGGGAACGGCCGAGCTGAACCTGGGGCATCTGGTGCATCAGACCGACAACGAGCGCCTGGCGACTGTCGGTTTCGGCGCCGAGCTGAAAACTGCGCACAGCCTGGCGATGCGGGCTGGGAAGGGCATGCTGCTGTCGACCGATGCACGCCAGGGCGCGAGCGGCAGCCAGCTCGATGCGCGCGAAGCGGTGGCGCAGATCGAGGAGAGCCATCAGCTGCAGGTAGAGGTGGCTGGTTTGGCGCAGAAGCACAACGCAAAACTCGAAGGCGAACCAGCGCCGGAAGAGATCGCGGCGATCAAGGAGATGCGCCACAGCGCGGAGGTGATCGCTGCCGAAGAAGGTGGGGCGGCGGCGTTCAGCGAGCCGCAGCTGCAATTGTCGAGTCCAGCGGGGATTGTGGTGACTACGCCGGCAGATGCCGTGCTGTCGGCGGGGACCAGCAGCTCCATCGTGGCGGGACAGGACATCAACATGGTCGCGCAGGGGAGTTCGTCGATGCTGGTGGCGAAGGGCATCAGCTTGTTCACGTACGGGAAAGCGACCAATAAGGACAAGCCGAATCAGGAGGTGGGGATCAAGCTGCATGCCGCCAGTGGCAAGCTGAGTTGCCAGAGCCAGTCGGGTTCGACCAGGCTGACGGCGGACAAGAAGATCACGGTGGCCAGCGTGACGAAGTCGGTGACGATTGCGGCGCCGAAGAAGCATGTGGTGCTGACTGCACAGGGGGCCTACATCAAGCTGGAAGGGGGGAACATCGAGGTGCACGCGCCGGGGAATGTGGAGTTCAAGGCGAGCAAGAAAGAGCTGGCTGGGCCGGTCAGTGTATCCAGCCCGGAGCTAGCTATGAAAGTGTCCGAGCTCAACATAAAGCGTGACCTTGAGATCGAGTATGTCGATGCTGATGGCAATGCTCTCACCGATGAGCCAATCAGCTTGGCGTTCTCCTCTGGTTCAGAGAAAAAGGCTGTACTGGATGGGAGTGGGAAGGCAGTGATCAAGAACGTCCCGCTAGGGCCGTTTGGCGCAAATCAGCCACGACGCAAGTGAGGCCAGTGAATGGGTGCTAAGAACACAGGTTCCACATCGAAGCCGGCGGCGCAAGAGGTATGTATTGATCTGCCTGGAGAGCGTGTGCAGTGCTGGCGCTCGGCCGACAACGTAAAAGTCATTTTGCGCAAGCACCGCGATGTCTTTTTCGATATCAATCTTAAGAGCAATGCCATTTATACCGTCGAGTCGCAGTCAGCATTTTATAGTCCGAGAGAAAAGAAACTGTTGAAGACCGCGCTGTTCCTCGATGGCGAGCGGTTTCACCTTTGGGTGGGGCGAGACTTCAAAGGGCATCTTGTTCTTAGCGCCGATGGTGCCGTCATCGGAAGATATGAGGTATCCATACTCGACTCCTCACGCTATGGAAGCGATCCTAAAGAAAAGCCTGAGCCTCTGTTAGTTGCAATCGGGACAAAAAAAGAGAGCTTCTCCTGTACCGCAGCTGACCCCCTAGGAGTGGCGCAACCCCAATTAAGCATTTTCTCTTCGCTCGAGCCAAAACTGCCACTTCTCGCTGACATAGGGCGCAGCCGCTTCGACTATTCCTATACTCCCGAACCTCCAGAGATAGCGAAGTATGTAGCGGTTGTCGATGTAGAACAGCAGGAGATTCGTCCGGAGGTTTTGAAGCAGCTCGAGAGCGGCGCGGTGACAGGTACCCCGAGTCAGGTTTTTACGATCTCTGACAAAACGCGTGACGATTCGAAACTTATTGATGCCCTGGCTGCCACAGCGACGGCCATTGCTGGGAGCTCCTTTGTTACAAGTAATGAGTTTAAGGAAACTGCTGGCTATCTTCAGGAGAATTTGAGAACTCTGGACAAGCTTTCAATGGTTGTCCGTATTGAGAAGAAAACGAAAGGTGCATATAAGGTGATACTGAAAGGGAAGCCCTTATCGAGGTTTCTTGCTGAATCCGCCGGTCTCATAAAAACGTCCAAAACCGTCCATAAGAGCGCTGCCCTAGGATCCGAAGCGACCAAATTCCTTGATGGCGGCTTTGGAAGGACGGGCATGGCGCGATTTGGCGGCGCGCGTCGCATTATGTTGACGACGGTCAATAATTTTAAAGGCGGTTTAAAAATACAGGTTGTGGGGACGATCATCGATCTGTTTGTCGATGCGCACAACGTCTACGTTGATGAAAAAGGCAGCAGGGACCTATCCGAGTTTCTCGGCCGCGCTGGTGTCTCGATTGCGAAGGCTGGGGCGACTGCGGCGATTGGTAGCGCTATTGCAGCAATCAGCGTAGCAGGGCTGACTGCTCTAGCCTGCGGAGTAGCCGTACCTGTTGCTGCAGTAGTTCTAGTAGTGGTTGGCGGCTATATCGCAGCAGCGTATGCAGTCGATAAACTGGACAACGCCTTCAAAATCAAGCAATCAGTGGCTGAATTGGCGAGATAACATGTTAAGCAGATCCGTCTCTAGAATTTATTTTTCTGCGCTCCTGTCGGCAGGCGCGACCCTTGGAGGATGGGCAATCACCGCAACGTTTGGAGGAGATAGTGCTGCGCTATCCTTCTTATACTTCAGTGTTCCGACAACCGTAGGCGCCCTGGTTATTCAGATTGTGCTTTTTTCAAGGAGCGAAGATCGGCTGCGAGCCCTGATAATGTTTAATATTTCGGCTGGATTTGGTGTCTTATGGTTGATGATGTGTTTAGTGCTTCCGATATTTTGGGCCGGTTCGATCGGTGTCATTGGAAAATCGATTTTATGCCTTTTCTCATTTGTGGTTTTTTATGCGAACGTTGCGGAGGGAGTCAGTAAGTTTCGCGAGCAATGGGGGCAGAAAGGTGAGCGGATTCTCGATCGACACTACAAGGCAGGCCAAGGCGTGATCGATTGGAACAAAATCATAGGAAGCTTGAAATTATCAGCCTCAATCTACATCCCTGGAATTCCAGCAAAAATGGATCCAGTTGTGTCGACATCGCTGGTCATATCGATGCTCGCTGGATTCACACTTAGGAAGGTTTTTCCAATCGCCAGTATATTTGCCTGGAGTATCCCGTCCTTGATTGTTATCGCAACAATCTTGCAGATCGTAGGGATTGCGATTGGTCAACTCTCGGTTTTGAGTGAGCTTGAGAGAAAAAACGATAAAGTTCTTAGGCTAGCATTTCCCGGAAAAACAAGTTAAAGCGTTTCCCTATCACCGCGCGACATGTGGAAGTAACTTCCCCATTTTGAGAAATTTAGATGATATCAACCCAAAAGGGATGCGCCCATCGAGGCTCGTCGGCATCTGCGCGTGCCTTCCGTTTCTCATGAGTTTTGTCACTCTGCCTCTCGCTTATGGTGCTGCACCACACATTCCACTTACAGCAAATCCAGTCGCGCGGTTAGTTTTTCTAGTCTTGGCGATTTCGCTGCTTCTGGCCTTCTTATCGTTCGCTCTGCGCTGGGATTGGCGAACGAAATATTACGGGATATCGCTAATGTTCGGTGCGAGTATTTCGCTCTTTGCCATCGTTCCTTTATTAGCCTTGATGATATACGGAAGCCTCGCGCTATGGCTAAAGTTATTTGTGCTAGCGTTTTATGTCATCAGCCACGTAGTGTGGTGTCGAAAGTTTTCGGCCTTGTACAAGGACGCATTTGAGAACGACGCGCTGCGCGAGGTCTTGTATGAAGAAGAGCCGAATGGCGTTTATTATATGCGTAGTGGAGACCAATATCTTCTTGATAAATATTACAAATTTACGCAAATGCCGCGTGATAGATATTTTGCGATATTCATTGTGCTTGCGTTAGCGTTGATGCCGATGACGCGCAGCGTTCGAGAATTTACGGGAATTCCATTCACGCATGCTTTTCTTGTGGTTGCAATGGTTCCTGTAAGCTGGATGAGTTTCGGTTTTTCTTTTCGAGGCTATCTAGTTTGTTACCTCTATCCCGCTAAAATCCGGCGTGCGACAGGGAAGGAAGTGTTGGTAGACGTGGTAAGCAAGCATAAGGCTTTAGATAGGAAAATATTTCGTGCGAACCGTCTTAAGCCTCAAGATAGAGGTATTACAAATTCATAAAGTTTGATGGACGAACTGAAATCGCAGGCAGAGAAGAGATGAAAAACCTTGGATCATTAAGCATTGCAATACTTATTTCGTGTACCGGCGCTCAAGCATTCGCGTCAGGGTTTCCCGGCTCCGCGAAAGGGGATTTCTTGGATAACCCATTCTTGGCATATGGGTTCAACCCAACAACCAAAGTCATTAGTGGCTATCTGGTAGCACTCAGGACAGCTCCTGGAAGGACGGATGAGTGCAAGATGGCATTCAAAGGTAGTGCAAATGAATTGTCGGTGAAATATTTAGCAGGAACATGGGTGCGCGAAGACGCGCCTCAATCCGACCAGCGAACTTCCATCAAAATAGAAAGGAATGAGCCTGTTTTGAAGTTCCATACAGAATCGTTAGGCGGCGAATGTGACTGGATTCTTCCTTTTGTGCTCGCTTCGCCGGAGCGAGAAATCGGAGACGAATTCGTTGTAAGTATGAACGTTCAGAATTCCGGCGACTGGATCGGTGTATATGTGATCAGCACGAAAAAAGCTAAGCTCTAAGGTGAACCTGTAAGTATTTTATTGAAGAACGCGTACTTGGTCCGAGGCGACGTAGTCTACGTGTATGAAGAACGGCCTGACTGGTATTTTGTTCGATACGACAATGGGAAAAGGGAGACTATGGGATGGATCAGAAAGTCTGATACGGTTCAGCCGTAAGCACCTCGACGGCTCTCTCCGGTTATCGCCCATCCTAGTGCGTTGGCCTTGAAATCGCTGCCAAGCACACAACATGCAGAAGTGACCACTTTTTCGATGAGGAGCACCACCATGAGCCCATCCGACACTCAAAAACTGCATGACTTCCTCGGCCAACTCATCCAGGCACGAGGCATCCAGAAAGACCCTGAAGCCGACGCGCTTATCCAGCGTGCGGTTGCGCAGCAGCCCGATGCCGCCTACCTGCTGGTCCAGCGTGCGCTGCTGATGGATCAGGCGTTGGACAGCGCCCGCGCCCAGATTGCCGCGCTGGAAAACCAGCTGCATCAGCATCAGAACCAGAGCAGCGGCGGCGGCTTCCTCGACCCGTATTCCTGGGGCAGCCGGCGCCAGGTCAGCCACCCGCAATCCCACCACATGCATTACCAGCATGCCATGCCGGGCTCGATGAGCCGCGGCATGGGTGGTTTCCTGCGCGGTGGGGGAGGGGGCGGGCTGCTCGGGTCGATTGCGGCGACGGCGGCGGGCGTGGCTGCGGGCAGCTTCCTGTTCCACGGTCTCGACAACCTGTTCCATGACCACGACGGCAACGCAGGCGGCGCCCATCTGCTGGGCGGGGAGAACCTGAGCGGCGGCGACCTGTCCGGCAGCTCGCTGGCCGACCAAGCCGGCCTGGGCGACATCGGCAGCGGCGACAGCCTGCTCGCCGACGACCTCGGTTCCGAAGGCAGCGGCGGCTTCTTCGACGGCGACGGTTCCGACGAAGGCCTGTTCGGCTGAACCCTTACATCTGCTGGAACAGGTGGCCGTGATTGCGGCTCACCTCCAGCTCGCCCGAGAAGTCGTGCAGCCTGCACATCTGCCGGCCGCGCAAGTCGCGGTAGATCTCAGCGATGGCATCGACCCGCACCAAGGTCGAGCGGTGGATGCGCCAGAATTCGTCCGGGTCCAGCTCGTCCGCCAGTTCCTTGAGCGTCTTGCGGATCAGGAGCTGGGTGGTGGCGGTCTGCACGCAGGTGTATTTGTCGTCGGCCTGGAAATACAGGATCTCGCGCGTGCTGACCATGCGCAGGCTGCCGCCCACCTGGGCCTGGATCCAGCGCAGGTAATTCGGCTTGGCCGCGCCGCCCTGCTTGAGCAGCGTGCCCAGCTCGAGCAGCTGCGCGCCGATGTCCTGCGGTTTGCGGTTCAGGCGCGTGCGCAGCCGTTCGCAGGTGGTCTGCAGGCGCGCCGGCGTTACCGGTTTGAGCAGATAGTCGATCGCGCCCTGCTCGAAAGCGTCCAGCGCGTACTGGTCGTAGGCGGTGGCGAACACGATGTGGCAGCGGTCGTAGAGCTGGCGCGCGGCGTCGATGCCGCCCATGCCCGGCATGCGGATGTCAAGAAAAGCGATGTCAGGCTTGTGCTGCGCGGCCAGCGCCAGCGCTTCCGCGCCGTTGGCTGCTTCCGCCACGATGCGCAGCTCGGGCCAGGCTTCGTGCAGGCGCGCGCGCAGCTGGTCGCGCAGCGGCGCTTCGTCGTCGGCAATCAGGGCAGTGACAGTCATCAGTCGAACTCCGTCATCCGGTAGGGCAGGCGGATCGAGGCGCAGGCGCCGCCGCCCGGCGGCATTTCGATCACCAGTTCGGCATCCTTCCCGTACAGCAGGGCCAGGCGCTCGCGGATGTTGGCCAGGCCCACGCCCTCATCGGCGTGGACGTCGATCCCGATGCCGTCGTCACAGACGTCGACGTGCAGCGTGGCGACTTCGACGTGGGCGCGCACGGTGATGGTGCCGCCGGCCACCTTCGGCTCCAGGCCATGCTTGATCGAGTTTTCGATCAGGGTCTGCAGCATCATCGGCGGGAAGGGCGAGCTGCCGAGGAAGTCCGGCACCTCGAAGCGCACCGTCAGGCGTTCCTTCATGCGCGCCTGCATGATCGCCAGGTAGGCGCGCGACAGTTCGACCTGCTTGCCAAGCGTGCCGCCGCCACCTGCGCGCATCTGCGGCAGCGAGGAGCGCAGGTATTCGATCAGGTGCGCATGCACGCGCGCCGCTTCCTTCGGGTCGGTTTCGATCAGCTGGCCGATCAGCGCCAACGTGTTGAACAGGAAGTGCGGTTCGACCTGGGCCTGCAGCGTTGCCATCTTCGCTTCCATCAGGCGGCGCTCCAGGGTGGCCACATTGGCCTTGTCGGACGCTTCGCGCGCCGTCAGCTCGGCGCGGCGCTTGCCGCCGGCCAGGACCTTGACGCCGAAGGACAGCAGGATGAACCACACCGCCGGTTCGGTCAGGTTGAATGAGATGCCGAAGATGAAAGCCAGGAACCAGGTCACGTACAGCTTGCGCCACTCGACCAGGGCCAGCCAGTCGAAGAAGCCCCACCACAGGGCGCTGGCTTCGCTGACGGCCTCGCGCACGAAGTCGAGTGCGCGGTTGATCGGGGCGGCGACCATGGCTTACTCCACGATCTGGGCCGGACGGCGGCCGAACAGGGCCGCGGCGACGAATTTCAGCAGCAGGAAGCCAACGAACAGGGTGAGCGCGAGCGGGACGATGCTCAGGATCAGCGCCAGGCCGATCGAGACCGCCAGCAGCGAGGGCCAGGGCAGGGCCGCCAGCGTGCGGGCGCCGGTGCGCAGGGCGCGGTTGGTCTTGCGGGCGATGTCTTTCATGTCGGTCGTGAACGAATCGAAGCGGGAGGTTTTCATGTGTGCGTCCTTCGGTTGAGTCGATGGCGCCACTGTAGGCCTGCAGCCTGCAATGCGCCATGGCGATCCGACGAACGGTCGAAATCCCGGTTTTGACGGTAAGAAGGGCCGATAAACGGTCGGGCCCTTATTGCTTTCGAGGGAGCTTTGCTGCTTCGCGCTGCATCAGGCCGAACAGGATTTCCCGAGGCTGGGTTGCGCAAGCGGCAATGGCGGTGGCCGCGACGGCGCTGCTGTGTTGCGCGTAGGGCATCTGCTGTGGTCCGGGCAGGGTGAAGATCAGCGCATCCCTTGCCATCTTCACTACCTCCATGTCGCTGGCTTGCAGCTCGGGGAAGGTGGCCATGAACCAGGCTTTGTCGATATTGAAATCCGCGCAGGTCTTGCGCGGCAGGTCAGCCATGCTGTCCTTGCTGAAGCGGATCGGCACCAGGACTTGTGCCGGCGCCACGCCCGGCTGTGGCGGCGTGTACGGAAAGCTGCGGGTCAGCGCCAGCGCGGCCTTGTCCAGTTCGGGCGAACGCGAGGACTCGGTGATCGCGGCGGCGGCAGCCTTGCCTGCCGGGCCGACCGTGACGCGCACCACGGCGCGGCCCTGCACGCCGCGCTCAGCCAGGCCGGCGGGATAGGCGGCGTCCCTCGGGTACACCATCGTGTCGCCTTCCATCATCTGGGCGGAAGCACAGGGGAGGGCCGCAACAGCCAGCAGGGCGAGAGCGAAGTCTTTCATGAGGTGTCGCCCTAGCGGCGGCCGCGCTCGTCCCAGTAGCTGCGCAACAGTCCATAGTTGATCGTGTCGGCCATCTCGCCATGCACGAACCAGCGCTCGGGCATGTAGCCTTCCTTGCGAAAGCCCATCCGTTCCAGCACGCCCGCCGAGGCGGCGTTGCGCGGGTCGATGTCGGCTTCGATGCGGTTCAGGCGCAGTTCGTGGAAGGCGTAATCGATGGCCGCTTCCAGCGCTTCGCTTGCGAAGCCCTTGCCCCAATAGGCGCTGCCGAGGGCGTAGCCGATTTCGCAGCGCCGGTTTTGCGGGAAGAAATGGTGCAGATTGGCGGTGCCGATCAGCTGTCCGGTTTCGACAAGCTCGATCCCGAAGCGCACCTCGGACTGTTCGCGGTAGCTCTCGAGCGCGCGCTCGATGTTCTGTTCGGCGAACGCGATCGACGTCCAGGTCGGAGCGCTCCAGTAGCGCACCACCGCCGGGTCGGAAAACACGGCGAACAGGTCGGCGGCATCCTCCATCGTCACGGGACGCAGGGTGAGCCGGCTGGTAGTCAGGATGGGGGTTGGGTAGCTCGACATGACGAAGATGATAGCACTGCCGCCGAGCTCAGACAGATGTGACCACCGCCCGCACCACCATGTCGCCGATCAGCTGCTGCGCATGTTCGAAGTCGCCCGTGTCCAGTTCCGGCTTGTCGAGCACCAGCGCCATCTGGGCCGAGAAATCGGCGTAGGACTGGGTCATGGCCCACAGCGCGAACAGCAGGTGGGTGGCGTCGACGCGGGCGATGCGGCCGTCTGCCATCCAGCCCTCGAACACCTCGATGTCGCGGCGAAGCAGCGGCACCACGCGCGCGCGGATCTGGTCGCCGTAGAACTTGGCGCCGCCGATGACTTCCATCGCATACACGCGCGAGGCCCAGGGCTGCTCGCGCGAGAAGCGCAGCTTGGCCGCCACATAGGCGCGCAGCACGTCAGCGGGTTCGGCGGCTGGATCGGCCAGGTGGGCCATGCGCTCGAGCCAGTCGTCCAGCACGTCGTCCAGCACGCGCTGGTACAGGGCGTTCTTGGTCGGGAAGTAGTAGAGCAGGTTCTGCTTCGAGATGCCGGCCCGCTCGGCGACGGCGGCGATGCTGGTGCCTTCGAAGCCGCACTCGGCGAACAGGCGAGTGGCGGCGCCGAGGATCGCGTTTTCCAGCTTGTCGCGGCGCGTGCTGCTGTCGTTGACGTGAATGTCCATGCTGTCCTCAGCGCTGGGCGCGCAAAAAATCGAGCAGTTGCGGGCTGGCCGCGTAAGCGGCGTTGAAGCGGAACCAGATGCCCTGCGCTTCGCGCTGGGTGAAGAACTCGCCGGGCGCCAGCAGGATGCCGCACTTCAGGGCGGCGTCGGCGATCGTGCGGCCATTGCGTGCGGACGTCGGGAGATCGTCCCAGCCGGCGCTGACGAACATGCCGCCGCGCGGCTGCGCCAGCGGCGCCATGCCCAGTCCGCGCAGGGCGTCCAGGGTGCGCTCGCGGGCGTCATCGAGCTGGCTCGCCAGGCGCTCGACCATGCGGCGGTAGCCGCGCGTGCCGATGGCGTGGAATACGGCGCGCTCGTTGATCTCGGATGTGGTCAGGCCCGCCACCATCTTCACGCGCAGCAGTTCCGGCACCAGGGAGCGCGAGGCGCACAGCGAACCCACGCGCAGCACCGGCGACAGGGTCTTGGAAAAGCTGCCGACCCGGATCACGCGGCGCAAGCCGTCCATCGCCGCCAGCGAGGCCTCGCCGGGCTGCGCCAGTTCGCGGTAGATGTCGTCTTCCACCAGCCAGAAATCGAACTGCTCGGCCAGCCCCAGGAGACGGTGCGCCTGGGCCTGCGAGAGCGAGGTGCCGAGCGGATTCTGCAACACCGTGTTGACGAACATGAGTTTCGGATGCAGCAGCGCGGCCTGGCGCGCCAGCTCTTCCATGTCCAGGCCGGCTTCGCCGCGCGCGATCCCGACCGGGATGCAGCCGTGGTGCCGCACCAGCGACAGCAGGTTGCTGTAGCCGGGATCTTCGACCAGCACCACGTCGCCGGGACGGGTGAGGGTGCGCAGCACCAGGTCGAAGGCGTGGGTGGCGCCGTTGGTGAGCAGCAGCTGGTCGGGCTCGACGGGGAACAGCTCGCCCGACAGGGTGGCGGCCAGGTGCTGGCGCAGCGAAGGAAAGCCGAGCGGGTGGCCATAGCCGCGCAGGCGGCTGGCCGGAATCTTCATCGCGTGCCGTACGGCGTCCAGGATCGTGTTTTCGCCATACCACTCGGGCGGCAGCCAGCCGGCGCCCACCGGCAGGGTTTCAGCCTGGCCGCTGTACAGGTCGGGGGCGAGGGCGTCGATCTCGGATTGCAGGCTGGGCTGGCTGGCAGCTGGTGCGCAGGGCGCCTGGGGCAGGCTGCGCGCCACGAAGAAACCTGACCCACGGCGCGAGGAAAGCAGCCCCAGCTGCAGCAGGCGCTCATAGGCTTCGACCACCGTGAATGTGCTGACGCCATTGCACTTTGCGAATTGTCTAACCGAGGGCATTTTCGTACCGGCACCGAGCTGGCGCTCGTTTACCATCGTCGAGATAGTCGCGACGATCTGGTCGACCAGGCTGCCGCGCCGGTTCCGGTCGATACCGAGTAGTGGCCACGCCACACAGGGTGCCATACTGGCGGCAGATCGCAAGGTTTTACAAGGAATGACCTCTGTTAACACAGCTTCTTCCATCGCCACCACTCCATCCACGGGGTTGAAGGGCGCCTCGAAAAACCGTCGCGAGCGGCAGCAATGGTGGTCGAGAAGCGCAGCTGTACGAGGAGTACAGCGAGCATCGCAGACCGCCAGTGCAACGCGCAGCAGGTTTTTCGAGGCGCCCGGACTGTACAGGCCGCGTCGCCTGTACGGTTGGTCGGTTTTGCCCTTGGTGTATCTGTGCCGGTGTTGCCTTGCTGACTATTATTGATCAATATTTTGCCAACTGGTAAAAATTTTTCGCCGTCATGGCGGGGAGAGACGCATGAACGAGTCCAGGCCCAAGTCGATGTCGTCGTTTTGGATGCCCTTCACCAATAACCGCGACTTCAAGGCCAGTCCGCGCCTGCTGGTATCTGCCGAAGGGATGTACTACAAGGATGTGGACGGCAACAGCGTGCTCGACGGCACCGCCGGCCTCTGGTGCGTGCCCTGCGGCCACGCCCAGCCGCGCATCACCCAGGCCGTCAGCGAAATGGTCGGGCAGCTCGACTTCGCGCCGACCTTCCAGATGGGCCACCCAGCCGCATTCGACCTGGCCGAGCAGTTGATGGACTACACCGGCCACAAGTTCGGCCACGTGTTCTACACGAATTCCGGTTCCGAAGCGGTGGATACCGCCCTGAAGATGGCGCTGGCCTATCACAAGGCCCGCGGCGAGGGCGGACGCACCCGCCTGATCGGGCGCGAGCGCGGCTACCACGGGGTCGGCTTCGGCGGCCTGTCGGTGGGCGGGATCGGCAACAACCGCAAGAGCTTCGGCCCGCTGCTGCCGGGCGTGGACCACCTGCCGCACACGCACAACCTGTTGAAGAACGCCTTCTCGCGCGGCGAGCCGGACTTCGGCGTGGAGCTGGCCGACGAACTCGAACGCCTGGTCACGCTGCACGATGCCTCCACCATCGCGGCCGTGATCATCGAGCCCGTGTCCGGCTCCACCGGCGTGCTGGTGCCGCCCAAGGGCTACCTGAAGCGCCTGCGCGAGATCTGCGACAAGCACGGCATCTTGCTCATCTTCGACGAAGTCATCACCGGCTTCGGCCGCCTGTGCACGCCTTTCGCCAGCGACTATTTCGGCGTCGAGCCCGACATGATGACCACGGCGAAGGGGCTGACCAACGGCGTGGTGCCGATGGGCGCCGTGTTCACCAAGCGTTTCATCCACGACGCCTTCATGGAGGCGCCGGCCGGGATCGAGCTGTTCCACGGCTATACCTATTCCGGCCACCCGCTCGCCTGCGCGGCCGCGATCGCCACCCTCGAGGTGTTCCGCGAGCAGGGCATCATCGAGAACGCCAAGGCGCTGCAAGCGTACTTCGAGGACGCGCTGCATTCCCTGCGCGGCCTGCCGCACGTGATCGACCTGCGCTCGATCGGCCTGGTCGCGGGCATCGAACTCGAACCCATCGCCGGTAAGCCGGGCGCGCGCGCCTACAGCGCCTTCAAGAAGGCGTTTGCGGACGGCATCCTGATCCGCGTGACGGGCGACATCATCGCGCTGTCGCCGCCGCTGGTCCTGAACAAGCAGCACATCGACGAATTGTTCGGCAAGCTCGCCAACGTACTCAAGAACCTGGACTGAATCTCTCATGGACATCATTTCGCATTTTATCAACGGCCAGCCGACGCAAGGGAGCGGCACGCGCCAGGCCGACGTCTACAACCCGGCGCGCGGCGAGCCCTGCGCCCGGCTGGCGCTGGCCGAGACGGGCGACGTCGACGCCGCGGTCTGCGCGGCGCAGGCTGCCTTCCCGGCCTGGGCTGCCACGCCGCCACTGGCGCGCGCACGCATCCTGTTCAAGTACCTGCAGCTGTGCCAGCAGCACACCGACGATTTCGCGAAGATGGTCGTACGCGAGCATGGCAAGACCTTCGCGGATGCCCAGGGCGAAGTCGCGCGCGGCATCGAGGTGGTGGAATTCGCGGTGGGCATCCCGCAGATGCTCAAGGGCGAGTTCACCGACCAGATCGCGCGCGGCATCGACGCCTGGTCGATGCGCCAGCCGCTCGGCGTGGTGGCCGGCATCACCCCGTTCAACTTCCCGGTAATGGTGCCGATGTGGATGTTCCCGGTTGCGCTGGCATGCGGGAATACCTTCGTCCTGAAACCTTCCGAACGCGATCCCTCGCCTTCGCTGCTGCATGCCCGGCTGCTGCAGGAGGCGGGCTTGCCGGACGGCGTGTTCAACGTGGTCCAGGGCGACAAGGTGGCGGTCGATGCGCTGCTCGACCATCCGGATGTCCAGGCCATCAGCTTCGTGGGCTCGACGCCGATCGCCGAGTACATCTATTCCCGTGGCTCGGCCAAGGGCAAGCGCGTGCAGGCCCTGGGCGGCGCCAAGAACCACATGGTGGTGATGCCGGACGCCGACATGGACATGGCGGTCGACGCCCTGATCGGCGCAGCCTACGGCTCGGCCGGCGAGCGCTGCATGGCAATCTCGGTGGCGGTGGCCATCGGCGACGCCGGCGACCGGCTGGTCGCGGCACTGGCCGAGCGCACCGCGAAGCTCAAGATCAACGACGGCATGGCCGAGGGGGCGGAGATGGGGCCGGTGGTCACCAGCGCCGCCAAGGAACGCATCGAACGCCTGATCGGCCAAGGGGTGGAGCAGGGCGCCACCCTGGTGGTGGACGGCCGCGGCTGCCGCGTGGACGTCTGCCCGAACGGCTTCTTTGTCGGCGGCACCCTGTTCGACCACGTCACGCCCGACATGACGATCTACCAGGAAGAGATCTTCGGCCCGGTGCTGTGCGTGGTGCGCCTGCCGGACGTGGGCCGCGCGGTGGAACTCATCAACGCCAACGAATACGGCAATGGCGTGGCCATCTTCACGCGCGACGGCGGGGTGGCGCGCGAGTTCGTGCGCCAGATCGAAGTCGGCATGGTGGGCGTGAACGTGCCGCTGCCGGTACCGATGGCCTTCAACAGCTTCGGCGGCTGGAAGCGCAGCCTGTTCGGCGACCATCATGCCTACGGTCCCGAAGGCGTGCGCTTCTATACCCGCCACAAGGCGGTGATGGAGCGCTGGCCCAATACTGCCAGCAGCGGGCCGGAGTTCGCTTTCCCGCAGATGAAGTAATTCGGCACCCGTGGGGTGCAGCAGCATGTCGTCGACCAACAACAAGAAGGGATGCACATGATCGAATCACTCCAGCACCTGCCGCCCGCGGCGGGGTCGAACGGCGAGCTCGCCCTGCAGTTCACCGACCTGGCGCCGCCCCTCACGGCACGCCAGGCCGCCGTCGAGGCCGCGCGCTGCCTGTACTGCTACGACGCCCCCTGCATGAACGCCTGCCCGACCGGCATCGACGTCGCCAGCTTCATCAAGAACATCCACGACGGGAACATCGACGGCGCCGCCCACGGCATCCTGAAGGCCAACATCTTCGGGGGCAGCTGCGCCCGGGTGTGCCCGACCGAGATCCTGTGCGAGCATGCCTGCGTGCGCAATAACCCGGCCGAGCGCGAGCCGGTGCGCATCGGCCTGCTGCAGCGCTATGCGATCGATAACGCCAGTTTCACCGGCCATCCCTTCCAGCGGGCTCCCGCCACCGGCAAGATGATCGCCGTGGTCGGCGCCGGCCCGGCCGGCCTGTCCTGCGCCCATCGCCTGGCCATGCTGGGCAACGACGTGGTGGTCTATGAGGCGCGCCCGAAAGCCGGTGGCCTGAACGAATACGGCATCGCGAAATACAAGCTGCCGGGCGACTTTGCCCAGCGCGAAGTGGACTTCCTGATGTCGATCGGCGGCATCCACATCGAATACGGCCGCAAGCTGGGCGAGAACCTCAGCCTGGCCGAGCTGCACACCCGCTATGACGCGGTCTTCCTGGGTATCGGTTTGCAGGCCAGCCGGGCGCTGGGCCTGACCGGCGAAGACGCGCCCGGCCTGATGGCGGCAATCGACTACATCGCCGCACTGCGCCAGGCCAGCGACCTGTCCACCTTGCCGGTGCCGCGCCGCGCGGTCGTGATCGGCGCCGGCAACACGGCGATCGACATGGCGGTGCAGATCAAGCGCCTTGGGGCCGAGGACGTGACCCTGGTCTACCGCCGCGGCCTGGAGTCGATGAGCGCCACCGGCCACGAGATCGAGATCGCCAAGGCGAATTACGTGCGCATCCGCACCTGGGCCGCGCCGCTCGAGGTGCTGCTGGACGAATCCGGCCGGGTATCCGGCATGCGCTTCGAGCAGACCCGCATGGAAGAGGGCCGCCTGGTACGCACCGGCGGCTACATCGAGATCGCGGCCGACGCCGTGTTCAAGGCCATCGGGCAGAGCATGAGCGAAGACGGACTGGTCGAACCGCTGGCACGGGAACTGTCGCGTGAGGGCGACCGACTCCGGATCGACGAGCGTTTCCGCACCGCGATCCCCGGCATTTATGCGGGCGGCGACTGCGTGGCGCCGGGCCAGGACCTGACCGTGCAGGCGGTCCAGCACGGCAAGCTGGCGGCCCTGTGCATCCACCAGGACATCCAGGCGCGTATCGGCACCACTATGGAGGCAGCATGGCAGACCTGAGCATCGATTTCTGCGGCATCAAGAGTCCGAACCCGTTCTGGCTGGCCTCCGCGCCGCCCACCGACAAGGCCTACAACGTCGTGCGCGCCTTTGAGGCGGGGTGGGGCGGGGCGGTGTGGAAGACCCTGGGCGAAGACCCGCCGGCGGTGAATGTCTCTTCGCGCTACTCGGCCCACTACGGCAAGAACCGCGAAGTCATCGGCTTCAACAACATCGAGCTGATCACCGACCGCAGCCTGGCCATCAACCTGGAAGAGATCACCCAGGTCAAGAAGGACTGGCCGGACCGCGCCGTGATCGTGTCCCTGATGCTGCCCTGCGAGGAGGCGCCATGGGCGGCGATTCTGCCGCTGGTGGAAGCCACCGGCGCCGACGGCATCGAGCTGAATTTCGGGTGCCCGCACGGGATGCCCGAGCGCGGCATGGGCGCGGCCGTGGGCCAGGTGCCGGACTACGTCCAGATGGTGACCAGCTGGTGCAAGAAGCACACGCGCCTGCCGGTGATCGTCAAGCTCACGCCCAACATCACCGACGTGCGCCACCCGGCGCGCGCGGCGCTGGCCGGCGGGGCGGATGCGGTCTCCCTGATCAACACGGTCAATTCGATCACCCACCTCGACCTCGACCGCATGGTGGCCTTTCCGATCGTGGGCGGGGCCAGTACCCACGGCGGCTACTGCGGCTCGGCGGTCAAGCCGATCGCGCTCAACATGGTGGCCGAGATCGCGCGCGACCCGCAAACCCGTAATCTCCCGATCTCCGGCATCGGCGGCATCGGCAGCTGGCGCGACGCGGCCGAATTCATCGCGCTGGGCGCCGGCAGCGTGCAGGTCTGCACGGCCGCCATGCTGCACGGCTTCCGCATCGTCGAAGAGATGAAGGATGGCCTGTCGCGCTGGATGGACAGCCAGGGTTACGCGAACATCGCCGCCTTCTCGCGCAAGGCGGTGCAGAACACTACCGACTGGAAGTACCTGGACATGAACTACCAGGTGATTGCCCACATCGACCAGGACAAGTGCATCAAGTGCGGCAAGTGCTACGTGGCCTGCGAGGACACCTCGCACCAGGCCATCGCACGCGCTGTGGACGACGTGGGCAACCGCCGCTACGAGGTGAAGGATGCCGAGTGCGTGGGCTGCAACCTGTGCGAAATCACCTGTCCGGTGGAGGCCTGCATCACCATGGTGCCGCAGGAAACCGGCAAGCCTTACATGAACTGGACCCAGGACCCGCGCAACCCGCGTGCCGAGCCGGTAGTGGTGTAAACACCCGACCCCGCACGCGACACCTTTGTACAGACGATTGCGCTACACTCGGTTGCACAATCGGCAACCGACCAGGAGAGGCCCACGTGACGACGCAACACAACGCAAGCTCCGAACTCTGGAACCACGACCTGGCCCCCACCGGGGCCGCGCAGCGCACCTGGCGCTGGTACCACTTCGCCGCACTGTGGGTCGGCATGGTGATGTGCATTCCCGCCTATACGCTGTCCGCCAGCCTGATCGAATCGGGCATGTCGGCCTGGCAGGCGGTGTGGACGGTCTTCCTCGCCAACGCCATCGTGCTGGTGCCGATGCTGCTGATCGGCCACGCCGGCACCAAGTACGGCATTCCCTATGCCGTGCTGGCGCGCACCTCCTTCGGCACCCGCGGCGCCAAACTGCCCGCCCTGATGCGCGCCATCGTGGCTTGCGGCTGGTACGGCATCCAGACCTGGTTCGGCGGCAGCATGATCTACACGCTGCTGGGTGTGATGAACGGCGCGCCGATCGGGGGCGAGCCGATCGCGGGCCTCGGCATCAACTTGGCGCAGCTGCTCTGTTTCCTCGCCTTCTGGGCGATCCAGCTCTACTTCATCGTGCACGGCATCGAATCGATCCGCAAACTCGAGACCTGGACCGCGCCTTTGAAGATCGCGATCTGCTTCGTGCTGCTGTGGTGGGTGTACGAGCGCGCCGGCGGCTTCGGCCCGCTGCTCGATCGTCCCTCGGCTTTTGTTGCCGGCGGGCCGAAGGAGGGCCAGTTCTGGCAGGTGTTCTGGCCTTCGCTCACCGCCATGATCGGCTTCTGGGCCACGCTGGCGCTGAACATCCCCGACTTCACCCGTTTTGCGAAGACCCAGCGCGACCAGGTGGTCGGCCAGACCGTGGGGCTGCCGGTGCCGATGGGTTTGCTGGCGGCGCTGGCGGTGATCGTCACCTCGGCCACCGTGGTCCTGTACGGCAAGGCCTTGTGGGACCCGGTCGACCTGGCCAGCCGCATGGAAGGCACGGCCGTGCTGGTGGCGCTGATCGTGCTGCTGGTCGATACGGTCAGCGTCAACCTGGCGGCCAACCTGGTCGGCCCGGCCTACGATTTCTCCGCACTGGCGCCGCGCGCAATCAGCTATCGCATGGGCGGCTACATCACCGCCGGCCTGGCCCTGGTCATGATGCCCTGGAAGATCCTGGAGACCACCCAGAACTACATCTTCACCTGGCTGGTGGGCTACTCGGCGCTGCTCGGGCCGATCGCCGGCATCCTGATCGTCGACTACTACCTGGTGCGTAGAACGAAGCTCGACGTCGACCAGATGTACCGCGACGACGGCATCTATTCGTACCGGAACGGCTGGAACATGGCGGCCATCGTCGCCTTCGTGCTGGGCGTGGCGCCCAACATCCCGGGCTTCCTGAACGCCGCCTTCCCGGCATCCTTCCCGGACGTGGGCGAGGCGTTCAAGACCATTTATACCTATGCATGGTTCGTCGGCGTCGCCATCGCGGCCATCGTCTACGGCGCCATGATGAAGGGCCACCGCGTGCCGCTTCTTTCGGCGCACCAATCCTGAAACGAGGGAGAACCTGATGACGATCCTGATCCGTGGCGGTACCGTCGTGAACGCCGACCGGGCCTTCCGCGCCGACGTGCTCTGTGTGGGCGACAAGATTGCGGCGGTCGGCGAGAACCTGGAGGCCCCAGGCGGGGCCACCATCGTCGACGCCGGCGGCCAGTACGTGATGCCGGGCGGGATCGATCCCCACACCCATATGCAGCTGCCCTTCATGGGGACGGTCACGGCGGACGACTTCTTCACCGGCACCGCGGCCGGGCTGGCGGGCGGCACCACCACCATCATCGACTTCGTCATCCCCGACCCAAAACAGTCGCTGTTGGAAGCCTTCCACACCTGGCGCGGCTGGGCCGAGAAATCGGCCGGCGACTACACCTTCCACGTCGCCGTCACCTGGTGGGATCAGTCGGTGCATGAAGAGATGGGCGTGCTGGTGCGCGAGCATGGCGTCAACAGCTTCAAGCACTTCATGGCCTACAAGAACGCGATCATGGCCGACGACGAGACCCTGGTAAAAAGCTTCCGCCGCTCGCTGGAACTCGGCGCGATCCCGACCGTTCACGCGGAGAACGGCGAACTGGTCTACCAGTTGCAGCAGGAGCTGCTCCAGAAGGGCATCCGCGGCGCCGAAGCGCACCCGCTGTCACGCCCACCGGAGGTCGAGGCGGAAGCGGCCAACCGCGCGATCGCCATCGCTAACGTGCTCGGCACGCCGGTCTACATCGTGCACGTGTCCTGCGCCGAGTCGCTGGAGGCGATTACGCGGGCGCGCGCAAAAGGACAGCGCGTGTATGGCGAGGCCCTGGCCGGCCACCTGGTCATCGACGACAGCGTCTACCGCCACCCCGACCCCGATTTCGCGCGCGGCCACGTGATGAGCCCACCCTTCCGCAGCCGCCATCACCAGCAGGCGCTGTGGCAGGGCCTGCAGGGCGGGAACCTGCACACCACGGCGACCGACCACTGCACCTTCTGCGCCGAGCAGAAGGCAGCCGGCAAGGACGATTTCACCAGGATCCCGAATGGCTGCGGCGGCGTCGAGGAGCGCATGGCGGTGATCTGGGATGCGGGCGTCAACGCCGGCCTGCTCACGCCTTCGGAATTCGTGCGCGTCACCTCCGCCAACGCGGCCCAGATCTTCAACATGTACCCGCGCAAGGGCCTGGTCGCGGCCGGGGCGGATGCCGATATCGTGGTCTGGGATCCGAACGGCAGCCGCACTATCTCAGCCGCGACGCAGTTCGCCAAGGGCGGCTTCAACGTGTTCGAGGGCCGCAGCGTGCGCGGTGTCCCGACCCATACTGTGGCCGCCGGCAAGCTGGTGTTCGAACGTGGCGAGCTGCGCGCCGAACGCGGCGCCGGCCGCTACGTTCCGCGTCCCGCCTTTACCGCCACCACCGCCTGAGAGGAAACCATGAACGAACTGAGGATCAAGGGCGAGCGCCTGTGGCAGTCGCTGATGGACCTGGCCGCCATCGGCGCCACCGAGAAGGGCGGCGTCAAGCGCCTGGCCCTGACGGACCTGGACCGCCAGGGCCGCGACCTGGTGGTGAAGTGGGGACGCGAAGCGGGCCTGGAAGTGACGGTCGACCAGATCGGCAACGTCTTCATGCGGCGCGAAGGGCGCAACCCCTCGCTGTTCCCGATCGTCACCGGCAGCCACGTCGACACCCAGCCGACCGGCGGCAAGTTCGACGGCAACTACGGTGTGCTGGCCGGGCTGGAAGTGGTGCGCACCCTGAACGACTTGAACATCCAGACCGAGGCGCCGATCGAAGTCGCGTTCTGGACCAACGAAGAGGGATCGCGCTTCGTGCCCGTGATGATGGGTTCCGGTGTGTTCTGCGGCGCCTTCAGCCTGGAGACCGCCTACGCCGCCCGCGACGTCGAGGGGAAAAGCGTGCGCGACGAACTGGAACGCATCGGCTACCTGGGCGACGAGGTGCCCGGCAAGCACCCGATCGGCGCCTATTTCGAGACCCACATCGAACAGGGCCCGGTACTGGAAGACGCCGACAAGGTGATCGGCGTGGTGCCGGCCGTGATGGGCCTGTCCTGGTACGACTGCACGGTGACGGGCATGGAAGCGCACGCCGGCCCGACCCCGATGGGCCTGCGTCGCGACGCGCTGCAGGTCGCGACCGGCATCATGCAGGAGGTGGTGCAGATCGCGAACCGCTACCCGCCCTATGGCCGCGGGACGGTGGGCATGGTGCAGGTCTTCCCGAACAGCCGCAACGTGATCCCGGGCCAGGTCAAGTTCAGCATCGACCTGCGCAACGTGAACGAGGCCTTGCTGAACACGATGCATGAAGAGATGCTGGCGTTTGTTGCGAAGACGCGCGCCGAGAGCGGCCTGGGCATCGACATCGAGCGCGTCTCGTACTATCCGCCTTGCCCCTTCCACCCGGAATGCGTGAACGCGGTGCGCAAGGCAAGCGAAAAGCTGGGTTATTCGAGCATGGACGTGGTGTCCGGCGCCGGGCACGACGCCATCTATGCCGCGCGCGTGGCCCCCTCCGGCATGATCTTCGTGCCCTGCAAGGACGGCATCAGCCACAACGAGATCGAGGACGCCCAGCCGGCCCACCTGGAAGCCGGCTGCAACGTGCTGCTGCATGCGATGCTCGAGCGAGCCGGCGTCGCGAGCTGAGTGCTACTGTCGGGAATATTTACACTTGCTTGCGGCCGCTGCCACGTCCTGTCAACAAGTGCTTGATTATAATCATGATTATTTTCTTGGCATAAACATTGCTTTTGATCCTTTATCGTTAATATATGATAAGGAATCTTAGCAATGAGCAATATTCGCAGTATCGTCGCAGGTCTCGCACTGGCTGCCGTCACGGGCAGCGCCGCCGCATTGCCCATCCCTGTCGACCACTTTATTTTCAATAACAACACCCTCGACACCGGTTCCAAGCCGAAGTCGATGGCACAGGCCGGCAGCTTCAGTTATGCGTCCGCGCCGGCTGGCGTCACGGGCAAGGCCGCTGTCTTCAACAGCAGTGGCTATCTCCGCTCGACGAGCATGGCCGCGATTTCCGGCGACTTCAGCGTGTCGTTCTGGATGAAGACCGGCGCCACCAGTCCGCAGGGTGTATCCCAGTGGTACGAAGGCATGGGCCTGGTCGATGCCGAGCGCGGCGGCGTGACGACCGACTGGGGCCTGAGCTTCATGAACAACAAGATTGGCTTCGGCATCGGCTGGCCGGACACGACGATCACCACCGCCACCAGCGTCAATGACAACCAATGGCACCTGGTCAACGCAAGCTGGCAAATGAACACCGGAACCATGTCGCTTTACCTCGATGGCGTGCTGAGCAATTCGAAGGTCGTTGCCGCTTCGAAAGATATGACCCGTGCCAACCAGAACCTGCTCGCCATCGGCGGCCTGGCCACCGGTATCAACTGGTTCTCGGGTTCGATCGCAGACGTGCAAGTCTTCGATAGCGTGCTGAGCGCCGCCCAGGTACGCGAAATCAGGTCCAACGCCGTGCCGGAACCGACCTCGCTGGCGCTGCTGGGCCTGGCTGGACTGGCCGGCCTGGTCGCGCGCCGTCGCCGCCAGGCTTGACCGCAAGGCCAACCGGACGCGGGCGACAGCTTCCTTGTAAAAATGGCATGATCCTGGGGTAACCTGGGAGATGCCGCATGGATTGGCTGGAGCGCAGCTGGAATACGATACTGTTTGAATTTTCCGACCTCGGCAACGTGGAGGACATCACGCGCATCGTGCTGCGCCTCCTGGTTGCCGTCGTCCTCGGCGGCCTGCTCGGCTACGAGCGCGAGTCGGTCGGCGCCTCGGCTGGCCTGCGCACCCACATGCTGGTGTCGCTCGGCTCGGCCCTGTTCGTGCTGATTCCGCTGCAGGCGGGGATGGAGATCGGCGACGTCTCGCGCGTCCTGCAGGGCGTCACGGCAGGCATCGGCTTCATCGGCGCCGGCGCCATCCTCAAGCATCACCAGAAAGACGACGTGAAGGGCGTGACCACGGCCGCCAGCGTGTGGCTGACCGCGGCGGTCGGCATCGCGGCCGGCATGGGACGCGAAGCGACCGCGGTGCTGAGCGCCCTGTTCGCGCTGGTGATCCTGGCGATCCTGCGCATCACGCCCAAGAAGGAATAAAGGCCTGGCCGCTTCAGATCAGACTTAGCTCGATCCCCCGCAGGACGGCACGCACGCGGTCGCGCACGCCTAGCTTCGACAGGATGCTGGAGACGTGATTCTTCACGGTGCCTTCGCTCGAGCCCAGGTGGGCGGCGATTTCGGCATTGCTCAATCCCCCGGCCACCAGGGCCAAGACTTCGGTCTCGCGTTGCGTCAGCACGCCGGGGATGGCCGCCGTGCCCCCGCGCGCGAAGGAGGAGCGGACGCGTTCCGTCAGCGCGGGCCGGAACAGCGTGCCGCCGGCCGCAACCTGCCGGATGCCCTCGGCCAGGCGCTCGAGCGAGATATCCTTGAGCACGAAGCCGCGCGCACCGAGGCGCATGGCCTCGAACATGGCGTCTTCGTCGTCGAAGGTGGTCAGCATGATCGTCGGCGGCAGGGTGCAAGCGGGTTCCCGCAGCAGCTCGATGCCGCCGCAGCCGGGCATGCGCACGTCGAGCAGCAGGACGTCCGCGCCGGCCTGCGCCAGCACCTGCCTGGCCTTCACCCCGTCCTCCGCTTCCGCGACGACGCGGATGTCGTCCGTCAGCGCGAGCAGGCCGTGGATGCCGCTGCGCACCAGGGTCTGGTCGTCGACCAGCACCACGCGGATCACGCCGCCACCTCCCGCGGGGGCAGGCGCAGCTCGAGCGCGAAGCCGCCGCCGGCAGGGGCGCCGTAATGCAGCCCGCCGCCCAGGTCGGCGAGCCGTTCGCGCATGCCGCGCAGGCCATTACCTTCGGCCAGGGCGGCGTTTCCATGCCCGTCGTCGGCCACCCGGAGCACGGTGGCGCCGTCCTGCAGCGCCAGCGCGATGTCGAGCCGGCGCGCATGCGCGTGGCGCAGGGCGTTGGTCACGGCTTCCTGGATACAGCAGAACAGGGCGTGCGCGACGGGCGCCGGATGGCGGGCGGCCGCGGGATCGACGTGCAGGCCGATCGCCAGCCCCGGGATGCCGTCGCACAGCAGGCGGATCGCCTGTTCCAGGTCGATATCCTGGTCCTGGCGGCTGCCGGAGACGACGTTGCGCACCTGGGCTAGCAGCTGGCCGCCGGCGTCGCGCGCCGTGATGAGGGCGGGCGGCGCGGCTTCGCGCGATTGGCGCAGCGCCAGGTCCAGGTGCAGGTTTAGGGCGGTGAGGTGGTGGCCGACCGCATCGTGCAGGTCACGTGCGATGCGCAGGCGCTCGGCGCCGCGCACCGTTTCGGCCAGCAGCGACCGGGTCGCCAACATCTGCGCGTGCGCCGTGGCCAGCGCACGGCGCATCCGGTGTTCGCGCAGGACCAGGCGGGCGGCGATGAAGCCCGCCGCCGCGATGGTCCGTTCGGCCGAAACATAGGCGAGGAGTGACCAGCGCGGCGCTTCACCCAGGCGGACGCCCAGGTCCAGCACCAGCAGGGTGTCCACCGCAACGCCCGCCAGGTACTGCGCCAGCAGCATCCACAGACCGTGGCGCCAGGGCAGCAGCAGGCCGAGATGGGCGGCGACGAGCACGTGCAGCGCGATCGAATCGAGCAGCACCGCGCAAGCGACCAGCAGGCCGAGGAAGACCAGGCGGCGCCGCGGCGTCCTGGCCACGCAGGCGGCGCCCGACAGCAGGGCGAACAGGGCGCACCCCGCCGCCTTGGCTGCCACGAACAGCTGGAAAGCCAGGGGCACATGGGACGGGCTGATATCGCCGCGCCAGTCGCCAGTGAGGGCGACTGCCGCCAGGCCGAGCGGATTATGCAGGGAGATGCGGCCGGCCAGCGCGGCCGCGACGTCAAGCCCGCCGAACAGCAGTGCGGCCGTGACGGCGATGATCCAGGGCGGAACAGTGGGCAGCTTGCTGGCGGTCGGCTCTTGCGTCATGAACTCATGGATTGAAAAGGGTGCTGCATTCTAGCGGATGGCCGCGCGGCGCCCGGCCATCCCCGTCAGAAGCCGAAGCGCAGACCGGCCTGCAGCTGCCGCTGGCTCAGCTTGACGTCCTTCTCGCGCACGGTGCCGTAGTGTTCGAATTCGAGCGTAGCGGCGACATTCTCCGTCAGCTTGTACGAGGCGCCGACGCCGAACATCGGCTTGGTGTCGCTGACCGTACCGTCAAGCTGGCCGGCGTTCGACATCTCGAAGCGGCTGTGCGCCACGCCCAGCTTGGCGTGCAGCGACACCTTGTCGCTGACGGCCACCGAGCCTTTCACGGCCGCGTAGAGAGCGCGCGATGCCAACCGTGGATCCTGGGCGGTGTCGAACATGTCGCGGTCGAATTTGTACCTGCTCGCCACGCCTGCGTAACCGGCTTCCAGCGCCAGGTGCTCGCTCAGTGCGAGTCCGCCATACAGCTTGACGCGCAGGGGATGGTTCTTGCTGCTGAAGCGTTCGCCCTCGGGGTTCTCAAGGGTCGACTTCGACTGGCCGGTTGCGATGCCGGCATAGAAGCGGGTGTCGTCCGGCCCGGCCGCGTGCGCGGACAGGCTGGCGAACAATGGCAGGGCGAGGAGGATTGCAGAGACGCGTTTGTTCATGTGGCTTTTCCGATCAATGTGGTCCGCTGCGTCACCGAGATGCAGCGTGTACCCCTATTGTCGGGATGCGGCGCGCCGGCCGCATGTGCCATTCGTCATGCGTATGTGTAACGTCGCAGGAAGTCCAGCAGCACCTCGCCCGCGATCTCGGCATCGTCCGCCGTCATGGTCTCCAGCGGATTATGGCTGATGCCGCCATTGCCGCAACGGGTGAACAGCATCGCCACTTCCGTAACCTTGGCCATCTCCATGGCATCGTGGCCGGCGCCGGACAGCAGGTCGAAGCGCGGCAGGCCGGCCGCTTCGATGGCGGCGCCGAGGCCGTCCATCAGGCGCGGCGCGCAGGGAGCGGCGTCGGCCTCGACCAGCTTCCACAGCTTTTCCTCGATGCCGCGCCGGGCGCAGATGGCGCTCAGCCCCGCCAGGATATCGTCTACTGCCGCCAGGCGCTCCTCGTCGCTGGCCGCGCGGATATCGAGCGACAGCCGGCACTGGCCGGGGATCACGTTGACCGAACCGGCCGGCACTTCGAGCTGGCCGACCGTGCCGACCAGCGAGCCGCGGCCGCTGCAGCGCTGCTCGACCAGCAGCACGATCTCGGCAGCCGCTGCGGCGGCGTCACGCCGCATGCCCATCGGCGTGGTGCCGGCATGGCTGGCCACACCAAGCAGTTCGACCAGGTAACGCGAGCTGCCGGCAATCGCCGTGACCACGCCCACGGGCAGGCCGCGCCCCAATAGAACCGGTCCCTGTTCGATATGGACCTCGACAAAGCCCAGCAGCGTGGCAGGATCGCGCGCGATCGCGGCGATGGCCGCCGGGTCGTGGCCAGCAGCCTGCAAGGCGTCGCGCATGCTGACGCCCTCGCTGTCCTGCTGGTCCAACAACGCCGGCTTGAAGCGCCCTGTGATCGCGCTGCTGCCCAGGAAGGTGCTGCGAAAGCGCACGCCTTCTTCTTCCGCAAAGCCGATCACCTCCAGGTGGAAGGGCAGGCGCTCGCCCCGCTGGTTCAGGTGGCGCACCAGGGAGATCGGCAGCAGGATGCCGAGCCGGCCGTCGTACTTGCCGCCCTTACGCACCGTGTCGTAGTGCGAGCCCGTGAGCAGGGTCTTGGCATCCGCCTGGGCCGCCGCATAGCGCCCAACCACGTTGCCGACCGCGTCGATGTGCACTTCCATGCCGGCCTCGATCATCCAGTCGCGCAGCTGCTGTGCGCTGCGCTGGTGGGCCGTGGTCATGTAGGCGCAGGTCAGTCCATCCTCATCGTCGCTGATGGCGCCGAGCGTTTCGGCCCAGTCCATCACCTGCGGCCCGAAGCGCAGCTGCACGCCCAGCAGTTCGTTCAGGCGGATCTCCGCGATGCGGTGCACCTGGCGCAGGCACTCAAGCATCTCATCAGGACGGGTGTTCTTCAGGCGCCGCGCGAACGTGGCGATGATGGCGGCGCGCGTGAGGCCGCGTCCCGTCGGTCCCTTCACCGCCAGGATGAAGGGAAAGCCGAATTTCTCGCTGTACCGGGCATTGAGTTCGTGCAGCCGGGCGTATTCATCCGGACTGCAGCGGTTCAGGCCGGACGCGGCCTGCTCGCCCGTCGATTCCGCCGTCAGCTCGCCCGCGATGGCTGCCTTGCCGGCCAGCTCAGGGTGGGCGCGCAGCAGCGCCAGCTGCTCGTCCTCGTCCGCCTGCGTCACCACCTCCTGCAGGGCCAGCTTGAGCGCAGCCAGGCTGGCAAAGGGGCGCTTGCCGGCCGCGCGCTCGGCGATCCACCGAGAGTGTTCATAGATGCCGCGCAGCGCCTCGACGAAGGCGCTGGCTTCGCAAGTATTCAGGTCGGACAGGGTAGTCATGGTATGCATCGCCTCATTCGAGTCCATGATGATAAATCCTGCAAGCCTCCAGCTTATACGCGCGGGCGCATAGCCGGTATTGCGCTTACTTCGGTACCAGCGCCCGCGCCGCGGCGCTTACCTGGTCGCGCAGCCATTTGTGCTCGGACGACTGGTGCACGCGCTGGTGCCACAGCTGGTAGAAGCGCATCGGCGGGAACTTGATCGGCACCGCGAAGCTTTTCAGGGGCAGCGTGCGTTCGTAGAAGCGGATGAACTGGCGTCCGGTCGTGAGCACCAGGTCGCTCTGGGTCAGCATGTAGGGGATCACGCCGAAATAGGGCGACTCGACCGCCACCTTGCGCTGCATGCCCATGCGGTCGAGGTGGGCGTCGATCACGCCGTGGTAACCGGGCAGCATCTGCGAGGGCGCCACGTGCGGCAGCGACAGGTAGTCTTCGACCGTCATGCCGTCGGCCGCGGTGCGCCGTGCGTACGGGCTGTCGGCGCGCATGGTGCAGATGATCGGGTCTTCGAACAGCTTGGACATGTGCAGGTGCGCGGGCGGCTCGTCCCAGTTGGCGATCACCAGGTCCATCTCGCCGTCGGACAGCATGCGCAGGTAGTCCAGACCCGGGCCCAGGCTGTGGATCACCACCTTGCTGTTGGGCGAACCGCGGCGCAGGGCGGCCACCACGCCCGGCAGGAACTGGGTGTCGAGGTAGTCGGGCGCGGCGATGTGGAAGGTGCGCGTCGCTTCTTCCGGCACGAAGGGCGACTTGCGCACGAACAGGCTCTCGGCTTCGTCCAGGATGCGCTTGGCCGGCTTCATGAGGCTCTCGCCGTGCTGGGTCGGCACCATGCCGCGCGCACCGCGCACCAAGAGCGGGTCGCCGGTCAGCTCGCGCAGTTTGCGCAGCGAAGCCGAGATCGATGGCTGCGGCTGGTTCAGCTTGAGGGCGACGCGCGACACGTTCTTCTCCTGCAGCAGCAAATAGAGGATGCGGATCAGGTGCAGGTCGAGGTGCTGGGGCAGGCTGGCCATGGGCGCGTATATCAATACAGATATGTTGAATATACGCTAAATTTCATGTTGCAGAAAATGAAATCAAGCTATCTTCGAGGGATACTCAATAAGGACGCCTCCTATGGATGGTTTCGGATATCTCGGCCCGTATGCTTTGGAATGGTTCAACATGCTGGTGCGCTGGCTGCACATCATCACGGGCATCGCCTGGATCGGCGCCTCCTTCTACTTCGTCTGGCTCGACAACACAATCCGCCCGCCGGCGCCGGGTTCGGAGCTGGCGAAGAAGGGCGTCGCAGGTGAATTGTGGGCCGTGCACGGCGGCGGCTTCTACAACCCGCAAAAGTACCTCGTGGCGCCCGCCGAGCTGCCAAAGGAGCTCCACTGGTTCAAGTGGGAGGCCTATTCCACCTGGCTGTCGGGCTTCGCGCTGCTGGTCATCGTCTACTACCTGAATGCGCAAGCCATGATGGTCGACCGCAGCGTGGCGGACCTCACCAGCTGGCAGGCGGTCGGCATCGGATTGGGAAGCCTGGTCGTCGGCTGGATCGTCTACGACCTGCTGTGCCGCTCCCCGCTGGGCAGGCACGATCTGGCTTTCGGCCTCACCATCTTCGCCTTCCTGGTGGCCAGCAGCTATGTGCTGACGCACCTGCTCAGCGGCCGCGCCGCCTACCTGCACGTGGGGGCGATGATCGGCACCATGATGGTGGCGAACGTGGCGATGCTGATCATTCCCGGCCAGCGCAAGATGGTCAAGGCCATGCTGGCGGGCCAGAAGCCGGACCCGATCCACGGCATCAAGGCCAAGCAGCGCAGTGTTCACAACAATTACTTCACGCTGCCGGTGCTGTTCATCATGATCAGCAACCACTATGCGATGACCTACCGCCACGAATACTCATGGGCGGTGCTGGGCGTGATCATGGCGGCCGGTGTGCTGATCCGCCACTTCTTCAACCTGCGCCACAAGGGCCGCATCGAGTGGAAGTACCCGGCGGCGGGCGTGGCGCTGCTGGCGCTGCTCGCCTTTGCCATTGCGCCAAAGGCGCCGGCAGGGAGCCAGGCCGCGGCGGGGCAGGACGAGGCGGCGCGCTTCGCCCAGGTCCGCACCATCATCGACCAGCGCTGCGTGTCCTGCCATGCGCAGCAGCCGACCCAGCCGGGCTTCGCGACGGCGCCGGGCGGCGTGATGCTGCACACCCCCGAACTCGTGAGCCAGAACGCCCAGCGTATTTACCAGCAGACGGTGCAGCTGAAAGCGATGCCGCTGGCGAACCTTACCCACATGACCGATGCCGAACGGGCGCAGGTCGGCGCCTGGTTCGAAACCGGCGCAAAAACAGGACAGAAATAATGAACGACCAGCGACAGCAACAGCTCCTGGAATGGATCGACGCGCACTTCGACGAACAGGTCGGCTTCCTGCAGCAGGTGATCCGCATCCCGACCGACACGCCGCCGGGCAACAACGCGCCGCACGCGGATGCGGTGGCGCAGATGCTCGCGCAGTACGGCTGGAACGCCGAGAAGCACGCGGTACCTGAACAGGAGGTGCGCGACTATGGCATGGCGAGCATCACCAACCTGATCGTGCGCCGCCCCTACGGCCCGGGAGGCCCGACGCTGGCGCTGAATGCGCATGGCGACGTGGTGCCGCCGGGCGAGGGCTGGACCAGGCCGCCCTACGGCGCCGAGATTCACAATGGCGCCATCTACGGCCGCGCCGCGGCGGTATCGAAAAGCGATTTCGCCACCTATGTGTTCGCGGTGCGCGCGCTGGAAGCGCTGGGCCTGCCGCTCAAGGGCGCGCTCGAGCTGCACTTCACCTATGACGAGGAATTCGGCGGCCTGCTCGGCCCGGGTTGGCTGCTGGAGCAGGGGCTGACCCGTCCCGACTACGTGATCGCGGCCGGCTTCAGCTACAACATCGTCACCGCCCACAACGCTTGTTTGCAGCTGGAGATCACGGTGCACGGCAAGGCCGGTCACGGCGCGATGCCGGAGACCGCGGTGGACGCGCTGCAGGCCGCCACCCGCATCCTGAACGCGATCTACGGCCAGCTGCCGGAACTGAAGAAGATCAAGTCCGGCGTGCCGGGCATCGATTCACCCACCATGCTGGTCGGACGGATCGACGGTGGCACCAACACCAACGTGGTGCCGGGCAAGGTGGTGATGAAGATGGACCGCCGCATGATCCCGGAAGAAGACCCGGTGGCGGTGGAAGCGCAGGTGCGCGCGCTGATCGAGGATGCGGTGGCGGGCATGCCGGGTATCCGCCTGGAGATCCGGCGCCTGCTGCTGTCGCACGCCTTGCGCCCGCTGCCCGGGTCCGACAAGCTGGTGGCCAGCCTGCAGCGCCACGGCCGCGCCGTCATGGGCGAAGAGATCACGGCCCAGGGCACGCCGCTGTATGCGGACGCGCGCTTGTACGGCGAGCGCGGCATTCCGGCGGTGCTGTACGGCGCCGGGCCGCGCACGGTGCCCGAATCGAACGCCAAGAAGGCCGACGAGCGGCTGGTGTTGGACGACCTGCGCAAGGCTACCAAGGTGGTGGCGCTCACGCTGCTCGACTTCCTGGCGCAGTCCGAGTAAAGGCTGCCTCAGCGCGGCACGATGGCGAACTGCGGGCCGTTGCCGTAGTCCGGCTTGACGCTGCGCGCCATGAAGCGTTCCCACGCCTTGCGTCCGTCGTCGCCTGCGACGGCGGCGCTGTAGGCGAGCGCCGGCTGCATGTTCGACGGGTAGCCCACCACGCTGGTGGAGTAGCCGGTCATTTCGCCCACGGCCAGCTTGAGCGCCGCCGCCATGTCTGCGCCGGCGCAGGGCAGGGCAAGGAACTCGGGGGCGTGGCTGGCGCGGTAGGCCTGGGCATAGTTGCGGTAGAACGGGCTGCCTGCGCTGTCGCGCACCTTCAGGTCGTAGATCGCGCCATCGATCCAGCACGCGTCCGGATCGACCATGCGCGCGACCGGGAACCTGGCCTTCCACTTCAGCAGCGGCAGGGCCTTGTCGAAGCCGAGTTCCGCTGTCATGCCGACGGCCGCGGTGAAGAAATCGTCCTGCCACGGCGCCAGCGCGGTGCCGTTCTTGTAAACGACCGCGTAGCCATCGACGACGACACCCAGCGCGTTGGCCTGGGGATTGTCGGTGTAGTGCGCGTTGTACCAGGCCAGGTTGCTGTCGACGATGTGCCTGAAATGCTTTTTCAGCGGATCGTCGTCCGGCGTGATATAAGCGGCGCGCGCCAGCGTGCGCAGGCCCCAGGCCTGGCCGCGCACCTGGTCCGGCTTGAGCAGCCCCTTGTCGAATTCGCGGTAGTAGGGATTCGACGAGAAGGCGTTGTACATCGCCCAGAACTGCAGTTCTTCGAGATAGTAATGGTCGCCGGTGACCAGATAGGGGAGATAAGCCAGTTCCGGCTGGTGCGGCACGTCGTGCAGGTTCGGGCTGTCGCAGCTGCCCGGCGTCTCGCAACCGCGGAAACCTTCGGACTTGCCGGTGGCCGGATTGATGGCGTCGCCGGGGCGGCCCAGGATCGTCATGTAGGGAAAGTCGCGCACGCTCACCGGCCGTCCGCTGCGCTTGTCCCGGAAGTGCGCGGAGAAGCTGCCGGCCAGGTCGCCCGTGCCCAGCGTGACCTTCCTGGCCCGCGCATCGGCGCTCAGCAGGTACATCGCCGCCCATCCCGGGAGCAGGCCGATGTCGGCGCGCCCGCCCGTGGTTCCCATCGCAGGCAAGGCTTCACCGGTGCCCATCGGTTCGGTGCGGGGGCCGTGCCAGCGCGCCTGCATGTCGGCCAGGGCCGATTCCGCCACCAGCACCGTGGGGTCGTAGTTCGGGATCGCGCGGCTGGCCATCAGGTCCTGCATGCTGGGATGCACGTCGACGCCCGGATCGCCGCCGACCCAGAACACCTTGCGCCAGCGCGTGTGGTGGTAGTGGTTCAGGCCGGGCCGCGTGTACACGGCAGCGCCATCGAGCGCGATCTGCGCGTCGTAGGTGAAGTTCCTGGCCCCCGGCTCGAAAGCCCAGGCGTTTTCGACGGTGATGTCGACCCTGGTTCGCCTGGCCCCGGGATAGGTGCGCAGCGCGAAGCGCGCCACGAGCTGCGGATGCTCCTCGCCGCCGGCACTGCGCAGCGGCACGGCGGCGTGCCACTCGTGTGCGATGGGGCCAGCCAGCCAGCTGTCCCTGGGCGGCTGCGCAGGGCGCCGATCGAGCGTGGCGCTGTAGCGCTTGCCGTCGATGGTGGCGCTGACCACGGCATCGACGGCCGGCCGCTCCGTTTCCGGCGCGGCGCTCGTGTGCGCATTCGGGGCCGCTCCCGCGAACAGGCCGAGCGCCACCGGCTTGCGCGCTTCCGGCCGCGCGACCAGTGCCGAGATCACTGCGTGCCGCACCGACCCGTCGGGGTGGGTCGCCTTGACGTCCATTTGAAGGGGGATTGTTCCGGCGGCGGTCCTGCCGTGCAGCGAAGTGCCGGGTTGGAGGACGCCAGGCGCAAACACTTGTCCGAACGAGACCGGAACCGCTTCGCCGGCCGCGGCGCCGCCCGTGTTCTCCACGGTGGCCGTGGTGAGGCTGCCCTCGATCCGCTTCACCAGGTTGGGCGTGGCGCTGCCGTAGCGGGCTTCCACCACCTTGCGGGCGTCCAGGCCGCCTCCTGCCGGCAGGCCGGTAAAGACCTGGATCTCGGCGTGGGCGGTGCCGGCGGCGAGCAGGAAGGCGAGCATGATTGGTACGCGGAAGGCGGACATGGCGGCTCCGGGGAGGATAGGGTGAAAGGCTGGCATGCCGTATGGTAGCGCCTGGCGCATGCGCGCTGCGTTCACGCTCAAGCAACAAGGGCGCCCGCAGGCGCCCTTGCAATCACGGCGGTATCGCGTCGCTTACTGCTTGAGCGTGCGCTCGAACAGCTGGTAGATGCGGCGGTACTGGTCGTACCAGGCTTCCGGCTGCACATAGGCGTGGCGCTCCAGCGGGTAGCTGGCCAGTTCCCAGTTGTCCTTTTTCAGCTCGATCAGGCGCTGGGCCATGCGCACCGAGTCCTGGTAGAACACGTTGTCGTCGATCATGCCGTGGGCGATCAGGAGATGGCCCTGCAGCTTGTCGGCGTACTCGATCGGCGACGAGATCCGGTAGGCCTCCGGGTCGATGTCCGGCGTGTTCAGGATGTTCGCGGTGTAGCCATGGTTGTAGGTCACCCAGTCGGTCACCGGGCGCAGCGCGGCGCCCGACTTGAAGGTCTCCGGTGCGCGCATCAGGGCCATGAAGGTCATGAAGCCGCCGTAGCTGCCGCCGTAGACGCCGACATTCTTGGCGTCGCCCTGGTGCTGGCCCACCATGTAGTTCACGCCGTCGATGTAGTCGACCAGTTCCGGGTGGCCCATCTGGCGGTAGATCGCGGTGCGCCACTTGCTGCCGTAGCCCTTGGAGGCGCGGTAGTCCATGTCGAGCACCACATAGCCCTTCTGGACCAGCAGGTTGTGGAACATCTGCTCGCGGAAGTAGTTCGGGTAGCGCTTGCTGACGTTCTGCAGGTAGCCGGCGCCGTGCACGAACATCACGACCGGATACTTCTTGCCCGGCTCGAGCTGGGCCGGGCGGTACAGCTTGGCCCAGACCGGATCGCCGCCGGCGCTCGAGGGCACCGCCACGTATTGCGGCTCGACCCACTGGCGCGTCTTGTACTCGGCGGTACGGGTGTCGGTCAGCTTGCTCGCCGCGCCGCCGCTCACAGGCACCATGGCGATCTGCACCGGAGTGTAGCTGCTCGACCAGTGAACCAGCAGCTTCTTCTCGTCCGGCGACAGGGTGAAGCGTTCGACGCCGTCCAGGTTCGTGACTTCGCGCACGGCGCCGTCCTTCGCGTTGACGGCGCAGACTTCGTAGTCGCCCGGGGTGGCGCGGTTGCACATCACGTAGGCGACGCTGCCGTCATGCGACCAGCGCACGTCCGAGGCTTCCCACTTGCCCGAGGTCAGGGCACGTGGGGCGCCACCTTCTGCCGGCTGGGTGTACAGGTGCGAATAGCCGCTTTCCTCGGACAGGTACCACAGGGTGCGGTTGTCCGGCAGCCAGCCGAATTCGTTGTTGTCGTAGTTGACCCATGCGGTGTCGCTCAGGCGGTGCAGCGGCTTGAGTTTCGCAGCCTGCAGGTCGACGGTGGCGATCCAGCGGTCCTTGTTGTCCACCGAACGCAGCATGACGGCGACATTGGCGCCGTTCGCGCTCCATTCGATGGCGTCGGCGCCTTCGAGCACGCGCACCGGACGGCTGCCCTTGAGCGGCTCCTTCTTGGCAGCGGCGCGCAGCTCGGCCAGCGGGTCGACATTGACGCCGGGGAGGACGTCGAAGGACAGGTCCTGCACCTTGTTGGTGCGCAGGTCGACCAGCTTGAGTGCGTGCGGCGCCGGCGTGTTGCGGCCCACGCGCGGACGCTGGTCGTCGAATTCCTCGTAGCCCGATTCGGTCACATAGCGCGGCATCTTGCCGATGCGGCCCTTGTCGGCGCCTTTCGGTGCGGTGACCACCAGCAGCCAGCGGCCGTCGGGCGACAGCACGCTGCCTTCGATCGCGACCTTCTCGCCCAGGTAGATCGGGGCCGGGGGCAGGGTCGGGTCGGCGCGGCGCTGCTCGTTCATGCGCTCGCGCAGGGCGTCGCGTTCGTCCTTCTGGCGCTTGAGGGTGGCGATCAGGCGCAGCTGCTGGTCGCGCAGCGGATCGTCCTCGTTCACGGCCGGGTCCTTGGCAGCGCGCGGCAGGGCGACCGGGCCCACCACGCGGGTGGCGCGGTCCCAGCTGTACCAGTCGGTGCCGATGCGGTACTGGACGCTGCGCTCGTCGCTCGCATACTGCGGCGACTCGAGACGATTGGCGCCGCGCGTGATCTGCACCAGCGCGCCGCTGCGCAGGTCGCGCTCGAACAGGTCGCCGTTACGCAGCATCAGGACACGGGTCTGGGCCGGGTTGTAGACCACGTCGGCGCCGTCGATCCTGGCGGCTTCGACATCGCTCACCAGCTTCGGCTTGCCGCCTTGCGCCACCTGCCAGGTGTCGCGGATCGGCGAGCCGGTGCGCTTCTGCTTGTAATACACCTGCTTGCCGTCCCAGCTGAACCAGGCGGTTTCCACCGGAGTGCCGATCCAGTCGGGGTGGGACATGGCCTGGTCGAGGGTGATGGGCGTGGAGGCCGCCGCCGGCAGGGCAAGCAGGGCGAGTTGTGCCGCGAAGATTGTGAGTGCTGGTAGTCGCATCGTGTTCTCAGTGCTGAGTGAAAGGGAATTAGCTTTCTTGCCAGAAAATGCGCTTTGCATTCTAGCTCAGCATGTGGCCCTGCGGGGGAGGGATGCGGAGAATGATTAGACCAAAAAACAATGCGCCGGCGTACGTATGTACGGCCGGCGCATGCATGTCAGTACAGCTGTTGCGTCGCAGCGCGTCAGGCTGCCTCGCCCGATTCGCGCGACGGGCGCAGGAACAGGGCAAGACGAATGACCAGTCCGGCGAGGGCGCAGACGATGAGGACGGTTTCAAGTGTGGTCATGCTCAGCCCCGGACGACCGGCGCCCAGCCGCCGTGGGCGGCGTAGAGTTCGATCGAAAAGCTGCGCAGGGCGGCGGCGGCATTGCTGAAGAAGCGGCGGGTGACGGCCATGTGGCTCTCCTGTAAAGACTGTGATGTTGCGGTGCAGTATAGGGAAGTCCGAGCCATAAATAAACTTTAGATTTGTGATTCCAGCGATGCTTGGCGTGAATAATTGACGATCTATCTCGGCGACTGATATTTACGTCGCGAATGTCTCATTGTTGCCACTGTGAATGATTGGGGCAGCTGGTGCGCTTCTTGCATGCAATACCGGCATGACTTTTCCCGGCTGTGCATCTCCCCTCCTGCGCATCGTCGTCGTGAATCCCGCCAGCACGCCTGGCGAGGAACGCGATGCCGTGCTTGCCGAGCAGGCGCGCCGCAGCGCCGCGCTGCGCATCGGCCTGCTCGAATCGGGCTACGACCTGGTCGCCTCGCTGCCGGCCGACGTGTTCCTGCCCGAGCGGATCGCGCAGCTGCAGCCGGACATGATCATCGTCGACAGCGAGTCGGACGCGCGCGACGTCCTCGAACACATCGTGATCGCCACCCGCGACGCGCGCCGGCCCATCGTGCTGTTCACCGAAGACGATGCGCCGGCCAGCATGGATGCGGCGCTGGAGGCGGGCGTCTCGGCCTATATCGTGGCCGGCCTGCAGGCCGAACGCGTCAAGCCGGTGCTGGACGTGGCGCTGGCGCGCTTCCGGCGCGAACAGAAGCTGCTCGACGAGCTCGCGGGCACGCGCCAGAAGCTGGCCGAGCGCAAGCTGGTCGACCGCGCCAAGGGCCTCCTGATGACGCGCTACCGCTTGAGCGAGGAGCAGGCCTACCAGCGCCTGCGCAGCATGGCCATGAACAAGAACATGAAGCTGGCGGAGATCGCGCAGCGGCTGATCGACGTGGAAGACCTGCTCGGTTAGCCACCCAAGGAGAACAGGAAGATTATGGCAGGCATTGCGACAACCGGCGCCTGGGCGGCCGGCTCGGACCGACCGGAAAAGCGCAGCGTGCGGATCGGCTTCATGCCGCTGGCGGACTGCGCGCCGGTGGTGATGGCGTCGGTGCTCGGCTTCGACGAACAGTATGGCGTGCGCTTTGAACTCAGCCGCGAGCTGTCCTGGACCGGCATGCGCGACCGCCTGGTGGGCGGCGAGATCGATGCGGCCCATGTGCTGTATGGCCTGCTGTACGGCCTGCAGATGGGCATCGGCACGCGGGCGCGCCAGATGGCGGTCCTGATGAACCTGAACCAGAACGGCCAGGGCATCACGCTGTCGCGCAGCCTGGCCGCCCAGGCGCCGGACGGTGGGGCGCTGGCCCGGCTGGTGCGCGGCGGAGGAATGCGACCCACCTTCGGACATACCTTCCCGACCGGGAATCACGCGCTGTTCCTGTACTACTGGCTGGCCACGGCCGGCATCGATCCTTTCGTAGACTGCAAGCTGGTCACGGTGCCGCCCGGGCAGATGGCGGCAAGCCTGGCGGCCGGCCACCTGGACGGCTTCTGCGCGGGCGAACCCTGGGGCCAGCGCGCGGTGCGCGACGGCGCCGGCCTGCTCGCCGTGTCGAGCGAAGCGATCTGGCCCGACCATCCGGGCAAGGTGCTGGGCGCCAGTGCCGATTTCGCGGCCGCCCATCCGCACACCTGCCGCGCCATGATCGCGGCGCTGCTGGATGCCGCGCGCTGGCTGGATGCCTCGCGCAGCAACCGCGAAGCGGCGGCCGAAGTGCTGGCCAGCCCCGCTTACGTGGGCGCGGGCAGGGACGTGCTGCAGCTCTGCCTGGCGGGACGGACAAACATCGGCGCGGCCTGGCGCGGCCATAACGGCTTGCGCTTCTTCGCCGACGGGCAAGCCACCTTCCCCTGGCTGTCGGACGGCATGTGGTTCCTCACCCAGCAGCGGCGCTGGGGCCTGTTGCAGAGCGACCCAAGCTGGCTGTCCGTAGCGCGCGAGGTGAACCGGATCGACCTGTATACAGACGGCGCGGCGCTGGCCGGCGTGGACGTCCCGGCTGGCGTAATGCGCCGCTCGACGCTGATCGACGGCCGTGTCTGGGACGGCAGCGACCCGGTCGGCTTTGCCTGAATCGGTGCGCCGCTGCGCCTCATTTGCGGGCATGTTGCACCGCAATGTAGCGCGCCGGCGGCAGGAGGCCGGCCGCTTCCCTCTGCGTCCCGTGTGGCACGCGTCTTGCTCATACATCGGTACAGGATCAATGGCGATCCTCTTTAATTCTTCGCCAGCCTAACGAGGGGCTGGCAACCAAGGACAACGGCGTCCGCAGCTATCTGCCTTCCCGGCAGGAGCGCGGACGCCGTTTTGTTTTCTAGAGGAAGAAACATGACCACACCATTGGGCAACAAGGCTGACAGCATCAAGCTGTTCTCGTTTGATACCGCGCCGATGCGCGCCTTCCACCTGACCTGGGTAGCCTTCTTCATCTGCTTCTTCGCCTGGTTCGCCTGCGCGCCGCTCATGCCGGTGATCAAAGGCGAGTTCGGGCTGTCGATGGAGCAGATCGCCAACATCAACATCGCGGCCGTCGCCATCACGATCTTCGTGCGCCTGCTGGTCGGCCCGCTGTGCGACCGCTACGGCCCGCGCAAGACCTATACCGGCCTGCTCCTGCTGGGATCGATCCCGGTGCTCGGCGTGGCGCTCTCGCAGAGCTACGAAAGCTTCCTGCTGTTCCGTCTCGGGATCGGCGCGGTCGGCGCCAGCTTCGTGATCACCCAGTACCACACCTCGGTCATGTTCGGGCCGAAGGTGGTCGGCACCGCCAACGCGGCGGCGGCCGGCTGGGGCAACAGCGGCGGCGGCGCGGCGCAGGCCCTCATGCCGCTGCTGCTCACGGCCGTGACCATGCTGGGCGTGTCGCAGGGCCTGGGCTGGCGCGTGGCGCTGGTGGTGCCGGGCCTGATGATGATCCTGATGGCCTTCTTCTACTGGCGCTACACCCAGGATTGCCCGGCCGGGAACTACGACGAGCTGCGCGCCCAGGGTATCCATCCGCAAGGCGGCAAGGGCGGCTGGGCGAGCTTCAAGGAAGCCTGCCGCAACCACCGCGCCTGGCTGCTGTTCGTCACCTACGGCGCCTGCTTCGGCATCGAGATCTTCATCCACAACATCGCCGCCGTGTACTACGTCGAGCATTTCGACCTGTCGTTAGGCAGCGCCGGACTGGCGGCCGGCAGCTTCGGCCTGCTGGCCCTGTTCGCCCGCGCGCTCGGCGGCTGGCTGTCGGACCGCGCTGCCGGTAGCGGAAGCCTGAACAGCCGCGTCACGGTGCTGTTCGTGCTGATGATCGGCGAGGGTCTCGGCCTGCTGTGGTTTGCCCAGGCCGACGGCGTCGCCTATGCCGTCATCGCCATGCTGTGCTTCGGCCTGTTCACCCACATGGCCTGCGGCGCCACCTATGCGCTGGTGCCCTTTGTCGCGCCGAAGGCGCTGGGCGGCGTGGCCGGCATCGTCGGCGCCGGCGGCAACGTCGGCGCGGTGCTGGCCGGCTTCCTGATGAAGGGTACCGGTGACGTCCAGCAGACCCTCGTCATCCTGAGCGTGCTCGTGCTGGCTTCGAGCCTGTGCGCCATCGCCGCCCGTTTCACCCTGGGCGCGGCCGAAGCAGCGCCGCTCGCCACGGCAGCATAAGGAGTAGCAGCATGCATATCGTCCTCGTCGGCCACGGCATGGTGGGCCACAAGTTCCTTGAAACCCTCGCCGCCAGCGCAGACCCGGAGCTGCGCGTCACCATCCTCGGAGAGGAGGCGCGGCCCGCCTACGACCGGGTCCACCTGTCCGAATTCTTTGCCGGGAAAAGCGCGCAAGCGCTGTCGCTTGTGGCGCCCGGCTTCTTCGAGAACGACAGGCTCTGCCTGCGCCTTGGTACCCGCGTGGTCGGCATCGACCGCGAAGCACGCCAGGTGCTGCTGGCGGAAGGCGAGCCGGTCGCGTACGACAGGCTGGTGCTGGCCACCGGTTCCACTCCCTTCGTGCCACCGGTACCGGGGGCCGACCGCAAGGACTGCTTCGTGTACCGCACCATCGAGGACCTGGAAGCGATGCAGGAGGCAGGCAGCCGTTCGCGCACCGGCGTGGTGGTGGGCGGCGGCCTGCTCGGCCTGGAGTGCGCCAAGGCGCTGCGCGACCTCGGGCTGCAGACCCACGTCGTCGAGTTCGCACCGCGCCTGATGGCGGTGCAGGTCGACGAGCCGGGCGCGCGCGTGCTGCGTCACAAGATCGAAGAACTGGGCGTGCAGGTGCACACGCAAAAAAACACGCTGGCGATCGTCGATGGCGAGGAAGCGACCCATCGCATGCAGTTCGCCGACGGCAGTCACCTGGAGGCCGACATGATCGTGTTCTCGGCCGGTATCCGTCCGCGTGACGAGCTGGCGCGTGAAAGCGGCCTGGCGCTGGGCCAGCGCGGCGGCATTCTCATCGACGACCACTGCCTGACTTCCGATCCGGACATCTATGCCATCGGTGAATGCGCTAGCTGGCGCGGCCAGCTGTTCGGCCTGGTGGCGCCGGGTTACGACATGGCGCGCACCGCGGCCAAGCACATCCTCGGCCTCGAGACCGGCTTCGCCGGCGCCGACCTGAGCACCAAGCTGAAACTGATGGGCGTGGACGTGGCCAGCATCGGCGACGCCCATGGCGCAACGGCAGGCTGCCGCAGCTACCAGTTCCTCGACGAGCGCCGGCAGCAGTACCGCAAGATCGTCACGTCAAGCTGCGGCAAGTACCTGCTTGGCGCCGTGCTGGTGGGCGACGCCGCCACTTACGGCGAACTGCTGCAGATGATGCTGAACCGGCTGGAACTGCCTGCTGCGCCGGAAGTGCTGATCCTGCCGCAACTGGAAGGCGCGGTCCGTCCGGCGCTGGGTGTCGCGGCGCTGCCGGCCGGCGCCCAGATCTGTTCCTGCAACGACGTCTCGAAAGGCGCACTGTGCGAAGCGGTGGCGGGCGGCGCCAGGTCGGTCGGCGCGCTCAAGAGCTGTACGAAGGCCGGCACCGCCTGCGGCGGCTGCGTGCCCCTGATGACCCAGGTGATGAACGCCGAGCTGGCGCGGCTCGGGGTGGAGGTCAAGGACCACCTGTGCGAACACTTCGCCTGCTCGCGCCAGGAGCTGTACCACCTGGTGCGGGTGGAAGGCATCCGCAGCTTCGGCGAACTGCTGGCGAAGCATGGCAAGGGCCTCGGTTGCGACATCTGCAAGCCGGTGGTGGCGAATATCCTTGCCTCCGCCTGGAACGACTTCGTGCTCAAGCCGGAGCACGCCAGCCTGCAGGATTCGAACGACTACTTCCTCGGCAACATCCAGAAGGACGGAACCTATTCGGTGGTGCCGCGCATGCCGGGCGGCGAGGTGACGGCCGACGGCCTGATCGCGGTAGGGCAGGTGGCCAAGAAGTACGGGCTGTACACCAAGATCACGGGCGGCCAGCGGGTCGACCTGTTCGGCGCGCGGGTGGAGCAGCTGCCCCAAATCTGGGAAGAACTGATCGCGGCCGGCTTCGAGTCGGGCCACGCCTACGGCAAGTCGTTGCGCACCGTGAAGTCCTGCGTCGGCTCGACCTGGTGCCGCTTCGGCGTGGGCGACAGCGCCGGCTTCGCCATCGCCCTGGAGAACCGCTACAAGGGCCTGCGCGCGCCGCACAAGATCAAGTTCGGCGTGTCCGGCTGCACCCGCGAGTGCGCCGAAGCCCAGGGCAAGGACGTGGGCCTGATCGCCACCGAGAAGGGCTGGAACCTGTACGTGTGCGGCAATGGCGGCATGAAGCCGCGCCACGCCGAGCTGCTGGCTGCCGGCATCGACGAGGAAACGGTCGTGAAACTGGTCGACCGCTTCCTGATGTTCTACGTGCGCACGGCCGGGCGCCTGCAGCGCACCAGCGTGTGGCGCGAGAACCTCGAGGGCGGGCTGGACTACCTGAAGCAGGTGGTGGTCGAGGACAGCCTGGGCATCGCGCAGGAACTGGAGGCGCAGATGCAGCACGTGGTCGACACCTACGCCTGCGAGTGGAAGGAAGCCGTCACCAATCCCGAGGTGCGGCGGCGTTTCCGCCACTTCGTCAACAGCGAGGCGCCCGACAGCAATGTCGTGTTCGTGCCCGAACGCGGACAGATCCGTCCGGCCAATCCCGAGGAGCGGCGCGCTCGCGTCATCCCGATTGCCGCCAGCGCGGCGTAACGATTGAAGGAGCAAGCCATGCACCGAGACCTGCAATTACAGAACTGGACCGCCGTCTGCGCCCTCGACGACATCGTCCCCGACACCGGCGTCTGTGCACTGCTGGGTGGCCGGCAGGTGGCCGTGTTCCGCGTCGGCAGCCAGGAGCCGCGCGTTTTCGCCATCGATAACTTCGACCCCAATGCCCAGGCGGCAGTGCTGTCGCGCGGCCTGGTCGGCAGCATCGGCGAACGCATCGTCGTCGCCTCGCCCATCTACAAGCAGCATTTCGACCTCCACAGCGGCGAATGCCTGGAAGCGCCCGAGCATTCGGTGGCCAGCTATCCGGCCCGCGTGGAAGGAGGCAAGGTATGGATCGCACCGTGAAACCGAAGCTGGTCGTCGTCGGCAACGGCATGGCCGGCATGCGCACCGTGGAAGAGCTGCTCAAGCTCGACGCCGGCATGTACGACATCACGGTGTTCGGCCTCGAGCCGCGCGTGAACTACAACCGCATCCTGCTCTCGCCCGTGCTCGCGGGGGACAAGGGGGCTGACGACATCGTGCTGCACACGCGCGAGTGGTACGCGGAACATGGCATCGTGCTGCATGCGGGGGACCCCGTGATCGAGATCGACCGCCAGCGCCGCGTCGTGCGGGCCCGCTCCGGCCTGGAGGTGGCTTACGATCGCTTGCTGCTGGCAACCGGTTCCACGCCTTTCATCTTGCCGGTGCCGGGCGCACAGCTGGACGGTGTGCTGGGCTTTCGCGACCTGGACGACGTCGACCGCATGCTGGCGGCGGCGCGGCGCCGCGGCAGCGCGGTGGTGATCGGCGGCGGCCTGCTCGGCCTGGAAGCCGCCAACGGCCTGCTGCGCCGTGGCATGGCCGTCACCGTCGTCCACCTGACCGACAGCCTGATGAACCAGCAGCTCGACCCGCAGGCGGCCGCTCTGCTGAAGCTCGCGCTGGAGCAGCGCGGCCTGCGCATCCTGCTCGGTGCGCAGACCGAGGCGATCCTGGGCGAGGCCAGGGTAGAGGCGGTGCGCTTCACCGATGGCACCGAAGTGGCGGCCGACCTGGTGGTGATGGCTGCCGGCGTGCGTCCCAACGTGGCGCTGGCGGTTGACGCGGGTCTGCACGTCGAGCGCGCCATCGTGGTCGACGACACCCTGCAGACCTACGACCCGCGCATCTATGCGGTGGGCGAGTGCGTCCAGCACCGCAAGGCCACCTTCGGCCTGGTGGCGCCGATCTGGGACCAGGCGCGCGTCTGCGCGGCCCACCTGGCCGGTCTCGGGCACCGCCGCTACGTGCAGCAGGCCACCGCCACCAAGCTGAAAGTGACGGGGATCGACCTGTACTCGGCCGGCGACATCGTGGGCAGGGAGGGCAGCGAAGACCTCGTGCTGCGTGACCGACGTGCCGGCGTCTACAAGCGCCTGGTGCTGGCGGGCAGCCGCGTGACCGGCGCGGTCCTGTACGGCGACGTGACGGACGGCCCCTGGTACTTCGACCTGATCCAGCGCGGCACGGACGTTTCCAGCTTCCGTGACCGGCTATTGTTCGGTCCTGCTTTGTGCGAGGCGGCGTGATGGGGGCGCCGATCGTCGCCAGCGTGCGCACCACCTGTCCCTATTGCGGCGTCGGCTGCGGCATCCGCGCGACGCCGACGGTGGACGGCGCCCTGATCGAGGGCGATCCGGAACACATGGCGAGCCGCGGGCGCCTGTGCGTCAAGGGTTCGGCGCTGGGCGAGACGCTCGGCCTGGACGGGCGACTACTGACCCCGGCCATCCGCGAAGGGGGCCGTTTGCGCAGCACGAGCTGGGGCGAGGCGCTTGACAGGGTCGCTTCCAGTTTCGCCTCGATCATCGCCGAGCATGGCCCGGATGCCGTGGCGATGTACGTCTCGGGCCAGCTGCTTACCGAGGACTACTACGTCGCCAACAAGTTCATGAAGGGCTTCGTGGGCAGCGCCAACATCGACACCAATTCGCGCCTGTGCATGTCCTCCGCCGTTGCCGGCCACAAGCGCGCCTTCGGCGAAGACCTGGTGCCTGGCTGCTACGAAGACTTCGAACTGGCCGACCTGGTCGTGCTGGTGGGCGCCAACACGGCCTGGTGCCACCCGACCCTGTTCCAGCGCATCGCGAAAGCGAAGGAAGCGCGCCCCGGAATGCGCATCGTCGCCATCGACCCGCGCCGCACCGCCACCTGCGAGCTGGCCGACCTGCACCTGCCGCTCAAGGCCGGCACCGACGTGTGGCTATTCAACGGCCTGCTCAGCTACCTGGCCCGCAGCGGCGCCGCCGACAAGGCCTTCGTGGCGGCGCACACGGCCGGCCTGGAAGCCGCCTTGCTGGAAGCGGACCGCTGCGACAGCATCGAGTTCGTGGCGCGCACCTGCGGCGTCGATCCGCGCCTGCTGGTCGAGTTCTACGAGATGTTTGCAGCGACGACCAGGGTGGTGACGGCCTTCTCACAGGGCGTCAACCAGTCCTCGAGCGGCACCGACAAGGTGAACAGCATCATCAACTGCCACCTGCTCACCGGCCGTATCGGCAGGCCGGGCATGGGGCCGTTCTCGCTGACCGGGCAGCCCAACGCCATGGGCGGGCGCGAAGTAGGGGGCCTGGCCAACATGCTGGCCAGCCACCTCGACCTGGACCAGCCGGCACACCGCGAGGTCGTGCGTAGCTTCTGGGACGCCCCGCGCATGGCCGACAAGCCGGGCCTGAAGGCCGTCGACCTGTTCCGCGCCATCGAGGAGGGCAAGGTCAAGGCGGTGTGGATCATGGCGACCAATCCGGTAGTGAGCCTGCCGGACGCCGACCAGGTGAAACGCGCCCTGGAGCGCTGCGAGCTGGTTGTGGTCTCGGACATGACGGCCGGCACCGACACCGCGGCCTTCGGCGATGTGCTGCTGCCGGCGCTGGGCTGGGGCGAGAAAGAGGGCACCGTGACCAACTCCGAACGCTGCATCTCGCGCCAGCGCCGTTTCCTGCCGGCGCCGGGAGAAGCGAAAAGCGACTGGCAGGCCATCTGCGAGCTCGCACGGCGCATGGGTTTCGCTGGCTTCGATTACAGCGGCGTGCACGCCATCTTCGACGAACACGCCCGCCTGTCGGGCTGGCGCAACCGCGAGGGCGAGCTGCCGCGCCAGTTCCGGATCGACGGCCTGGCCGGCATGGACCGCGCGGCCTACGACGCGCTCGAGCCCGTGCAGTGGCCGCTGGCGCCCGGGAGGGAGGGGACGCGGCGCCTGTTCGCGGACGGCCGCTTCGCCCATGCCGACGGCAGGGCGCGGTTCGTCGCGACGGCGCCGCGCGCGCCGGCGAACGCCGTGAGCGGCGAATTCCCGCTGGCGCTGAACACGGGCCGCCTGCGCGACCAGTGGCACACCATGACGCGCACCGGCAAGTCGCCGCGCCTGGCGGGCCACGCGCCCGAACCCTTCGTCGACCTGCATCCGCACGACGCCTTGACGAGCGGTGTGCGCGAGGGCGAGCTGGCGCGCGTGAGCAGCCGCTGGGGCGCGATCGTGGCGCGCGTCGCGCATAGCGGCGGCATCGCGCGCGGCGCAGCGTTTGTCCCGATCCACTGGAACGGCCAGACGGCGTCGGACGCGCGCGTCGGCGCCGTGGTCAATCCGGACGTGGATCCGGTCTCGGGCGAGCCGGAATTCAAGCACACGCCAGTGCGCGTCGAACCCTTCGGCGTAAGCTGGCACGGCTTCATCCTGAGCCGGCAAGAACTGGATCTCGACCGCATCGCCAACTGGACCCGCGTGCGCGGCGCCGGCTTCGTGCGCTACGAACTGGGAGGACGTGATCCGGTGTCGCCCGAGCAGGCGAGGGCGCTGCTGGGCGCCGGCGAGGACGCCGACTGGATCGAATACGAGGACAGGGCCGAGGGCATGCTGCGCTGCGCGCTGCTGGTGGATGGACGCCTGCAGGCTTGCCTGTTCCTGTCGCGCCGCCCGGACCTGCCGGCGCGCGCATGGCTGGGCGGACTGTTCGCTGAGGCTGAACTGTCTGCCAAGGACCGCGCCACGCTACTGGCCGGACGGGCGCCGCGCCAGGGACTCGATCCCGGCCCGATCGTGTGCTCGTGCTTCGGCGTGGGCCGCGACACGATCTGCCGCGCCATCGCCGAGCACGGGTTGACCGACAGCGCCGGCGTCACCGCCTGCGTGCGCGCCGGCGGCAACTGCGGCTCCTGCCTGCCCGAGATTCGCCAGCTCCTGGGAACGCGTTAACGCAGCGTGCGCGCGAAGAAATCGTCGGTGCGGCTGTTGGCGAGCCTGGCATTCTCGGCGTGGTAGTGATTACCGCCCGGCCGCGCGAAGGCATGGTTGCTTCCGGCGTAGCTGTGCAGCTCGATGTTGTCCTTGCCGGCAAAGGCGGCGCGGATCTTCGCCTGCGCATCCTTGCCGATGAACTCGTCCTCTTCGGCAAGGTGGTAGAGCAGGGGCGCCTTGATGTTTGGCACCTCGTCGAGATACGCGTCGGTGCCGCCGCCGTAGTAGGCAGCAAAGGCGTCGCCGTCGGTGCGCGCGGCGGAGAGGAAAGTCATCAGGCCACCCAGGCAGTAGCCGGTGACGCCGACCTTGCCATTGGCGTCCTGTAGCGTGCGCGCCTGCTGGATGACGAGGGCGATGTCTTCGACGCCCTTGTCCCTGTCGTAGGCCTGGTACAGCGCGAAGGCCTTCTCCCAGTCGCCTTCCACCGCTTCCGACAGGAACACGCCCGGCTCAAGGCGCCAGAACAGGTCGGGGCAGACGGCGATATAGCCTTTGGCGGCGTAGTCGTCGGCGATGCTGCGGATGCCGGCGTTCACGCCGAAGATTTCCTGCAGAACGATGACGACGGGATGCGGTCCCGGCGTGGCGGGGCGGGCGACGTGGCAGACGAAGCTGCCGTCGGTGGTTTGCACCTGGATCTGTGCGGTCATGGGCAACCTTTCGATAATGATGGAAGGATCAGGCCCTGCGGCCTGCATCCCTCATCATATCGAGACCGTGCGCGACGCGCGGCACGCCAAGCGTGCACCGGGCGGACGAAAAAAAAACAGCGAACCGGAGTTCGCTGTTTTTCTGAAATTCTGTGGTCGGGGTGAGAGGATTCGAACCTCCGGCCTCTACGTCCCGAACGTAGCGCTCTACCGGGCTAAGCTACACCCCGACGGTTTGAGACTTCGTATTCGAAATCTCGGGAAGGCATTACTATAGTAGGCTCAATGGTTCCTGTCAACAGCGAAACTGCAGAGCTGGAGCAGGCTGCTCTTGTACAGGCTGTCCGGCAGATCGGCAATCGCTTCGGCTGCGCGGCTGGCGGCCTGTTCCGCCTGCTGGCGGGTGTAGTCCAGGGCGCCGCTCGAGCTGACCGCGGCCAGTACCGCTTCGAACTGGGCTTCGTCGCCGTGCTCGATGCAGCTGCGCACCAGTTGGCGCTGTTCCGGGGTGCCATGTTCCATCAGCCAGATCAGAGGCAGGGTCGGCTTGCCTTCGCGCAGGTCGTCGCCCAGGTTCTTGCCGATCTCGGCCGCATCGCCCGCATAGTCCAGCACGTCGTCGATGAGCTGGAAGGCCGTGCCCAGCGAGCGGCCGTATTCGCCGGCCGCCGCGATCTGTTCGTCGCTGGCGCCACCCACCAGGGCGCCCAGCTCCGCGGCCGCCTCGAACAGCTTGGCAGTCTTGGAGCGGATCACGGTGAGGTAGCTCTCGTGGGTCACGTCCGGGTCGTGCATGTTCAGCAGCTGCAGCACTTCGCCTTCGGCGATCACGTTGGTGGCGTCGGACAGGATGCGCATCACGCGCATGTTGTCGAGGCTAACCATCATCTGGAACGAGCGCGAATACAGGAAGTCGCCGACCAGTACCGAGGCGGCGTTGCCGAACAGGGCATTCGCCGTCTGGCGCCCGCGCCGCATCGAGGATTCGTCGACCACGTCGTCATGCAGCAGGGTGGCGGTGTGGATGAATTCGACCACGGCCGCCAGCTCGTGGTGGGCGGTGCCCTTGTAGCCGTAGGCGTTCGCCAGCAGCAGCACCAGCACCGGCCGGATCCGCTTGCCGCCCGCGCTGATGATGTACTCGGCGATCTGGTTGACCAGGCTTACTTCCGAGTGCAGCCGCTGTCGGATCACCGCATTCACGGCCTCCATGTCGGTGGCGATCGATTGGGCGATAGTGTTCTGGGCGTGTTGGGTAGCGGCTGACAAGGCGAACCTGCGAAACGTAATCGGTTTGAAGTGCGGGGATTATACGACATGCAAGGAAAGGGCGTCCCACTGATGGCTTCCAGCAGGCTCAGGTGGTCCAGCCACATGCGGGGCGCCAACGTTGGCAAAGCGCTACGCCTGCAACATGCTCTTCCGGATTCGTCAAGGCCTTTTGACCGCTTGCCCCGACTTATGTATAATCCCCTGTTCCCCGGCTTCCGAACAGCTCAGCGTCTCTGACGCCGGCGGGATTCTTTTAACATTTGATGAGGTTTCAATCATGTACGCGGTCATAAAAACCGGTGGCAAGCAATACAAAGTTGTCGCTGGCGAAAAACTCAAAGTAGAACAGATACCTGCTGACATTGGTTCCGAACTCACCATCGATCAAGTTCTCGCGCTCGGCGCGGGCGACAGCATCAAGTTTGGTGCTCCGCTGGTCGAAGGTGCCTCGGTCCTGGTGAAAGTTGTTTCCCACGGTCGCCACGACAAGGTCCGCATCTTCAAGATGCGCCGTCGTAAGCACTACCAGAAGCGTCAGGGCCATCGCCAGAACTTCACCGAAATCCAGGTGGTGTCGATCAACGGCTAATCCCCGTTTGATTCACCAAGTTCATTCATCAAGGAGCAAATAAATGGCACACAAAAAAGGTGGCGGTACTACCCGCAACGGCCGTGACTCAGAAAGCAAACGCCTTGGCGTGAAAGTCTACGGCGGCCAGGCGATCAACGCCGGCGGCATCATCATCCGTCAACGCGGCACCCCGGTGCGCGCTGGCGCCAACGTCGGCACCGGCAAGGATCACACCCTGTTCGCGCTGGTCGACGGTACCGTCAAGTTCGTCAAGCAAGGCGTCGGCTCGAAGCAGTTCGTGACCGTCGTTGCTAACGAAGCAGTCGCTGCTTAATAGCATTTGCGCCGCGTTCAGCGGCGCTTCTTTGTAAGGCGCAAGCCTTCCATCGAAAGGCTCTGCCCACGGTAGGGCCTTTTTAGTTTTTATCGGTCACCATCATGAAGTTTATCGACGAAGCAAGAATTGAAGTCATCGCCGGCGACGGCGGCAACGGGTGCGCCTCGTTCCGCCGCGAGAAGTTCCGCCCATTCGGCGGCCCGGACGGCGGCGACGGCGGCAAGGGCGGCTCGATCTACGTGGTGGCCGACCGTAACATCAACACCCTGGTGGACTTCCGCTACTCCAAGACCCACCATGCGCGCAACGGCGAACCGGGCCGCGGCTCGGATTGCTACGGCAAGGGCGCCGAGGACGTCTACCTGCGCATGCCGGTGGGTACCCTGATCATCGACGACGTCAACGGCGAGATCATCGCCGACCTGACCGAGCACGGCCAGACCGAACTGCTGGCCCAGGGTGGCGAGGGCGGCTGGGGCAACATCCACTTCAAGACCTCGACCAACCGCGCGCCGCGCCAGAAGACCGAGGGCAAGGAAGGCCAGCGCCGCACCCTGCGCCTCGAACTGAAGGTGCTGGCCGACGTCGGCCTGCTGGGCATGCCGAATGCCGGCAAGTCGACCTTCATCACCGCCGTGTCGAACGCCAAGCCGAAGATCGCCGACTACCCGTTCACCACCCTGCACCCGAACCTGGGCGTGGTGCGCGTGTCGCACGAGAAGAGCTTCGTGATCGCCGACATCCCGGGCCTGATCGAAGGCGCGGCCGAAGGCGCGGGCCTGGGTCACCAGTTCCTGCGCCACCTGGCCCGTACCGGCCTGCTGCTGCACATCGTCGACCTGTCGGGCTTCGATGCCAAGGTCGATCCGGTCAAGGAAGCCAAGGCCCTGGTCAAGGAACTGGAAAAGTACGACGAAGAGCTGCTCAACAAGCCGCGCTGGCTGGTGCTGAACAAGCTCGACGTGGTCGATGAAGCCGAGCGCAAGAAGGTCGTCAAGGATTTCGTCAAGCGCATGGCCTGGAAGGGGCCGGTGTTCGAGATCTCGGCCCTGAACCGCGAAGGCTGCCAGGACCTGGTCAATGCGATCTACCTGCACCTGGAAGAAAAGCGCACGCTTGAGCAGCGCGCTGAAGAGACCTCGATGACCGAGGAAGCGCGCGGCATCAACTCGATCGATCCGGACGATCCGCGTTTCAAGATCATTGAGGACTAAGAGGCGCTCGTTGGCCTTGTCAGCCGTGTATCGCAGCTGGCTGCGCGGCCGGCTGCTGCAACTGCTCGCCACCGCCAGCTCGCTGGCGGCGCTGGCGGCCATGCTCGATCCCGACCGCATCGCGGGCGCGATGGGCATCTTTCTCGTCGGCGTGAACGGCTACAGCCAGTTCTACGCCGTCTACGTGGGCATGCGCCTCGCTACCGCGATGCTGGCGCTGCTGGCAGCAAGAAGCGGCGACCGGCCCCTTCTCGTCGACCTCACCGCATTGTTCCTCCTGGCCCAGCCGGCCGGGCGTCTCGTCGCCGCTTTCGCGATCGGGCTGCCGAAGGGGGTATTATTAGCAGTCTGCGCGGTCGAGTTGTTGGCAGGACTTTCCCTGCTGGCCTTAAGGCCGCGAGGAAAATTCCTGTCGCTATGAACTCAGTCGCCCACTCCACGCTCCAGCAAGCCTCCCGCATCATCGTCAAGGTCGGTTCCTCGCTCGTCACCAACGAGGGCAGGGGCCTGGACCACACCGCCATCGCCCGCTGGGCTGCCCAGATCGCCGCATTGCGCAGCCTCGGCAAGGAAGTCGTGCTGGTGTCCTCGGGCGCGATCGCCGAGGGCATGCTGCGCCTCGGTTTCAGCAAGCGCCCGACCGACATCCACGAACTGCAGGCCTGCGCCGCCGTAGGCCAGATGGGCCTGGCCCAGATCTACGAAACCAGTTTCCGTACCCATGGGATTGGCACCGCCCAGGTGCTGCTGACCCACGCAGACCTGGCCGACCGCGAGCGCTACCTGAACGCGCGCTCGACGCTGACCACCCTGCTGCGCCTGGGCGTGGTCCCGATCATCAACGAGAACGACACCGTCGTCACCGACGAGATCAAGTTCGGCGACAACGACACCCTGGGGGCACTGGTAGCCAACCTGATCGAAGCCGACGTGCTGGTGATCCTCACCGACCAGCGCGGCCTGTTTTCGAGCGATCCGCGCAAGGACCCCGCTGCGCGCCTGATCGCGCAGGCGCAGGCGGGCGACCCGGCACTCGAGGCGATGGCCGGCGGCGCCGGGTCCAGCATCGGGCGCGGCGGCATGCTGACCAAGGTGCTGGCGGCCAGGCGCGCCGCGCGTTCGGGCGCCCACACCATCATCGCCTGGGGCCGCGAAGAGAACGTGCTCACGCGCCTGGCCGGCGGCGAGGCCATCGGCACCCAGCTGGTGGCCCCGACCGGACGCCTGACCGCGCGCCGCCAGTGGATGATCGACCACCTGCACACCACCGGCGAAGTGGTGCTCGACGCCGGCGCTGTACAGAAGCTCACGCAGGAGGGCAAGTCGCTGCTGCCGATCGGCGTGCTTGCGGTGCGCGGCGAGTTCGGGCGCGGACAGGTGATCACCTGCATCGACGAAGCGGGCAAGCCGCTGGCGCGCGGGCTAACCAACTACACCAGCAGCGAAGTACGGCGCATCATGCGTCACTCCTCGGCCGAGATCGAGCGCATTCTTGGTTATGTCGAGGGGCCGGAACTGGTACATCGCGACAACCTCGTCCTTTTATAAGCGGTAGCGCACTACTCTGGTGCGGCGTTGCTGCTGAGCTACATATAGTTGGCGCCGCTACAAGCGGTCTGGTGTTAATTTTGCCTACAGGATACAGAAATAAGTACACTGTATTCATCACGCATAACGCCGCGCACGGCCCACACTCATGAAACTCAGCCGCAAACTTCCGATCGGCTTCGCCGCCGTCACCCTTGTCGTCGCTTGTGCCGGCTTTTTCGGCATGAACCGCATGAACCATGCGCTCGACACCTACAACGCGGCCGTGATCCAGTCCAGCAACGCGCAGCGTGTGGAAGGACTGCTGTCCCACTTCAGGCTGCAGACGCAGGAGTGGAAGAACACCTTATTGCGTGGCAAGGACGAGGAACAGCGCAACAAGTTCTGGACTGCCTTCCAGAAGAGTGAGACCGAAGTCGCGGGGGAAGCGAAAGATCTGGTCGCGGCACTGCCTGCTGGCCCCGTGCGCGAACTGCTGACCGAGTTCCAGGGCGCGCATGCGAAGATGGGTGAAGGCTATCGCCGCGGCTATGCCGATTTCACCAGCGCAGGCTTCGATGCCGCTGCCGGGGACATGGCGGTCAAGGGGATGGACCGGGCGCCCGCCGAGCTCCTCGCCAAGGCCCAGGACGCGATGTCGAAGCAGGCCAACGAAACGGTCGGCGCAGCCGAGGCGGTCGGGCACCATGCCACGATTCTCAGCTACAGCCTGATGCTGCTGGGCGCCGCGGTGGCGGTTGGCGCCGGCGTGCTGGTGTCGCGTTCGATCACGCGCCCCCTCGGCCAGGCCGTCGAAGCGGCGCAGAGCGTCGCCTCGGGCGACCTGCGCACCAGCATCGTGGTGCGCAGCGATGACGAGACCGGCCAGCTGCTGCAGGCATTGAAAGACATGACCGGCAGCCTGCAGAACATTGTGGCGCAGGTGCGCGGCGGCGCCGAGACCATCGCCGTGGCCTCGGATGAAATCGCACAGGGCAACCTGGACCTGTCGACCCGCACCGAGCAGCAGGCCGGCGCGATCGAGGAAACCGCCTCGTCGATGGAAGAAATGACCGCGACCGTGCAGCGCAATGCGGAGAACGCGCAGCAGGCCAGCCAGCTGGCGGTCTCGGCTTGCGACGTGGCGGCCAAGGGCGGCCACATGGTCGAGCAGGTGGTGGGCACGATGGCCTCGATCAGCGAATCCTCGCGCAAGATCGTCGACATCATCAGCGTCATCGATGGCATCGCCTTCCAGACCAATATCCTGGCGCTGAACGCGGCCGTGGAAGCGGCGCGTGCGGGCGAGCAGGGCCGCGGCTTTGCCGTCGTGGCGGGCGAGGTGCGCAACCTGGCGCAGCGCTCGGCTACTGCCGCCAAGGAAATCAAGGAACTGATCAACGACTCGGTGCAGCGCGTGGAGGCGGGCAACCAGCTGGTCGGCGAGGCCGGCGCCACCATGGGCGACATCGTCACCAGTGTGCGCCGCGTGATGGACATCATCGGCGAGATCAGCACCGCCAGCGCCGAGCAGGGCGCGGGTATTGCGCAGATCAACATGGCGGTGGGGGAGATGGACACCACCACCCAGCAGAACGCCGCATTGGTCGAGGAAGCCGCCGCCGCCGCGCAGTCGCTGCGCGACCAGACCCAGGCCCTGAACGAGGTGGTATCGGTGTTCAAGCTCGAAGAGGTGCGCGAGCTGCGCAAGGCGCTTCCGCTCCACGCACCGAAACGCTTGGCTGCGTAGGGGTGATCTGGTCCAGTGGACCAGATCACGCTCGCCGACCGCGCGTTCAGCACGACTCTGCGTCGCCGCCATGCATGCCGGAGTTGAACGCGTGTTCGGCAAAGCCGAACACCCTACGGTAAGATGAAAGACGCGCCACAGTTGGCGCGTTTTTTCATTTACCTTCGGAGCCCATGAATCCTTCCCCCCTCGCTATCGTCCAGGCCCAGCTCGACGCCTACAACGCCAAGGACCTCGACGCGCTGATGCGCACCTATGCCCCAGATGCGCAGCAGTTCGCGCTGCATGGCGCGCTGCTCGCCCAAGGGCATGACGAGATCCGCCCGCGCTACCAGCAGCGCTTCCTCGAGCCGGACCTGCAGGCGCGCCTGCTCAATCGCTCCGTGCTGGGCAACTTCGTCACCGACCTCGAGATCGTGACCCGCAACTTCCCGGAGGGACTGGGGACGGTCGAGATGCTGTGCGTGTATGAAGTGGTGGACGGGCGCATCGTGCGCGCCTCGTTCGCGACAGGGGAGACGCGGCTCTACCCCAGCTCCGCGGCCTGAGTCGCGAGGTCGGCGGCCGGATCGAGCACGCCGGCCGGCGCCGGCGTCTTGTCCCTGAACTCGCACAGGTCGGCGATCAAACAGTTCCAGCAGCGCGGCTTGCGCGCCACGCAGGTGTAGCGGCCGTGCAGGATCAGCCAGTGGTGGGCGTCGTGCAGAAAATCCTTCGGCACGAACTTGAGCAGCTTCTGTTCCACGATGTCGACGTTCTTGCCCGGTGCGATCCTGGTGCGGTTGGACACCCGGAAGATGTGGGTGTCGACCGCCATGGTCGGCTCCCCAAACGCGGTGTTCAGCACCACGTTGGCGGTCTTGCGGCCGACGCCGGGCAGGGCTTCCAGCGCCTCGCGCGATTGCGGCACCTCGCCGCCGTACTGGTCCACCAGGATCTGGCAGGTGGCGATCACGTTCTTGGCCTTGTTGTTGTACAGGCCGATGGTCGAGATGTAGGACTTGAGTTCGTCCAGCCCGAGGTCGAGGATGGCCTGCGGCGTGTTCGCCACCGGATACAGGCGGCGCGTGGCCTTGTTGACGCCGACGTCGGTCGACTGCGCCGACAGCAGCACCGCGATCAGGAGTTCGAAGGGCGTGGTGAATTCGAGCTCGGTGGTCGGCTTCGGGTTGGCGGCGCGGAAGCGCGTGAAGATCTCTAAACGTTTGGCGGGGTTCATCGCTTATGTCTGGTCCGGTGGATTGCCCGCTGCCTTCTGGCGTGCACGCTCCATCGCGGCGGCGATGATGGCGCGCTTGCGCTCCTTCTCGGCCAGCTCCTCGGGCGTGTTGGTCACTTCAGCAGTCACCGCGCGCATCTTTTCCAGCGCCTTGGCGGCCAGGCGCGCATCGTTCTCTTCCTTTTCACGGCGCAGGCGCTCGCTGCGGAAGTCGTGGCGCGCGCGCGCCGCATCGGCGGCTTCCTGCGACCACGCGGCCCAGCCGGTTGCATTGGTGACCGGCGCCATCGAGATGCAGTCGACCGGGCAGGGCGCCACGCACAGGTCGCAGCCGGTGCACAGGCTCGGCAGGATGGTGTGCATCTGCTTGGCCGCGCCCATGATGGCGTCCACCGGACAGGCCTGGATGCACAGCGTGCAGCCGATGCAGAGCGACTCGTCGATGAAGGCGACCGGGCGCGGGCGCTCGACGCCGTTGGCCGGGTTGATCGGGATGACGGGACGGCCGGTGACGGCGGACAGGCGGTGCACGCCCTCCATGCCGCCCGGCGGGCACTGGTTGATCTCGGCCTCGCCGCGCGCGATCGCTTCCGCATACGGACGGCATGCGGGGTAGCCGCACTTGGTGCATTGCGTCTGCGGCAGCGCGTCTTCGATCAGGTCGGCAAGGGTCTTGGTCACGGCGAAGGGCAAGCGGTCAAAGCCGACATTATCCGCCAAAACCGCAGCCGGCGCGATGTGCGTGCTGGAGCGAACAGACTGCCGGGTTCGCGCATGGTCTACTGGGGGCTCGACGCTAGGAGGAGCTCACATGAACAAATTGATCGTTCCGCTGCTGGCCGCGGCGGTGCTGGCCGGTGGCGCCGCGGCCCAGGTCTACGCGCGCGGCGAGCAGCAGGCCAGGGCGCAGCAGGCGCAGGCCGTCAAGGCCGGTCCCTACCGCAGCGTGCAGGCCAGCGGCCAGCTCAAGCGCGGCGAACAGCTGCCGCCGCGCTATCGCACGCATCACTACGTGGTGGAGAACTGGAAGGCGCACCGCCTGAGCGAACCGCCGCCGGGGCACCAGTGGGTGCAGGCGGGGAGCGACTATGCGCTGGTGGCGATTGCCACGGGAGTGGTGACGGAGGTGCTGGTGGGGCGTTGAGGTAATGGCGCGCCCCAAACAAAAATGCCGGAGCACGCTCCGGCATTTTTTCTTACATCAGGCATGCGCCCGGATGAACTCCCCGATCTTCGGGCAGATGATCTCGCGCCAGCGGCGGCCCGAGAAGATGCCGTAGTGGCCGCACTTGGGCGCCACGAATTCCTGGTGCATGTCCTTCGGGATGCCGGTGCACAGGTCGTGCGCGGCGCGGGTCTGGCCCAGGCCCGAGATGTCGTCCAGCTCGCCCTCGACGGTGAACAGGGCCACGGTCTTGATGTCCTGCGGACGCACCAGCTGGCCGCCCACTTCCCAGGTGCCCTTCGGCAGCGCGTGGTCCTGGAACACGGTCTTGATGGTCTCGAGGTAGTACTCGGCTGGCATGTCGAGCACGGCGTTGTATTCGTCGTAGAACTGGCGGTGCGACTCGGCGGAGTCGTCGTCGCCGCGCACCAGGTGCTGGTAGAACTCCCGGTGGCTCTGGGCGTGGCGGCCCGGGTTCATGGCGATGAAGCCGGCGTGCTGCAGGAAGCCCGGGTACACCTTGCGGCCGAAGCCAGGGTAGTTGCCCGGCACCGAGTAGATCACGGTGTTCTCGAACCAGGAGAAGGGCTTTTCGGTCGCCAGGTCATTGACCGCGGTCGGCGACTTGCGCGGATCGATCGGGCCGCCCATCATCGTCATGGTCTTGGGCAGCTTCGGGTCATTGTTGGTCGCCATCAGCGAGATCGCGGCCAGCACCGGCACGGTCGGCTGGCACACCGAGATCACGTGGACGTCGGGGCCGAGGTGGCGGATGAAGTCCTGGACGTAGTAGATGTAGTCGTCGAGGTGGAACGGTCCTTCGGACAGCGGCACCATGCGGGCGTCGGTCCAGTCGGTGATGAAGACGTCGTGTTCGACCAGCAGGGCGCGCACGGTGTCGCGCAGCAGGGTGGCGTGGTGGCCCGACAGCGGCGCCACGACCAGCACGGTCGGCTGCTTCAGCGCGGCGAACGCCTTGTCGCTCAGGTCTTTCCTGAAATGCAGCAGCTTGCAGAAGGGCTTTTCGACGGCCGTGTGCTCGATGATGCCGACATCCTTACCCTTGATGGATACGGTCTTGATGCCGAATGCCGGCTTTTCGTAATCCTTCCCCAGGCGGTACATCAGCTCGTAGCCTGCAGCGATACGCTGGGAGAACGGGGTATGCGCGAATGGCGAAACGGGGTTCGAGAACAGTTTGGAGGACGCATCTGCCCACTGCATCAGTGGGGTCAGGAAGGAGCGTTGCATCTCGTGCAGTTGGTAAAGCATAAATAATTCCTTCGAATAGACTGGGCGTCGCAATCGTTTGCGCATGCTCGCAGTCAATTATAGGGGATAGTGATTTACTTGTGGAAACAGTCCTTTTCACTTCCCTTTTTGCATAGACTACTTGTAGCATATTTGTGCAACACCGCTCCGTGAAGCGGCCAACATATGCAGGTAGGCCCTGTCCGACACGCCATTTCTGTTGTTATGACACTAAAACAACAGCGTGGAGCGGACATGAAAAATGCCGCCGGGCTTGCGCCGGGCGGCATTTTTATGTCCTAAGCTAGAGATCAATCGAAGACCGGGGTCTCGACGCCGAGGATCTTGTGCAGTTTCGGCGAGGTCGTCGTGTACTGCATGTGGATCTTCTTGTCCGGGAAGATGTAGGGCGCGGCGCCGAAGGCGGCCAGCGCGGCTTCGTGGAAGCCCGACAGGATCAGCTTCTTCTTGCCCGGGTAGGTGTTGATGTCGCCCACGGCGAAGATGCCCGGCACGTTGGTCTCGAACTTCTCGGTGTCCACGACCTTGAGCTGCTTGCGCTCGATGTCCAGGCCCCATTCGGCGATCGGGCCCAGCTTCGGCGACAGGCCGAAGAACACCAGCAGCATGTCGAGCGGGACGCGGCGGGTGACGCCGTCGGCGCCGGTGACCTTCACTTCGCTCAGCTGGCCGGCCTTCTCTTCGAAACCGGTGACCTGGCCGATGATCAGCTGCATCTCGTATTCGTCGCACAGGGCCTTCATCTTGGCCACCGAGGCCGGCGCCGCGCGGAAGTCTTCGCGACGGTGCAGCAGCACGACCGACTCGGCCTTGCCGACGAAGTTCAGGGCCCAGTCCAGGGCGGAGTCGCCGCCGCCGCAGATGACCAGGTTCTTGCCTTCGAACAGGACAGGATCCTTGACGCGGTAGAACAGCTGGGTGTTCTCGAACTTCTCGATGCCGTCGACCTTCATGGTGCGCGCCTGGAACGAGCCAACGCCGGCAGCGATGAAGATGGTCTTGGTGATGAAACGGGTGCCGGTCGAGGTCTCGACGTTGAAGCGGCTGTCTTCGCGGCGCTGGACGGTGGTGACTTCCTGGCCCAGGTGGAAGGTCGGCTCGAACGGCTCGATCTGCTTGAGCAGGTTGTCGGTCAGTTCCTGGCCGGTGCACACCGGCACGGCCGGGATGTCGTAGATCGGCTTGTCCGGGTACAGTTCCACGCACTGGCCGCCGACGGCCGGCAGCGAATCGATGACGTGGGCCTTGATTTCGAGGAGGCCGAGTTCGAAGACCTGGAACAGGCCGACCGGACCGGCGCCGATGATCACGGCATCGGCTTCGATCGCGCCGGCGAAGGAGCTGTTGGGAGCGATGCTGCCCGCTTCGTGGGAGGCACTGATAGTCATGCGCTTAAACTTTCTGTGTATTGGATAGGGTGTGACGGTGGCCGCTAGTGTGCCACGATTGACGAACCTGCGCTGGCCAGGGCCCTGGCGGGCCCGGCCGGGAGAAGATCAGCGGGCCAGCTGGTCCAGCTTGTCCTTGACGTCTTTCCACTCTTCGGCGTCGGGCAGGGCCGGCTTGGTCTTGGTGATCGATGGCCAGGCGCGCGACAGGTCGGCGTTGATCTTGATGAACTGCTGCTGGTCCGACGGCACGTCTTCTTCCGCGTAGATCGCGTTCACCGGGCATTCGGCCACGCAGACGGCGCAGTCGATGCACTCGTCAGGATCGATGGCGAGGAAATTCGGGCCTTCCCGGAAACAATCTACCGGGCATACATCGACGCAGTCGGTGTAACGACAACGGATGCACGATTCGGTGACAACGTGGGTCATAACAGTCCTATTAGTGTTGGTGTGTCGCGGCGCCGGACGCTGAATGGGGCCGACGGGACTTGCAAAGCACTGTATTTTAGGGCAATTCGGGTTTTCCTACAAATCAGCCTTATACACAATATATATAAGCAAATGTGGCGCATGACGGCGCACCCGAGAGCGCCGTCATGCGCCATCCATGGCTCAGGCGCTGGTGCGCAGGCGGTCGAGCAGGGCCTGCCAGTCGCCGCCGCTGCCGTCCTCGCGCACGAACACGGTATGGCAGCGCGGGCCATCCTCGACCGTGATTTCCCAGCGCGGCAGGTCGGCCCCGACCGGGCATTCGGGCGCCGCCGAGAAGAAGTCGAGCCGGCCGAGCAGGGTTTCGAGCTCGCCGCCGCCCGGGTGGGCGGCGGTGTCGAGGTCGTAGGCTTCGGCCAGGCCGGCGAAGCCGCCGCAGGCGCGTGCGCTGATTTTCATGGCTCTTCCACCACACCCGCCACGGGCACGGCCGCCGCGGGCACGACGCATTCGCCGAGGCGGCCGTTGGCCGCGCACCAGCGCGCCAGCGCCTGGGCTTCGCTGTCGAGCACCCGGTGCACCCGGTGGTATTCGGGCAGGTTCATGGTGCCGCAGCAGGCGCGCCGGTCCTGGCGCGCGCCCGGCTTGTCGCAGACCTTGGGCGCCAGCGGGCCGGCCGGGGCGGTCTCGGTAGCCTGGGCGGGCTGCTCGACCACGTCGCGGCGGGCAAACTGGTTGCGGATGAAGCCGGCGTAGGCGGCCGGCTTGCCGTCTTCCTGCACGATGCGCAGCATCTCGTTGACCACGTCGACGTACGAGGCGGCGCTGTCGGGGGCGGCGATCAGGGCGCGCAGCAGCAGCCCGCGCAGGTAGGCCGCCACCCGGTGCAGCACGGCGGCGCAGTCGTCAAAAGTCGGGTTGCGCTCGTAGGCGAACATGTCGGCCAGCACGTCGTACATGGCGCCGGTGAACACCTGCGAGATCGCGTGCACCTGGGTGCCGGCCTGGCCCAGGGTCAGGTCATTGTCGGCATTGCGCAGGCCGGTAGTGCCACCCAGCGCCATGCCGAACTGCTCGGCGATGTCGGACAAATAGGTCTTGTCGTGCAGGTGGGCCTTGGTCTGGGCCACCACCGCCTCGCACTGGTCGAGCTGGGACAGGGCCAGGAAGATCGCGGTCAGGTCGCCGAAGGCTTCGTGCAGGCCACCGGTCTGGGGCGGCGCGTCGGCCAGCAGCCATTGCGGTTTCAGGCCGTCGAGCACCGCGTGCGCGGTTTCATGGGCCACGATGTCGAAGGAGCGGCAGGTATAGACGCGCGCAGCCTCGCCGCCTTCGACACCGTTGGGAATGAAGTCGCCGAACTTCAGGCAGCCCTGGGTGCGGCTGTAGAAGGCGTTCATCACGTTCGGCAGGCCGTAGGGGAAGACCGCCAGAGGGCGCGTGTCCATGCTGGTATTCCACTGCCAGGGCAGCGGCATGTCGAGGCCCGCCGTCAGCAGGGCGCGCTGGTACATGGTCAGGGTCTGGCGCACCACGGCGAAGGTGTGCACGGCGTCGAACTGGGGCGTGTCGGGCTGGGTGACGAAGTCGCCGAAGGCGTTCGGCTCGACCGCGTCGATGCCGGGCGTGCCGGGCGCGATGCGGGCGTCGCGCGGACCGGCCAGCACCGGGCCCGGCAGGTAGGCGCGGCGGGTGCCGATCTCGCCCACGGACGGGTCCTGCTTCCACATCAGCACGCGGGCGCCGAAGGCGTAGGGCAGCGGCGGCGCCTCGGCAAGCTCCTCGTCATCGGGCAGGCCGGATGGCGTTGTCGTGGCATCGCCCGGCTCGATCGGCTGCTCGAGCAGCCTGGCGATGCGGTGCTGCTGCTGGTAGGGGGCGCTGGGCGTGGGGATGAAGCGGACCGGAGGCTGGTCACTGGGCGTGTCCAGCTCGTCCGGCAAGAGGGCACCTGGTTCCATGACGGCTCCTTGCGATATGTCGGTCGGCACCCCCATGGTCGCGCGCCGGGCGGCGCGGGCATTGACTGGCGTCAATTGATCTGGATCGAGCCCAAGGCTGGCATCCTCAGCCGCCAACTGGCATCATGGCGGACTGTTTTGCAACGGAATAAGAAAAAGGATTGTCCAGATGTCGGAAATTAGCATCGTCCAGGAACATACGCTCAGCCCGGAACAGGCGCGCGCGGCGGCCCAGCAGGTGGCCCAGAAGCTCGCGGCCGACTACGACCTGGCCTGCAAATGGGATGGCGACGTGCTGCGCTTCGAGCGTAGTGGGGTGGAAGGCGCGCTGAGCCTGGAAGGCCAGCGCGCGGCGCTGCGGATCCGCCTGGGATTCTTCATGAGCGCCTTCGCATCGAGCATCGAGGCCAAGGTGGCGGAAAAGATGCGCAAGGTGTTCGTGCCCGCCTGAGAGAGCAGGCTTGCCGGCCGCACGCGCGGCCGGCCCGGTACATCAGCCCTTCAGTTCCTCGATCAGGTCGATGTACTGCTGCATCGCGTCTTCCTGCGAGGTGCCCTTCAGGGCAGCCCAGGCGTCGAACTTGGCGCGGTTGACGAAATCGGTCATGCCCGGACGCTCGCCGGTGGCGTCGCCGCTCGAGCCCTGCTTGTACAGCGCGTAAATCTTCAGCAAGGTCATGTTGTCCGGGCGTTCCGGCAGATTCTTCGATTCGGCCTGGGCCTGGGCGAACTGTTCCTGCAAGCTCATGAATACTCCTGTGTTGGTTGCGTTGGCAATGTGGTAATGCAGGAGGCGATCTTAGCGCAGGAGGAGGGCGTCCACCGCCAAACGGGGCGAACTTTAGAGGGGATGCTCGGGGGATGTAGGGTGGGCGGGTCTTCCCGCCCACGCGGTGATAGCTGCAGCGTGCTTCGCGAAAATGCTCCGGCTGCTTGAACGCGTGGGCGGACAAGCCGCCCACCCTACAACACCTCAGACCGCGAGCAGTTCGACGTCGAAGATGAGAGTCGCGTTCGGCGGGATCACGCCGCCGGCGCCGCGCGCGCCGTAGCCGAGGCTGGCCGGGATGGTCAGGCGGCGCTGGCCGCCGACCTTCATGCCCTGCACGCCTTCGTCCCAGCCGCGGATCACGTGGCCGGCGCCCAGCGCGAACTGGAACGGGTCGTTGCGGTCCTTGCTCGAATCGAACTTGGCGCCCTGGCTGCCGTCGTCGTTGCGCAGCCAGCCGGTGTAGTGGACGGTGACGTGCTGGCCGGCTTTCGCCTCGGCGCCGCTGCCGACGACGGTGTCTTCGTATTGCAGGCCGGAATCAGTGGTATTGGTGGACATGGTTTTCCCTGTTGTTCAAGTTGAACGGGGATTGTAGTCCATGCATCGCGGGTGCGCCAAACCGGGGCCGCACCCTTGCGGCTCATCTGCGTAGAATGGCGCTATCGCCAGCCATAACAGGAGTCACGATGAAGGGCATCGGTACCGCTTACCGCCGCGCACTGCGCGCCCAGTTCACCCGCCGCATGCTGGTGCTCTCCGGCGCGCCCCTGGTACTGTCGCTGCTGTTGTGGGGCGCCGTCCTGTGGACCGGGCTGCAGCCGCTGCTCGACTGGCTGCAGGGCGTCTTCACCGACTACGGCCTGTTCCAGGCCAGCGGCAGTACGCTGGGGATGCTGGGGCTGGGCGTGTTCAAGGTAATGGTGGTGCCGCTGCTGGCGATCGCGCTGCTGCTGCCCCTGATGATCGGTTCGGCCCTGCTGTTCATGGGCGTGATCGCCATGCCCGCGATCGAACGCCACGTCGGCACGACCCAGTACCCGAAGCTGGAAAAGAAGCAGGGCGGTTCCTTCCTCGGCAGCGTTGCCATCAACGTCGGCAGCACCGCCGTGTTCGCGCTGCTGTGGCTGATCGCGCTGCCGCTGTACGCGGTGCCGCCGCTGGCTTGGCTGGTGCAGGCCTGCCTGTGGGCCTGGGTCACGTCGCGCGTGATGAGCTACGACGCGCTGGCCGCCCACGCCAGTCCCGAAGAACGGCGTGAACTGATGCGGCGCCATCGCGGCGCACTGCTGGCGATCGGCCTGGCTTCCGGCCTGGCCGGGGCGCTGCCCGGCATCGCCTGGATGGGCGGGGCGCTGCTGTCGATCGTGCTCTTTCCCTTCCTGGCCATGCTGTCGCTCTGGCTGTACATCATGATCTTCCTGTTCGCCGGCCTGTGGTTCCAGTACTTCTGCCTGCAGGCGCTGGAAGAGCTGCGCGCGGGCACGCCGCAGGCCTGAGGCTTCACAGGTATTTCCCTGTCCTGTGGCACACTGGCCTGAACGTGAAGAAGGAGAAGCTCATATGGGAATTGGCCTGATCGTCATCGGCGACGAGATCCTGTCCGGCAGGCGCCAGGACAAGCATTTTTCGAAAGTGGTCGAGCTGCTCGGCGCGCGCGGCCTGCAGCTGGCCTGGGCCGAATTCGTGGGCGACGACCCAAGGCGCCTGACGGCGCTGCTGCAGCGCAGCTTCGCGGGCGACGACATCGTGTTCTCCTGCGGCGGCATCGGCGCCACGCCGGACGACCACACGCGCCAGTGCGCCGCCGCGGCGCTCGGGCTGCCGCTGGTGCTGCATCCCGAAGGGCGCCTGAACATCGAGGAGCGCATCCGCGAGACCGCTGGCCTTGATGCCGACATGAACGCGCCCGAGAACCTGCAGCGCCTCAAGATGGCCGAGTTCCCGCAAGGAGCCGGCCTGGTTCCCAATCCGTACAACCGCATTGCCGGCTTCACGGTCGGCGACCACCACTTCGTGCCGGGCTTTCCGGTGATGGCCTGGCCGATGATCGAATGGGTGCTGGACACCCACTACGCCCACTTATTTCACGCGGCTGTGCACCTGGAGCGCTCCCTGCTCGTTTATGAACAGGGAGAGGCCGACCTCACCCCGATGATGGAGGCGCTGGAGCGCGACTATCCCGGCCTGCGGGTGTTCAGCCTGCCGAGCGTGGGCGACGCCCAGACCCGCCGCCACATCGAGCTGGGCGTGAAGGGCGCGCCTGCGCAAGTGGAGCCGGCCTTCGGGGCGATGCAGGCCGAACTGCAGAGCCGCGGCGCCGAATTCGAGGTGTTGTAGGACGACATGCCGTCCTGCTAACTCAGCCGTTGTTTTTTTGCGAAAATACTTCGCGCGCATCAAATTTGTTAAACGGTGTCTCGCGCGTGTCGTATTGATGTGGTGGAATGATACCTGTGGAGGTGCAATCCTGAGTGAGTTTGCGCCGCGCATTTTTGCAGACTGGCGAGGACCCAACATCACTCGAAAAGGCAGGCAAGGATGGCGGGCAGGTTGGCGGGGATTGAGCACGTATTGATTCAAACCGGTTGAGCCATCATGGAAAGTATTCGCCGCAATATGCGGCCAAGTAATTTATTTCAGGTAGTCGGCAGCTGGCTCGGGCGTCCCGCCCAGGCCATGGCCGGCGCCGCGCCCGTATTCGCATCCGCGGGCGGCAACGACGTTCCCCTGTACGAAGCCTATCCGCACCTGGCGGCAGGCGGCGGTGCCGGCGCGCCGGACCGGCCGTCCGGCGCGCCCGTGCCGCCGGAAGCACCCGAGGGCGGGCCCGAGCGCACGCCCGAACCGGCGCCGCGCAAGCGCCGCTTCAAGCCCTATTTCTACCTCGGCCTCCTGATCTTCCTGGTGCTGCTGGGCGCCTGGGGCGCGCTTGAGATGCGCACCTCGCGCCTGCAGGCGATGATCTTCGCCGACATGGCCAGCGAGCTGACCTACCGCATGGACAAGGGCCCCAGCAACGCCATTCGCTTCCCGGCCGCCAGCCCCTACGACACCCGCCTGGGCTACGCCAGCATGCCGGCCTACCTGCAGAAACTGCAGTCGCGCGGCTACTTCATCGAGGCGCAGGCGCGCATGTCGCCGCAGATGATCGCGATGGCCGACCGCGGCCTGTACGCCACCTACCACGAGAAGACCAAGGTCGGCCTCGAGATCCTCGACTGCCGCGCGCAGCCGCTGTTCGCGTCGCGCTTCCCCGAGCGCTTCTATCACAAGTTCGACGATGCGCCGCCGCTGCTGGTGCAAAGCCTGCTGTTCATCGAGAACCGCGAACTGCTCGACCCGGCCTACCCGCGCCGCAACCCGGCAGTGGAATGGGACCGCTTCTCGAAAGCGGTGTTCGACAAGACCCTGAGCAGCGTCGGCCTGGGCGGCGCCGGCCGCGTGGCGGGCGGCTCCACGCTCGCGACCCAGATCGAGAAATACCGCCATTCGGCCGAAGGCCGTACCGGCTCGCTGGGCGACAAGATCATCCAGATGGCCTCGGCCACGCTGCGCGCCTACCAGGACGGCGAAGACACCACCAAGGCGCGGCGCCAGATCGTGCTCGACTACCTGAATACCGTGCCGCTGTCGGCCAAGCCGGGCTACGGCGAGGTCAACGGCATCGGCGACGGCATGTGGGTCTGGTACGGGCGCGACTTCGACAAGACCAGCAAGATGCTGCGCGGCCCGATGGACAGCCAGGAAGCGGTCACCGCCTACAAGGAAGCGCTGTCGCTGATGATCGCGCAGCGCCGCCCGGCCTATTACCTGGGCGACGGCGAGCATGACCTCGAAACCCTCACCAACAGCCACCTGCGCGTGCTGGCCCAGACCGGCGTGATCTCGCCGCAGCTGCGCGACGCCGCGCTCAAGGTCCAGCTGCACCCGTCCCAGGCCTCGGGTGTGGCCGCGCCGGGCGCCGACGCCTTCGTGTCGCGCAAGGCCGCGAATGCGGTGCGCAACCACCTCGGCTATCTGGTGGGCGACTCGCGCCTGTACAACGTCGACCGCCTCGACCTGTCGGTGGTTTCCACCCTCGACGCCAGCGTGCAGCAGGCCGTCACCGCGGCGCTGCGCCAGCTGTCGGACGCCGAACACGCGAAAGAGGCCGGCCTGACCGGCAAGGGCCTGCTCGGCAACGGCGACCCGGCCCAGGTGGTGTACAGCTTCACCCTGATGGAGCGCGGCGAGCACGTGAACTACCTGCGGGTCCAGACCGACAACTACGACCAGCCGCTCGACATCAACGAAGGCGCCAAGCTCGACCTGGGTTCGACCGCCAAGCTGCGTACCCTGGTGACCTACCTCGACATCGTCGACCAGCTGCACAAGCGCTACGAGCCGATGGACAAGATCGGCCTGATGGGCGTGGAAGTCGATCCGAAAGACCGCATGTCGCAGTGGGCGGTGGAATACTTCCAGCAGCTGCCGGACGGCGCCGACCGTGGCCTCAAGCCCATGCTGGCCGCCGCGATGGAGCGCAAGTACTCGGCCAACCCGGGCGAAGCCTTCTTCACCGGCGGCGGCCTGCACACCTTCGGCAACTTCAGCAAGCTGGATAACAGCAAGATCATGACGGTGACCGAAGCGCTGCGCAATTCGACCAACCTCGTGTTCGTGCGCATGATGCGCGACGTGGTGCGCTACTACATGTTCCAGCTGCCGGGTTCCTCGGCCAAGCTGCTGGCCGACGCCGACGACCCGCGCCGCCAGATGTACCTGGCACGCTTCGCCGACAACGAGGGCAAGGTCTTCATGGCCAAGTTCTGGAACAAGTACAAGGGCAAGACCCCGCAGGAGGTGGAAAGCCTGCTGTTCTCCGGCATCCGCCCGATGGCCTCGAAGCTGGCTGCCGCCCACCGCACGGTGTTCCCGAAGGCGACGCTGGAGCAGTTCGGCGCCTTCGTCGACAAGGCCCTGCCGGATTCGGTCGACATGGATCCGGACCGCATCCCGAAGATGTACGAGATGTACGATCCGAAGAACATGTCGCTGGCCGACCGCGGCTACGTGGCCTCGGTGCACCCGCTCGAACTGTGGCTGGCGGGCTACCTGATCACCCATCCGAAGGCCGGCTGGACCGAAGTCACCGACGCCAGCGTCAAGGAGCGCCAGGAAGTGTATTCCTGGCTGTTCAAGACCCACCGCAAGCACGCCCAGGACAAGCGCATCGCCGGCCTGATCGAGGTGGAAGCCTTCCTCAAGATCCACGCCCAGTGGAAGAAGATGGGCTACCCCTTCGATTCGCTGGTGCCGTCCTACGCCACCACGCTGGGCGCCTCGGCCGACCGTCCGGCCGCGCTGGCCGAACTGATGGGCATCATCGTCAACGGCGGCGTGCGCAAGCCTGTCGAGCGCATCGACTCGCTGCACTTCGCCAAGGACACGCCGTACGAGACCCTGGTCAAGCGCAGCAAGGGCGGCGGCAAGGAGCAGGTCCTGTCGCCTGAAGTCGCCCGTACCGTGGCCGACGCCATCCAGGGCGTGGTCAGCGACGGCACCGCCAAGCGCGTGAAGACCGCCTTCACCCAGTCTGACGGCAGCGTGATCGCCGTGGGCGGCAAGACCGGTACCGGCGACCAGCGCTTCGAGGTGTATGCGCGCGGCGGCCGCGTGATCGAGTCGCGCTACGTGAACCGCTCGGCGACCTTTGTCTTCAACATCGGCGAGCGCTACTTCGGCAGCATGACCGCCTATGTGCACGGCCCGCAGGCCGGCAACTACGACTTTACCAGCGCGCTGCCGGTGCAGCTGCTGGCGAACCTGGCCCCGAGCCTGATGCCGATGATCGAACCGCCTGCGGGCAGCGTGGCCGCCCAGCGTCAGTGCGTGCGTTGAAACCCGGCGTTTCGGGTACGGCAGTGCGGCGCGCCATGACGCGGGTGCGCCAGTTCAGCTTCGTGTCCCTGCGCGACCTGCTGGTCGCCAGCGGACCGACCCTGCTGGCGGCGATCGCGGTGGCGGTGCTGGCCTACCTCTGGGTCGACCCGGCGCCGCCGCGCCGCCTCAGCATGGCCACCGGCCAGTTCAACAGCGCCTACCAGGAATTCGGCCGCCAGTACGCCGAACTGCTGGCGCGCGACGACATCACGCTGCAGCTGCAGCCCTCGCTCGGTTCCCACGAAAACCTGCAGCGCCTGATCGAGGGCCGGGCCGACATCGCCTTCGTGCAGAGCGGCTCGACCAGCGACGGCCAGGCCGCGCGGGCAGGGCTGGTCTCGCTCGGCAGCCTGTTCACCGAACCGGTGTGGCTGTTCCTGCGCGAAGAGGCCAAGGTAAGCCACCTGACCGACCTGAAGGGCAAACGCATCAACCTGGGCCCGGAAGGCACCGGCGTGCCGCGCCTGTTCCGCCAGGTGCTCGATGCCAACGGCGTCGAACCCGCCCAGCTGAAGATCGGCGCGCTGGAAAACACGCCGGCGACGGTGGAACTGCTGGCCGGCCGTATCGACGGCCTGGTGTTCAGCTCCGCGCCGGAAGCGCCGCTGATCCAGATGCTGCTGCAGACCCCAGGCATCAGGCTGTTCAACTTCACCCAGGCCGACGCCTACACCCGGCGCCTGCCCTTCCTGACCCACGTGGTACTGCCGCGCGGGATCGTCGACCTCGGGCGCGACATCCCGTCCCAGGACTACCACCTGATCGCGCCCACCGCCACGCTGGTGGCAAGGGAAGACCTGCATCCGGCCCTGGTGGGCCTGCTGGTGAAGTCGGCCGGCGAGATCCACGGCAAGGCCGGCTGGTTCCAGCAGCAGGGCCAGTTCCCCTCGCCGAAATACACCGAGATCCCGGTGGCGCGCGAGGCCGCGCGCTACTACCGCGACGGCCCGCCCTTCATGCAGCGCTACATGCGCTTCTGGCTGGCCAACCTGTTCGAGCGCCTGTGGGTGGTGGCGGTCGCACTGGCGGCGCTCCTGATTCCGCTGTCGAAGATCGTCCCGCCGATCTACGTGTGGCGCGTGCGTTCGCGCGTGTATCGCTGGTACGGCGAGCTGCGCAAGGTGGAGCAGGAACTCGAAGCGATCGCACCGGAAGACCGCGAGGCGGCACGCGAGGGCCTGCTGCACCGCCTCGACGACATCGAGGAACGCGTCAACCACATCTCGATCCCGCTCGCCTATGCGGAAGAACTGTACCGCCTGCGCAGCCACATCAACTTCGTGCGCGAGCGGGTGCGCGGCACCATCGACCGCAATGGCTTCGCCACCCCGCCCTTGACGAAGTAGCAAAGGCCGGCGCAAACGGATTACACTGGCGCTCTTTGTTCGCCATCCGAAGGAAGTCATGATCCGCCGTCCGTTCTCCGCCCTCGCGCTGGGCGTGCTGCTGGCCTGCAGCGCCGGCGCGCAGGCCAGCGCCAACGCCCACGCCGACGCCCCCGCCCAGAAGCGCAATCCGCGCGAAGCCTATACCAAGTACGAATACCGCATCCCGATGCGCGACGGCGTCAGGCTGTTCACCACGGTGTACGTGCCAAAGGACGGCGCCAAAACCTACCCCTTCCTGGTGCAGCGCACGCCCTACAGCGCCGGCGTGTTCGCCGATGGCGAGCGGCGCTACGGCGTGGACTGGTTCCCCGAGGCGCTCAGCCCCTCGCGCGAACTGGAAGACTCGGGCTACATCTTCGTGACCCAGGACGTACGCGGCCGCTACATGTCGGAAGGCAGCTGGCAGGAGATGACCCCGCACGCCAAGGCCAAGCGCGCCAAAGGGGAGGGCCAGGAAAGCGAGGACATGCACGACACCGTGGAATGGCTGCTCAAGCACATCCCGAACAACAACGGCCGCGTCGGCATCTGGGGCATCAGCTACCCGGGCTTCTACACGGCCGCCAGCATCATCGACTCGCACCCGGCGATCAAGGCCGCTTCGCCGCAGGCGCCGATCGCCGACCTGTACATGGGCGACGACTCTTACCACGGCGGCGCCTTCATGCTGTCGGCGAACTTCGACTTTTACTCGTCCTTCCTGCCGCAGCAGAATCCGACCGTGGGCAACAAGGAGCGCTCGCGCTTCGAGTACTGGGAAGCGGATGCCTACGACTTCTTCCTGAAGCGCCTGACGATGTCGAACATCCTGGCCAGCCTCAGTGAAGAGCAGCGCACCCTCCTGGTGCCGACCATCGAGCACGACACCTATGATGCGTTCTGGCGCTCGCGCGCGATCACGCCGCACATGAAGAACGTGAAAGCGGCGGTGCTGACGGTGGGTGGCTGGTTCGACGCCGAAGACCCGGCCGGCCCGTTCGCGATCTACAAGGCGGTCGGCAAATACAACCCGGCCACGCCGAATTCGCTCGTGATCGGTCCCTGGGTGCATGGCGGCTGGGCCAGGAGCGACGGCGCGCGCCTGGGTCACGTGAGTTTCGATGCGAAGACGAGCGAGTACTTCCGCCGCGAGATCCAGTTCCCCTTCTTCGAGCAGCACCTGAAAGGCGTGAAGCCGGCCCGTGCGCTGCCGAACGTGAACGCCTTCGAGACCGGCACCAATGTGTGGCGCAGCTACGCGGCCTGGCCGCCGGCGCCGGCCAGGGCGCGCACGCTGTACTTCGGCCCGAACGGCAGCCTGGGCTGGCAGCAGCCGGCCGCAAGCGGCGCCGGGTATGACGAATACGTGGCCGATCCGCGCAAGCCCGTGCCCTTCATCGGCTACCCGGCCACTGGGGTGCCGCGCGAGTACATGGTCTCGGACCAGCGCTTCGCCGCCACCCGTCCCGACGTGCTGGTCTACCAGAGCGAGGTGCTGGAAGAAGACGTGACGGTGGTGGGCTCCGTCGTGCCGAAACTGTTCGTGTCGACCACCGGCACCGACGCCGACTGGGTGGTCAAGCTGATCGACGTGTATCCGAGCGAATACCCGACGCCTGCGGCCCAGCGCTCCGGCAACGATGTCGGCCCGCCGAGCGTGAACCTGGGCGGCTTCCAGCAGCTGGTGCGCGGCAATCCGCTGCGCGGCAAGTTCCGGAACAGCTTCGAGAAACCCGAACCCTTCACCCCGGGCAAGCAGGAAGCGCTTTCCTTCGATATCGGCGAAGTGAACCACACCTTCCGCCGCGGCCACCGCATCATGGTGCAGGTGCAGAGCTCGTGGTTCCCGCTGGTCGACCTCAATCCCCAGACCTTCACCCACATCCCGAAGGCGACACCGGAAGACTTCCGCAAGGCGACCCAGCGCGTCTACCGCGCGCCCGGCGCGGCTTCCGGGCTGCAACTGATGGTGATGCCGGCGCAGTGATGGCTCAGCGCGGCGACAGCAACATCGTCGCCGCGGTCCCCAGCAGGACCAGGCAGAACAGCAGCCGCAGGCGCGCCGGCGCAAACCGGTGCGCCAGCTTCACCCCCAGCGAGACGGTCGCGATGCCGCCCAGCGCCAGCGGCACGCCGGTAGCCCAGTCGACGTGGCCGCCCTGCGCATAGCCGAACAGCGCAACGAGAGAACTTGGCACCACCAGCGCCAGCGCCATGCCCTGGGCGCGGGTCTGCTGCATGCCGAACAGGCTGACCAGGGCCGGCACGATCACCAGGCCGCCGCCGATCGTGAACACGCCCGACATCAGGCCGCAGGCGATGCCGAGCAGGGGCAGGGCAGCGCGCGGCATCGCCTGCGCTTTCTCGGGCGCGGCCGGCACATGCCTGCTCAGGAAGCCGAAATACAGGGCCAGCGCCACCAGGAACAGGGCGAACGCGACATGCAGGGTGCGCGGATCGAGGCCGGTTGCGAAGCGGGCCGCGAACCAGGTGGCGACCATGGAAAACAGGGCCATCGAGGCCACCGCGCGCAGGTCGACGGGATGCTTCTGGTGGTAGCGGTAAAAGCCGATCAGGACGTTCGGGGCGATCATCACCAGCGCCGTCCCTTGCGCCAGCTGCTGGTCCATGCCGTACAGCAGACCCAGCACGGGAATCGCGATCAGCCCGCCGCCGATGCCCAGCAGGCCGCCCACCAGGCCGAGCAGGGCCCCCAGGCCGAGGTTCAGTAATACATCCAGCAAACGATCAAGCGCCTATCCACGGCAGGCCGGCCTTGCACCAGCCGCCGATGGTCTTGCGATGGCCTTCTGCGTCGCGGTCGCCCTCGAAGCCTTCCAGGATGTCGTAGGACTCGGCAAAGCCGTGCTCGGTGGCCACGCGCGCGCTGTGGCGCGAGCGCACGCCCGAGCGGCACAGGAACAGCAGCACCTCGTCCTTGCGCGCCAGTTGCTCCAGTTGCGCACCGAATGCGGGATTCGGCGCACCGCCGGGGTAGGTGGCCCACTGCACCGCAACGTGCTGGGCTTCGGGAATCGCCACGCGGCCGACCCAGTCGCGCTCGGCATTGGTGCGCACATCGACCAGTTTCACGCGCGGATCGCTCTGCAGGAGCGCGAAGGCTTCCTCAGGCGTGACGGCGCCGGCATAGGGCTGGCCGGCGGCGCGCTCACGGGCCTGGGCGAGGATGGAGTCAAGAGTGGTCATGGTCTGGGTCCGCGGAAATAAGCAAAAGAAAAAGCATTGCACCAACTTGGTTCGGTGTATCCTGCGCTGCAATGGTGCATGGGCACCATTTCCGCACTGTTTTGGTGCGTATGCACAGCGGTGCACAGGGATGGTGACAAGCGATTTTAGGCTGGAATACGAGCGGATTCCAACGAAGCATTGCGCATTTACTCATAACGCCGCGTTGGCACGCTTCATGCTTTAAAGTACGGCAAGTTGTCGCGCCGTGAGGCTCTTCCGGTACGACACCCCCTTTTCAATCAGGAGATACGAATGGCAAAGACGGCTGCAGACGTAATTCAACTCATCAAAGACAACGAAGTGAAATTCGTTGACCTGCGCTTCGCCGACACCCGCGGCAAGGAGCAGCACGTGACCGTCCCCGTGTCGCACTTCGACGAAGACAAGTTCGAGTCGGGCCACGCCTTCGACGGTTCGTCGATCGCCGGCTGGAAGGGCATCGAAGCCTCCGACATGCTGCTGCTGCCGGACCCGAGCACCGCCAACCTCGACCCCTTCATGGAAGAGACCACGCTGTTCATGCAGTGCGACGTGATCGAACCGTCGGACGGCAAGGGCTACGACCGCGACCCGCGCTCGATCGCCAAGCGCGCCGAAGCCTACCTGAAGTCGACCGGCATCGGCGACACCGCCTTCTTCGGCCCGGAACCGGAATTCTTCATCTTCGACTCGGTCCGCTGGAAGATCGACATGTCGGGTTGCTTCGTCAAGATCGACTCCGATGAGGCTTCGTGGTCGACCGACAAGGAAATCGAAGGCGGCAACAGCGGCCACCGTCCGACCGTCAAGGGCGGCTACTTCCCGGTCCCGCCGGTCGACAGCTTCCAGGACATGCGCTCGGAAATGTGCCTGATCCTCGAATCGATGGGCATCCCGGTCGAAGTGCACCACCACGAAGTGGCCGGCGCCGGCCAGAACGAAATCGGCACCAAGTTCTCGACCCTGGTCGAGCGCGCCGACTGGACCCAGAACATGAAGTACGTGATCTGGAACGTGGCCCACAGCTACGGCAAGACCGCGACCTTCATGCCGAAGCCGATGAACGGCGATAACGGCTCGGGCATGCACGTGCACCAGTCGATCTGGAAGGACGGCAAGAACCTGTTCGCCGGCGACGGCTATGCCGGCCTGTCGGAAAACGCGCTGTTCTACATCGGTGGCATCATCAAGCACGCACGCGCGCTGAACGCGATCACCAACCCGGGCACCAACTCGTACAAGCGCCTGGTGCCGGGCTACGAAGCCCCGGTCAAGCTGGCCTACTCGGCCCGTAACCGCTCGGCCTCGATCCGCATCCCGCACGTGGCAAACCCGAAGGGCCGCCGCATCGAGACCCGCTTCCCGGACCCGCTGGCCAACGTCTACCTGTGCTTCGCCGCGCTGCTGATGGCGGGCCTGGACGGCATCCAGAACAAGATCCACCCGGGCGAAGCCGCGACCAAGGACCTGTACCACCTGCCGCCGGAAGAAGACAAGCTGATCCCGACGGTGTGCTCCTCGCTCGAAGAGGCGCTGGACGCCCTGAACAATGACCGCGAGTTCCTGACCCGCGGCGGTGTGTTCAGCGACAGCATGATCGACGCCTACATCGAGCTGAAGATGCAGGAAGTGCAGCGCATGCGCATGACCCCGCACCCGGCCGAATTCGACATGTACTACTCGTCGTAATCAGAAACTCAACAGAACCGTTGCGCGCGTGCGTCAAGCGGCGTAAGGGTCTGTAACAAAGGCGGGGAAAGCGAAGGCTTTCCCCGCCTTTTTTCATGCTTGCTGTACACTCGGCCCGTTCTACAATACGTGCACGTTTATTGTGCAGACCGATTTCTGATGCGAAAGACACTTAGCCTCTTCCGAGCCTTGACGATGGTGCTTGCCGGTCTGGCGCTCCACAACAGCGCACAGGCCCAGGGCGCCGTCTACAAATGTGTGGACGACCAGGGCCGCGTCGAATTCACCGACAGCGCCCGCAAGGGATGCAAGGCCCTCGACCTGCCGGGCTATGCGCCGCCGGCGCCCCCGCGCGCCTCGGCGCCGATCCCGGCCGTGCGCCCCATGAGCCCGCAGCAGGCCGCCAGCGCCGCCGCCACGCCGGCCAGCTTTCCACGCGTGGACGGCGCCCAGCAGCGCGCACGCGACGACGACCGCCGCGAAATCCTGAACGACGAACTGCGGATCGAGCAGAAGAAACTGCTTGAGCTGCGCCGCGACTTCAACAACGGCGAGCCCGAGCGCCAGGGCAACGAGCGCAACTACGCCAAGTACCAGGAGCGCGTCGCCTCGATGCGCGACGAGATCGGCCGCACCGAGCGCAACATCGAAGCGCTGCAGCGCGAGATCAGCAACATCCGATGAATCCAGGCGCGCCTTCGTCCCGCTACGCAGGCCTGGACCTGCTGGCCTCGAGCGTGCTGCTGCTCGGGCCCGCGGGCGAAGTGCGCTACGCGAACCCGGCCGCCGAGAACCTGCTCGAACTCTCGCTCAAGTCGCTGCAGCGCGCGCCGCTGCCCGAGCTGTTCGCCAACGGCCAGGAGCTGGCGGCGCTGTGCGCCCAGGCCCTGGCCCACCAGTACGCCGACCTGCGCCAGGACCTCAGCCTGCAGCGCAGCGGACGCGAGCCGCTGCACGTCATCACCAGTGTCAGCGCGCTGGGGGAGGGCGAGCTCCTGCTCGAGATGCGCGAGAACGTCCAGCAGCTCAAGCTCGACCGCGAAGAGCGCATCCTCGACCAGAGCCAGGCGAACAAGGAACTGATCCGCAACCTGGCCCACGAGATCAAGAACCCGCTGGGCGGCATCCGCGGCGCGGCCCAGCTGCTCGAACTCGAGCTGCCGCCGCAGCATCCGGCCGACCTGAAGGAATACACCCAGGTGATCATCAAGGAGGCCGACCGCCTCCAGACCCTGGTCGACCGCCTGCTGGCGCCGCACCGCAAGCCGCACATCGTGGGCGACGTCAACATCCACGAAGTGTGCGAGCGCGTGCGCAGCCTGATCCTGGCCGAATTCCCCGCGGGCCTCAGCATCCGGCGCGACTACGACGCCTCGATTCCCGAGTTCAGGGGCGACATGGAGCAGCTGATCCAGGTGGTGCTGAACATCGCCCACAACGCCGCCCAGGCCCTGAAAGGGCGCATCGCGGCCGGCGACGCCGAGATCGTGCTGCGCACCCGGGTGGCGCGCCAGGTCACCCTGGCGAAGGTCCGCTACGGGCTGGCATTAGATTTGCATATCATCGACAATGGACCGGGCATCGCACCCGAGATCCGCGACCGCATCTTCTATCCGCTCGTGTCCGGGCGCGAAGGCGGCAGCGGCCTCGGGTTGACGCTGGCGCAGACCTTCGTGCAGCAGCACCTGGGTGTGATCGAGTGCGAAAGCCGGCCTGGACTGACGGATTTCCGGATCCTGCTCCCCCTGCCATAAGCGGGTGAGGCGGCGTCCGCCGTGAGTCCCCGAACCATCCATATTGCGGGAACCACGAATACATGAAACCAATCTGGATTGTCGACGACGACGCATCGATCCGCTGGGTGCTGGAAAAGGCGCTGGCGCGCGAAAGCCTGGAGACCCGCAGCTTCGCCAACGCGCAAGACGCGCTGGCCGCTTTCGAGCACGACACCCCGCAGGTGCTGGTGTCGGACATCCGCATGCCAGGCGAATCCGGCATCGAACTGCTGCAGGCGGTCAAGGCGCGCCATCCCGGCCTGCCGGTCATCATCATCACCGCGTTTTCCGACCTCGATTCGGCGGTCGCCTCGTTCCAGGGCGGCGCCTTCGATTACCTGGCCAAGCCCTTCGACATCGACAAGGCCGTCGCCCTGATCCGGCGCGCGCTGGAAGAAAGCCTGCGCGAAGCCAGCGTCGAAGCGGCGCCCGCGGAGACGCCCGAAATCCTGGGCCACGCGCCGGCGATGCAGGAAGTGTTCCGGGCGATCGGCCGCCTGTCGCAGTCCAACGTGACGGTCCTGATCACCGGCGAGAGCGGCACCGGCAAGGAGCTGGTGGCGCGCGCCCTGCACAAGCACAGCCCGCGCGCCGCGCAGCCTTTCATTGCGCTCAACACCGCGGCGATCCCGAAGGACCTGCTGGAATCGGAACTGTTCGGCCACGAGCGCGGCGCCTTCACCGGCGCCCAGGCGATGCGGCGCGGCCGCTTCGAGCAGGCCGAGAACGGCACCCTGTTCCTCGACGAGATCGGCGACATGCCATTCGATCTGCAAACCCGGCTGCTGCGCGTGCTGTCGGACGGCCACTTCTACCGCGTCGGCGGGCACCAGCCGGTCAAGGCCAATGTGCGCGTGATCGCCGCCACCCACCAGAACCTGGAACAGCGCGTGCGCGATGGCCTGTTTCGCGAAGACCTCTACCACCGCCTGAACGTGATCCGCCTGCGCCTGCCTTCCCTGCGCGAACGCAGCGACGACATTCCGATCCTGGCGCGCCACTTCCTGGTGCAGAGTGCACGCCAATTGGGCGTCGAACCGAAGCGCCTGTCCGAACCGGCGATGCGTTTCTTGGCTGGCCTGGAGTTGCCGGGTAACGTGCGCCAGCTCGAAAACCTGTGCAACTGGATCACCGTGATGGCGCCCGGCCAGACGGTCGAGGTGAAGGACCTGCCGCGCGACCTGACCCAGGGCTCGCCACCGCCGTCGACGCTGCAGGATCCGGGCCTGGCCGGCGCGCCTGCTCCCGTATCCGGGGCGGCCCCGGCGCCGGCCGCACCCGACGGCTGGATCGCGCTGCTCGAACTGCAGGCCGCCGGCATGCTCGGCGCCGGCCAGATGGACGTGATGGACACGCTCGGGCGCCAGTTCGAATCGGCCCTGATCAAGACCGCGCTCAAGCACACCCACGGACGCAAGAACGACGCCGCGATCCGGCTGGGGATCGGCCGCAACACCATCACGCGCAAGATCGTCGAGCTTGGGATAGATGGCGCACGGGACGAGTAGCGCGCCCGACAATTCCCCCGATGGCTGCGTTGCATCGTCTCGCCGTACTGGCGTACTGTCTTCGACGGTGCGCCTTGCCCTCGGGGTTTTGTCGGGCGCGCTTAGCAATGGTGTAAGCTGACGCATCATGCGTTTACACCACCGTCCATGCTGATCAACTGTGTCGCCTACCAGGAAGGCAAGAAGCTGTCGGACATCCCCGTCGCCGACATCAGCGAATACCTGAAACTGCCCGAGACCTTCGTCTGGGTCGCCCTGCGCGACCCGGACGCGGCCGAAATCGCCACCATGCAGGAAGAATTCAACCTGCACGAACTGGCCGTCGAAGACGCCGCGCGCGGCCACCAGCGCCCCAAGATGGAGGAGTACGGCGACTGCGTCTTCATGACCCTGCACATCGTCGAACTCAATGGCGACGAGATGAGCGCCGGCGAGCTGGCCATCTTCGCCGGGCCGAATTACGTACTCTCGGTGCGGCGCGACGCCAACCGCGGCTTCCTGGGCGTGCGCGCCCGCGCCGAGCGCGAACCGCACCAGCTGCGCAAGGGCTCCGGCTTCGTGCTGTATGCGCTGGTCGACGCCGTGGTCGACCGCTACTTTCCAGTGGTGGACATGCTCGAATCCGAGCTGGAATCCATCGAGGACCACATCTTCGGCCAGACGGGCGGGCAGCGCGGCAACATCGAGCGCCTGTACGCCCTCAAGCGCAAGTCGCAGGTATTGCGCCACGCGGTGGTGCCGCTGATGGACGCGATCGGACGCCTGCACGGCGGCCGCGTGCCGGAAGTGGTGGTCGAGACCCAGGACTACCTGCGCGACGTGCACGACCACCTGCTGCGCATCCTCGGGCGCCTGGATACCGTGCGCGACACCATCAACACCGCCATCCAGGTGACCCTGTCGATGGTGGCGATCGAAGAGAACGACATCAGCAAGAAGCTGGCTTCGTACGCGGCGATCTTCGCCGTGTTCACGGCCTTTGCGGGGATCTGGGGCATGAACTTCGAGTTCATGCCCGAGCTGAAGTGGAAGTACGGCTACCCGATGGCCTTGTGCGTGATGGCCGGCGTGTGCTTCTACCTGTACCGGCGCTTCAAGAAGGCGGGCTGGCTGTAGGGTGGGCGGGGGAATGTAGTCCAGTGGACTACATTCCCGCCCACGCGTTCGACCAGCGGCGAGATCATCGCATCGTGTGAAGCATCCGATAACGATACCGCGTGGGCGGGAGACCCGCCCACCCTACTTGCGAGCGGTGGCGGCAGCACCGCCGCAGGCCAGGATGACGAGCAGGATCGCCAGCCACTGCATGCCGGTGAGGCGCTCGCCCAGCACGATGTAGCCGGCCAGCGCCGCAAAGGCCGGTCCGGCGCTGACCAGGATGCCGAACACGCGCCGCGGCAGGCGCGCCAGCGCCGCCATCTCGAGCGAATAGGGCAGGGCGCTGGAGAGTACCGCTACCGCCAGTCCGCCCGCCAGCACGGCGGGCAGCAGCAGCGCGCCCCCGGCCTGCAGCGCCCCGACCGGCACCGCGAACAGGGCCGCCGCCAGCATGCCCCAGGCCACCGCGTGGCCGCCATCCATGGTCGAGACACGCTTGCCGAACACGATGTACATCGCCCAGCAGAAGGCCGCGCCGAGCGCGTAGGCCACCCCGAGCGGATCGAGCGGTGGAACACCTTCGTGTACCGGCGCCAGCAGCCACAGGCCGAGGCCCGCCAGCAGCACCCAGCCGAAGTCGCGCGCGCGGCGCGAGGACAGTACCACCACGCCCAGCGGGCCGACCACCTCGATCGCGACCGCGATGCCGATCGGGATGCGCGCGAACGCGGCGTAGATCAACAGGTTCATGCAGCCCAGCATCAGGCCGTAGACCAGCAGGTTGAGGGCGTCGCGCCGCTGCGGGAGCGTGCGCCAGGGGCGCACGATGGCCAGCATGATGGCCGCGGCCAGCCCCACCCGCACCGCGGTCACGCCGGCGGCGCCGACCAGCGGGAACAGTCCCTTGGCCCAGGCGGCGCCAAGATTCACCGACACCATCGAGGCCAGGATCGCCAGGCCAGGGCCGAGCGTCGGACCGGCGGCGGGCGTTTTCACGCGGTCAGCGACAGGGCCACTGCTTCCGCCACGCGGATGCCGTCCACCGCCGCCGACATGATGCCGCCGGCGTAGCCCGCGCCTTCGCCGGCCGGGAACAGGCCGCGCGTATTCAGGCTTTGCAGGTCGCCGTCGTTGCGCTTGATGCGGATCGGCGAGGAGGTACGGGTTTCGACGCCGGTCAGCACCGCGTCTTCCTTGTAGTAGCCCTTGATCTGCTTGTCAAAAGCGACGAAGGCTTCGCGCATCGCGAGAATGGCGTAGTCCGGCAGCGAAGGCGCCAGGTCGGTCAGGTGCACCGCCGGCTTGAAGGACGGGACCACCGAACCGAACTCCTTCGAGGCCACGCCGCGCACGAAGTCGCCCATCAGCTGGCCCGGCGCATCGTAGTTGGACCCGCCCAGCACATAGGCGCGCGACTCCAGCTCGCGCTGGAAGGCGATGCCGGCCAGCGGATGCCCCGGGTAGTCCTCGGGGGTGATGCCGACCACGATGGCGCTGTTGGCATTGCGCTCGGCGCGCGAGTACTGGCTCATGCCGTTGGTGACCACGCGCCCTTCTTCGCTCGACGCCGCCACCACGGTGCCGCCCGGGCACATGCAGAAGCTGTACACGGAGCGGCCGTTGGAGGCGTGGTGCACGATCTTGTAGTCGGCCGCGCCCAGCAACGCGTTGCCGGCGTTCGGGCCGAAGCGGCACACGTCGATCAGCGACTGCGGGTGCTCGACCCGGAAGCCGATCGAGAACGGCTTGGCTTCGATGTAGACGCCGCGCTCGTACAGCAGCTCGAAGGTGTCGCGCGCGCTGTGGCCGATCGCCATCACCAGGTGGCGGGTCGGGATCTCTTCGCCGTTCGACAGGCGCACGCCCTGGACCTGGCGCACCCCGTTCTCTTCGCTCACATAGATGTCGTCGACGCGGGTCTCGAAGCGGATCTCGCCGCCCAGCTCGATGATCTCGGCGCGGATCTGTTCCACCATCTTCACCAGGCGGAAGGTACCGATGTGCGGCTTGCTGACATACAGGATCTCTTCCGGCGCGCCGGCCTTGACGAACTCGGTCAGCACCTTGCGGCCGTAGTGCTTCGGGTCCTTGATCTGGCTGTACAGCTTGCCGTCCGAGAAGGTGCCGGCGCCGCCTTCGCCGAACTGCACGTTCGATTCGGTGTTGAGCTTGCGCTTGCGCCAGAAGCCGAAGGTGTCGACGGTGCGCTCGCGCACGATCTTGCCGCGTTCCAGCACCAGCGGGTTCAGGCCCATCTGGGCCAGGATCAGGGCCACGAACATGCCGCAGGGCCCCATGCCGACCACGACCGGGCGCGGCATGCCGGGCGCCGGTTTGCTGGTGGTGACGAACCTGTAGCTGGTGTCGGGAGAGGGGCCGACGTACTGGTCTTTTGCCAGGCGCGCCAGCACCGCGGCTTCGTTGCGCACCTCGGCGTCGATCTGGTAGATCAGTACGATGGCGGACTTCTTGCGCGCGTCATAGCTGCGCTTGAAGACGCTGAAGTCGATCAGGTCCTTGTCGGCGATGCCGAGCTTGGCCAGGATGGCTTCGCGCAGGGCGGGTTCCGGATGGTTGAGGGGGAGTTTGAGTTCGCTGATTCGGATCATGGTTGTGGTTGCTGGCAATGCAACAAGAGGGACGAGGCAAAGCCGCTATTTTACTGGAGACAAGGCTGGAATGCCCATCGCGAGCTCGGCCTGGGAGGATGGCGGACTGGGCAGCTTGTGGCCTGGAGCTGTCGTCTGCTACGTGGTGAGTACGCGCTTACACACGCACTCTTGGGTGCCTGCGGACTGCCATTCTTTCGCGGTCTGCCTTTGGTCAGAGAGGGCAAAATATGTATGTCAAGACAACGTTGTGTCGGTGCAACGCAAAATGCCTTGCTGGCTAGTCCGCGCGTTGCACCATAGTGGAGCATAAAGGCTTCATTCCAAGGCTTGCCGGGCACATGCAGACGTGGGCGCTGCAATACGCCTAACTACCGTGATCATGCGGTTTACTGACGCTAGATGCATGTATTTACTGTTGAGCGCAGACTGACTCTCGAGTCAGTTTTGCATTGCACCATTCTGGGGCGTTCAATAAATTCCTCAAATAAATGTGTTGTATTTAACTCCATGCTCCAAGTGTGTTCAATTGACACTTTTCCACGCGCTATGGTCTTATCTGTGCGTTCAAATAACATTTTCTTTTAAACAGCTGTTGTTTGAATGTGTATGAAATGAAGCAGTAAAACCTCCAAGCCCCCGGCCGGCATGTGCTGCGGCAGGGTGCGCGCAGTTTGCGCTCGGTTTGCAGGAGACGGCCGTACGGCGGGTCGATCATCCGCAGTGCGGTGGCAATAAAAACCACTCGAGAAAAGCCCAGAAGGAGAAGTATTCATGACGTTTAAATTGAAGTCGCTGCCGTTCGCGGTCGCATGCGCGGTCGCCAGCGGCGCACTGGTCGGTAGCGTACCGGCTTTCGCCCAGACCACCGAGCCTGCCGGCGCCTCGGCCCCGCAACGCGTGGTCGTGACCGGCTCGCTGATCAGCCGCGCCAACACGGAGACCCCGACCCCGGTGCAGGTGCTGACCGCCGCCGATATCCAGAAAAGCGGCAAGACCTCCGTTGCTGAACTGCTGACCGACCTGGCCGCCAACGGCGCAGGTACCCTGGGCACCGGCTTCGCCGGCGCATTCGCCAACGGCGCATCGGGCATTTCGCTGCGCGGCCTGACCGTGGGCGCGACCCTGGTCCTGATCGACGGCCACCGCATGACCGGCTACCCGCTGTCGGACGACGCCCAGCGCCAGTTCGTCGACGTGTCCTCGATCCCGTTCGACGCCATCGAAACCATCGAAGTCCTAAAGTCCGGCGCCTCGTCGCTGTACGGTTCGGACGCGATCGCCGGCGTGATCAACATCAAGCTGAAGAAGAGCCTGACCGGCACCCGCCTGACCGCCGAATACGGCGACACCCAGCACGGCGGCGGCAAGACCAAGCGCGCCTCGATCAGCTCGGGCATCGGCGATATCGACCAGGACGGCTACAACGCCTTCTTCACCGCCGAGATCCGCAAGCAGGACTACATCAAGGTCGCCGACCGCGACAGCTTCAATTACGCGAACCGCGACTGGCGTTCGCGCGGCGGCAACAACATCACCCTGGGTGCGCCGGTCGCCGGCACCACCGCCGCCGGTGCGCCGCGCAGCATCAACTCCTTCCTGACCGCGGCCAACTCGCCTTTCCTGTACAACCCGTCGGGCGCGGGCGGCGTGAACAACGCGGCCAACTTCGTGTTCCTGGATCCGTCGAAGTGTAACTACACCGCCTACATGGCGAACCAGTGCACCGTGCGCGATACCTTCGGCTTCATCCAGCCGGAAACCGAGAACGTCAACCTCCTGGTCGGCATGACCAAGAAGCTGAACGACAACTGGGAACTGGCGCTGAAGGGCTCGATCTTCCAGCGTGAAAGCACCAACAACCGAGGCGCGACCCCACAGGTCTACAACCCGCTGAGCTTCCCGGGCGTCACCACCCTGAACAACGGTGTGCTGGTCACCCGCGTCAACGCGATCAACGACACCACCTTCGCCCCAGGCGCACGCGTCGGCGCGAACGTCACCAACCCGTTCGCGAACAATGCCCGCCTGTACGGCTTCATCCCGGACATCGATCCGAACCTGACCACCAACAACAAGTCGACCACCAGCCGCATCTCGGCCGACCTGACCGGTAGCGCCATGGGCTGGGACATCCAGGCCGGCGCCGGTATGACCAAAGTCAAGGTCGATGCCGTCTACAGTGGCTACATCAACCGCCGCAACCTGTATAACGCGATCAACAACGGTTCCTGGAACGTTCTGGGCGGTAACTCGCCGGAGCTGATCGCCGCCGTCTCGCCGGTGTTTAACAACACTCTGGAATCGACCCTGAACTACGTCGACCTGGTCGGTTCGCGCGAAATCCTGCCGTCGTTCGGCGCAGGCCCGCTGGCCTTCGCAGCCGGCTATCACTGGCACAAGCGTGAGCAGAACGCCCCGGCATCGTCGCTGACCGCGATCGGCGCCGTGGCCAACACCTCGGCCTTCACCATCGGCGACGAGACCAACCAGGCGGTCTTCGCCGAGCTGCGCGCAACCCCGATCAAGGCCGTCGAGGTCAGCCTGTCGAGCCGTTACGACCACTACGATACCTACGGCAATTCGTTCACCCCGGCAGCCAACTTCAAGTGGCAGCCAGTGTCGAACTTCGCCATCCGCGGTACCTTCGCACGCGGCTTCCGCGCGCCGAACCCGGCCGAAGTGGGTAACGCAGGTTCGTTCTTCACCTTCAACTCGATCAACGACCCGATCCTGTGCGCCAACGGCAACCAGAACACCGCCGGCAACGTCCCGACCGCCTGCGGCTTCTCGCCGCCGTACGTCCAGACCACCAACCCGGACCTGCAGCCTGAGAAGTCGAAGTCCTACACCCTGGGCCTGGTCTACGAGCCGATGCGTGGCCTGAACATGACCTTGGACTACTACAAGATCAAGATCAACAACCTGGTGGTGACCCAGGCAGGTAACGACCCGAGCTTCGTCCCGACCTGGGTCCGTGGTCCGGCACTGCCGGTCGACGTCGCTACCGGCGTCGGCGACGGCCGCGTGGTCGCCACCCCGTCGGTCGGCCCGATCCTGTACGGCCTGTCGCCGTACATCAACGCGGGCGCAGTCCAGACCCACGGCATCGAAGCGGACGTGCGTTACCGCTGGCGCCTGGCCAACGACATGGGCACCCTGTCGGCCGCCCTGTCGGCAGCGCACACCTTCGGCTACGAAAGCATCATCGGCGACCAGACCATCCAGCTGGCAGGCACCCAGGGCCCGTCGTCGGTCGGCGGCGCAACCGGTAACCCGAAAGACCGTGCACAGTTCACCCTCGGCTACAACCGTGGCCCGCTGGACGTGACCGCCACCGTGAACTACACGAGCGGCTTCTCGACCATCGACCCGGCACTGGGCGTGAACGACTGCACCGCGACCGCAGCCGAAGTCGGCGGCCGTAACTACTTCCAGGGTGTGCCGGGGGGGCAGCCGGCCTTCTACTGCAACGTGCCTTCGTTCACCGTCACGAACCTGAACGTGCAGTACAAGCTGTCGCAGAACCTGACCCTGCGCGGCGCGATCCTGAACCTGTTCGATCGTGAAGCACCGATCGACGTCGGTACCTACGGTAACGCCGGCGCCGGCACCTCGTACAACGCCTCGCTGCACCAGCCGGGCGCGGTCGGCCGCTTCTTCAGCCTGGGCCTGAACTACACGTTCTAAGCCTTGCACAGGACGGCGGCAGCGATGCCGCTGTCCCGCAAATACAAAGCCCCGGAGCAGCCTGCTGCTTCCGGGGCTTTTTTTTTACCGTTCGGTAAAAATTACATCCCGTTCCAGAGTGCCCCGAGCATGGCCAGCGCCGCCAGCGCCGCCGTTTCCGTGCGCAGCACGCGCGGGCCGACCGACAGCGCCAGCGCGCCCGCAGCCAGCGCGGCGTCTTCTTCCTCGCGGCTGAAGCCGCCTTCGGGGCCCACCATCAGGGTCAGCGCCTGCGGACTGTTTGCCTGCGCCCAACCGGCAAGCGACTGACTGGCACGCGGGCTGAGCAGGATGCGCGGGCTTGAGGAGGGCGCTGCCAGCCAGCGCCCGAGATCTTGCAGCGGCTCGAGCCGGGCCAGCCGGTTGCGCCCGCACTGCTCGGAGGCCGCCTCGATCACGCCCTGCCAGTGGACCTGGCGTTTTTCCGCCCGTTCGCCGGAGAGCCGCACCACGCTGCGCTGCGCCGCCAGCGGCTGGACCGCGGCCACGCCCAGCTCGACCGCCTTTTCGATGATCCAGTCCATCTTGCTGCCTTCCGGTAGGCCCTGGGCCAGGGTCACGTCATAGGGCAGCTCGACGTCCACGGCCTCGAAGGCCTCGACGCGCGCCGTGGCGCGCCGCTTGCCGCTCTCCAGCAGGGTGGCGCGCACCTGGCCACCCTCGCCGTTGAACAGGGTCAGCGCCTCGCCCGGCTGCAGGCGCACCACGTGCAGGTGGTGGGCGACGGTGTCGGGCAGGTCGACGACGCTGCCTTCGATAAGCGGCTGGGGGCAATAAAAACGTGGCATGTGGTGCTCTTGTGAACATGAACAGGCTGCATTTTAATAGGGCAGCACGCTGTCTGCTAAAATACCGGGTTACGGCCAGCTGTACTGCCACCGCTTTCCAATCCAGAGCTCCGCTATTTCTTTTCATTCATGAAATCTACGCAAACCACCACCCTGATGGCCAACGCGATCCGCGCGCTGGCGATGGACGCCGTCCAGAAAGCCAACTCGGGCCACCCGGGCATGCCGATGGGCATGGCCGAGATCGGCGTCGCGCTGTGGGACAAGCACTACCGCCACAATCCGGCCAATCCGGGCTGGTTCAACCGCGACCGCTTCCTGTTGTCGAACGGCCACGGTTCGATGCTGCACTATGCGATGCTGCACCTGGCCGGCTACGAGCTCTCGATGGACGACCTGCGCGATTTCCGCCAGCTGCACTCGAAGACCGCGGGCCACCCGGAAGTCGGTATCACCCCAGGCGTGGAAACCACCACCGGCCCGCTGGGCCAGGGCATCGCCAACTCGGTCGGCATGGCGCTGGCCGAGTGGCTGCTGGGCTATGAATTCAATCGTCCGGGCTACGACGTGGTGGACCACTACACCTACGCCTTCCTGGGCGACGGCTGCCTGATGGAAGGCATCTCGCACGAAGTGGCTTCGCTGGCCGGCACGCTGCGCCTGAACAAGCTGATCTGGCTGTACGACGACAACGGCATCTCGATCGACGGCCGCGTGGAAGGCTGGTTCACCGACGACACCCGCAAGCGCTTCGAAGCCTACGGCTGGAACGTCATCGGCCAGATCGACGGCCACAGCGTCAGTGCGGTGTCCGACGCCATCGAGCAGGCCAAGGGCTCGGACCGTCCGACCCTGATCATGTGCAAAACCATCATCGGCAAGGGCGCCCCGAACCTGGAAGGCGGCGACAAGGTCCACGGCGCTCCGCTGGGCGACAAGGAAATCGCGGCCGTGCGCCAGCACCTGCTGTGGGATCCGATCCCGTTTGACATCCCGGGCGAGATCTACGAAGCCTGGGATGCGAAAGCACGCGGCGCCCAGGTGGAAGCCGAGTGGAACGCCAAGTTCGCGGAGTACCGCGCCGCCCATCCGGAACTGGCCGCCGAATTCGAGCGCCGCATGCAGGGTGAACTGCCGGGTAACTTCCAGCAAACCCTGGACGCCGCCATCGCCGCCTGCGTCGAGAAAAAAGAAACCATCGCCACCCGCAAGGCGTCGCAGAACGCGATCCAGGCCCTGGCCCCGATCCTGCCGGAATTCCTGGGCGGCTCGGCCGACCTGACCGGCTCGAACCTGACCAACTGGAAAGAGTCGGTCGCCGTGCGTTCGGGCATCCCGGGCAACCACATCAACTACGGCGTGCGTGAATTCGGCATGGCCGCGATCCAGAACGGCGTCGCCCTGCACGGCGGCTTTATCCCCTTCGGCGCGACCTTCCTGACCTTCTCGGACTACAGCCGCAATGCCCTGCGCATGGCCGCGCTGATGAAGATCCGTTCGCTGTTCGTGTTCACCCACGACTCGATCGGCCTGGGCGAAGATGGCCCGACCCACCAGTCGATCGAGCACGTCTCGTCGCTGCGCCTGATCCCGAACCTGGACAACTGGCGTCCGTGCGACACCGTCGAGTCGCAGGTGGCATGGGGCGCGGCCGTGCAGCGCAAGGATGGCCCGAGCACCCTGATCTTCTCGCGCCAGAACCTGCCGTTCATGGAGCGCGACAACGCGACCATTGCCAACGTGGCCAAGGGCGGCTACGTGCTGCGCGATGCTGCCGACGCCAAAGTCATCCTGATCGCCACCGGTTCGGAAGTCGAGCTGGCGGTGAAAGCGGCCGACGCGCTGGCAGGCGAGGGCATCAACGCGCGCGTGGTCTCGATGCCGTCGACCGACGTGTTCGAGCGCCAGGACGCCGCGTACAAGGCGCAAGTGCTGCCACGTGGCATTCCGCGTGTCGCCATCGAAGCCGGCGTGACCGACTTCTGGTACAAGTACGTGGGCCTGGAAGGCGCCGTGGTCGGCATCGACACCTTCGGTGAATCGGCGCCGGCGCCGGTGCTGTTCAAGCACTTCGGCTTCACCGTCGAGAACGTCGTGGCCAAGGCCAAGGGCGTGATCGGCGCGTAAAGGTTTCATGGGGCTGCGTCATCGCAGCCCTTTTCGCATGGGCGTGATGAAAAAAGTTTTTTTCTAATCAGGAGCTAAGCAATGACGATCAAAGTTGCAATCAACGGTTATGGCCGCATCGGCCGCAACATCCTGCGTGCTTTCTATGAAGGCGGCAAGAAACAAGACATCCAGATCGTGGCGATCAACGACCTCGGCAACGCCGAATCGAACGCCCACCTGACCCGCTACGACACCGCGCACGGCAAGTTCCCGGGCACCGTCACGGTCGAAGGCGACAACATGATCGTCAACGGCGACAAGATCCGCGTGTTCGCGCAGCGTAACCCGGCCGAGATCCCATGGGGCGAGCTGGGCGTCGACGTCGTGCTGGAGTGCACCGGCTTCTTCACCACCAAAGAGAAAGCCTCGGCCCACCTGAAGGGCGGCGCCAAGAAAGTCATCATCTCGGCGCCGGGCGGCAAGGACGTCGACGCGACCATCGTCTACGGTGTCAACCAGGATGTGCTGAAGTCGAGCGACACCGTGATCTCGAACGCATCGTGCACCACCAACTGCCTGGCCCCGCTGGTCAAGCCGCTGCACGAAGCCATCGGCCTGGAAACCGGCCTGATGACCACCGTGCACGCCTACACCAACGACCAGGTGCTGACCGACGTGATGCACGAAGACCTGCGCCGCGCCCGTTCGGCCACCCAGTCGATGATCCCGACCAAGACCGGCGCCGCCGCCGCGGTCGGCCTGGTGCTGCCGGAACTGAACGGCAAGCTGGACGGCTTCGCGATCCGCGTGCCGACCATCAACGTGTCGATCGTCGACCTGTCCTTCATCGCCAAGCGCGACACCACGGTGGACGAAGTGAACCAGATCATGAAATCGGCTTCGGAAGGCGCCCTCAAAGGTATCCTGACCTACAACACCGATCCGCTGGTCTCGGTCGACTTCAACCACAACCCGGCATCGTCGAACTTCGACGCCACGCTGACCAAGGTCTCGGGCCGCCTGGTGAAGGTGTCGTCCTGGTACGACAACGAGTGGGGCTTCTCGAACCGCATGCTGGACACCACCGTCGCGCTGATGAACGCGAAGTAATTCCCAGCCTTGTAGACGTAAAAAAACCCGCCATCTCTGGCGGGTTTTTTATTGGGCGAAATCAGAACCGGTATTCCGCCGTCAGGCGCACGCTGCGGCCCTGAACGTCCTCGTAGCTCTGCGGAATGACGCCGCCGCCATCGTTGGCGAAGGCACGCAGGTCGACCGGTGGACGGTGGTTGAACAGGTTGCGCACGAACGCGGTCAGGGTCCAGCCCTTGATGCCACGGTAGGCCACGGTGTAGTCCCAGCGCACGTAGGAACCGACGCGGCACTCCTCCTGGTTCCAGCCGCGTGCCTCGCAACCTTCGTTGGTGAAGCTTTCGTCGAAGAAGTCGCCGCGCAGCTGGGTGTGGCGGTTGAAGCTCACGCGCAGGGCGTTCGAGAGATTACCGCTGTCGAGTGCGAAGGTGGTGTTGGCCACCAGTTTCGGCGCGCCGTAGCGCCCCGCCAGGTTGTCGCCATAGCCGTTCAGCGTGGTGCTGAAGTAGCGCAGGTCGAACAGGTAGGTGGCGTTGGCGTCGATGTTGAAGCGGCCGTAACGCGTCGGGAATCGTGCCGAGCCGGTCAGGTCGATGCCGCTGGTCTTGGTCTTGGACACGTTCTCGAACCTGCCCGAGGTGCCGACCAGCGCGCCGGTGGTGACGCCGTACTGCGCCCGCTCGGCCGCGGTAAAGGTCTTGTCGTTGGCCAGAAGGTCACGCTCGATCACGCCGGCGGGCTGGTCGTTCTCGGCAGCCAGCAGGTCGGAGGTGCTCTTCAGGCCGATCTCGTCCTTGCGCTCGATGCGCCAGTAGTCGAGGGCGAGGTTGTAGCCCTTGATCGGCTCGACGACGAAGCCGACGGTGGCGCTGCGCGAGGTTTCCGGCTCCAGGTCCGGATTGTTGCGCACGTTGCTGAATACGCCGGCAGCGCATTCGTTGCCTTCCACACTGTCGGCGCGGGCGTTCAGGATGGCGCTGTTCGGGTCGCTGCTGGGGAGGGCGGCGGCCTGGTTGCGCAGGTCGGTCGCCAGGCGCAGCGCCTGCGGGCAGCGGCGCGGGTCGACCACGCCGTTATCGAACGCGAACTTGCTCGACTGCGCGCTCTCGGTCAGGTTCGGTGCGCGGAAGCCCGATTCGACAGTACCGCGCAGCAGGAACTTGCTGTTCGGCGTCCAGCGGAAGGCCAGCTTCGGCGAGACGTGGGCGTCGAAGTCCTCGTACTTGTCGAGGCGGGCGGCGCCGGTCAGGGTCAGGGTCGAGGTGACCGGGGCTTCGATTTCCGCGAATGCCGCACCCGTCATGCGCTTGGCGTTGGCGGTGGCCGAGCCGTAGCCGACGATGTCGCCGGCCAGCAGGTTCGCGGTCGGGTTGATCTCGAACTTCTCGTGGCGTACTTCGCCGCCGACCGCCAGGCCAACCGAACGGCCGCCGATCTGGGCGATCTCGCCGCTGATCTTGCCGTCGATGAAGGTCTGGGTGATCTTGCCGTCATAGCCCTGTTCCGGGAACAGCGCGTTGAGCACCTCGGGCGAATTCTGCTGGCCGATCTTGTAGCCGCGGTTGAAGAACTGCGGGTCGAGCGGCGTGTAGTTCTCGTCGAACTGCGAGTAGTCGCCGATCGTCTGCTTGAAGCCGCTCGCGCTGAAGGCGCCCCGGCCGCGCATCTTGGTCTTGCTGCCCATGACGCCGATGGCGGTTTCGAAGTCATAGTTGTTCCAGGTGCCTTTCAGGCCGGTCAGCGCGCGGTATTGCGAGCTCGTGACGGTCTGGTCGGCGCCGGCGTCGAGGAAGCGGTAGCGCAGGGCCGCCGGTTCGCCCAGCGTGTTCAAGGGGTGTTCGGCCGGCAGCGACAGGTAGGTGAAATTCAGGCGTTGGCCGGTGACCGGATTGCCCCACACAGTATCGGCGCCGGTCGAGTCGTAGGTCGGAAAGGCGCTCAGGTACTTGGTCTCGGTGCGCGAGTACAGCACTTCGGCGAAGGCGTCGAGGTTGTCGTTGATGCGCAGCTTGCCCGACAACAGGCCGTTGACGCGCTTGGCTTCCGGAATGGCCTCGAAGCGCGAGAAGCGGTCGTACTGGCACAGGCCCGCGGCCACGGTCGCGCAGCCGGCGATCGGACCGCCGCCGCCGGCGTAGCCGAGGATGTTGCCCGGATAGCTGAACGAGGAAGGCGCGCCGCGGTTGCCGAACATGCGGCCGCTGTTCGGGGCGACGGCGGTGAATTTCTGGCCGTAGGCCGGATTGATGTCCTCGACGATGTCGCGCCAGATGACCGAGTCGCGCTCGAACACTTCGACGTTGGCCAGCACATTGTAGCCCTGGTTGGCGTAGTCGCCGAAGCCGCCGGTGGCGCTGGCGTTGCGGGTGCCGAATTCGCTGTTCTTCAGCGACTCGTCCACGCTGGCCTTGAGCTGCACGCCCTTGAAGTCGCCGCGGGTGATGATGTTGATGACGCCGGCGACGGCGTCCGAACCGTAGACGGCGGAGCCGCCGTTGCGCAGCACTTCGACCCGCTCGATCGCGTCCAGCGGCAGCGAGTCGAGGTTGGTGAAGACTTCGTTGTAGTCGGCCAGCGCATACGGCGCCACGCGGCGCGAGTTCAGCAGGATCAGGGTCGACTGCTTGCCGAGATTGCGCAGCGAAGCCGAGGAGGCGCCGCCGGCGAAGGAATTGCTGCCGCCGATGTCGGTCAGGCTGCCGGTCGAGGCGGTCAGGGTGTTGAGCAGTTCGGTCACCGAATTGGCGCCGGTGCGCACGATGTCTTCGCGGCGCATGACGGTGACCGGGGTCGCCGTCTCGGCGGCGATCTTGGCAATGTTCGAGCCGGTCACGTAAACCTTCTGGACCGGCTGCTCGGCCGCGTCGGCGGTGGCGTCGCGCTGGGCCCACGCCATCTGTGAATACGCCAGCGTCAGTGCGACGGCCAGGGCGCTTTTCTTGCAAACAGTAAGGTGTTTCAAAGTTTCCCCCAATTTGTTAACGGCTCAGTTTGGTCGACCTGCGCAAGCAGTCGCCTCAAGGGACAATTTGATTAATAAAATTGTTACGGTCAAGTTACAAGAATCGTGTGCACCAAAAGAAATTTGATTTGTAGGAAATTTGCAACTTTCTATTTCCTGCCATCATTTATTTGCCATAAGTGTCAATACGCTTGCTGTTTCAATGGCACGCCGAGCTCCTTGCCATATAGTTGCAAAGGGGTAAGCGGCCGCCTCAGTTTTTCCATTTTGGGGAGACGCGCGCTCATGTGAAAAGCTGCGATCAGCACCAATTCTGTGCACAGAAGCACCACGATAGCGCTATTGTCTGTACATACGGAGTTCGAAACTGGCCCAGAATGGGCGTTTTTCGTATACCAATAGACGATTTACGCAGAACAAAATTCTGCGTTGAGTAAAAACAACAGATATCAAGTTTTTTTTACGAATCTTTACGAAAACCGTTTTCTTTGTTGCAAGTTCCTGCGAGACTAAACCTCTGTATGCATGAGATGCATACGGTTTGTATTGAGTAATAATTAAAAATCGTAGGGACGAGAAAACGTGAATAAACCACTCTTGAAACACAGCGTCGTCGCAGTTGCCCTGGCAGTTGGCGTCTCGCCGTTCGCACTGGCGCAGAATTCCGCATCGGAAGCGCCTGCCACCGTCTTCGTGACGGGCTCGAACCTGAAGCGTACGGACAAGGAAGGCACCCAGCCAGTCCAGACCATTACCGCCAAGGAAATCCGCGAGTCCGGCGCGGCCACCGTTACCGAGCTGATCCGCCTGGTGCCGTCGATGGGTACCGACAACAACCTCGACACCAATGACGGCGGCTTCTCGCGCGGCGTCTCGACCGCCTCGCTGCGCGGCCTGTCGTCGACCTCGACCCTGATCCTGCTGAACGGCCGCCGCATGGCGCCGTCCGCCTATGCCGACCCGAACAACGGCAACTCGACCCTGTACGACCTGAACCAGATCCCGCTGAACGCCCTCGAGCGCGTCGAGATCCTGAAGGATGGCGCATCGGCCGTGTACGGCTCCGACGCCATCGGCGGCGTCATCAACTTCATCACCAAGTCCTCGTTCCGCGGCTCGGAAATCAGCGCACGCGCCAGCGCCAACGACGACGGCGAGTTCGCACGCAAGGGCGTGACCTTCTTCACCGGCATCGGTGACGTCGAGACCGACGGCTTCAACGTGTTCTTCACCGCCGACCTGTCGGACCGTGACCGCACCCAGCGCGACGAAGTACGCGACATCAAATTCAACGAATACAAGCGCCTGACCAACCGCTACGCGACCCCGTACGGCAGCACCACCTCCGGCTCGCCGATCTTCTACCGCGAAACCACGCCGGGTTCGGCCCAGTTCACCGCGACCCCGGCCAACGCGGCCGATCGCCTGCGCGTCACGCTGAACTGCGACCCGTCGCGCCAGCTGACCGGCACCACCCAGATGGGCGGCTTCACCTCGAGCAGCGTGTTCCTGGGCCGTACCTTCTGTAACTACGACCTGAACCAGCAGCTGGAAGGTACCAGCGCCGGCAAGGATGGCAGCTTCCTGTCGCGCGGCGTCCTGAAACTGGGCGAGAACGTGCGCGCCTTCGCCGAAGTGGCCTACGCCCGCACCGAGCGCCAGTACACCGCGGCGCCGATCGCCATCGGCACCGGCGTGACCACCAACTTCACCGCCACCGGCGTGGCGCCGTCCTACCAGACCATCCTGCCGATCGGCCACCCGGACAACCCGTTCCCGAACGCGCGCGCATCGGTTGCCTACCGCTTCGAGAACGCACCGCAGGGCACCGAGACCATCAACGAAACCGGCCGCCTGCTGGCTGGCCTGTCCGGCTCGCACTTCAACTGGGATTGGGAAACCGCCTTCCTGTACAACGAAGCGCGTCGTGACGACAGCTACAATGGCCGTCTGTACCTGCCGACCCTGCGCAAGATCAACCAGGGCGCGCGTATCGCCGACGTCGCCAACGATCCGACCCTGTTCCGCAGCACCCACAGCGACGACCGTTCGAAGATCGCCCACTTCGACGCCAAGGCCAGCACCCAGTTCGGCAACCTGCCGGGCGGCCAGATCGGCATGGCAGTCGGCGCTGAATTCCGTCGTGAAACCCTGACGATGCGTCCGGACGCCGAACTGGCTGCCGGTAACATCTTCGGCCTGGCCAACACCATCATCGACGGCGAACGCGACGTCAAGTCGGGCTTCATCGAATTCCGTACGCCGTTCTTCAAGAACTTCGAGATGGACTTCGCCGGCCGCTGGGACAAGTACGAAGGCATGAAGACCAACTTCGTGCCGAAGGTCGGCGCCAAGTGGAACGTCACCAAGACCCTGGCCTTCCGCGGCACCTATGCCGAAGGCTTCCGTGCTCCGGCACTGTCGCAGGTGACCCCGGGCGGCGCCCAGTTCTTCCTGTCGAACCTGTACGATCCGCGTCGTTGCGAAGCCGACGAGCGCACTCCGAAGCCAGGCGCGACCGAAGTCGACTGCCGCAAGTCAGCATCGGGCACCGGTGGCGCCAACCCGGACCTGCGTCCGGAAACCTCGAAGTCCTACTCGTTCGGCATCCTGTTCTCGCCGACCACGAACTGGGACTTCGGCCTGGACTTCTTCAAGATCCGCAAGGAAGACGAAGTGGCCCTGGGCTCGGCCTTCGACGCGCTGCGTAACGAAGACAACAACCCTGGCCTGGTCATCCGCGATACCAATCCGGCCAACCTGCTGCGCGATGCCGCCGGCAACCCGATCCCGGGTACCGGTCCGCTGCTGGCCGTGCGCGAGCCTTGGCTGAACCAGGGTGCGACGGACGTGCGCGGCGTCGATATCGACGTGGCCTTCCGCAAGAACCTGGGTTCGATCGGTAGCTTCAGCGCCAAGCTGACCTCGACCTACATGCACGGTTACTACCTGGCGCAAGAGAAGGGCGATCCGGAGCACAACATCGCCGGCTACAACGCTGGCCTGGTGGACTGGAACCTGTCGAGCGGTATCGACGTTCCGCGCTGGAAGACCAACATCTCGGCCTCGCTGACCCGTGGCGCGCACGCATTCAGCGCCAACCTGAACTACACCGGTCAGGTCTCGCTGCGTCGCAAGTACGACAAGGACGTCACCTACGCGATGCCGTTCTGCCACTACGCCCCGGCTGTCAACAACAACACCGCGGTGAACTTCCCGAGCGCTTCCGGCCTGATCCCGGGCTACCTGGCAGCGTTCCCGGATTGCGCAGTGCGTGAATGGGTCCGTGTCGGCGTGGGCTACACCTACACCGGCATCAAGAACCTGGCGCTGACCCTGAACATCCAGAACCTGTTCGACGAAGCCGCTCCGTTCGATCCGCGTTACGGCACCAACAGCACCGGTGGCAACCTGGCCGGTTACAACGCTGGCCTGCACAACCCGTACGGCCGCTACTTCACCATCTCGGCGAAGTACAACTTCTAAGCGCCCCGCGCCCAGTAAAAAACCCGGCTTTCGAGCCGGGTTTTTTTTCGCCTGCGCGCGGGAGGCTGGAAGGAGAGGGGAGGGCCTCAGGCGTCCGGCCAGGGTGTCAGGATCTCGACGCCATTCTTCGTCACCGCCACCATGTGCTCCCACTGGGCCGACAGCGAGCCGTCGGCCGTCACCACGGTCCAGCCGTCGTCCAGCTGGTCGACGTCGGCGCCGCCCAGGTTGATCATCGGTTCCACCGTGAAGGTCATGCCTTCCTTGAGCAGCAGGCCGGTATCGGGACGCCCGTAGTGCAGCACCTGCGGGTCTTCGTGGTAGACGCGGCCGATGCCGTGGCCGCAGTATTCGCGCACCACCGAGTAGCCGGCGCCTTCGGCCAGTTTCTGGATCGCGTGGCCGACGTCGCCCAGGCGCGCGCCCGGGCGCACCTTGTGGATGCCGGCCATCATGGCCTGGTAGGTGATGTCGACCAGCTTGCGCGCTTCGGGTTTCGGCGCACCGACGAAGTACATGCGGCTGGTGTCGCCGTGCCAGCCGTCCTTGATCACGGTGACGTCGATGTTGACGATGTCGCCTTCCTTGAGCACTTCCTGTTCGCTCGGGATGCCATGGCAGACCACGCCGTTCACCGAGGTGCACAGGGTTTTCGGGAAGCCGTGGTAGCCGACGTTGGCCGGCGTCGCCTTCTGCACCTTGCGGATGTATTCGTTGCAGCGGCGGTCGAGTTCTTCCGTGGAGACGCCCGGCACCACGTGTTCCTTGATCATCGCCAGCACCTCGGCCGCGAGGCGGCCGGAGACGCGCATCTTCGCGATGTCCTTGTCGGTCTTGAGTTTGATTGCCATGTCTGTACTTTGGTGAAGCGGCCGGGCCGCGCAATCCGCCATGATACCTGTGCCCAATGAAAAATGCCCGCCAGGCGAACCTGGCGGGCATCCGGAGTCATCCTTTGCTCAAGCCCCGCAGGGCTTGAAGCTTAGAACGACTGGTTGTAGCGCACGTAGAAGAAGCGGTCGATCGGGTAATCCGCATCCACGCGCGACGACGAGGCGGCGGTGGTGGTGATCAGGCGCGGCGACTTGTCGAACAGGTTGTTGACGCCGACCATGATCTGGCCGTTCCAGTTGGTCTTGTAGCCGACGCTCAGGTCGGTGTACGAGGTGCTGCCCAGCTTGTTGTAGTTCTTGCCCCAGCTGGCTTCGCCGCCGATGTTCGAGCATTCCTCGGCATTCACCTTGTAGCAACGGTCTTTCACGCCGCTGTAGTAGCGGGTGGTCCAGGTGGCGTTCCAGTTACCCAGGCTCCAGTCCAGCGACAGGTTCGACTTGACGCGGTTGTAGAAGTACTGGCCTGCGTAGTCGGTCCACTCGGCGCCGGTGGTTGCCTGGTCGCGCAGCTTGTCGACGTACGAGGTTTCCGAACGGACCGCGAACTGGCCGTACTGGGTGCGCGGCAGGCGGTAGTTGATCGACAGGTCGAGACCTTCGGTCATCAGCGCGCCCTTGTTGGCGTTGCCGCGGTTCAGCGAGATGATCTGGCCGGTGGCCGGATCGCGCTTCAGGGCCGCGCAGTACGGAGCCAGGTTGTCGACGTAGCAGTATTCCGCCACTTCGGTTGCCGTGATCGCCGTGATCTGGTTAGTGATCTTGACGTTGAACCAGTCCAGTGCCACGGTCAGGCCCGGCACGTAGGACGGGCTGTAGACGAAGCCGGCGGTCTTGGTGATCGCGGTCTCCGGCGTCAGGGCGCTGTTGCCGGCGCCTGCCACGAACGGGTAGGGGCTCTGGTCACCCGCGCCGCTGGTGATCGGTCCGGTCTGGGCCAACTGGCGGAAGCCCGCGCCGGCGCCTGCCGCCGCGCAGCGTGCGGCCACGGCCGCGTCGCCGGTCGCGCCGTACAGCGAATCGCAAGGATCGACGTAGGTGTCGAAGGTCTGCTGGCCGCCGCCGAAGGTGTCGCCCACTGCCGGAGCACGGAAGCCCTCGGCCCAGGTGCCGCGCACCAGCAGGTCCTTCATCGGCTTCCACATGAAGCTGGCCTTGCTGTTGTTGGTTACGCCGAAGTTGCTGTAGTCGGAATGGCGAGTGGCCAGGTTAACGCTCAGCAGTTCAGCCATGGTCACGCCCTTCAGCAGCGGGACGTTCAGCTCGAGGTAGGCTTCCTTGACGGTGTAGCGGCCGCGGGTCGGGTTGCCGGCCAGGTCGGTCGAGTAGCCAGACTGCTCGAACTGGCCCGGCAGGTCATACCCCTTCACTTCGCGGTGCTCGACGCCGCCCGCGAGGCCGATCGCGCCCGCCGGCAGGGTATAGATCTCGCCGCCGATGTTGGCGGTGGCGCTGTTGATGGTGCTGCCATAGCTTGCCTGGCCGGTTGCCATCACGTAGCGCATGATGTCCGGGTTCGAGGCCGATGGGCCGCCGATGATGTTCCACGGCAGGCATTCCGCCAGCGCGATCGGAGCCGCTGCGGTGCCGCACTGGACCACGCCCGAGGCGTTCAGGAAGGACGGGCCGAGGGCCTTCTTCAGGTTCAGCAGGTTGACGTTGCCGGTGCCCAGCAGCGAGCCTTTGACAGCGCTGTGGTTGTAGCCGACGTCCCAGTTCCATGGCAGCGAACGGAATTCGAAGTCGCCCGACAGGGTGGCGTCGACGTGCAGGGTGTTGTTGCGGTTCTCGGTCACGCGCGGCACTTCGATGGTGCGGCGGTAGAAGTACAGGTCCTGGGCCGCGGCGGCGCCCACCACCGAGCTGCCGTACGGATTGTAGTAGCTGTTCTTGTCGATGTAGACCGGGAAGGCCGGCTGCGATTCGCTGTTCAGCGGGTAGCCGGCCACTTGGGCGGTCGACTTGCGCTGCGAATACATTGCCGTCGTCTGGAAGCGCATGCCGTACGGCAGTTCGACGGTGCCCTTGGTGAAGATCGTGTCGAGCTTGGTCGGCATCGCGAACATCATCTGCGAGGCGCTGTTGAAGTTGTCCAGCGGGCCGCCGTCCCAATCATGGTAGTTGGCCGGATTGCGCGAATCTTGGCCGACGCCGTCGCCTAGAGGGCCGCCGGTGTGGTTCAGCACCTTGTCGAAGGAGAAGTCGAGCGGGAGGATTTCGCCCCATGGGCCCACGCCCAGGCCTTCGGTCGGGTATTTCGGACCGCGCGGGAAGCCGGTGACCGGACGGGTTTTCGCCCACACCACGCCCTGCTCGGTGTGCGAGAGGCCGAACATCAGCGAGGTCTTTTCGCCGTTCGCACCGAAGCTCAGCGAGAAGTCCTTGCTCTTGCCGTCGGATTTTTCGTTCTGGCCGAGATAGACGCTCAGGTTGCCGCCTTCCAGGCGTTTTTTCAGGATGATGTTGACCACGCCCGCGATCGCGTCCGAGCCGTAGATCGAGGACGCGCCGTCTTTCAGCACTTCGATGCGTTCGATCATCGAGGCCGGCACGGTCGACATGTCGGTGTAGCCGTCCACGGTCTGGGTCCAGCGCTTGCCGTCCACCAGCACCAGCAGGCGGTTCGAGCCCAGGTTGCGCAGGTTGATGTACTGGCCGCCGTTTTCACGGTTCGAGGTCAGCGAACCGCCCTTGCTGAAGTCCGGCGAACCGGCCGAGGACAGCTGGTTCAGGACGTCGCCGACCGTGATCAGGCCGGTCTTCTGGATCTGTTCCGAAGTCATGACCTGGACCGGCTGGGCCGTTTCCAGATCGACCTGGCGGATACGCGAACCGGTCACTTCGACGCGCTGCAGCGGCTGTGCTGCGTCCTGGGCGAATGCCGCGCCCATGCTGAGGGTCATGCCGCCCAGGCAAATCGCGCGGATCGACCGGGACAAGATTGTTTCCATCATGTTGCCAAACTCCTTGGGTGAAAACGCCAGCCATGCTTGTGGCAGGCCATCGGGAAGGGTCGTAATGACCATCTGAAAGTAGTCAATGTCTCAACTCAATTACTTTCAAGTCAGCAATAAGAGCACCCGTTGTATAGGTGTGTCAAACTAAACAAACATAGTAAATACACAATTGTTGCAATTTTGTGTATTTACTGAGCGGATACAATTTAACCATTGACGAATACAGATATCAGAAACAAAAGAAAAAGCCCGCCGGGCTTGCGCCGGGCGGGCTTGCAGCGCAATTAAATTGCGCTGAATTGCTTATCGGTGAGCTATCAGAAGTTCTGGTTGTAGCGCACGTAGATGAAGCGGTCGATCGGCAGGTCGGCATCGACATAGGTCGACGATGCGGCGCCGAGAACGGTGAAGCGTGGCTTCTTGTCGAAGGCGTTGTTCACGCCGGCGCGCACGTTCGCGTTCCATGGCAGCTTGTAGCCGACGCTGATGTCATGGAACACCAGCGAGGACAGACGGTTCGCGCCAGCCGAGGTCGCACCCGGACGGGTCGTGGTCAGGTCGTTGCACTGCCAGCGATTCGGGATGCTCAGGCACTGGTCGGTGACCGAGCTCAGGTAGCGAACGCCCCAGGTAGCGCTGAGGTTGCCCAGCGACCAGTCGGCGGTGAAGTTCGACTTCCAGCGGTGGAAGTCGTAGTCACCCGAGTAGTCGATCCACTGCGCGGTGGCGCCGCTCTTGGTCGAGTACTCGTCCAGGTAGGTGGTCTCGCTGCGCAGGTTGACCTGGCCCCACGAGAAGCGCGGCAGGCGGTAGCGCAGTTCGACGTCCACGCCTTCGGTCTTGATCTGGCCGAAGTTCACGTTGCCGCGGCGGATATCGTTGATGGAACCGGTCGCATCACGGAACACCAGTGCGCAGAAGTTGGTCTGGCCCTTGTTGTAGCACTCGTCCAGGATGGTGTTCGAGCTCACGCTCAGGATGCGGTTGTCAATCTGGATGCTGTACCAGTCGACCGCTGCCGAGAAGCCCGGCACGAAGCTCGGGTTGAACACCGCGCCGAGGGTACGGGTGACCGCGGTCTCCGGCTGCAGGAAGGCATTGCCGGCGCCGACGTTGAACGGCACCGCGCTCTGCACGCTCGAGCTCGAGGTGATGTTGGCGCCGGTCTGGGTCTTCTGGCGGAAGCTTGCCGGGGTGCCGCGGATGCCGCCGAAGCCGGTGTTGCAGCGGCCCAGGACGGTCGTGTTGCGCGCCGCGTCGCCGTAGACGGTGTCGCAAGGGTCGAGGTAGGAGTCGAAGGACTGCTGGCCGCCGCCGAAGGAGTCGCCCACGGTCGGTGCGCGGAAGCCTTCTGCCCAGGTGCCACGGAACAGCAGGTCCTTGGTCGGACGGTAGGTCAGGCTGGCCTTGCTGTTGTTGGTCGAGCCGAAGTTGCTGTAGTCCGAATAACGGGTCGCCAGGTTGGCCGACAGCGATTCGATGAAGGGCAGGCTCTTCAGGATCGGGATGTTCAGCTCGGCATAGGCCTCGCGCACGGTGTAGCGGCCGCTGGTCGGGTTGCCGGCCAGGTCGGTCGAGAAGCCCGAACGCTGGAATTCGCCCGGCAGGTCCCAGCCTTCCACGGTACGGTGCTCGATACCGGCTGCGACGCCGAGGGCGCCGGCCGGCAGCTGGAACAGTTCGCCACTGAGGTCGGCGGTAGCGCTGTCGACCTTGCTGCCGTAGGTGTAGCCACCGATCGACATGATGTAGTTCAGCGCTGCCGGGGTCGAGGCCGACGGGCCGCCCAGGATGTCGAACGGGGTGCATTCAGCCAGCGCGATCGGCGCGGCTGCGGTACCGCACTGGATCACGCCAGCTGCGTTGCGGAAGGATGGGCCCAGTGCCTTCTTCAGGTTCAGCAGGTTGATGTTGCCGGTGGCCATGGTGTTGCCATCAACCTTGCTGTGGTTGTAGCCCACGCTCCAGTTCCACGGCAGCGAGCGCAGTTCGAAGTCGCCCGACAGGGTGGCGTCGATGTGCAGGGTACGGTTGGTGTTCTCGGTCACGCGCGGCACTTCGATGGTGCGGCGGTAGAAGTACAGGTCCTGGCCCAGGCCGGCGCCGGCCACCTGGTTGCCGAACGGATTGTAGTAGCTGTCCTTGTCGATGTAGACCGGGTACTTGCTCTGCGCCTGCGAGTTCAGCGGGTAGCCGGCGGTGGTCGACACGCCCTTGCGCGACGCATACATCGCGGTGGTCACGAAACGCATGTCGTAAGGCAGTTGCAGCTCGCCCTTGGTGAAGATGGTGTCCAGCTTCGACGGCATTGCGAACACCATCTGGCGGGTGGTGTTGAAGTTGTCGGCCGCGATCGGGCCGGCGGCCGGGACGGTGTGGTAGCTGTTCGGGTTGCGCGAATCCTGGCCCTGGCCTTCGCCGAGCTGGTCGCCGGTGTGGTTCAGGATACGGTCGAAGCCGGTCGGACCGCCGTTGGCGGCGACCTGGCGGATACGGCCCCATGGACCGCCACCCAGGCCTTCGAGCGGGAATTCGCTGGTGCGCGAATAGCTGGTGAACTCGCGGTCGCGCGACCAGACGGCGCCCGCTTCGGTGTGCGACAGGCCGAACATCAGCGAGGCTTTTTCATTGCCGGCGCCGTAGGTCAGCGAAAAGTCCTTGTTCTTGCCGTCGGCGACGGATTCGTTCTGGCCGGTGTACAGGCTCAGCTGGCCACCTTCCATCGATTTTTTCAGGATGATGTTGATCACGCCCGCGATAGCGTCGGAACCGTAGATCGACGAGGCGCCATCCTTCAGGATCTCCAGGCGCTCGATCATCGACGACGGAATGGTCGACATGTCGGTCAGGCCGGCCACGGTCTGGGTCCAGCGCTTGCCGTTGACCAGCACCAGCAGGCGCTGGGTACCGAGGTTGCGCAGGTTGGCGTACTGGCCGCCGTTCTCGCGGTTCGAGGTCAGCGAGCCGCCCTTGCTGAATGCCGGCGAACCTGCCGAGGACATGTTCGCAATGATGTCGCCCACCGTGACAAGGCCCGTCTTCTGGATCTGCTCCTGGGTCATCACCTGGACCGGTTGCGCAGTTTCCAGGTCAACTTGGCGAATGCGCGAGCCAGTGACTTCGACGCGTTGCATGGCCTCTTGAGCCTGCGCCACGGAAATCATGGACTGGAGGGCGATGGCGACGGCCAGCGCGATCTTGGTTCGTTGTTGCATGTGTTCTCCATCTTGCGCCCGGGGAGGCGCGGTTCTAAGTTTTCAAAAGTTGCAACTTGTGCGGACCGGCACACCACGGGTAGCGGCGATGCTGTAGTGCATACACGATCTGTATCAAACCATCCTGTGTTGATGCCCGTCAATATATAAGCCGGCCAGAACTGTACGAAAAACAACACTTATGTTGAGGAAATCTCTGACTCGAAAGTCAATAGAAAATCTATGCGCAACACATGTGCGCCGATAGGAGAAAACGCATGGGAAGAGGGCGCATGCACCAGGCCGGTGCATGCGAGTTGGGTCGGTTCAGGCCCCGAAACAGGCCTGCCACAGGCGCCGCACCCGGTCCGGATGCTCGCCCAGCAGCTGCGGATCGACGCGGGCTTTTTCCTGACCCTGCAGGCGCACCTGGTGCTGCAGGCGCCGCATCACGCGGTAGGCGTCGGCAGCGCCGGCGGCCAGGGTGGCATCGACCAGGCCGAGCTCGCCGCACAGGCGCAGCAGCGCGATATTGCCGGCATTTGCCGTCAACTGCGGGTAACTGGCGGCATGGCGCAGCACCAGGTACTGGACGATGAACTCGATGTCGATCATCCCGCCCTCGTCCTGCTTGAGGTCGAACAGGCTGCCGGGGTTGACGTTGGTCTCGCGCATGCGGCGCCGCATCGCGCAGACCTCACTCTTGAGCTGCTGCTCCTGGCCGCTCCTGTCCTTGCGCAGCACCTGTTCGCGGATCGCTTCGAAACGCGCGCCGATGGCGGCGTCGCCGGCGCAGAAGCGGGCCCGGGTCAGGGCTTGGTGTTCCCAGATCCAGGCGCTGGCGTTCTGGTAGCGCTCGAAGGCGGCGACCGTGGACACCAGCATACCGCTGGCGCCGTCCGGGCGCAGTGCGGTGTCGATGTCGAACAGGATGCCGGCCGCCGTGTGCGCCGTGTTCCAGGTGATGAAGCGCTGCGCCAGCCTGGCGTAATTGGAGGGCGCCATCTCGTCTTCGTCGTCGTACAGGAAGATCACGTCGAGGTCGGACACGTAGCCGAGTTCCTTGCCGCCCAGCTTGCCATAGGCGATGACGGCGAAGCGCGGTTCCTCGCGGTGGCGGCTGGCGACCGTGCGCCAGGCATGGCGGATGGTGGCGCCGACGATGGTGTCGGCAAGCAGCGACAGGTGGTCGGCCAGGCGCTCGACCGACAGTTCGCCGGCCAGGTCCAGCGCCAGCAGCCGGAACAGCTGCGCGTGGTGGGCTTCGCGCAGGATGTCGAGCTGGCGCTCGGTGTCGCCGGCCGCTTCGCCCAGTTGGGTGTCCAGCTCGCTTGCCAGCTGGTCGACGTCGGCCGCGCCTTCGTTGCGGTCGTCCAGCAGCTCGTCCAGCAGGATCGGGTGCTGGGTCAGGAAGGTGGCGGCCCAGCCGCTGGCATTGATCATGCGGATCACGCGCTCGAGCGTGTGCGGGTATTCGGTCAGCAGCGACAGGTAAGCCGAGCGGCGCGCGATCGCCTCGAACAAGTCGAGCAGGCGCCCGAGGGTGGCGGCGTGGCTGCCGATGCCGGCTTCCCGCACCACGCTGGCGATCCTGCCGAGGGCGGCGTCGCTCAGCGCCAGCAGGCGGGCGCGGCTGGCCTCTGGCAGGCTGGCCAGGCGCGGTCCCTGCAGGGTGGCGACCAGGCGCGCGGCCGCACTAGGCGGGTCGTCGTAGCCGAGCTCCGCCAGGCGGGTGGCGATCGCTTCGCGGTTCTCCGGGTCGTCGGCCAGGGTGACGCCTTCCGCTTCCGTGCCTTCGCTCTTGTCGGCAAAGATCGCGTCGAACTGGGCGGCGACAAAGCTGCGCTGCTGTTCCAGCCGGTCCAGCAGGGTGGCGACATCCGGCAGTCCCATCATCTGCGCCACGGCCAGGCGGTCTTCCTCGCTGGCGGGCAGGGTGTGGGTCTGGGCGTCGTCCAGGTATTGCAGCCGGTGTTCCAGGTTGCGCAGGAAGGTGTAGGCCTCGAGCAGGCGCGCCACCGTGTCCTGCGTCAGCAGCTCGCGCTCGGCCAGCAGGCGCAGGGTGGCCCGGGTCGAGCGCTCGCGCAGGGCCGGGTCGCGCCCGCCGCGGATCAGCTGGAACACCTGGGCCAGGAATTCGATCTCGCGGATGCCGCCGCGGCCCAGTTTGACATTGTGGCTGCGCTCCGGGTGCAGGCGTTCCTGGCGCTTGACCTCGGCGCGGATCTGGGCGTGCATGTTGCGGATCGCGTCGATCACCCCGAAGTCGAGGTAGCGCCGGAACACGAAGGGCCGCACGATGGCGTCGAGCGCCGCGATGTCTTCAAGCGTGCCGGTGACCGCGCGCGCCTTGACCCAGGCATAACGCTCCCATTCCCGGCCCTGCACAATGAGGTATTCCTCGACCATGGCGAGGCTGGCCGCCAGCGGGCCGGAATTGCCGTTCGGGCGCAGCGCCATGTCCACGCGGAAGGTGAAGCCGTCCTCGATGACTTCCGACAGGGCGGCGTTCAGGCGGCGGCCGAGGCGAACGAAGAATTCATGGTTGGACAGCTGGCGCTGCCCGGGGCCGGCGGCGGTCTCGCCATCCTCGGGGTAGACGAAGATCAGGTCGATGTCGGAAGAGACGTTCAATTCGCCACCGCCGCCCTTGCCCATGGAGAGCACCATGAGCTCTTGCGGACGGCCGGATTCCTCGCCCGTCGGCATGCCGTGGGCCGCCACCAGTTCCTCGGCGAGGGCGGCGGTGTGGGTCTGGATGGCGAAGTCGGCAAAGCGGGTCATGGCGGTGACCACCTCGTCCAGGCCGGCCTGGCCTTCGAGGTCGCGCCGGATGATGGCGCAGACCAGCAGGTTGCGCAGGCGGCGCATGGCGCGCGGCAGGGGCAGCGGCTGGGACTGGCCGGCGTCGCGCTGGCGCGCCAACGCAGCGCCAAGGTCGACGTCGGCCAGCGATAATCCGGACAGCTCGTCGAGCTGGGCCTGGCGCGCGGGATCGGCTCCCAGCCAGCGCTGCAGGAAGCGCGAACGCGCGGCGGGAGAGGCGGGAAGCGGGGAGGACGGCGCAGCAGGGTTCATGGTGTCGTAAGGGCTCGTGTTTTTGCCGTCCGGCAGGCATTCGTGCGGTAGAATTGCCCGCCGTGCCGCCTGGGGTGAGCACGATGGTAAGGTAGACGCCGCAACCCTTGCAAGCGATCTGTTATTAGAGAATCAATTTACGGCGAGCCTTTTGAGCACCTTGATGGACAACCAGGAACCGCAGGCGGCCCATACCCACCTGCCGCTGGCAGCGCGATGGCGCAGGCTCCGTGCCGCCTATCGCTATGCGAACCTGGCCTCGTACCATTTTCTCGGCTTTGCCATCAAGCTGGTGCTGCTCTTGTATTTCGGCCTGGCGCTGCTGTTCCTGCTGCTGCGCTACGCCATCCTGCCCAACATCGATCTATATAAGAGCGACATCGAAGCGGCCGCCGGACGCGCGCTCGGCAACCGCGTCACCATCGGCCAGCTGGCCACGTCCTGGCAGGGCATCCATCCGGTATTGACGCTGGGTGAGGTACGTCTGATCGACCGCGCCGGGCGCCAGGTGCTGGCCCTGCCAAGGGTCGAGGCGGCGCTGTCCTGGTGGAGCCTGGCTGCTTTCGAGCCGCGCCTGCATGCGCTCGAGCTCACCGGGCCGCAGCTGGACGTGCGGCGCGGCGCGGACGGCGTGCTCAGCGTGGCCGGGGTGCGCCTCGACCCCAACAAGAAGGACGATGGACGCGGCGCCGACTGGCTGCTGCGCCAGCGCGAGATCGTGATCCGCGAAGGCCGCGTCGCCTGGACCGACGAGCTGCGCGGCCGCCCGACCCTGGTCCTCACCGACGTCACCATGGCCCTGCTCAACCGCTTCGGCGGCGGCCACCGTTTTGCGCTGCGCGCCACCCCGCCGCGCGCTCTGGGCCAGCCGCTCGACGTGCGCGCGCGCTTTCGCCACCGCTTCGGCGCCAGGCCCTCGGACCTGGCGCGCTGGAAGGGCGAGCTGTACGCCGACCTGCGCGACGCCGACCTGGTGGCCTGGAAGCAGCAGGTCGACCTGCCTTTCCAGATGGCGAGCGGACGCGGATCGGTGCGCGCCTGGCTCAACTTCGACCAGGCGCGGGTGGCCGGCTTCACCGCCGACCTGGCCTTGGCCGACGTCAACGCCCGCCTCGGCGCCACCCTGGCGCCGCTGCAGCTGGCCCGGGTCCGGGGCCGCCTGGCCGCGAGCGAAGAGATGCTGCCTGGGAAGGACGAGGGCAAGCCGACCTTCGGCGCCCACGGCCACACGGTCAGCCTCACCGATTTTTCGGTGACTACGCGTGACGGCCGCGCGCTGCCGCCGGCCACGCTGGAGCAGCGCTGGCTGCCGGAAAGCAATGGCAAACCCGAGCGGGGCGAGCTGAACGCGCGCCAGCTCGATATCGGTGCGCTGGCGGCGCTGGCCGGCTACCTGCCGCTGCCGCCCCAGCAGCGCCAGATGCTGCTCGACTATGCGCCGTGCGGACGCCTGCTCGACGTGGCCGCCGAGTGGGAAGGCCGCTATCCCGCCCTGCGCGGCTTCCGCCTGCGCGGCGACGTCGCCGGCCTGGCCCTCAACGCCCAGCCGGCGCGCCCGGCCCAGCCGGCCCGAGATGGCCAGCCGGCGCTGCCCGCGCGCCCGGCCACGCCGGGCTTCCAGAACCTGAGCGGCAGCATCGACGCCAGCCAGAACGGCGGCAGCGTGACGGTCGACTCGAAAGACCTGGTGCTGCACATGCCGGCCTGGTTCGCCGAGCCGGCCATGGCGCTCGACCGCCTCGACCTCAAGGCGCGCTGGAACATCGATCCGGGCCGGCAACTGCTGGTCGAGGTCGAGAAGCTGCAGCTGGCGCAGGGAAGCCTGAGCGCTTCGCTGTCCGGACGCCATACCTTGCCGCTGCAGCCGGGACACGGCCCCGGCACGGCCGATTTCGAAGGCAGGCTGGACGGCTTCGCGATCGGCAGCATCGGGCGCTACCTGCCGCTGGCCACCCCCGAACACCTGGCCCACTGGCTCACTGGCGCGCTGCAGGGCGGTACCCTGCGTGACGCCAGCCTCCGCCTGCGCGGCGACCTGGCCGAGTTCCCGTTCCGCGCCAACAACATGCTCGAGCGCGTGCGCGGCGAATTCAAGGTCGCCGGCCGCCTCGAAAATGCGCGCCTCGAATACGCCCCTGGCCACCGGCACCCGGACGGCACGCCGCTCTGGCCCCTGGCCGAGAACATCCAGGGCCGCATCGAATTCGACCGGGCCCGCATGGAAATCCGTGGCGATCGCCTGAATACGCTGGGCGTGGCGCTGTCGAACGTGAAGGCGGTGATCCCCGACCTGGGCGCGCACGAGCTCATGATGCTGGAGATCGACGGCAATGCCGCCGGGCCGCTGCAGGAATTCCTGCGCTACGTGGCGGCCAGCCCGGTGCCCGAGTGGATCGGCCACTTTACCGACGAAACCCGGGCCGGCGGCAACGCGCGCCTGGGCCTCAGGCTGCGCATGCCGCTGGCGCACCTGCCCGACACCAAGGTGCAGGGCAGCCTGCAGCTGCTGGGCAACGATGTCAGCCTGTTCCCGGAACTGCCGCAATTGGCAGGCGCGCAAGGCCGCATCGATTTCTGGGAGCGCGGCGTGGCCCTGAACGGACTCGGCGCCAGCTTCCTGGGCGGTCCCCTGGGCCTGTCCGGCGGCACCCAGAAAGACGGCAGCATCGCAATCCGGCTGGGCGGCACCCTGTCGGCCGATGGCATGCGCCGCACCGCGCCAGCGCCGGCGCTGGGCCGCCTGGCCGAGCGCCTGTCGGGCAGCACGCCCTACACGGGCAGCGTGCTGGTGCGCGAGGGGCGGCGCACGGTGACGCTCGACTCGAACCTGGCCGGCCTCGGCCTCGAACTGCCGGCCCCGCTCAACAAGCCGCAGGCCGACGCACTGCCCTTGCGCTTCGTGCTGGCGGGCGAGCCGACCGTGAACGGCGTGGCGCGCGACGAGATCCGGGTGGCGCTGGGCGAGAATCTGGCGGCGCGTTACCTGCGTGAAAAGCAGGGCCGCGGCCCCTGGACCGTGCTGCGCGGCGGGATCGGCGCCAATGTGCCGGCGCCGGAACCGGACGGCGGCATGATGATCAACGTGAACATGCGCGCCCTCAACGCCGACGCCTGGATCGCGGCGGGCAAGGCGATCGCGGGCGAAGAGGGCGAGGGCGCCGGCGCCGGGGCAGGCGTGGGCTTCGCCCAGTACGTGATGCCGACCCTGATCGGCGGCCGCGTGGGCGAACTGACCATCGGCGAGCGCCGCCTGGCCGACGTGGTGCTGGGCGCGACCCACCTGAAAGAGACCTGGCAGGCCAACCTGCATTCGCGCCATGCAAGCGGCTACGTGACCTGGATCGAGTCCGGCAGCGGACAAGGCATGGGCAAGGTCACGGCGCGCCTGGCGTCGCTGGTGATCCCGCAGTCCGACGAGGCCGAGGTCAAGAGCCTGCTCGAATCGAACCGCGGCGCCAGCGCCACCATTCCCTCGCTCGACATCGTGGCCGAGCAGTTCCAGCTGGCCGACAAGCGCCTCGGGCGCCTCGAGCTGCAGGCCAACAACGTGCAGGCGCTGGCGGGACGCGAATGGCGCATCAACCGCTTGACCCTCGACAATCCGGACGGCCAGCTGAAGGCGAACGGGCGTTGGCTGACCAAGGACGGGCGCAGCAACACCAGCCTGAACTTCGTGCTCGACATCGATGACGCCGGCAAGCTGCTGGACCGCCTCGGCTTCCCCGAGACCCTGCGCCGCGGCAAGGGCAAGATGTCGGGCGACATTGCCTGGAGCGGGCTGCCCTATGACCTGGACATCCCGAGCCTGTCGGGCCAGATCGAAATGAATGTCGAGTCCGGCCAGTTCCTGAAGCAGGACCCGGGCGCCGCCAAGCTGCTGGGCGTGCTGAGCCTGCAGGCGCTGCCGCGCCTGTTGAAACTCGACTTTCACGACGTGTTCTCGGAAGGCCTGGCCTTCGACGGCATCAGCGCCAACGCCCTGATCCAGCGCGGCGTGCTGCGCACCGACAACCTCAAGATGCATGGGGTGGCGGCCACCATCCTGATGGACGGCACTGCCGACATCGCCAACGAGACGACCAACCTGCGCGTAGTGGTGATCCCCGAATTCAACCTCGGTACCGGGCCGCTGGTGTATGGCCTGGCGGTGAATCCGATCATCGGCATCGGCAGCTACCTGGCGCAGCTGTTCCTGCGCGCGCCGGTGATGAAGGCGCTGACCTACCAGATGCGGATCTCGGGACCGTGGAAGTCGCCGACCATCGTCAAGATCGACAACCCGCCACCGCCGCCGCCCGAGGCCAGGGCCAAGGCGCCCGCAAGCGCGCGGCCCAACCCGAAAAAGGACTGACATGACAATCGTAGCCGCAGTGCAGATGGTGTCCACCCCGCAGGTGCTTGACAACCTGGCGACCGTGCGCCGCCTGGTGGCGCAGGCCGTGCGCGAAAGCGCGGAACTGGTGGCGCTGCCGGAGTACTGGCCGATCATGGGCATGAGCGATGTTGACAAGGTGGCCCAGGCCGAGCCGGAAGGCAGCGGCCCGATCCAGGACTGCATGGCCGAACTCGCGCGCGAGCACGGCATCTGGCTGGTAGGCGGCACCCTGCCGCTGGTCTCGCCGGTGGACGGCAAGGTGCTCAACACCACTCTCGTATATGACCCGCAGGGCCAGGCGGTGGGCCGCTACGACAAGATCCACCTGTTCGGCTTCAACAAGGGCAGCGAATCCTACGACGAAGCGCGCACCATCGTGCCGGGTGAATCAGTGGGCAGCTTCGAGGCACCGTTCGGGCGCGTCGGCCTGTCGGTGTGCTACGACCTGCGTTTCCCGGAACTGTTCCGCGCGATGGGCGAGTGCGCGCTGATCATCGTGCCGGCCGCGTTTACCCACACCACCGGCCTGGCGCACTGGGAAGTACTGCTGCGCGCCCGCGCCATCGAGAACCAGTGCTACGTGCTGGCCTCGGCCCAGGGCGGCCTGCACGCAAACGGCCGCCGCACCTTCGGGCACAGCATGCTGGTGGATCCGTGGGGCGAAGTGAAGGCAGTGCTGCGCGAAGGCGAGGGGGTCATCACCGGGAAGCTGGACGACGACTTCCTGGCCAGCGTGCGTGAAAGCCTGCCGGCGCTGAAGCACCGCAAGCTGTAAGACCGGGCGTCCGCCTCAGCGCGGGGTGGCGCCGCAGTCCCTGCGATCAAAGAACAGCCCGTCACCACGCGGGCTGTCAAGCCGCACCGAACTCGACAGGAAGTTCATCCCGCTGCGATCGACAGCCTGGGTCACGCTGGCGGCGTCATCTTCCGACGCTCCTCCCTTGTAATGGATTTCGAGGGCAACGCGGCCGTGGCCGGTGTTGCTGTTGAGTGTGTCCACACCGGGCAAGCGCAGCAGCAGTTTCTCGAGTGGCGTCGTCAGCGCTGCCTCGACGCGCTCGGGCGACTGCTCCAACACGCATAGTTCGACCACCACCACCCTTGCCGCCGGCGCCGGGCTTTGCGCCGCTGCGCTGCCAGACTGCAGGAGAGAAAAGGCCAGCACGCTGTGCAGCCCAGCCCTTCCGAGAAGAGATATCAGTTTCATCCCACCATCTTGCCACATCATCAAGCACACGTGGGCGTGGTTGATTATTCGCCAAGAACTCGTAATCACTGACTATGAACCATGCTTCGTTGCATCGAACGGTGACCTACAATCTTGCGCAATCATTTGACCCTGACCCTCATCCTGGTGGGGTGGTGCGTGTCGGGTATGAAGCGGCGGGATATGGCACAATGCATTCTCCCAATGAGAACGACCGAACGCACAATGAAACCATTCGAACCGAACCTTTCCTCCCTGGCTGTCGCACGCGATGTGCTGCTGACGCCATTCGGCCTCGACGAGGGCAAGCTGCTCAATGCGCTGGGCTCGATGTTCACGCACAAGGTCGATTACGCCGACCTGTATTTCCAGTTCACTAAGAGCGAAGGCTGGAGTCTGGAAGAAGGCATCGTCAAGACCGGCAGCTTTTCGATCGACCAGGGTGTCGGCGTACGCGCCGTGTCGGGCGACCGGACGGCTTTTTCGTATTCCGATGACATTTCCGAAGCGGCGCTGCTGGACGCGGCCACCGCGACCCGCACCATTGCCCGCGCAGGCAGTGGCAAGGTGAAGATCGCCACCGCGGCGCGCCCGACCGGCGGCCGCTCGCTCTACCTGCCGCACGATCCGCTCGCGTCGCTCGACGCGACCGCAAAAGTGAAACTGCTCGAGCGCGTCGAGAAGATGGCGCGCGCCAAGGATCCGCGCGTGGTGCAGGTAATGGCCGGTCTCGCCGGCGAGTACGACGTGGTGCTGGTGGTGCGCAGCGACGGCGTGCTGGCGGCCGACATCCGTCCGCTGGTGCGCGTGTCCGTCACCGTCATCGCCGAGCAGAACGGCCGGCGCGAAGTCGGCTCGTCCGGCGGCGGCGGCCGCTACGACTACGGCTACTTCAGCGACGAGCTGCTCGACAAGTATGCGACCGAGGCCGTGAAGTCGGCCTGCGTCAACCTGGAAGCGCGTCCGGCCCCTGCCGGCCCGATGACCATCGTGCTCGGCCCGGGCTGGCCCGGCGTGCTGCTGCACGAGGCGGTGGGCCATGGCCTGGAAGGCGACTTCAACCGCAAGGGTTCTTCGGCCTACGCCGGCCGCATCGGCGAACGCGTGGCCGCCAAGGGCGTGACCGTGGTCGACGACGGCACCCTGCAGGACCGCCGCGGCTCGCTCAACATGGACGACGAGGGCAACCCGACCCAGTGCACCACCCTGATCGAGGACGGCATCCTGAAGGGCTATATTCAGGACACCATGAATGCGCGCCTGATGAAGATGCCGGTGACCGGCAACGCGCGCCGCGAGTCCTTTGCCCACCTGCCGATGCCGCGCATGACCAATACCTACATGTTGGCCGGCGACAAGGATCCGGAAGAAATCCTGGCTTCGGTAAAGAACGGCCTGTACGCGGTGAATTTCGGCGGCGGGCAGGTCGACATCACCAATGGCAAGTTCGTGTTCTCGGCCAGCGAAGCCTACATGATCGAGAACGGCAAGATCAGCTATCCGGTGAAGGGCGCGACCCTGATCGGCAATGGTCCCGAGGTGATGAACAACATCTCGATGATCGGCAACGACATGCGCCTGGATTCGGGCGTCGGCGTGTGCGGCAAGGAGGGCCAGAGCGTGCCGGTGGGCGTTGGACAGCCAACCCTGCGCATCGACGGTGTGACCGTGGGCGGCACTGCCTGAGACGCGAGTGCGTCACAAAAAGAATGCCGTTCAGGGTAGCCTGAGCGGCATTTTTCATTGGTGGGCCAGGAAGATCCGCGCAGACCGCGGTTTCAAGATGCGGGAGTCTGCTTCGTGCAAGAAAAGTCGGCAGCCGCCAGCGGCAGATTCTTCAAGCGCTGCTGCAAGCCTGCGACCGGAATCGCGTAACGCGGGCGCACGCTGTCAGCGCTGACGCGATAGAAGGACGCATGTCGTTCTGCCCAGCGGCTGTCGTATTCCTCGCGCGTGATCGCCAGATCGGCGGCGAAATCTCCATCCTCGATTTCCCGCATCAGTGAAGCGCTCCAACAAGGCAGCCAATGAATCGGGCCGCCTTGAACGATCAGGTGGTACTGCCCGTCGCGGCTCGTGGCAACAGGCCAGGACCTGTAGCGCAGCATTTCCAGGGCACTGCCATTCGAACGAAGCAGCATCAGCCTGGCGGGCTCGGCGGCGCCGACTTTCATCGCGCCGTAATGGCTGCCCGTCACCGCATAAAATTCTCCGCCAATGTCCGCGCCAGCCACGTGCTGCAGCACGTGCGCCTTGAACCAGGTCGGCGGTGGGTCCATGCAGATGACTACCGTGGTGCTGCCGTCGGCTCTGGCCTGTGACTTGGGGCAATCGTAGCCCTTCAGATAATCGGTGGCGACCAGTTCCGCCACGACCAGGCTCAAGCTGCCCGCAGCCTCTTCGAACCTGGGGTAGGTGGTTGGCACTTCACGCGCGAACGGCGACGCTGCCTGCGCCGCTTGCCATGGCCCCGCGGAGAGGATCACGGTCATCAGGATCAGTCGTATGAAGGCGCGATGCATGGAGACTCCTGGCAGGTTGACGGGCAGTTGGATTGCTCGATGCCGATCATAGCTTGCCGCCGTACAAAATGAAATGCCGTCCAGGCTCGACTGGACGGCATGGGGCCTGTTGGCTTTTTTGCCTCTACTATCGATCGTCAGAAGCGGTAGGTCACGCGCGCATACACCGTGAAGCCGAGCGGATCGGTGTAGCGCGGGTCGTAGCCCAGCTGGAAGTTGGTGACCTGGTTGGTAAAGGGCGGCTCCTCGTCGAACAGGTTCTTGATGCCCGCCGTCAGCTCGGCCTTCTTGTTGCCCGTGTAGGTCGCCGCGATCGACCAGGTCGAGTAGTGGCCGACCCGGTTGAAAAACTCGGGCGCGACCGCGGTGTTTTGGTCGGTGTAGTGCGACATGTAGCGGTTGGCCAGGTTGAAGCTCCAGTCGCCGCGGTTCAAGGTGAACAGCAGGTTATGGCGCCAGCGGAACACCGGAGTGGCATCCGCATAGCGCCCCGCGTTCTCGGTGAAGGGCCCGCCCGGCTCGTTCTGGTAGTCGTACTTGTTGACGTAGGTGCCGTCCAGGTTGACGCTGAAGTTGCCGAAGCGGGTGCGCGGCAGGCGGTAGGCCACCGACAGGTCGAGGCCACGCGTCTTCACCTCGCCCAGGTTGTCGGTGATCGCCAGCACGTAGAGCAGGGTGGTGCCGCTGGGATCGTAGACGAAGAGGTTGCGGTACTTTTCGAAGTTGGCGAACAGGGTCTGCTCGGCCAGCGCGCTGATCTGGTCCTTCAGGCGGATGTTCCAGTAATCGAGCGAGATCGTCAGCGGCTGGATCGGTTCGAACACGACGCCGACGCTGTGGGTGCGCGAGCGCTCCGGCGACAGGTCCGGGTTGCCGCCCTGGCGGACATATTGCTGCTGGCCGCAGGCGATGTTCGGGTTGGCGCCGGGGGCCGGCACGCCGTTCGGGCACAGCAGCGGATCGTTGTAGGTGTCCGAGCTGTTGGTGGTGGCCTGCGGGCCATACAGGTCGAACAGGGTCGGCGCCCGGAAGCCCTTGTTGAAGGAGCCGCGCACCAGCAGCTGGCGGGTCGGCTGCCAGCGCAGCGCCACCTTCGGGTTGAAGCTGCCGCCGACATCGCTGTAGTGGTCGTAGCGCGCGGCGACGTTGAGTTCCAGGTCCTTGACGATGGGGACGTTGACTTCGCTGAACAGCGCCCAGATGCTGCGCTGCCCGGCCTGGTCGCTGGCATCGGCGTAGCCGCTGCTGGAAGCCTGGGAGGCCAGTGCGCGGTCGACGAAATACTTGGCGCGGTCGCGCCGGAATTCGGCGCCGATGGCAAAGCCGAGCGGACCGCCGGGCAGGCTCAAAAGCTCGCGGCTAGCGCGCGCGTCGATCGCCGCACTGTGGATGCGCGCATGCAGGTATTCGCCGGACAGGATCGAATTGTTCAGGTAATCCGCCCCTGCCGCGTCCTGCGCGCCGAAGGGATTCAGGATGCCGGCCGCCACGCCCTCGATGATGCGCTGGTCGATCACGTAGCCGCCGTTGAAGATGCTTTTCGCCTTGCCCAGCGAGTAGGAGATCGCGGTGTTGTAGTCCCAGCCGGCCACCGTGCCCTCCAGGCTGGCGAGCAGGCGGTCGGTGATGCTGGAATCGAAGTTGTTGCGCGGGCCGGTTTCCAGCGGACGCCAGGAGACGTCGAGCGGCTCGCCCGTCAGTCCCGGGAAGGCCGGGACGATGCCGTTGCCCGGATAAAAGGGACTGTCGCCGGTCATGATCACGCCGATGCCCGACAGGGGCGGCGGCGCGACCTGGGATTCGTTGGTGCTGCGGCCGTGCACGAATTCGAGGCCGGCCGTGTGCTCGCCGAACTTCTTGTTGAGCCGGGCCATGGCGCTGAACTGGCGCGTCTTCGGGATGTTGTCGACGAAGCGGGTGTAGTCGAAGGCGCACAGGGGCGCGTCCGGCAGAGGCACCGAGTCGGGCTGTTGGCAGGTGGGGTAATAGGGATTGCCGCTGATGCCGTTGTCGGAAAAGAAGTTGGCGGGGAAGGTGGTCCCGCTGACTTCGAACAGGCCGCGTTCGGGCCGGATGCCAGTGCGCGAAAAGCTGCGTTCGGTCGCGCGCAGCGGGCTTTGCTGGTGCCAGTCGATCACCCCCCACATGCTCAGGCCGTCGCGTTCGAGGTCGCCCCAGCCGCCCGACAGGTTGATGCGCTGCTCGTGACCGCCGCCGTTGGCCCAGGGCTCGTAGGCTTCCACGGCCAGCGCCGCGCCTTCCACCGAGCGCTTGGTGATGAAGTTGATCACGCCGCCGATGGCGTCGGTGCCGTAGATCGCCGAGGCGCCATCACGCAGCACCTCGACACGCTCCAGCGCGGCCACAGGGATGATGTTCAGGTCGACCGAATCGGCGAAGTAGGGGTGGTTCGCGAGCCGCCGGCCATTGAGCAGCACCAGGGTCTTGTCGCCGCCGAGGCCGCGCAGGTCGGCGGTGGCGCGCCCGCCCGTGCCGGAACCCACCGCCGCGGTCGAGCCTTCCGAGGACTGGTTCATCGGGATGGCGTTGAGCACCTCCTGCGCCGTGGCCAAACCCTGCTTGGCGAAATCCGAGGCGCGGATCGTCGTGATCGGCAGTGAGGTCTCGGCGGCCAGCCGGCGAATCGAGGAGCCGGTGATCTCGACGCGCTGCATCGGCGCCGTGGTAGGGGTGGGCGGCGGCTGCAGGCCAGGGGGCGACGTCTGGGCCAGCAGCGGCGGCGCGCATAGGACGAGGCCGCCGGCGAACAGCCGGCGCAGGATGCGTGCGATGGAGGTTTCGTACATGATCGGTCCGTTGGTGGGTGGATAGGGCGGTACCGGCGCCGGTACCGCTGCCGTGCGCCATGTCCCGCCCACCGGTGCGGGACCGGGCGGGCGGGGCAGGTGGGCGTCAGAAGGTGTAGCGCGCCCCCAGCGTGTACAGGCGTCCGACGGCGCCGGCATAGTCGAGCGGGTTGTACGACACCGCGCCGTAGGTCAGCGGATCCAGCGGCGCCACCTTGTCGAAGACGTTCTGGATCGAACCGAACACTTCCCACTTGGCCTGAGGCTTCCAGCGGAACACCAGGTCGACGGTGGTGAACGAGGACAGTTCGCAGTCGGTCGGTGCATCGTTGCCGTTGGCGAAGTGGGAGGCGCAGCCCTCCGGATCCTCCTTGAACAGGGTATTGTCGATCTTGCCGCGGTAGTTCAGGTTGGCCGACACGCGGAAATTCTCGCGTTCCCAGGTGGCGCGCAGGTTGGCGCGGTTGTCCGGCGTGCCGACGCAGTTGGTCACGTCGCAGTTGCCGTGGGTGCCGGCGAAGTCCTGCGAGGTGCCGTCGCGTTCGGTGCGTACCCACTTGAACAGGTGGGTCCACTTGGCGTCGAACACGAGGTTGCCGTATCCGCTGGGCAGCGGCATGCTGTGGCGCGCATCGAGGTCGAGGCCGCGCACCTTGGTCTGGGCCGAATTGACGTAGCTGGCCAGCACCGCCGTGATGGCGCCGGGATCGCCCGGAATGCCGGCCTCGGCCGTGGTGGGATCGCGCGCGACGCGCCCGGCGAGGATCGCGGCCGGGATCTGTTCCTGGTTGATCTCGTTCTTGCGCTTGATCTGCCAGTAGTCGAGCGAGATGCTGGTGCGCGGCAGCGGATCCCAGATGATGCCCACGTTGTAGCTCTTCGAGCGCTCGGGATCGAGGTCGGGGTTGGGCGAAGTGATCAGGGCGATGTTGGCCGGGTTGCAGGCCGCCTCCACGCCCAGCGCGCAACGCACCGGGTCGGAAGCGTTGGTGAAGGCCGCCAGCCCGCCGACCCCGTTTTCCGCCGGGCTCGGCGCGCGGAAGCCGCGCGCCCAGGTGGCGCGCAGCGCGAACTGGCGTGCCGGCGTCCACTTCACGCCCACCTTCGGCGTGTACGCATTGCCGACGTCGGTGAAGTGGTCCCAGCGCATGGCGCCGGTCAGCTCGAGCCCTGGCAGGACCGGCGCCAGCACCTCGCCGTACATCGCGAAGACGTTGCGCTGGCCGTCGTAGGCCGAATAGCCAAGGCCGATGATGTTGCCGCGCTCGGTACCGGTGGTGGGCTGCAGCTCGGCCGACTCATGACGGAACTCGGCGCCCACCGCCACTCCGAGCGGGCCGCCGGCCAGCTTGCCGAACTCGCGTGTGGCCTTGAAGTCGACCTGGGCGATCTCGGTATGGGCGTCGTTGGTGATTTCCGGCGACAGGGCGGCGTACACGGCCGGCGAATTCAGCCCCGCGTTCTCGGCGATGCGCCACAGGGTGCCGACCGGCAGCGCGCGGTAGCCGGGATTGTTGAGGATCGCCGTATTGATGCTGGCCGCGGTCGGGTTGAGCAGGGCGAAGGTGGCGTCGCGCTGCAGGAAACCGTTGCGGTCCTGGCTGACCTTGCTGCGCGAGTAGAGCAGCGAGGTATCCCATTCCCAGCCGATGCTGGTGCCCCGCGCGCCGACCAGGGCGCGGATGAAGGTCGATTCGATTTCCGAATTACGCGGCCCGACGTCCGCCGCCAGGTAGCGCAGGCGCGCCTCGCGTCCGAAATACGGGTTGTCGGGATGGGTCGGCCCGAAGGCCGCACCGGCCCCGCTCACCGGCCCGCCGGGGTAACCCTGGTTGGCGCTGATGGTCGACGGCGTGGTGGAGGTGCGGCTCAGGCTGTTGTACAGGTTGAGTTCGGTGTAAGCCTCGATATCCCTGGGCAGCTTGAGGGTGCCGCGTCCGAACAGGGACGTGTATTCCTGGTCGGGCTGGATCTGGTTGTACAGGAAGGCGGCATCGACCAGGCAGCCGCCGCCTGGGTCGCCCTGCGGGTGGTTGGTGAAGTTGCTGCAGGCCGCCGCCGGGAAGAAGCGGGTGAAGCCGGCGCCGGCCGGATTGCCGCGGTTGTAGTAGTCGAGCGTGTCGGGGTTGCGCACGTTGCCGTTGATGGGGCTGCCGGAAGCGTTGTTGCCGGTGATGGCGCCGGTGCCGCCCAGCGCTTCTTGCGCCGAGAAGCCCCAGGGCCGCAGGTCGGCCTTGCCGACCCAGTCGCGGTTGCCGCGCTCGCGGTTCCAGATCTCGTCGGTCTTCTTGTACTCGAAGTTGAGCAGCAGGTTGAAGCCGTCCGCGTCGAGGTCGCCCTTGCCCCAGGTGGCGGCGACGTTGTACTGCTGGCCGTCGCCGGCAGTGGCGGTACCGGCCAGGGCACGCACCGTGCTGCCCTGGAAGTCGCGCCGCAGGATGATGTTGACCACGCCGGCGATCGCGTCGGAACCGTAGATCGCCGAGGCGCCGTCCTTCAGGATCTCGACCCGTTCGACCGCGTCGGTGGGAATGACGTTGAGGTCGGCGAACACTTTCTGGCCGTCGTCGGCCAGGCCGTAGGGCGCCATGCGGCGGCCGTTGAGCAGGACTAGGGTCGAGGCGGTGCCGAGGCCGCGCAGTGAAATGCCGGACGCGCCCGCGGCGAAGCCGCCGCCGAAGTTGGACGGCACCGAACCCGAGTTGTCGACGGCGAGGGTCTGCAGCAGTTCGGCCACCGTGGTCTTGCCGGAGCGCTCGATGTCGGCGCGGTTTACGGTCTGCACCGACGAGGCGGTCTCGGCCTGGGCGCGGCGGATGTTCGAGCCGGTGATTTCCACACGGGCGACGGGCGTCGGGGCAGCTTCCTGGGCCCGCAGCACGGGGGCGGGCAGCAGCAGGGTAAAGCCGACAGACAACAGGCCGACGGCACCGCCGCCGGCGAAGATGCGCCGCAGGGCGCGCGAGAGCAGGGTTTCAGTCATGTCCGGACTCCAGTGGTTGGGTTGTTCCCGCCGCGTCCGCTCCAGCCGATCTTATTGAGGACGATCAAATGCCTGAAAAACTTTTCTTGTGAGAACACAAGATCGGCGCGGGGCGGCGGGGGCTTGAAGCGACTTTTGCATCGCTGGATGAACGGCGACTGATCCCGCTCAAGGTGCGCGAAAAGGCAGGGAACAGCTGTGGGGTTCCCGCAACCGCTTGCCAAATCCTGTCGTGACAGCTGGCGGGACCGTGGGGCGGCGGTGGTCTGGCGCCACGGGAAAAGGCTTGCCAACCGTTACACAATGGCGTTATAGTCAGGCGAACAAGGTCTCCCGACCAGACGGACTATCCATGCGCCAGCACGTTTTCTTTACCTGCTATTTTTACTTTAGCCATTCCAGCCCCTTGGCGGTGGAGTAGCGGCAGGTTCACGCGATTCAAAGAACAGTCCGACGCAAATCCAGACAAACCGCCAGCGATGGCGGTTTTTTCGTTTTCAGCCCCAGCCAAACAGAACACGGAGTACAGCATGCCTCGCACCGACGATTTACGCATCCGCGAAATGAAGGAACTGACGCCGCCCGCGCACCTGATCCGCGAGTTCCCGGTCACCCCGGCGGCGGAGCAGACCGCGGCCAGTGCACGCGTGGCGCTGCACCGCATCCTGCACGGCCAGGACGACCGGCTGATGGTGGTGGTCGGCCCCTGCTCGATCCACGACCCGAAGGCGGCGCTCGAGTACGCGCGCGGCCTGGCCGAGCAGCGCCGCCGCTTCAAGGGCGAGCTCGAGATCGTGATGCGCGTCTACTTCGAAAAGCCGCGCACCACGGTCGGCTGGAAGGGCATGATCAACGACCCCTACATGGACAACAGCTTCCGCATCAACGACGGCCTGCGCATGGCGCGCGAGCTGCTGCGCGACGTCAACGAGCTGGGCCTGCCGGCCGGCACCGAGTTCCTCGACGTGATCAGCCCGCAGTACATCGCCGACCTGATCAGCTGGGGCGCGATCGGCGCGCGCACCACCGAATCGCAGGTGCACCGCGAGCTGGCCTCCGGCCTGTCCTGCCCGGTCGGCTTCAAGAACGGCACCGACGGCAACATCAAGATCGCGGCCGACGCCATCAAGGCGGCCTCGCAGCCGCACCACTTCCTGTCGGTGACCAAGGGCGGGCATTCGGCCATCGTCTCGACCGCCGGCAACGAGGACTGCCACATCATCCTGCGCGGCGGCAAGGCGCCGAACTATGATGCGGCCAGCGTCGACGAGGCCTGCCGCCAGCTGGCGGCCAACGGCCTGGCGAGCCGCCTGATGATCGACGCTTCGCATGCCAACAGCAGCAAGAACCCGCAGAACCAGGTGCCGGTGTGCGCCGATATCGCGGCCCAGATCGCCGCGGGGGACGACCGCATCGTCGGGGTGATGATCGAGTCGCACCTGGTGGGCGGCAGGCAAGACCTGGTGCCGGGCAAGGAACTGACCTACGGCCAGTCGGTCACCGACGGCTGCATCGACTGGGAGACCAGCATTGGCGTTCTGGAAGGACTGGCGGAGGCGGTCAAGCAGAGGCGGGTGCGGCCGGAGTAAGTCCCGCCTCGCGCAGCAGACAATAAAAAACGGCGCACCCGCGAGGGTGCGCCGTTTTCATTTGAGCCGCCGGATCAGAACTTGGCGGTCAGGTTCAGGAAGATATGACGGCCCATGGCGTCATACACCTGCGGGTAGGTATTGCCGTTGCCGAACACCGCGGCCACGACACCGGTCACTGGCGGATCTTTATCCAGCGCGTTGTTCATGCCGGCGCGCAGGGTGAAGTTCTTGTTGATCGCCCACTGGCCGACCAGGTCCAGGTAGTTGCGGGCAGCCAGTTTTTCGTCAGCCGGTTCGAAGTCCGTGGCCAGCAGTTCGTTGTCGCTGGTCGCGTCGAGCTTCACGCCCTTGATGTAACGCCAGGTCACACCCACTTCGAGGCCGCGCCACGGAGTGCCCCAGACCGCGCGGATCTTGTGGCGGTACTTCGGCAGCGGCGTGCCGCAGGTGGTGCCGTGCAGGCCGGCGCAGTCGTACTCGCCCGAACCCGGGAAGTCTTCCGACTTGAATTCCTTCAGGACGGTGCCGATGTAGGACAGGTCGAGGCTGCCGTAGCCGGCCAGCTTCATGCCGTAGTTGGCGCCCAGGTCCAGGCCCTTGGTCGAACGCATGCCCAGGTTCTGGTTGGTGGCCACAATGCGGCCGGCGTTCAGCGCCCACAGCGAGCCCAGGCGGTCACGCTGGATCAGCGAGCAGAACTTCGGATCGCCGGTCTGGAGGCACTGGGTCAGGGTGGTCGAGGCCGGCAGACCGCCGATCACGCCCTCCACCTTCATGTCGAAGGCGTCGATGGTCAGGCTCAGGTTGCGCATCGGGGTCAGCACCAGGCCCAGGGTGTAGGAATCGGATTCCTCAGGCGCCAGGTTGGTATTGCCGCCGGTGATCTGATTGTACTGGCCGGCAGGGCTGTCTTCGATGCGGCCGTACTGGGCCTGGGTGACGCCGGTGCGGGCGCACTGGGCGAAGCTGGCGCTCGGGGTGGCGCCGGCGCAGGGATCGCTGCTCATGCCGAACAGGCTCAGGCCGCTCGGGGTGAACAGTTCCACCACGTTGGCGGCGCGGGCGGCGCGCTGGTAGCTGAAGCGGACCTTGGCGGCCTGGACCGGTGACCATTCGGCGCCGACGCCGTAGGAGTCGGTCTTCTGGCCGGTCGAATAGTCCGAACGACGGAACGATCCGTTCAGGGTCAGCGAATCCGCGAACGGCGCCTTTTCCAGCACCGGGATGCGGGCTTCGGCATAGTAGTCGCGCACGCTGAACTGGCCGGCCACGCCCAGGGTCGGGCCGCCCTGGCCGGCCAGGTCGCCGGTCTGGAAGGCGGTGTCGGTGTCGAGCGACAGCTTCTCGGTGCGGTGTTCCCAGCCCAGCGCCAGGCCGACGCCGCGGCTGGCGGTCGGCAGCTTGATGCCGTATTCGCCCAGGTCGGTCGACAGGTTGATGCCCTGCACCGACTGGTGGGTGCTGCCCTTCTGGAAGCCCGGGGTCTGCAGGTAGTTCAAGGCTTCCGGCGTGATCTGGCCCAGCGACCAGATGTTATACGGGACGCAGTTCGGATCGGTGCCGTCGACCACGCTCTGGCAGACCGGCTGGCCGTTGGCGCCGGTAACGACGTTCAGGGCGCGGCCGATGCGCACGTTGGAGAAGTCGTTGAAGTAGGTTTCCGAGTACAGCACCTTGCCCACTTGCGCGAAGGCGTCGTAGGTCCAGTTGCCGATGTCGCCCTTGATGCCGATCACGCCGCGGTACGAGGTGTGGCGCTGGTCGTCCTGGCGGCCGCCGCCCTCCACGTTGCGGCGGAAGATCAGGGCGTCGGCGGTGCTGCCCGGACCGGTGAGGCCGAGCTGGGTGCGCCATGCCTGGCTCAGGAACGGGTTTTCGTAGCGGATCGCGTTCGGGCCCGAGGCGTCGAAGCCGAACAGGCCGGACGGGGCGATCTGCGCCACAGTATGGTCGTCGTGGAAGCTGGCCTCGGTGTACAGGCGCGCGTTATCGTTGATGTCGTAGTGGGTGAAGCTGCTGAAGGTGTAGCGCTCCGACGGACGGCGGAAGTAGTTCAGCGGGCCGTAGTTGTACTGGTCGGTCGCGGCCACGTAGGGACGTACGCCGCCGGCGTTGTTGGCCACGGTGTAGCTGTTGCCGTTGGCGAGGATGAAGCGGCCCGGGAAGCTGGTGCCTGAACCGCCGCAGTTGAAGGTGTTGCCCGAGCTGAAGCCGTCCAGCGAGCAAGCGGTGAAGTCGCGCTCGGACTGCAGCAGCGGGTCTTCCTTCTTGTAGCCGATGAAGGCGACGGCATTGCCGCGGCCGTCGGCGAAGTTACCGCCCAGCAGCAGGTTGACGTCCTTGACCTTGCCGTCCGCGCTCTTGTCGTCGGGCACCGGGAAGTTGCGGCGTTTAGCGGCCTGCGCCGCCGCGCCATCTTTCTGCTCGTGGTTGTAGAACGCGTAGTTCGACTCGATCTGCACGCCCTGGAAATTGTCGTTCATGATGAAGTTGACGACACCCGCCACCGCATCCGAGCCGTAGATGGCCGATGCGCCGCCGGTCAGCACCTCGACGCGCTTGATCAGCGCTGCCGGGATCTGGTTCAGGTCGGCTGCGGTATTGCGTGGCGAACCTGCAGGCAGGCGGCGGCCGTTGACCAGCACCAGGGTGCGGTCGGCGCCGAAGTTGCGCAGGTTGACGGTGGCGGTACCGGACGAGCCGTTCGAAATCGAGCCGCCCTGGTCGGCGAAGACCTGGGGCAGGTTGTTCAGCAGGTTTTCCACCGAACGCGTACCTTCGAGCTTGATGTCCTTGGCGCCGACCACGGTCACCGGGCTCACGCTTTCCAGGTTGGCGGTCGCGATGCGCGAACCGGTCACTTCCACGCGCTGCAGCTGCTGTCCTTCGGCAGGCGCTTGCTGCGCGTCCTGCGCATATGCGGAGGCGGCGAATGCCATGCCGCCCGCGAACATCAATCGAACTGAACGAGATAATACTGTTTCAACCATCATGTCGAGCTTCCCAGGTAAGCTCCGCGGCTCTTTTTATTGCGTCGGCCACGGAGAAGTTTTCATGACATTGCCGTGCAAGTGCAAAATCGGCATCGTTTCCTGCACGGCAATAAATACAGTGGCATACATACGTTGTCAATTGGAATGTCTGTACAAGTAGAAAAAACAACTGCTGAGCAAATGTCTTTACAAAAAGAATATTTGGAGTTATACGCCGGACATAAAATGGAATAGGAAGGCCCCGGCCCGGGATGCTGTCCGCTCAGCAAAATTTGCGTTATCGTTACGCGCTTGGGCGTGCCGGCGCGCCACCACTTTCAGGAGTTCCATGCTTAGCTTTGTCGTCCGCCGGCTGTGGCAGATGCTGCCCACCATGCTCGGGGTCGTGGTGCTGGTCTTCGTGCTGTTCAACTGGGTGGGCGGCGACCCGGCCTACCTGCTGGCCGGGAAGATGGCCGACAGCGCCGCCATCGAGAACATCCGGCGCCAGCTCGGCACCGACCAGCCCTATACCGTGCAGCTGTGGATCTTCATCCAGCAGATCCTGAGCTTCGACTTCGGCAATGCCTGGAGCACGGGCGAGCCGGTGTCGCACATCATCTCCAGCCGCCTGGGACCCTCGCTCACCGTGCTGGTGCCGCTCACCATCCTGGAGACCGTGCTCGGCATCGCGCTGGCGCTGGCCATCGCGTTCGTGCGCGGCTCCTTGACGGATCGCGCCGTCATGGTGGCCTGCACGGTCGGCATGTCGATCTCGATCCTGGTCTACATCATCGTGTTCCAGTACGTCTTCGCCTACAAGCTGGGCCTGTTCCCGGTGCAGGGCTGGGGCGCCAGCCTGGGCGAGAACCTGCTGCGCTATGCGCTGCTGCCCATCATCATCGGCCTCGCCGTGTCGATCGCGCCGACCCTCCGCCTGTACCGCAGCTTCGTGCTCGATGAAGTGGGGCAGGACTACGTGCGCACCGCGCGCGCCAAGGGCCTGAGCGAGCGGCGCGTGGTCTGGGTGCACGTGCTGCGCAATGCCGCGATTCCGATCATCACCCATGTCATGGCCAACCTGCCGGCGCTCCTGATCGGCGCCTTCCTGCTGGAGCGCTTCTTCGGCATCCCCGGCATCGGGCGCGAAGTCATCCTGGCCGTCGAGCGCAGCGACTTCCCGGTGATTAAGGCGATCACGGTCTATGTCGCCGCCGCGACCATGGTGTTCAACCTGCTGGCCGACTTGCTGTACCAGCTTGTGGATCCGCGGGTGAAGCTGGCATGACGATTGCGATGACGACGACCCGCGCCCCGGGCCTGTGGGCGCTGGCCTGGCGCCGCCTGCGCGCCGACCGCATCGCCATGGCGGCGCTCGGCGTGGTGGCGGCCTTCCTGCTGATGGTGCTGCTGTCCGCGACGGGCCTGGTGGCCGGCGACTGGGAAGAGGAGGTGGCGGTTAACTACGCACCGCCGACCTTTATCGGCGCCGACGCCCAGACGCGCGCGCTGGCGGCGGCCCAGTTGCCGCGCGAGACGCCGCCGAACGCCTTCGATCCGCTGGCGGCGGAGCTCGCCGAGCTGAAGGCGCAGGTCCGCGCCAGCCATCCGGCCACGCCGAAGGCGAGCACCTTGCCTTTCGGCGCCGACAAGTGGGGCCACGACATCGTCAAGAAGACCATCAAGGGCGGCGAGACCTCGATCGTGGTGGGACTGGTGGCGGCGTTTGTCGCGGTCGCGCTGGGCACGCTGTTCGGCGCGCTGTCGGGCTTTTTCGGCGGCCTGGTGGACGACCTGTTCAACTGGTTCTACAGCATCTTCACCTCGATCCCGTCGATCCTGATGATCCTCACCGTGGCCGCCGTGCTGCAGCAGAAGGGCGTGATGACCATTGTCCTGATCCTCGGCCTGACCGGCTGGACCGGGCCCTACCGCCTGATGCGCGCCGAGTACATCAAGCACAAGGCGCGCGAATACGTGATGGCGGCCGACGCCATCGGCGCTTCCCCCTGGCGCAGGATGTTCGGCCACATCCTGCCGAACGTCTCGCATGTGGCCCTGGTGCAGATGTCGATCCTGGTGGTCGGCTTCATCAAGGCCGAAGTAATCCTGTCCTTCCTCGGCTTCGGCGTGCCGGTCGGCGTGGTGTCCTGGGGCAGCATGCTGAACGAGGCGCAGAACGAACTCATCCTCGGCAAATGGTGGCAGCTGGCAGCCGCCGCGAGCGCGATGGCGCTCCTGGTCACCGCCTTTTCGCTGTTCGCGGACGCCCTGCGCGACGCGCTCGACCCGAAGCTCAAATGATGATTGACCCGAACATCCTGCTGCAGGTGCGCGACCTGCGCATCTCCTTCCGCGTCGACCGCAGGAGCACGGTCGAGGCGGTGAAGGGCATTTCCTTCGATGTGCCGCGCAACAGCACAGTGGCGCTGGTGGGCGAATCCGGCAGCGGCAAGTCGGTGAGTTCGCTGGCGGTGATGGGCCTGCTGCCGCCGGAAACCACGGTCGTCCATCCGGGCTCGAGCGCGCATTTCGATGGCCGCGAACTGCTCGCGCTGCCCTTGTCCGAGCGCCGCAAGCTGTGCGGCAAGGACATCGCCATGATTTTCCAGGAGCCAATGTCCTCGCTCAACCCGGTGTTCACGGTGGGCTACCAGATTGGCGAGGTGCTGCGCCGGCACATGGGCATGCATGCGAAAGCGGCGCGCAGCCGCACGCTCGAACTGCTGGCCGAGGTCGGGATTCCCGACCCGGCCGCCAAGATCGATGCCTACCCGAGCCAGATGTCGGGCGGCCAGCAGCAGCGCGTGATGATCGCGATGGCGATCGCCTGCGAGCCCAAGCTCCTGATCGCGGACGAGCCGACCACGGCGCTCGACGTGACCATCCAGAAGCAGATCATGGACCTGATCGCGCGCCTGCAGAAGAAGCACCAGATGGCGGTGCTGTTCATCACCCACGACCTCGGCCTGGTGGCCGAGATCGCCGACCGCGTGATCGTGATGCGCCATGGCGAGGTGCGGGAAGAGGGCCCTGCCGCCCAGGTGTTCGGCGCCCCGCGCGACGCCTACACCCGCGCCCTGCTGCATTGCCGTCCGAAGCTGGATGAGCGGCCGCTGCGCCTGCCCGTGATCGACGACTACCTGGGCGGCCGCTTCACGCCGGAGGAACAGCTGCCGCAGCGCGCGCGCGGCAGCGCGCCTGGCGACGAGCCGGTGCTGGTGGTGAAGAACCTGGCCAAGAGTTTTACCTTGCGCGAGGGCCTGTTCGGCAAGCGCGAGTTCCACGCGGTCAAGGACGTCTCCTTCACACTGGCGCGCGGCAAGACCCTGGGCGTGGTGGGCGAGTCCGGCTCGGGCAAGACCACGGTCGGCCTGACCCTGCTGCGCCTGCACCGCGCGACTGGCGGGAGCGCCATGTTCGAAGGACGCGACCTGTTCGCGATGTCCGAGCGCGACTACCAGGCCTACAAGCGGCGCATCCAGATCATCTTCCAGAACCCCTACGCCTCGCTCAATCCGCGCTTCACGGTGGGCCAGATCCTGCTCGAACCGATGCGCATCCACCGTATCGGCGCGGACGATGCGGAGCGGATCGGGATGGCATACGAGCTGCTCAGGCGGGTGGGGCTGCCGGAGGGGGCCTTCCACCGCTACCCGCACGAATTCTCGGGCGGCCAGCGCCAGCGGATCGCGATCGCGCGCTGCCTGACCATGAAGCCGGAGATCCTGGTGTGCGACGAATCCGTGTCGGCGCTCGACGTCTCGGTGCAGGCCCAGGTCCTCAACCTGCTGCAGGACCTGCAGGACGAGTACGGCATGAGCTACATCTTCATCTCGCACGACCTGTCGGTGGTGAAGTACATTGCCGACCAGGTGATGGTGATGCACCACGGGAGCGTGGTGGAGATGGCGGATTCGGACGAGCTGTATCGCAATCCGCAGCAGGAATACACGCGCGCGTTGCTGGCGGCGATACCGCGGGGTGCGTAGGGTGGGCGGCTTCGCCGCCCACGCGGTGATTGTTGGCGGCTCCGATTTCGTGCCGGATGATCTCGCTGCTACCTATCACCGCGTGGGCGGCACAGCCGTCCACCCTACGGAAAAACAACAGCAACGGCAGCGTCGCCCTTGAAAGTCCGCTACACTAGCGCGATGCCCCAGCTTGTCGACCTGCTCCAGATCTACGGTGTGCTGATCGTGTTCGGCATTGTCCTTGTCGAACAGTTCGGCCTGCCCATTCCTGCCTTCCCGGTGCTGGTCGTGGCAGGCGCGCTCTCGGTCGACGACGCCCTCAGCTGGCAACTGTGCCTGCTGGCCGCAGTGCTGGCCTGCCTGGTCTGCGACCTGTTCTGGTTCCGCGCCGGGCGCTTCTACGGCAAGCGCATCCTGCGCCTGCTCTGCAAGATCTCGCTGTCGCCCGATTCCTGCGTCAACCAGACCGAAGACCGCTTCCGCCGCTTCGGCGCCAAGTCGCTGCTGGTGTCCAAGTTCGTCCCCGGCTTCAATACCATCGCCGCACCGCTGTCGGGTGCGATCGGCACCCAGACCCGCCGCTTCCTCGGCTACTCGGTGGCCGGCTCGACGCTGTGGAGCGGCACCGGCATCCTGCTCGGCATCCTGTTCCACGACGGCGTCCAGGAACTGCTCGGCTGGCTCGAGACGGCCGGCGGCACCGCCCTGTCGGTGCTGGCCACGCTGCTGCTGCTCTTCATCGCCGTCAAGTACGTGGAGCGGCGCCGCCAGCGCGCCCGCAGCGCCATCCCGCGCATCGAGATCGCCGAGCTGAAGGCGCTGATCGAAGGCGGCCACGATCCGCTCATCATCGACGCGCGCAGCCTGACCGCCCAGCAGCTCGAAGCAGCGATCCCTGGCGCACTCGTGTTCCAGTCCTGCCGGGCGGACCAGCTGATGGCCACCCTCGACCGCGAACGCCACATCATCGTCTACTGCAGCTGCCCGAACGACGTCACCGCGGCCGAGGTCGCCAAGCAGTTCCTGGCCAACGGTTTCCACCGGGCCCGCCCGCTGCGCGGCGGCCTGGATGCCTGGAACGCGCATGGGGGTAGCGACCCCGAACTGGCGCCGGCGCCGTGCTGAGGTAGTTCGACTACTTCAGACTTCGCGTCGTCTAAGCGCTGGGTCGCGCCGTGAAAAGCGGGCTTTGTACCTAAACTACAAAATCCGCTTGTAAGACTGCTACAAATTTGTGTAAGCTTGGTCATCGCTTCTTTATTAGCTGCAATGACTGCCTTTCCCTCCAGCCTCGTCCACGCTTCGACCAACTTCGCCGGCGGTGCGCGCCTGCTTGCCGACATCGGCGGCACCAATGCGCGTTTCGCACTGGAGACCGGACCCGGGCGTTTCGAGGCGATCAAGGTGCTGTCCTGCCAGCAGCACGCGAGCCTGGCAGACGCCATCCGCGCCTACCTGGCGCTGCCGCGGGTAGCGCTGCTTGCCGGCGGCGTGCGCCATGCGGCGATCGCGATCGCCAACCCGGTCACCGGCGACCAGGTGCGCATGACCAACCACCACTGGGCCTTCTCGATCGAGGCGCTGCGCCAGGAGTGCGGCTTCGATACGCTGGTGGTGGTCAACGACTTCTCGGCGCTGGCGCGCTCGCTGCCGCACCTGGGCGAGCACAAGCGCCAGGTCGGCGGCGGGGCGCCCGTGCCCGACGCGCCGCTCGGCCTGCTGGGCGCCGGCACCGGCCTCGGTGTGTCCGGCCTGATTCCCTGTGGCGCGAGCTGGACCGCGCTGCGCAGCGAAGGCGGCCACGTCAGCTTCTCGCCGGTGAACGAGGTCGAGGTCGCGATCCTGCAATACGCCTGGCGCGAGTTCGAGCACGTCTCCAGCGAACGCCTGCTGTCGGGCGCCGGCGTGGAACTGATCTACCGCGCGCTGTCCGAGCGCGCCGGCCGTCCGGACAGCCTGAGCGCACCCGAGATCTCGCGCCGCGCACTCGCTGGCGAATGCGCCATCTGCGACGAGGTGCTGGAAGCCTTCTGCGGCATGCTCGGCACCGCCGCCGGCAACCTGGCCATCACCCTGGGCGCCCAGGGCGGCGTGTACATCGGCGGCGGCATCGTGCCGCGCCTGGGCGAACGCTTCGCCGCGTCGTCGTTCCGCCGCCGCTTCGAGCAGAAGGGGCGCTTCAGCGCCTACCTGGCCCAGGTCCCGACCTATGTGATCACGGCGGAGTACCCGGCTTTCCTGGGCGTGGCCGCGATTTTGTCGGAAAAACTGGCTGCTGCTTGACGAAATAGGGGCATTCCTGCACGGGCGACCCCGGTCGTCTTGTCCGTTCCTGTGTTTTATCGGTTACAATGGCCGTCAGTTGTCGGAAACGCCTTCGCCTGCCTGCGCCCTGCGCGGCCCCGGGTTTCCCCTGAAAGACCAACCGTAGATTGCTCGCCTGGCACGCGGGCAGCCCGGGCCGGCGCCAAGCCGGCCACCTGAGTCAGCCCCGCGCATTCCAGCCGGGGCCCACGGATTCCAGCATATTGCGCGCAGCACCTTCGCACCGTGGCCGGTCTCGGCCCCGCGGCTGGCATCCGCCAAACCAGTGTAGTTTTGAGTGTGCATTCGAGCGTGACGATACCGCGATATGAATACTGACGAGGCCAAGCGCGTCCTCGAGGCCGCCTTGCTGTGCGCGCGCGAGCCGATGACGATCCACGGCATGAAGAAACTCTTCGCCGAGGTCGACGCCAATGGCCGCCAGCTGAACGCCGGCGTCGGTAGCGACACGATCAAGATTCTGCTGGAAGAATTGCGCCAGGACTGGCAGGGGCGCGGCATCGAGATCGTCAGCCTGGCATCCGGCTGGCGCTTCCAGAGCCGGCCCGAGATGAAGCCTTACCTCGACCGCCTGTCGCCCGAGAAGCCGCCGAAGTATTCGCGCGCAACGCTGGAGACGCTGGCGATCATCGCCTACCGGCAGCCGGTCACGCGTGGCGATATCGAGGAAATCCGCGGCGTCGCCGTGAATTCGCAGACCATCAAGCTGCTGGAAGACCGCGGCTGGATCGACGTGGTCGGCCACCGCGAAGTGGTGGGGCGCCCGGCGCTGCTGGGCACCACCAAGCAGTTCCTGGACGACCTCGGCCTGGCCTCGCTGTCGCAGTTGCCGCCGCTGCAGGCCGTCAGCGACGGACCGGACAGCCGCAGCCTGGAAGCGCTGGAAGCGGCGCTGAACGACAACTTTGACAGGGCGGCCGCGAGTACGGACGCCGACGAGACAGACAACGAGCTAGAAACCGAGACGGACGCCATGCCCGTCGAAGTCCCCCATTTTGACCGGGAGACGGCAGCAGCCGCCGGGCCGGATCAGCACAATAAAGATACGAACGATGAATCCAACTGAACCGAACGACAAGCCCGTCGAGGCCGAAGCCACCGCCAAACCGAAGCGTACCCGCAAGACCGCCGCCAAGGCGGAAGCCGCCCCCGTGACCGAGGCCGCACCGGCAGCCGAGAAGCCGAAGCGCGCCCGCAAAGCCGCCGCTGCGCCGGCGGAGGCAGCTGTCGAAGCGCCCGCCGCAGCCGAGCCGGCAGCCAAGCCGCGCAAGACCCGCGCCAAGGCTACGCCGACCGAAGCCTCGCCCGCTCCTGCCGTGGAAGCACCAAGCGCCGCGCCGGCAGTCGAAGCCGCCGCAGCCCCGGAAAGCGAAGTGCGCAAGCCGCGTGGCCCGCGCCAGATGCGCGAAAAGCGCCAGGAACGCGAACTGCGCCAGCAGGAGGTCGCTGCTGCCCAGCCGACGGTCGAGGCGGCGGCAAACGAAGGCGATCAGCCGCAGGGCGAGGTCAAGCGCGAAGAGCGCAACCGCAACCAGAAAAAACAGCGCGGCCAGCAGAGTCAGCGCCCACAGCAGGGTGCGCAGCAGGCCGGCAAGCCGCAGCAGGGCAAACAGGGCAAGGCAGGCAAGCAGCAGCAGGGCAAGGGCGGCAAGGGCAGCGACGCCGACGCCGTGTTCTCCTTTGTCACCTCGGACGACTTCGACGCCAACGAAGGTGGCCGCGGCAAGGCGCCAGCCAAGCCGGTGCGCCGCGACCTGACCGCGGACGACGACGCGCCCAAGCTGCACAAGGTGCTGGCCGAAGCCGGCCTGGGTTCGCGCCGCGACATGGAAGAATTGATCGTCGCCGGCCGCGTGTCGGTCAACGGCGAGCCGGCCCACATCGGCCAGCGCATCCTGCCGACCGATGCGGTGCGCATCAATGGCAAGCTGATCCAGCGCCGCGTCAACAACAGCAAGCCGCCGCGCGTGCTGGTGTACCACAAGCCGGCCGGCGAGATCGTCAGCCATGACGATCCGGAAGGCCGTCCGTCCGTGTTCGACCGCCTGCCGACCATGAAGACCGGCAAATGGCTGGCCGTGGGCCGCCTCGACTTCAATACCGAGGGCCTGCTGCTGTTCACCACCTCCGGTGACCTGGCCAACCGCCTGATGCACCCGCGTTACAACATCGACCGCGAATACGCGGTGCGCACCCTGGGCGAGCTGGAAGAGGGCATGCGCCAGAAGCTGCTTGCCGGCGTCGAGCTGGACGACGGCCTGGCCTCGTTCTCGAAGGTCCAGGACGGCGGCGGCGAAGGCATCAACAAGTGGTACCGCGTGGTCATCGGCGAAGGCCGCAACCGCGAGGTGCGCCGCATGTTCGAGGCGGTCGGCCTGACCGTCTCGCGCCTGATCCGCACCCGCTACGGCGCCATGACCCTGCCCACCGGCCTCAAGCGCGGCCGCTGGGAAGAGCTGCAGGACAACGACGTGCGCGCCCTGATGGCGGCCTTCGGCGTCGAGAAGAAGGGCGGCGGCGACAGCAATGCCAAGGGCAAGGGCGGCAAGCCGCAAGGCGGCAACCGCGACGACGCGCGCCGTTCCGACGGCAACCGCATCGACCGCGCCGACGCCAACCGCAACGTCGACCCCTTCGGCCCGCCGGTGGTGCGCGCCGGCGCGCCGCGCCAGCAGGGTCCGGGCGGCTTCGCAGGCGGTCGTCCGCAGGGGCAGGGCGGCAAGGGTGCAGCCGGCGGCAAGGGCCGCGGCGGCAACAACGCCGGCCCCTTCGGCGGCGGCAAAGGCGGCAGCAGCCGTCCGAAGCAGCCGGATCCGCTGCAGACCACCTTCGGCTTCGCCGGCACCGGCGGCGGCCGTCGCGGTGGCCAGGGTCCGCGTGGCTCCGAGCACGGTTTGCCGCGCCGCGGTCGTCGCGGTTAAGGCCGAGAAAGCGCGAGAGGCGGCGAAAAACGGGGAAATATCGTGATTTTCATGATAATTTTCTGCGCCGCCGGGCACGCGATGCTGCAATGCCGTAGAATGCAGCGCATGCCCCGTTATGGTCATCCTGCCAACTGTTGCTTTTTATGCTAGCGCCCGTCCATTTTTGGCCCGGCGATTGCGAGAGAGGCAGGATCTCTGTATAATTTGCAGCCTAATCAAAGTTCTTCCCATATTTTCTTGGTGCAAGTGCTTTCATCTGGTTGGGTTGTGAATACAAAAAGATGGGCAGATGCCCATTTTTTTTTTGTTAAATCGGTTTCGAGTCGTGGAGAAGCGCCGTGCAGCAGTTTGAACTCATCGCAAAAACAGTGGGTGGCCTCGGCTACGAACTCGTGGATGTGGAACGGGGCGAGCGCGGCATCCTGCGCGTGTACATCGATTTCCCCGCCGACGTGGTGGAAGAGAAGGGCCCGATCACGGTCGAGGACTGCGCCACGGTCAGCCACCAGTTGTCGCACCTGCTCACCGTCGAGAATGTGGATTACGAACGGCTGGAAATCTCGTCGCCGGGCCTCGATCGCCCGGTGCGGACCCTGGCCGACTTCGCGCGCTTTGCCGGGCATGAATGCACGGTGAAACTGCGGGTCGCCATGCCCGGCACTGCGAACCGGAAAACCTTCACGGGGATCCTGCGCGGCGTCGAAGGCGACAAGGTTGGTCTGGAATTTGATAATAAAGATGGTGCAGCGTTGTTGGAATTTACGCTGGCCGAATTGGACAAGGCACGCTTGGTGCCGCAGGTGGATTTTAGGAGTCGCAAAGCATGAGTCGCGAAATTTTATTGCTGGTGGATGCGCTCGCGCGCGAAAAGAACGTCGATAAGGAAGTGGTTTTCGGAGCGCTCGAATTCGCGCTCGCGCAGGCCACGAAAAAACGCTATGAAGGCGAGGTCGACATTCGCGTGAGCATCGATCGCGACACCGGCGAATTCGAGACCTTCCGCCGCTGGCACGTCGTTCCCGACGAGGCCGGCCTGCAGCTGCCCGACCAGGAAATCCTGCACTTCGAAGCCAAGGAACAGATCCCTGACATCGAAGTCGACGAATACATCGAAGACCCGATCGAATCGGTCGAGTTCGGCCGCCGCTTCGCCCAGGACACCAAGCAGGTCGTGCTGCAGCGCGTGCGCGATGCCGAGCGCGAGCAGATCCTGCAGGACTTCCTCGAACGCGGCGATTCGCTGGTCACCGGCACCATCAAGCGCATGGAGCGCGGTGATGCCATCGTGGAATCGGGCAAGATCGAAGCGCGCCTGCCGCGCGACCAGATGATCCCGAAAGAGAACCTGCGTATCGGCGACCGCGTCCGCGCCTACATCCTGCGCGTGGACCGCAACATGCGCGGCCCGCAGGTGATCCTGTCGCGCACCGCGCCGGAATTCATCATGAAGCTGTTCGAGCTGGAAGTGCCGGAAATCGAACAGGGCCTGCTGCAGATTAAATCGGCTGCCCGTGACGCCGGCGTGCGCGCCAAGATCGCGGTGTTCACCGCCGACAAGCGCATCGACCCGATCGGCACCTGCGTCGGCATGCGCGGTTCGCGCGTGCAAGCGGTTACCGGCGAGCTGGGCGGCGAGCGCGTGGACATCGTGCTGTGGTCGGACGATCCGGCCCAGTTCGTGATCGGCGCGCTGGCGCCGGCCAACGTCTCCTCGATCATGGTTGACGAAGACAAGCACGCCATGGATGTGGTGGTCGACGAAGAGAACCTGGCGATCGCGATCGGCCGCTCGGGCCAGAACGTGCGCCTGGCCTCGGAACTGACTGGCTGGAAGATCAACATCATGACCGCCGAAGAATCGGCGAACAAGGTGGCCCAGGAAACCGCCGCGATCCGCGTGCTGTTCATGGAGAAGCTGGATGTGGACCAGGAAGTGGCCGACATCCTGGTCGACGAAGGTTTCTCGAGCCTTGAAGAAATCGCTTACGTCCCAATTTCCGAAATGCTGGAAATCGAGTCGTTCGACGAAGACACCGTCAACGAACTGCGCACCCGTGCCCGTGACGCACTGGTGACCGAAGCGATCGCTTCCGAAGAAGGCCTCGAAGGGATGGAAGAAGCCCTCGTGAACCTGGAAGGCATGGACCGCACCACCGCCGGCAAGCTCGGCCTGGCTGGCATCAAGACGGTCGAAGCCTTCGCGGCACTCGCGTATGACGAATTCGGCGCCATCCTGGCGCTGTCGTCGGACCGTGCCCGCGACCTGATCAAGAATGAATTTAATGATGTGACCGACGAAGAGATGAAGCTGGTCGACAGCAAATACGATGACCGCGCCAAGGCGCTGCAGGCGAAAGCCTGGAGCCTGGCAGAAACGGCCAAGGCGTAATTTGCAAATCTTTATCATCTCAGCGACACATAGAAAAGAGGACTGAATGGCGAGTAACAACGTAGCCCAATTTGCCACCGAACTGAAGATGCCCGCAGACCTGCTGCTGACACAGCTGCGCTCGGCCGGCGTCGACAAAAGTTCGACGTCAGATCCCTTGTCGAAAGATGATAAGGACAAGCTGCTGAACCACCTGCGCCGTACCCACGGCGCCTCGGAAACCGGTGAAAAGAAGAAGATCACGGTGACCCGCAAGGAAACCACCGAGATCAAGCAGGCTGACGCGAGCGGCAAGTCGCGCACCATCCAGGTCGAAGTGCGCAAGAAGCGTACCTTCGTGCAGCGTGACGACCTGGTCACCCCGAAAGCCGCCGAGGCTGCCGCTCCCGTCGTCGACGCCGCCGAGCAGGCGCGCCGCGACGAAGACGCGCGCCGCCAGGCCGAGCTGATCGCCCGCCAGGAAGCTGACCTGCGTGAAAAGCAGGAACGCCTGGCCAAGCTGGAAGCGGAAGAGGCTGCACAAGCCAAGGCCGCGGAAGAGCAGGCCAAGCGCGATGCGGAAGAGAAATCGAAGCGCGAAGCCGCCGAAGCCGCTGCCGCGGCCAAGGCCGCTGCGAGCGCCAAGACGGCTGCCGCGCCGGTGTCGGCCGCAGCCGAAGAGGCCGCGCAAGCCGCTGCCGCCGAAGCCAAGAAGCGCTCGGAAGAAGCCGCCAAGGAAGCCGCCGAACGCGCCGCCGCCACCGAGCGCGCACGCAAGGCCGTGGCCGACGAAGTGGCCCAGATCAAGCTCATGATGAGCCAGCCGCGCCGCGTCATCAAGGCGCCGGAACCGGTTGCCAAGCCGGCTGCTCCCGCAGCACCGGCAGGCACCCTGCACAAGCCGGCCGCGTCGGCCGACAAGAAGCCGGGCGAAGCCAAGCCGGGCGACAAGAAGCCGGGCGACAAGAAGTCGATCAAGTCGGCGAATGTCTCCTCGACCTGGTCGGACGACGCCAAGAAGCGTGGCGCACCGGGCGCAGGCAAGGGCCGTGGCGCACCGGCGAGCACGGGCCGTGACGGCTGGCGCGCAGGCGGACGCAGCGGCGGCCGCCGCTCGTCGCACAACGATGACAGCGAATCGAACTTCCAGGCGCCGACCGAGGCGATCGTCAAGGACGTCCACGTGCCGGAAACCATCACCGTGGCCGAACTGGCCCACAAGATGTCGGTGAAGGCCTCGGAAGTCATCAAGCAGCTGATGAAGCTGGGCCAGATGTGCACCATCAACCAGGTGCTGGACCAGGAAACCGCGATGATCCTGGTGGAAGAGATGGGCCACAAGGCCTTCCCGGCCGCCGTGGACGATCCGGAAGCGCTGCTGGCCGACCAGGGCGAGCACGCCGAGTTCGAAGCCAAGCCGCGCGCACCGGTCGTGACCGTCATGGGCCACGTCGACCACGGTAAAACCTCGCTGCTGGACTACATCCGCCGTGCGAAAGTGGCGGCTGGCGAAGCCGGCGGCATTACCCAGCACATCGGTGCATACCACGTGGACACCCCGCGCGGCATGGTCACCTTCCTGGATACCCCGGGTCACGAGGCCTTCACGGCGATGCGTGCCCGCGGTGCGAAAGCGACCGACATCGTCATCCTGGTGGTGGCGGCGGACGACGGCGTGATGCCGCAGACCAAGGAAGCGATCGCCCACGCGAAAGCGGCCGGCGTGCCGCTGGTGGTGGCGATCAACAAGATCGACAAGCCGGGCGCCAATGCCGACCGCGTCACCCAGGAACTGGTGGCCGAAGGCGTGGTGCCGGAAGAATACGGCGGCGATTCGCCGTTCGTTCCGGTGTCGGCCAAGATCGGTACCGGTATCGACGACCTGCTGGAGCAGGTGCTGCTGCAGGCCGAGGTGCTGGAGCTGACCGCTCCGACCGAAGCGCCGGCACGCGGCCTGGTGGTCGAAGCGCGCCTGGACAAGGGCCGTGGTCCGGTTGCCACCATCCTGGTGCAGTCGGGCACCCTGCGCCGCGGCGACGTGGTGCTGGCCGGTTCCTCGTTCGGCCGCGTCCGTGCGATGCTGGACGAGAACGGCAAGTCGGTGACCGAAGCAGGTCCGTCGATCCCGGTCGAGATCCAGGGCCTGACCGAAGTGCCGAGCGCCGGTGAAGAAGCGATGGTGATGGCCGACGAGCGCAAGGCGCGCGAAATCGCCCTGTTCCGTCAAGGCAAGTTCCGCGACGTCAAACTGGCGAAGCAGCAGGCCGCCAAGCTGGAGAACATGTTCGACCAGATGGCCGAAGGCGAAGTCAAGAACCTGCCGCTCATCGTCAAGACCGACGTGCAGGGTTCGCAGGAAGCGCTGGTGGGCTCGCTGCAGAAACTGTCGACCTCGGAAGTGCGCGTCCAGATCGTCCACGCGGCGGTCGGCGGCATCAGCGAGTCGGACGTCAACCTGGCGGTGGCCTCGAAAGCGGTCATCATCGGCTTCAACGCCCGTGCCGATGCATCGGCGCGCAAGGTGGCGGAAGCCAACGGCGTCGACATCCGTTACTACAGCATCATTTACGATGCGATCGACGAGATCAAGACGGCACTGTCGGGCATGCTGGCACCGGAGAAGCGCGAGACCATCACCGGCCAAGTCGAGATTCGCCAGGTCATCCTGGTGTCGAAGGTCGGCGCGATTGCGGGCTGCCTGGTCACCGATGGCGTGGTCAAGCGTACCTCCTCGGTCCGCCTGCTGCGCAACAACATCGTCGTGTGGACCGGCGAGATCGACTCGCTCAAGCGCTTCAAGGACGACGCCAAGGAAGTGCGCGCCGGCCTCGAGTGCGGCCTGTCGCTCAAGAACTACAACGACATCCAGGTTGGCGACACCCTGGAAGTGTTCGAAGTCACCGAAGTGGCGCGTACGCTGTAATTTCGACATTGGGCGTACCATGGGGGCCAGGATGCTTCGCGGCGAATGCCGCGGAGGGCCTGGCCCTTGTTTTTGACGGTTGGGCATGCGGCCTGGCCCTTGACCACTAGCCCGAAGACCGTCGTACCGGCGAAGGCCGGTACCCAATTTCGTTGACCTGCCACTAGCCGGGAACGTAGTCGGTACGCACACAAAATTGGAGCAGACAATGCCAGTGGCATTGTCTGCGCCTACCCCGGGATGACGGTTCTTCGTGTGGTGGTAGAAATCAGGGCCGTCGCAGTTCACATAAATGAGAAGAACAACACAAGCAGCAACATCATGGCAAAACACAGTAAAAGCATCCCCCAGCGCGGCCTGCGCGTCGCCGACCAGATCCAGAAAGACCTGTCGGAACTGATCGCCTTCGAACTGAAGGACCCGCGCGTCGGCATGGTCACCATCAGCGAAGTGAAGCTGACTCCCGACTACGCCCACGCCAAGGTCTACTTCACCCTGCTGAAGGACAGCCCGGAAGAGGTCAAGCAGACCCTCGAGGGCCTGTCGAAAGCCGCCGGCTACCTGCGCAACCTGCTCGGCAAGCGCCTGCACATCCACACGCTTCCCCAGCTGCACTTCGTGCACGACACCTCGACCACGCGTGGTCTGGCGATGTCGGCCCTGATCGACCAGGCCAATGCGGTGCGCGCGGCCGACGCCGACGAAGCGCTCGACACGACGCCGGGCGAGCGCTCGGCTCCGCCGGCGGATTCCGAGTGAACGCACGTCCACCCAGGAAGCCGCGCGACCCGGTCGATGGCGTGCTCCTGCTCGACAAGCCGGTCGGCCTGTCCTCGAACGATGCGCTGATGAAGGCCAAGCGCGTCTTCAATGCGAAGAAGGCCGGCCACACCGGCACCCTCGATCCCTTTGCCACCGGCCTGCTGCCGCTGTGCTTCGGCGAAGCGACCAAGTTCTCGCAGGATTTGCTGGAAGCCGACAAGACCTATGAGGCAACGGTTCACCTCGGCATCATGACCACCACCGGCGACACCGAAGGGGAGGTGATCGAGGAGCGCGAGGTCGACGTCACGCGCGAGCAGATTGAAGCGGCGCTGGCGCGTTTTCGCGGCCCCATCTCCCAGGTCCCGCCCATGTATTCCGCGCTCAAGCGTGACGGCAAGGCGCTGTACGAATACGCGCGCGAAGGCATCACGCTCGAGCGCGAAGCGCGCCCGGTGACCATCCACGGCCTGTCGCTGGTGGACTACCAGGCGCCGCACCTGAAGATCCTGGTGACCTGCAGCAAGGGCACCTATGTGCGCGTGCTGGGCGAAGACATTGGGGCGGCACTCGGCTGCGGCGCCCATCTGAACGCGCTGCGCCGGGTGCAGGTGGGCAGCCTGTCGACCGAGCGCATGATCACGCTGGAAGACCTGCAGGCCCACCCGGACCCGCTGTCGCTGCTGGCGCCGGTCGATGCCTTGCTGTCGAGCTTCCCCTCGGTCGAGCTCACGCTCGAACTGGCCAAGCGTTTCCTGAACGGCCAGCGCCTGGCGCTGGGTAAGGAAGCGGTGACCGTGCCAAGTGAGATGGGCCGGGTGCGCGTCTACCATGAAGGCAAGCTGCTCGGGACGGCCAACCTGCAGGAGTACGCGATCCTGGCGCCTGAGCGCCTGATCGCGGCCGCGCAATAAGCAAGGAAGCATTCGAGACCCGTCGACACGGGTCTTGAATTTTCTTTGTTCGTTCCCATATTGCTCCCTGTATCGGGATCGGCAGCCTCAGGCTGCCCAGCGGCGCCCGGTCCGTCATCCTCCTGCAACACCCTGCCGCTACCATTCGACGGCGGCAAAGCGTCGACATTTCTTCATTTCCTCCTCGCTGCAGCGCAGCAAGGCCGATAACCATGCTATAGTAGCGGGTTACGGAAATCGGTAATGCTCTCGAATCGTCACCGCCTCCATCCATCACGCAACATTCACTGTTGAATACACACATGTCAGACACCAAACGCGCAATTCGTAATATTGCAATCATCGCCCACGTTGACCACGGCAAGACCACCCTGGTCGACCAGCTACTGCGCCAGTCGGGCACCTTCCGTGAAAACCAGGCGGTGGATACCCGCGTGATGGACTCGAACGACCTCGAAAAAGAACGCGGCATCACCATTCTGTCGAAGAACTGCGCGGTCGAATACGAAGGCACCCACATCAACATCGTCGACACCCCGGGCCACGCTGACTTCGGTGGCGAGGTCGAGCGCGTGCTGTCGATGGTGGACTCGGTGCTGCTGCTGGTCGACGCCCAGGAAGGCCCGATGCCGCAGACCCGTTTCGTGACCCGCAAGGCCCTGGCCCTGGGCCTGAAGCCGATCGTCGTCGTCAACAAGATCGACCGTCCGGGCGCGCGCGCCGACTGGGCGATCAACCAGACTTTCGAACTGTTCGACAAGCTGGGCGCCACCGACGAGCAGCTGGACTTCCCGATCGTCTACGCCTCGGGCCTGAACGGCTACGCCGGCATGGACGAGAGCGTGCGCGGCGGCGACATGAAGCCGCTGTTCGACGCCATCCTGAAATACGTGCCGGTGCGTGACGACAACCCGGACGGCCCGCTGCAGATGCAGATCACCTCGCTGGACTACTCGTCCTACGTCGGCAAGATCGGCATCGGCCGCATCAACCGTGGCCGCGTCCGTCCAGGCATGGACGTGCTGGTGGTGAACGGCCAGGACGACAAGAACCCGATCAAGGGCCGCATCAACCAGGTGCTGAACTTCAAGGGCCTGGAGCGCGTGCAGGTGGAAGAAGCCGTCGCCGGCGACATCGTCCTGATCAATGGTATCGAAGACATCGGTATCGGTGTGACCGTGACCGCGGTGGATACCCCGGAAGCGCTGCCGATGCTGACCGTGGACGAGCCGACCCTGACCATGAACTTCATGGTCAACACCTCGCCGCTGGCCGGCCGCGAAGGCAAATTCGTCACCAGCCGCCAGCTGCGCGAGCGCCTCGAGCGCGAACTGAAGGCCAACGTGGCCCTGCGCGTGCTGCCGACCGACGACGACACCATCTTCGAAGTGTCGGGCCGCGGCGAACTGCACCTGACGATTCTGCTGGAAAACATGCGCCGTGAAGGCTTCGAGCTGGCCGTCTCGCGTCCGCGCGTGGTGTTCAAGGAAATCGACGGCGTCAAGTGCGAGCCGTACGAGAACCTGACGGTCGACGTGGAAGAAGTGAACCAGGGCGGCGTGATGGAAGAACTGGGCCGCCGCCGTGGCGACCTGCAGAACATGGAATCGGATGGCAAGGGCCGTGTCCGTCTGGAATACCTGATCCCGGCACGCGGCCTGATCGGCTTCCAGGGCGAATTCATGACCCTGACCCGCGGTACCGGCCTGATGAGCCACGTGTTCCACGAATACGCACCGGTCGACAACACCAAGGGCGACCTGGCCGGCCGCCGCAACGGCGTGCTGATCTCGCAGGACGACGGTGCCGCCGTCGCCTACGCGATCTGGAAGCTGCAGGACCGCGGCCGCATGTTCGTCGAGCACAACACCCCGGTGTACGAAGGCATGATCATCGGCATCCACTCGCGCGACAATGACTTGGTCGTCAACCCGATCAAGGGCAAGCAGCTGACCAACGTGCGTTCGTCGGGTACCGACGAAGCCGTGCGCCTGGTTCCGCCGATCCAGATGTCGCTAGAATACGCCGTCGAGTTCATCGAGGACGACGAGCTGGTCGAGATCACCCCGAAATCGATCCGCCTGCGCAAGCGCTTCCTGAAAGAGCACGAGCGCAAGAAGGCGAGCCGCGAAGGCGCCTAATCGCCCTTGGCTTAACGAAAACCCGCTGCTCGCAGCGGGTTTTTTGCTTTTGACGACAAGTTCCGTTATCGGGCGCACATAAGTGCTGATCTGGTCTTCATTTTTCATCTTGTTACAGTTCTTACCGGCCGTTCGCTTGGGCTAGGCGGTTGCCGGATGCTATTGTTTCAACAACGCGATTCATTGTGAATTGCGAACCAGTTGAAGATATTTGAAGGGAGTACGTATGAAAAAGCTGATGATTGCCTTGATCGCCACTGCCGCCGTTGCCGGCACCGCCCAAGCCCAGAACACGCCGGGCAGCGCCTATGTCGGCGCCAGCGCGGTAACGTCCAAGAACACCACTGTCGATGCCCACAAGGCCGACGGCAAGCTGTTCGGCGGCTATAACTTTACCGAGCAGCTGGGTGTCGAGGCAGGCTGGACCAATCACCACAAGAGCGATTTCGCCAACGGTGGCGTGCGTGGCAGTACTGAAGGCTACGGCACCTATGTCGCTGCCAAGTACACCGTGCCCGTCAACGAGAAAGTGTCGGCCTACGGCAAGGTGGGCGTCTCGCACAACGAGCGCAAGCTGAACACCAACCTGGGTAACATCAAGGACGACGATACCAGCGGCTATGGTGGCCTCGGTGTCGAGTACAAGCTGAACCAGAACGCCTCGCTGGTGGCGGAATATGAGCGCTACGGCAAGACCAAGGACTACGGCGCCCGCGCCAATGTCTGGAGTGCCGGCCTGAAATACGGCTTCTAATCAGGCGCATCCATGAAAAAAGCTCCTGCCGGGGAAACCCGCGCAGGAGCTTTTTTTATTCCAGCAAGACCGGTCAGCGCAGGCCGAGCAGGGCTTGCACCCGGTCGCGGCTGACGCCGACCAGGGCCGAGGTGATCGCCAGCAGCGACTGGTAGTCGTGGCTGGCTGCGGTTGCCGCGAAGTCGCCGGCAATCGCCTGCAGTTCCACTTCCGGAATCGCCTGCTGGGCGGTGTCCGCCATGGCCGCGCTGAGCGCCGAGCTGGCGGCATCCTGGGCCCGGCGCACGCGGGCGAGGGCTTGCAGCACTTCGCGCAGGCTCTGGCGCAGGGCGTCCGGGTTGCCGATGTTCCATTGCTCGGGTGCGAGGGAGGCTGGCTCCTCGACCGTGTCCACACGGCCGCGGCCCGAGATCGCGATCGCATCCTTCATGCCGACCCATTCGGCTTCCGGCGCGCTGAATACCAGCTGCTGGTCCTTGTCGAGCGAGACGCGTACCTTGACCGGCGACAGGGTGCGGTCCAGGCGCGCGGCGATTTCTTCCGGGGTCATGCCCGGCTCGATGGTGGCTGTCAGCTGCGGGCCGCCATTGCTGCCGACCGAGAAGGCATAGGTCTGCTGGCCACCCGACTGCAGGGCCGCCATGTCGAAGCCGCGGATCCGGAAGCGGGTCTGGGCCGGTTGGCCGTCGCTGAAGTCGAGCTGGGCATCGACGCCGCCGCCGGACTGCTTGCGGCGCGCTTCCAGCAGGTTGCCGAGCTGCTGAGAACGGGCTTCGATCTGGCGCGCCGGGTCGGCGCGGCCGGTGATCTTGGCGCTCAGGTCGGCCTTCAGCGCTTCCAGCTGCGAAGCGACGCGTTCGAGATAGTCGAGGGCCTGCTGGGCGCGCGCGACATTGCCCTGGGTGTTGGCGTTCCAACGGATACCGCGCTGGAGCGGGACGGAGGTGGGCGCGGGCGCGTTGGGGGTGACGACGCGGCTGTCGGGGTCGGCCGGCTTGACGGCGGACGTGCGGACCGCTGCCGCGGTCGAGGCCGCGGCGGCGCTGTTGCCGATTGACTGGTTGGCCGGGTTGGCCGGGCGGAGGGCTGCTTCCATTTGAACGTTTTACCGAATTACAACACCGAGAACAGGGACAACTGGCCAATACGGCTGTAGGCCTTGTACGTGGCCTGCAGCGAGGTTTCGTAGCCGACCAGGGCGGTCGCGGCTTCGCCGACATCAAGCGCGCCAATGTCGGTGATCGCCATCTTGTTCGACAGGCTGACGTTTTCGTGATTGGCGTCCAGGGTCTTCATGATGTTCTGCGCGCCGCCAAGGGAAGCCATCTTGCTGGTGACCAGGTTGTGCGCCTCGTCGAAGCCGGCCAGGGCATTGCCTAGTACCAGGCGCACCGCCGGATCGTTGGCCGAGGCGCCAGCCGCCTTCAGCTTGTCGAGGCTCAGGTCGAGGTGGTTCAGCAGCTTTTCGATGCCCTTCAGGTCCTGGTTGGCCGGCTGGGTGATGCCGTTGCCGACCACCACGTCCTGGGTATTCGTGTTACCGACGAACGTGTAGCGCGAACCGAGCGCGGCCCCGGGATTGTACGTGATTGGCGCGGTCTTGGTCAGGGTGCCCGAGAACAGGTAGTTTCCTTCCTGGTCTTTCGCGTTGGCGTTGTAGAACACGCTGTCGCGCAGCGACTCGAGCGGGCTGACCATGGCCTTGAGGTCGTCCGGCACGTTGCCGCCGTCGGAGGCCCAGACCAGCAGGTCGCGGCCCTGCACGATTTCCTTCGCCATGTTGTTCATGTAGCCTTCGATCTTGGTCAGGCCGATCTTGATCGAGGCGATGTTGGCGCGGTACTGCTGCACGGTCGCTTCTTCGCGCGCCAGGCGCGCCAGGCGCACGCTGTCGACCGGGTCGTCCGAAGGCACCAGGATGCGCTTGTTGGCCGCCATCTGCTGGGTCAGCTTGGTGATGCGCTCCTGGTTGACCTGGAGCGACTGGTTCATCGTCGATTGGTACTGGGTGGTGGCGATACGCATGGTTTTTCCTTTAGCCCATCATCGCCAGCGTGGCGTCGAACAGCTGGTTGGCGACAGCGATGACTTTCATGTTCGCCTGGTACATGTTCTGATACTCGACGAGGTTGACGGCTTCCTCGTCCTGGTTGACGCCGCTGGTCGACTGCCAGTCGTCGATCGACTGGGTGCGCACGGTCTGGGTGGTCTTCAGGCCGGCCTTGTTGAGCTGGCTGTCCACGCCGAGCTTGCCGACCAACTGGGCGTCCGCGTCGCTCAGCAGCACGGAACCGATGCTGCCAACCGTGATCGACTGGCTCTTGACGGCGACAAGCTTCTTCAGGTTGCCGGTGTCGCCCGGGTTGCCATCGCCGGAGAAGGCCAGGTCCGAGTACTTGAAGCCGGGGGCGATCTTGAGCATGTCGGCATTGTTGCCCGGGGTGTACACGAACAGGGCTTGGCCCGCGGAGGCGGTGGGAGGCGAACCTGCGGCGCCGTCCGCCTTGTAGCCGAGGACGAGCTGGGCGTTGATCTTGATGCTCATCTGCTCGGCGATATTGCCGATGTCCGTTTGCAGCGGGATCACTTTTTCGGTTTCGTACTTCGTCAGGCCCCCCAGCTGGCCGCCCAGCTTGCCTGCGTCGAGCGCAAAGGTGGAACCGGCGAACGTCAGGCTGAATGCCTGGGGCTTGGTCGTGGTCGCTGCCAGGGTCCCGTGGACGCCGTTCAGCACCAGCGCCTGGCCGGTCTTGAGCGAGACGTTGCGGGTGCCGTCGCCGTTGTCCGAGACTTCCAGCGCCATCTTGCTGGCCAGCTCGTCGATGGCCTGGTCGCGCGCATCGATCATGGCCGATGCGCTCAGGCCGCCGGCCTGGGCTTCGCTGATCTGCGTGTTCAGGCGCGCGATGGTGGCGATCTGAGCGTTGGCCGCGTCGACGATCGCGCTGCGCTGGTTGCGGATCGACTCGAGCTGGGCGTTGAATACGTTGTTCAGGCCGTTGAAGCGTTCCGCCATCAGGTTGGCGGCGGTGAGCACCTGTTCGCGCAGCGGGGTCGAACCCGGCTCGCCGGCGGCCGCATTCAACGCGCCGAAGAACTTGTCGATACCGGCCGACAGGCTGGCGGTGTCGTCGCCCATGACCTGTTCCAGCTGGTTCAGGTAGGGCTGGGCCTGGGAGTAGGAGCCCAGTTCCGCGGCGGCGCGCCACATGGCCTGGCTCTTGTAGTTGTCCGAGAAGCGCAGCAGCGAGCTGGCCTGCACGCCATTGCCCGGCGAGCGAGGATTGGCGTCCGCACCCACGGTAGTGAGCAGGGCGGCCTGGCGGGTATAGCCCTTGGTCTGCAGGTTGGCGATGTTGTGGCTGCTGGTGGTCAGCGCCACCTGGGCGGCCAGGGCGCCCGACAGCGCGTTATTGATGATCGGCATGGTGCGGAATTCTTCCTCGAGCGGGTATACCTGGTAAAGGCGACCGATTATTGCTGTCCATTAAGTTTTTATGCGCAAAGCTTTGCGCACCGGCCGATGTCAGGCCTTGCCGCCGGCCTTAGCGTCGGGAACCAGCTGGCGCAGGATGGCGTCGGCGATGCCGAAGGCGCGCTGACCGGCCATGTTCCCGGCCAGCAGGTCGTCGGCCATATCCTGCATGTCCTGGTTGACCCGGTTGTTGAACACGCTGTCTTCGGCGGCCATGGCGCGGGTCGAGGAGCGCATCTCCTTCAGCATGTGCGAGATGAAGAAGCGCTCGAACTCGACGGCGGCCTTGGTGGCTTTCGCGACGTACGCCCGGTCCGCCGACGCAGGATCGGGCTGGTCGGCGGCGGACGCGACTTTCGTGTCTTCGGCGGCGTTCAGCGGCAGCGGCTGGTTCTGTTCGATTTTCATCAGATCACCACCAGTTCGCCTTCGATCGCGCCGGCCTGGTCCAGCGCCTGCAGGATCGCCATGATGTCATCGGGCGACGCTCCCAGGCTGTTGACCACGTCGATGATGGTCTGCAGCTTGGCGCCGGCCGGCCAGCGGAACATCTGGCCCGAGCCCTGGTCCACCGACAGCTTCGATTCCGGGGTCACCGCGGTCTGGCCGCGCGAGAACGGGCCCGGCTGCGAGACGCGCGAGCTTTCCGAAATGATCACCTTGAGCGAGCCGTGGGTGACGGCGGCCGCCTTCACGCGCAGGCCGTCGGCGATGACGACGGTGCCGGTGCGGGAGTTGAACACGACTTTCGGCGTTTCCACGCCGGCTTCGATCGACAGATTGTTCAGCCTGGCCATGAAGGCCACGCGCTCGGTCGGGTTTTCCGGCGCGATGACTTCGACGCTGGTGCCGTCGGCGGTAGTGGCGATCGGGCCGTACTTGGCATTGATCGCGTTGACCACGTTGGTGGCGGTCTCGAAATGCGGCTGGCGCAGGCGCAGCATCACTTGCGGTCGGGTCGCGAAGTCGCTGGCGATCTCGCGCTCGATCATGGCGCCGTTCGGGATGCGGCCGGTGGTCGGGGTATTCACCGTCACCGAGGAGCCGCTTTTTCCCGTGGCGTTCAGGCCGCCGACCACCAGGTTGCCCTGGGCCAGCGCATAGATTTCATTGTCGGCCGCGCGCAGCTGCGTGAGCAGCAGGGTGCCGCCGCGCAGGCTCTTGGCATCGCCCAGCGAGGACACGGTGACGTCGATCGCCTGGCCGCGGCGGTAGCCCGGCGGGAACACGGCCGAGACCATGACCGCGGCGACGTTCTTGTTCTTGGCGTCTTCGCCTTCCGGCAGGCGCACGCCGAATTGCTTGAGCATGTTGACGACCGACTGGCTGGCGTACTTGACCTGGGTCGAGTCGCCGCTGCCGTTCAGGCCGACCACCAGGCCGTAGCCGACCAGGGGGTTTTCACGCACGCCTTCGACGCTGACCAGGTTGCGCAGGGCCTGCGCGCCGTGCGCGGGCAGGGCGGCGGCGCCAAGCGCGGCCGCGCACAACATGATACGAAAAACGCGGGATGCCTTCGAAAATTGAATCATGTCTTCCTCAGAACGGCATCAACGGGCTGTTGAAGAAGCGCGTCAGCCAGCCCGGCTGGTTGGCATCGGCCAGCGCACCCTTGCCCGAATAGGCGATGCGGGCATTGGCCACGCGCAGCGAGGACACCTGGTTGTCGTTGTCGATGTCCTGGGCGCGGATGAAGCCCTTCAGGCGCACGAATTCCTCGCCCTGGTTCAGCATCAAATTCTTCTCGCCGGCCACGCGCAGCAAGCCATTCGGCAGCACTTCCTGCACGATCACGGTCAGCGCGCCGGACAGGGCGTTCTGCTGGGTGCTGGTGGCGTCGCCTTCGAAATTGCGGTCGGCCGCGATCTCGATGCCGGTCTTCCCAAACGTCTTGCCCAGTGCCCCGATCGGGGCAACCGAGGCCGAAGAGCCTTTCGAGAAGCTGGTGCCGGCGCGCTTGCTGGCCTGGGTGGTTTCCTGGAGGATTACGGTGACCGCGTCGCCCACGCGGTAGGCACGGCTGTCCGAGGTCAGCGACACGGTGTCACCCGTGAACACGCCGCCCGAGACGCCGCGCGACACCATGCGCTGCATCGGCACGTTGTCGTCGTCGTTCGTGACCTGGCGCGGCGGCGCGGAAGCGCAGCCGGCAAGGAGAAGGGCGCCAAGCGCCGCGGTAAGGAATTTCATTGGATTAGCGCGCAGCCTGTGCCAGGTACTGGAGCATGTTGTCGGCGGCCGACAGCACCTTGGTGTTCATCTCGTAGGTGCGCTGGGCGGCGATCATGTCGACCATCTCTTCCACCACCTGCACGTTCGAGCCTTCCAGCGCGCCCTGCTTGAGCTTGCCGAAGCCGCCGTCGCCCGGACGGCCTTCGTTGGCGGTGCCCGACGCAGCGGTTTCCTGGAACAGGTTCTCGCCCAGGGCCAGCAGGCCGGCCGGGTTGACGAAACCCGTCAGGGTCAGCTGGCCCAGCTCAGTTGGAGCGGTGGAACCGGCGACAGTGGCCGAGACCATGCCGTTTTCGCCGATGGTGATCGCGGTGGCGTTCTGCGGCACGGTGATCTGCGGCACCAGCGGCAGGCCCTGGGCATTGGTCAGGGTGCCGTTCGAATCGACCGCCAGCTGGCCGGCGCGGGTGAAGGCCGGTTCGCCGTTCGGGCGGCGCACCTGCAGGAAGCCGGCGCCGTTGATGGCGACGTCCAGCGCCTGGCTGGTGGTCTGCATGTTGCCGTTGGTGAAAATCTTCTGGGTGCCGACGATGCGGGTACCGTTACCGAGCTGGACGCCGTTCGAGATGGTGTTGTCCGCGCTCTGCGCACCCGGCTGGGCGTCGACCTGGTAGAACAGGTCTTCGAACACGACGCGGTCGCGCTTGAAGCCGACGGTGTTGACGTTGGCCAGGTTGTTGGCGATCGCCTGCAGCTTGGCATCCTGTGCCTGCACGCCGGTCTTGCTGATCCACATTGCTGGATTCATGTCTTGCTCCTTGTAGTGTCCGGCGTCAAGCGCCGATCAGGCGGTTGCCCACGTCGTTCATGCTGTCGCTGGCCTTGAACAGCTTCATCTGGATCTCGAAGCTGCGGTTCAGGCTCATCACGGCGACCATCTCTTCCACTGCCGACACGTTGCTGCCCTCGAGGGCGCGGCCGCGCACGCTCACATTCGGGTCCGCCTCGAGCGGATCGCCTTGGCGCGACACGATCAGGCCGGCTTCGTTCTTGGTCAGTTCCGCGCCTTCGGCATTTACCAGACGCAGCTTGTCGACCGGCTGCATCAGGGTGGCGCCTTCGGTCAGCACGGAAATCGTGCCGTCATTGCCGATCTCGACCGCCTGGTGCGGCGGCAGCACGATCGGGCCGCCTTCGCCCAGCAGCGGGTGGCCGTTCACCGACAGCGCGCCGTTGGCGTCGATGGCGATGCTGCCGGCACGGGTATAGGCTTCGCCTTCGCCGTACTGGACCGCCAGGTAGCCGTTGCCGTTGAGGGCGACGTCGAGCGGACGGCCGGTCTCGCGCACCGAACCGGCGCGGGTCGAGATGGTGTCGGCCTGCGTCTTGGCCAGGTGCATGCTGTCATAGCCATAGCCCTGCTGCATGGCCTGGGTGGCAGCCACCTCGAGGTTGGCGCGGAAGCCCGCGGTCTCGATGTTGGCCAGGTTGTTGGCGCGCACCTGCTGGGCCTTCAGGGTGCGCTCGGCGCCGCTGACGGCGGTGAAGATCAGTTTATCCATGCTCTTTGCTCAGGCTTAGAGGGCCTGCATCAGGGCCTGCATCATCTGGTTCTCGGCGGTGATCACCTTCGAGTTGGCCTGGTAGTTGCGCTGCGAGGTCATCAGGCCGACCAGTTCCGAGGTGATGTCGACGTTCGAGCCTTCCAGGGTGCCGGTCGACAGGCCGCCGGCCAGGCCGACGCCCGGTGCGCTGTACAGCGGCGCGCCGGAGGAGTTGTTGGCGACCCAGCTGGTGTCGCTGGTCTGCGACAGGCTGCCTTCGTCCGGGAAGGTGGCGATCGCCAGGGTGCCGACGATCTGCTGCTGTTCGTTGCTGTACTTGGCGATGACCGAGCCGTCGTTGGCCAGCTGTACGCCGACGAAGCTGCCCGAGGCATAGCCGTTGCTACGGTTGGTGGTGTTGGTCGATTCGCCGGCAACGAAGGAGGTGCCGTCGTAGTCGATGGTGAGGTTCACCAGGTCCTTGCCGGCACCCGGGTTGTAGGTCAGCGTCTGGTTGGTGCCCGCTGCCAGCGCGCCCTTGCTGTCGAAGGTCAGGGTCTTGATCGGCGTTGCGAGCGGCGCGCCGCCGTCGAAGGCGTAGTGGACCTCGACGGTGTTGGTGGTTGCGCTCTTGACGAAATACTGCGACATGGTGTGCTGGGTGCCGAGCGAGTCGTAGACCACCGACTGCTTGACCAAGTTGTAGCTCTTGTCGTTGGTGTGGTCGAAGGTGGTAACGGTCGGCACTTTCCAGTCGGAGGACAGGTTGCCGACGTAAGCGATCTTGGTGGTGGCGACGGCCGGGATCTGGCCGGTCGGGATCTTGATGTCGCCCATCACGCCGGCCGTGCCGCCCAGCGCCGCGCCATAGCCCTGCACCCTGCGGCCGGCCGCGTCGACCAGGAAGCCGTCCTTGTTGGCCGAGAAGATGCCGACACGGGTGTACTGCACCACGCCCTGGTCGTCACGGCTGGTGAAGAAGCCGCGGCCCTGGATCATGGCGTCCATGCTGCGGCCGGTGTTGACCAGGCCGCCGTTCTGGGCGATGTTCTGGGTCAGCGACGCGACTTCCACGCCGTTCATCTGGTCGCCGGCCATGACGGAGGCGAAGTTGGCGCGGCTGCTCTTGAAGCCGTAGGTGCCGGCGTTGGCGATGTTGTTCGAAACGGCTTCCAGCTGCTCGTTGATGGCCTGGATGCCGGACAGTGCGATATTGAAGCTCATGTGAATTCCTTTCAGTGTTCCAGGGAGGCCAGGGCGGTTGCCTTGCCGTTGAAGCCCGTGATCATCGACGGGTCGACTTCGCCGATGCCGGCGACCTGCAGCAGGATGCCGCCGCCGGCCGACATGCGTACGCTGTCGAGGCGGCCGGTGATTTCCACCGCCGGTTTGGTGCCGTCCGATGCTTCGGCACTGATGCTGTAGTTGCCCGGGGCCAGGCCAAGCGCCGCCGGATCGATCGTGAAGGCCAGGCTGCCGGCGCCATGGGCGGGCAGGCTGACGCGGTGCTCCTGGCCGCCGACGCTGGTGAGGACCAGGGTGGTGGCGCTGCTGGAACCGCCCAGCTGGATGTTGCCTGACAGTTTGTCGCCGTCCAGGCGCACGCGATTGGTCTCGACCGAGACTTCGCTGCCGACCTGGGCGCCCATCGCCAGCACCTGCAGGCTTTGCAGCACGCTGGCGCTGGCGCTGGTGGTCTGGGCCAGGTTCTGCAGCGCTTCGGTCTGCGACAGCTGCGACAGCTGGTTCACGAACTGGCTCGGGTCCGAAGGCGCGAGCGGGTCCTGGTTGCGGATCTGGGCGACGAGCAGCTTGGTGAACATGTCCTTGTTCTCGCTGGTGGCGACGCCGGTTGCGATCTTGTCGCTGGCCGGGGTGGTCGAGGCCGGGAAGCCGAAAGAGTTAGTGGTGGTGACCATGCGCTCAGCCCTCGCCCATCTTCAGCAGGGAAGCCTGCATGTTCTTGATGCGGCCCATGACTTCGACATTGGTCTCGAAGGCGCGCGACGCAGCCATCATGTCGGCCATCTCGGCCACTTCATTGACGTTGGCGTAGTAGACCATGCCGTCGGCGTCGGCCACCGGATTGTCCGGCTCGTACATCTTGCGCAGCGGCTCGCTCGACTGCACCACGTCCAGCACCTGGACTCTAGCGCCGCCATCCTCGCCCATCACCGAGGCGAACACCGGCTTGCGCGCGCGGTAGCCTTCGGTTTCGGAGCCGGCCACGGCATTGGCGTTGGCCAGGTTGCTGGCGATCGTGTTCAGGCGCACGGTCTGGGCGGCCATGGCAGAACCGGCGATATTCGAAATGTCCTTGAAGCCCATGCTCGGTTTCCTGGTTATTGTCCGTTGATGGCTTTGGCCAGGCCGCGCAGCTTCATGTTGATGAAGGTGAGGCTGGTCTGGAAGTCGGATGCGTTTTGCGAGAACGCGGCCTGCTCGACGCCGATCTCGACGGTGTTACCGTCGGCGCTAGGGTGGAAGGGCACGCGGTACAGCGGGCCGTCGCCCGACAGGGTGGGCTCGCCGGCTTCCGCATCGATCTGCTCCTGCAGGGCAGAGGCGAAGTCGATGTCGCGTGCGGTGTAGCCCGGCGTGCTTTCGTTGGCGATATTGGCGGCAAGCACGCGCGTGCGTTCGGCGCGCAGCTGCAGCGCGTCGGCGTGTACGCCGAGGGCGTCCTTGAAATTAATCGTCATGGCGATCCTCTGTCGGTGTTCGGCAGGTTGTTCGGTAAAATGGGCGCAATTAAATTCGTCGCGACCCTCTATTTAACAATGATTGCTTTCCGTACGGCAACCGTTCTCATTGTATCCTGTCTTTTATCTGCTACAAGTGCTGCTGCGCAATCTATTTCTTTACGGATAGAACAACAAGCCCGTGAACAAATTGACAAACAATTGCTCAGTAGCGGCTTGTCGGACCCGCAAGTCGAGCTCACGGTCGTCAGTACGCGCCCGGCGCCGGCCTGCCGTGCGGAGGTACAGGTCGAGCCGGTCGACACCCGCCAGTTCGCCCGCATGCGCTTCATTGCGCGTTGCCCGGACCCGGGCGGCTGGCGCCACGACTTCGTGGTACGGGCCCGCGTCAGCGCGGTGGTCGCCGTCACTGCTGCCCCGATCAAGGCCGGCGAAGTCCTGGGCAACGAACACCTCACCCTCGAGCGGCGCGACGTGACCATCATGAACGACGCCATCGGCAGCCCCCAGGACGCCCTCGGCCAGACCAGCCGGCGCAGCCTGCGCGCCGGCGAAGTGCTGCGTTCCAGCCAGCTCGCCTCGCCCCAGATGGTGAAGCGGGGCGACCAGGTCCTGATGGTGGCGCGCTACGAAGGCATCGAAGTGAGCATGGCGGGCGAGGCGCTCGACGCCGGCGCGCGTGGCGCCGTGGTCCGGGTGCGCAACAGCGCCAGCGGCCAGGTGGTGCGCATGCGCGTGGCGGGGGCGGGGACGGTGGAGCCGGTCGAGACCCCGCCGGGCATCAGCCGTCCCTGACCCTGGCCGTAGGCCGTAACTCTGGCCACTGGCCAGAGTTACCCCTCAGTGCGCTGTAGTTTGGTAGCCAGCCGTTCCAGCTTGGCCGCATAGGCCGGGTCGGTCGCATAGCCGCCGCGCGCCAGCCCCTGGGCAAAGGCGCGCGCGTCGCTGCCGACGCCGAGGGCGCCCTTGTAGCGCGGATTATCGATCAGCATCTGGGCATAGTCGCGGAAGGCCGCCCCCGCATCCGGATAGGCGCGGAAGCGTTCGCGCGTCTTGATCGCAGCGCCGCCGACATATTCGGTGGTGGCGGAATCGCTCACGGCGCCATCCCAGCTGCCGCCGGCCTTGATGCCGAACAGGTTGTGGCTGGACGCGCCGCCGGCAATCTTCAGCGGACGCTGGCCCCAGCCCGATTCCAGCGCGGCGTGGGCCGACACCAGTTCCGGGGCCACGCCCAGCTGCTGCGCGGCCTGCTGGGCCCAGGGCGCGATACTTTCCAAAAATGCTCGCTGCTCGGGCGTGTTGACGCCGGCGGCCGACAGTTCCTGCGCGGCGTCGACCTCGGCCTCGCCGCTGATGAGACCTGTCGCCCGGGCGCGCCACATGGCGCCTTCCGCAGTCAGTCCGGCGGCGCCGCTGCCCGATTCGCCGGCATCGCCGTTCTGGATGTAGGCGGCGACTTCGCCTTGCACCTCGCCGAACATGCGGCCGAAGCTGCTGCCATCGCCGCCGCCGATGGCGGCGGTGGGGCGGGTGGCCGCGGTCGGCGGGGTCGGCAGCAGGGCAGGGGTGGAGAAATCAGCGTGGCGCATAGGTGTCGTCCTCGCCGTGCAGCACGCGCTGCATCACGGTGTACTGTTCCGCCAGCAGGCTGCCGTTGCGGGTGGTGGCCGCCTTGCAGGCCTGCACGGTGCTTTCCAGGTCGGACCAGGCGGCGGCCAGGGCGCCGCGCGCCGGCTCGGCCAGGCCGGCGATGTAGTCGTCCATGGTGCCGCGCTCACCCAGCAGGGCGCGCACCAGCGAGACGCGCTGCTGGCGCCGCGCTTCCATGGCGTCGAGCAGGGGCGTGAGGCGTTCGGCCAGCCCGGTCAGTTCGCTGCTGCGGTGGCGCAGGGCGGCGTCGAACTGGCGTTCGAGCAGGGCCAGCACCTCGGCGCTGTCGCGCACGTCGGCCTGCACGCCATCGGCGAGCAGCAGATTGGCCTGCTGGCGGGTCAGGCGCGGCTGATTCGCGCTCATCCGCGGCCTCCGTGGAATCGCTGGATCAGGCCGGCCAGGCGGCCGGCGTCGAAGGGCAGTTCGCCCTTGGCGAGCTGGTCGCGCAGTTCGGCCACGCGGGCGGCGTCGAAGTCCGGCATCGCTTTCAGGGCGGCGGCGGCCGGCTGCAGCACTTCCGACTGCAGCGCGGGCGCGGCGGCGCCGGCGGCGGTCGCCTCGGCGGGCGCCTGCACGGTGACGCGCTGGGCGCCGACGCTCACGGTGGAAGTGATCGCGCCAGTGATCTTCATGCGGGGTCCTCGTTTCGATTGAATACTCATTGCATGCCTCGGCTTACTTCGGCAACTGGCTGCGCAGCTTTTCCAGCGCCGCCGCGTCCGGCATTCCGATCGACGCTTCCTTCCCCAGGGGGATGGTGGCGCCCGGCTTGCCGAACATGCTGGCCACCAGGCGCGATTGCCCGCTGGTCAGGATCAACAGTTCGATGCGGCGGTTCATGCCGGCCAGCGGTTCGTCCGCGTCGATCGGCGCACGATCGGCCATGCCGACCACCTGCAGCACGGTCTGGGTGCGCATGCCGCCGCCCAGCAGTTCGGCCCGGGCGGACAGTGCGCGGTCGGTCGACAGCGCCCAGTTCGAATAGCCGCCCTTGTCGGAGCCAGCGAAGCGCGACGAATCCGTATGGCCGACGATCAGCATCTGGTTTTCCATCTGCGCGAACAGCGGGCCCATCTTGCGCAACAGCTTGACGAAGCGGCCGGTGGGCAGGGCGCTGCCGCGCATGAACATGCCCTGGCGGTCGGTATCGTGCAGCATCACGCGCAGGCCGTAGGGCGTCACCACGGTGTCGAGGTTGGCCGCCAGGCCGGCCTCGCGGCTCATCTCGCCCAGCGCCTTCGACAGTGCCGCCAGTTCGCTGGGGGATTCATAGGCCACGCGCGGCTGGCTCGGCGCGCCCGGACCGCTGCTGCCGCCGCTGCCGGCGACCGGCAGCTGGAAGCGTTCGATCAGGCTGCCGCTCGGTTCCGACGCGATATCCGGCTTGTGGCCACCTTCGAGCATACCGCTCTCGGTGACGTCGCGCACGATTTTCTTGAGATTCTGTTGTTCTCGCGAAGCAATCAGCCACAACACTAGAAAGAGTGCCATCAAGGCCAGGCAGAAGTCGGCGAAGGCGACCTTCCAGGCGCCGCCGTGCTCGTCGTGCGCGTGCTTGCCGCCACCGCGCTTGACGATGGTGGCTTCGTGTTTGTCTTTTCCGTTCGACACGATCAGCCTGCCATGCGGTCAGTGTTGCGGCGCCGCTTGTTCTGCGATTCGTCTTCGCCGCCCATGGCGTTGATCCATTGTTCGAGCTGGGCGAAGGAAGGCTTGGTATTCAGCTGGATCAGGCGGCGCCCGGCGTCGATCGCCAGCAGGGCAGGCTTGCCCGCCACGTGGGTGCACAGCACCACCTTCACGGTTTCCATGGTCGAGGCTTCCGAGTTCACCAGCTGCTTCATCATGTTGGCCAGCGGTTCCAGCAGGCCGTAGCAGAAGAAGATGCCGATGAAGGTACCGACCATCGCCGCGCCGATCTTTTCGGCGATCTCGCCGGAGTCGGCGCCGCCCGAGACCGAGAACATCGCCATCACGATGCCCAGCACCGCGGCCAGGATGCCGAAGCCCGGCATCGCTTCGGCGATCTTCTGCAGCGACTTGGCGGGCTGCGTCAGTTCTTCGTGGATGGCTTCCAGTTCCTGCTCCAGCACGCCTTCCAGCTCGTGGGCGTTGATCTTGCCCATGGCCATCAGGCGGAAGTTATCGACGATGAAAGCCAGCAGCTTCGGCTCTTCCAGGATGCGCGGGTAGCGCTGGAACAGCGGGCTTTCACTAGGTGCTTCGACGTGGGCGTCCAGGGCCTTCAGGCCGCCGGCCGCGGTCTGCAGCAGTTCGTACATCAAGAGCAGCAGCTGGCGCTGGAATTCCGAATCGTGCTTCTTGCGCGCCGCCACCTTCTTGAGCTGGTGACCCAGTTCGGCCAGCACGTGCTTCGGGTTGCCGAGCACGAGGGCGCCGAGGGCGGCGCCGCCGATGATCAGGAGCTCGATCGGGTGGAAGATCGCGGAGAAGGTGCCGCCCATCAGGGTGAAGCCCCCGAACACGCACCCGAGCACGATCGCGATACCGAGTAATTGCTGCATGACGTACTGCCTTTCTTGTTGGCTTGCTTGTTTGTTTGTCCTGGTCAGCCGCGCTGCAGCGCCGCCTTCATCTTGGCCAGCGCGCTCTTGTTGAGCTGGCAGACGCGCGCGTCCGACAGGTCGAGCACGGCGGCGATTTCCTTGTAGCTCAGTTCGAACTCGTAGATCATCTGGATCACACGCTGTTCTTTTTCGTTCAGGCTGCCCAGCACCTGCTCCAGGCTGCGGCGCACCAGGTAAGCTTCTTCCGGGCTGGGCGCGCTGTGGGCATGCTCGGTGGCTTCCTGCAGGACTTCGTCGAAGCTGAGCATCTCTTCGGCGCAGTCGTCCAGCACGTGCTGGCGGAATTCTTCCGGCGTGACGCCGAGGGCGGCAGCGGCTTCCTTTTCAAGCGGTTCGCGGCCCAGCTTGCGGGTGAGCTCGCGCAGTGCGTCGCGCACCCGGTGGCTGTCCTGGCGCACCGCGCGCGGACGCCAGTCCTGGCGCCGCAGTTCGTCCAGGATGGCGCCGCGCACGCGCAGCGAGGCGTAGCTGCCGAATCCCTGGTCCGGGACGCCGTAGCGGCGCAGGGCTTCGAGCAGGCCCATCAGGCCGATCTGCTCCATGTCCTCGCGCGACACCGCGCCCGACACCTGCGAGTTCAGCTGGCGCACGATGCGCTTGACCAGCGGCGCATACGCGACCAGGTGGCGCTGCTCCTCGCCCGGCGTCATCCCGGCGTTGGCCGGCGCTTCGCCGTACAGGGCGGCGCCTTGGGTGTCGGCATACTCGGCTTGATAGGCCACGGTGTCCCCGCTGCTCACGCTTTATTCGATGATCAGCTTGCCGATCATGACTTCGGAAAACGGCTTTTCGTGGTTTTCCTTTTCATAACTGGCGTTGAAGGTCTTGTTCAGCTGCTCGGCGTACTGGTCCACGGTCATGGCGTTGGCCTCGCCCAGGGTGTGCGAGGACAGCGAGGAGACGGCGATCGAGCGCAGCAGCGGCAGGTGCTCCTTGGCTTCCTTTTCCTGCTCGGGCGTGGTGGCCAGCACCAGGTCCACCGACAGATAGTGGGCCGCCGTCTCGTTCGGGGCGCGGCGCAGCATCACGATCACCTTGTCGAGGGTGACGTACTTGGTCGGCTTCTTTTCCGCCGCCGGTTTCGGCGCCTCGGCGGACGCGCCCTTGGCGGCATGGGCCGGCGCCAGGTACCACATCGCACCGCCGGCGGCGCCGGCGGCGAGCAGGGCGACGCCCAGGAAGGCGACCATCAGTTTGGCTTTGCTGTTCATGTTCTTGCCTCAGTTCAGACTCACGCGCGCCCGTTCAGGGAGAACGCGGTGGTGGATTGGTTGGCTTCGGCCAGGGCCGCGCCCGGGGCGCGCTCATCCTGGTCCTGGCCCTGCTGGCGCCCGCGGCCCTGGGCATCGGCGCCGAAGCTGCTGCCTGCCTGCGCCGCCTGGGCGCGCGGGGCGGCCTGGCTGACGTTGACCGACACATCAAGGTACTGGCGCTGCGCCAGGTCGCTGCGCAGGTTGTCGCTGACGGTGTTCAGCTGGCGCAGCACTTCGCTGTGGGTCGCGGTGATGTTCACTTCCAGGCTACCGGCGGCGTGGCGGATCGAGATCTCGACCCGGCCCAGCATCGGCGGCTCGAGGCGGATCACGGCTTGTTCCGCATTCTTGCCGAGCTGGAGGTTCAGGCGTTCGCCCAGCGCGTCCTGCAGGCTCTGGCGCCATGCGGTCGGCGGGCCGGACAGGGCCAAGGTGGAGGCCTCGCGCGGCGCGGCGTTCGGGGCGGCGGGGGGCGTGACGCCGAAGCCGGCATGGCTCGCACCACCGCCGTTGTTGCCACCACCGTTGCCGGCGGCCTGGCCGTCGCCCGACTCGCGTGCCGGCGCCGCGGCGGCGGCGACGGCGGGAGCAGCAGCGGCCGGCGCCGGTTGCGGTGCGGCGGTCGGCTGGGCCACGGCTGCACCGGCGCGCGCGCCCAGCGCAGCCGCTTCGCTTACCTGCTGGGTGGCCTGGGGCAGGGCGGCGGCGGCCGGCAGTTCGACGGCGCCGGCGGCAGCGCCGCCGGTGGCCTTTGCTGCGACCGCGTCGAGCGCGCGTTCCTGGCGCTGCCCGGCGCCGAAGTGCATGGCGGCAGGCATGGCGGCCGGCGCAGCGGTCGGCAGCGCCAGCATCATGGCCGGAGTCATCGGCATGCTCATGGCGGCCGTCAAAGGCTCGGCCGCGGTCGCGGCCTCGGTACCGTCTTCCTGCGCCTCGGCGTCGGCCGGCTCGACGACGGCCGGCGCGTCGGCCAGCACCTCGCCCGCCAGTTCCGGCTGCGCCAGCGGCGCGCCCGGGTCCACGGCATCCATCTGCATGAACTGCAGGAAGGCCAGGGGCGTCGCCTGGCCCGGCTGGGCCGCGGCAAGGGCCGGGTCGAGCAGGACGGCGTCGGCGGGGGCCGCGCCATTGACGGTGGCGGCGTCGCCTTGGGCCGGCAGGGTTGGGCTATTCATCGTGATGTTCATGGTTGGGTACTACCAGTGTCGTGTTCGTCCGCGAGGGCATAGGCCATCCAGCCTTCCTTGTTGGCGGTCATCTCGTCCATTTTCGCCTGCAGCTGGCCGCTTGCCGTCGCCACCGCATCGGCCGCGCCCTCGTGGGCGGCGCGCAGGCGCGCCAGGGCGCCGCGCTCCTGCATGCTCCAGGGGCCGCGGGCGCCGAGCGCCTGCAGCTGCGGGCCGAGCTCGCGCACGGCCGCGCCCAGCAGGGCCCAGTCGGCGGCGGCGCCGGCGTCGGTCAGCACCTTGGCCAGGCGATCGATGGCGCGGGTCCTATCCATTCCGTTCCTGGACGCCTTTCCAGCCCTGGCGGATGGTGCTCAGGACGCGGATCACTTCATCCACCATGGTCGGGTCGAGCTTGATGCCGGCGCCTTGCAGGTGGTTGGCGCAGAAGTCATAGATGCGTGCCAGGTTGGCGACGGTCTCGCCGCCCTGCTCGAAGTCGAGGGAGCTGGACAGGCCGTTGATGATCTCGACACACTTGTCGATGCTGGCCGCCTTGGCTTCGTAGCGCTTGGCGGCGATGTGGGCGCGTGCGCGCGCCAGCTCGTCGAGCAGGCCGTCGGTGAGCAGCAAAACCAGCTCCACCGGCGAGGCGCGCGAGGTCTGCGCATCGAGGTTGACGGCGTGGTAGCTGCCGTAGGCTTCCTGGTAGGACATGATGGGTTCCGTTCGTGGGGTGCGGTTCAGTCTTTGTTGTTGCCGAACAGGGCATCGAACATCGACAGGTTGTTGGTCATGGCGCCCTGCAGGCTGGCCAGGGCCGTGAACTGTTTCAGGTAGCGGTTGTAGGCCGCTTCGTGCTGCTTGTCGAGGAAGGCCTGGCGGTCGGCGACCCGGTCCTGTTCCTTGGCGGTGGCTTCCTTGCGCTTCTTGATCTGGCCGTCGGCGCTGTTGCTCCAGCCCTTGACGAACTTGTCGAGCGCGCCGGCGATGCCGGTCGCGGGCGAGGAGGTGGCGCTGCCGATGATGGTGTCGAGACCGGTCGGCTTGAGCGCCAGCTGCTTCTGCAGGCGGTCGCTGCGCAGTTCCAGGCTGCCGTCCTTGGTTGCGATGATGCCGAAGGAGGCCAGGGTATCGCCGCTGGTGGTCGGGCGCAGCAGCGAGACCAGGCGGTCGTTCAGTGCGCGGATGCCGCCGTCGTGGGCGAACACGCCGCCGGCGGCGCCCTTGGACGGGTCGCCGGCGTCGGTCAGCTTGTTCAGGATGCCCTTGAGCTTGTTGTAGGCGTCCACGAAAGCCTGCACGTTGGCGGTGGTGGCACTCGCATCGGGGCCGACCGTGACCGTCAGCGGCGCGGCGCCCGTAGCGTGCGCCTTGGTGAAGGTCATCTTCACGCCGTCGATGTTGGTGAAGGTGTTGGTGGCCTGGATGATCGGGGTGCCGTTCTCGGAACCGATGCGGATCTCGGCGTCCTTGGCAGCCACCAGGGTGTGCACGCGGGCCGGATCGTTGTTGGCCTGCTTGATGCTGGCCGGGCCGCCCACCGCCGAGGTGTCGATGGTGATGGCGGTGTTGGCGCCGGTGTTCTTCGCGGTCAGCACCAGTTCGCTGGTAGTACCGGTGGTGACGATCGACGCGGTGACCAGCGAGGTGTTGCCGGTGGCGCTGTTGATCGCCGCCGCCAGTTCGCGCGGCGACAGCTTGCCGTTGGCGTCGGTGTCGGCCGCGTTCAGGTTGACGTTGAAGGCGAGGGCGCCGCCCATCTTGATGCCCAGGGTACCGTTGCTGTTGGTCTCGGTCAGGCCGGTGTAGGACACCTGGCTGGCCGTGGCCAGCTGCTTGACGAAGAAGGAATAGCTACCGGCCGCCGCGGTGGCGCTGGCGGTGGCGCTGCCGAAGCTGGTGTCGCCGTAGGTGGCGGCCTGGGCATACATGCTCTTGTTGAAGCCGGTCAGGCTCGCCAGGCTGGTCTGGAAGGCCGTCATCGCCGAATTCAGTTCGGTCAAGCCCTTCTCCGTCGCATTCGCCTCCTTGAGCTGGGCGTCGAGGATCTGCTGGCGCGCCAGGACGTACTTGTCCGCCAGCATATTCGCGGTGTTGACCGGATCGTAGGTAGGTGCGGTGATTGCCGTTGCCATGTGCTTCTCCTTGCTCTTGTTATGCCGCCGGGCGGCCTGCCATCCACGACTGCGTGGCGATGTCGTCTTCGCGCTTGCGCTGCGCGCGTTCCTGGTCGCGCGCATGCGCGACCTGCTGCTGCTCGAGCACCTTGCCAAGGAGCTCGCGTTTGGTCCAGGCGTCGGTCAGCTTGCGCTGGGCCACCGCCATATTGGCTTCGTGCAGGGCGAGGTCGGTACGATGCAGGTCCGCCATCGCCATCACGTTCTGCTTGTAGGCGCCGCAATTGAGCGCCAGCGCCGGCGGCAGACTGCCGGTCGCGCCGCTGCCGCTGGCCAGCGCATCCAGGCGCGCCAGGTTGTTCTGGTAGCGCGTGCGGGTCGCTTCCTGGCTGGCCAGGTCGGCCTGCAGGCGGTCGACGTCGAGCGTGCGCAGTTCGACCAGGGTGCCGAGGCTGGCGATGGTGTTTTCGCGTTTCATGCCGCTCATGCCATCATCGCCTTCAGTTGTTCGACGCAGCCGGCCATCGGCGCTTCTTCACGCGTGCCCTGGCACAGGAAGGCTTCGATGTGCGGATGCAGGCGCACCGCCTTGTCGGTTTCCGGATCCGCGCCAGGCACGTAGGCGCCGAGCGGGATCAGGTCGCGCACGCGGGCGTGTTTCGCCAGCGCCGCCTTCAGCTTGCGCGCGGCGAGGGCATGCTCCTGCGGCACCACCTGCGCCATGCAGCGCGAGATCGACTGGGCGACGTCGATCGCCGGATAGTGGCCGCGTTCGGCCAGTTCACGCGTGAGCACGATGTGGCCGTCCAGGATCGCGCGCGCCGAATCGACCACCGGATCCTGCTGGTCGTCGCCTTCGGCCAGCACGGTGTAGATCGCGCTCATGCTTCCCTTTGCGTTCTCGCCGTTGCCGGCCGATTCCACCAGCTGCGGCAGGTTCGAGAACACCGACGGCGGGTAGCCGCGGGTGGCCGGCGGCTCGCCCAGCGACAGCGCCACTTCGCGCAGCGCCATCGCATAGCGGGTCAGCGAATCGCACAGCAGCAGCACGTTCTGGCCGCGGTCGCGGAAGTGGGCAGCGATCGAGTGGCACAGTTCGGTGGCCATGACGCGCATCAGGGGCGATTCGTCGGCCGGCGCCACCACCAGCACCGCGCGCTTCAGGCCTTCGGGCCCGAGCGACTTCTCGACGAATTCGCGCACCTCGCGGTTACGCTCGCCGATCAGGCCGACCACGATCACGTCGGCCACGGTCTGGCGCGTGATCAGGCCGAGCAGCACCGATTTACCGACGCCGGAACCGGCCATCAGGCCGACGCGCTGTCCCTTGCCAATGGTGAGCATCGAATTGATGGCGCGCACGCCGACGTCCAGCGGCTCTTCCACCGGCGCCTTGCGCAAGGGGTTGACCTTGGGCGGCGTGGTCGACAGCGGCTGGTCGCCGCCGAGTTTGCCGAGGCCATCGATCGCCTCGCCCATGCCGTTGACCATGCGGCCCATCCATGACGGGCCGATCAGGAGTTCCGATTTTTCCTGCACCGGCAGCACGCGGGCGCCGGTGGCCAGGCCCGAAGCCTTCTTGAAAGGCATCAGGTAGCTGATCTTTTCCTTGAAGCCGACTACCTGCGCATCCATCCAGCCGCCGTCGACGGTCTCGATGCGGCAGCGCTGGCCGGTATGCAGCGGGCAGCCCACCGATTCCAGCAGCAGGCCCTGGGCGCCCACCAGGCGACCGGTCGGGGTGGCGACCGGCACCGCCCCGAGTTCGACCGCGCGCAGTTTGGCGGCGATGGCCGTCATTCGCCATCCTCCTCGTCCAGCAGCTGTTCGCGCACCTGGTCCATGACCGCCGTCAGGCGGCCCTGGCAGCCGGCGTCGACTTCATTGTCGCCCGAGCGCACGCGGCATTCGCCCGGCTCCAGGGCAGGATCGGGCAGCAGGGTCCATTTCTTGGCGCGCTTCGGATCGAGTTCGAGCACGCGGCGCAGTTCTTCCGGATTCAGGAACACTTCGACGGTGTCGCGCGACGGCGGCATCACGCTGAGCGCTTCTTCCACCAGGGCGAGCAGCTGCACCGGCTGCAGGGCCAGTTCGGCGCGGATCACCTGGCGCGCGATCTTGCCGACCAGTTCCACGACTTCCTTGCGCTGGGCTGCGCGCATGTCGGTCTTGAGCTTTTTCAGGCTTTTCAACATGGCGTCGATCGGCTTGGCCAGCTGTTCCAGCCCTTCCGCGGCCAGGGTGCGGCCTTCCTCAATGCCGCGCTGCAGGCCCTCGGCCTGGCCGACCGGGAAACCGTCGGCGCGGCCCTGGTCCAGGCCCGCCTCGTAGCCTTCGCGCTGGCCCTGGCGATAGCCGTCGGACAGCGCCGCCTGCCATTCCTCGGCCGAGCCGACGCCATCGCCCGCAGTCGCCCCCTTGGGCAGGGCGCTGGTGAGCTGGTACAGGGGAGGGAAGTGATAGGGCCGGAATTGCTTCATTCGGCAGTCGCCTCGGCAAACAGCTGGATGTCGATTTCGCCGGAGTCGGCCAGGTCCTTGACGGTGGCCATGATCTCGCGGCGGGTCTGTTCGATACGCGACATCGGCACCGGGCCGGAACGGCGCATCAGGTCTTCGAAGCTTTGCGCCTGGCGCTTCGGCATCGCACTGAGGATCGCGTCGCGCAGGGCCGGCTCGGCGCCCTTGAGCGCGATCGCCCACTGCTCCAGCGGTACTTCGTCGAGCAGGCGGGTGATGACCTGTTCGGTCTGGCGCGACAGGATGAAGAAGTCGTACATCGACATCTCGATCTGGGTCACGACTTCTGGATCGTGGGCGCGCAGCAGCTCCACCATACCGGCGCGGTTGTCCTGCAGGCGGTTGAGGATCTCTGCGACCTGGCGCACGCCTTCCACGCTGGCGCTCTGGGTATCCAGGGCCGACAGGCAGCGGTTGACCAGTTCTTCGAGTTCGTGCAGCACGTCGCGCTCGATTTCATCCAGGTGCGCCATGTTCAGCAGCACCAGCTCGCGGCCGTCGGCCGGGAGCGACTCCAGGATCTGCGAGGCCAGCGCCGGCGGCAGGAAGGCCAGGAACACAGCCTGCATCTGCACGTGCTCGCTCGAGATGAACTCGGCCAGCCACTTGGGCGAGGCGTACTGCAGGCGCGCCATCATCGGGCGGATCTCGTCGCCGTAGATGGTGTTCAGGACGCTGTTGGCGATGTCGCTCCCCAAAGCCAGGTCGAGCGAGCGCTTCAGGTAGCTGCGCGAGGCGCCGTGCAGGCCACTCTGCTGGCGATAATCGTCGAAGAAATTCTGGACCGCGGACTTCACGGCATCGACCTTGATGCCGCTCATGCGCGACATGACCTGGGTCAGTTCCAGCAGTTCTTCGCGCTCGAGGCAGCGCAGCACCGCGGCGGCGCCTTCCTCGCCGATCGACAGCAGCACGATGGCGGCCTGCTCGACCGGGGTCAGGACGGCTTCGCCGTCGTCAAGGTTATTCAGTTCGGCCATGTTTTTTCTGTACCCATTGTTTGACGACTTCGGCAACGCGCTCAGGCTCTTTGCCGGCGAGGACTTTCAGGTGGTCGACCATCACGTCGACGGCCGAGCCGGCCGGCGGGAGGTCGTAGTTTTCGAGCAGCGGCACCACCGGCATCTTGCCTTCGGTGGTCTCGGCGGCGCCTGGCGCGGCCAGTGCGGCCGGGCTGCCTGCCGGCAGGGCAGCGATGCTGCCGTCGGCGCTAGCGGCGGCGCCACCCGGTGCGCCCGGCAGTGCCGGTGCGGCGGGGACGAGGGGGGGCTGCGGCGCCAGGCGCGTGGTCACCGCGCGCAGCAGCGGGCGGGCCAGCAGCAGGTAGCCGAGCAGGGCCGCGAGAGCATACATACCGTAGCTCGTCATGTCGACCACGTTGTCGCGTTCCTGCCACCATTCCTGGGCCGGAGCGGCTGCCGGGAAAGTCAGGCTGGAGACGGTCAGGACGTCGCCGCGGCTGGCGTCGATGCCCAGGCCGCCCTTCAGGATCTTTTCGATGTTGGCCAGTTCGGCCGGGGTGTAGCCGACCTTCGGGTTGGCGGCGCTGGCATTGTTCAGCACCACCGCCACCGACAGCTTCTTCAGGCGGCCGCGCGAACGCTTGATCTGGGTGATCGCACGGTCATAGGCGTACTGGCGGGTGGTGGCGTTCTTGCGCGCGCTGCCGTCGTCCGGCTTGCCGGCCGCATCCGGGTTCTGCGCATCGGCCTGGGCCGCGGCCGGATCGACCTGCGGCGGACGGTTCGACAGGGTGCCCGGCACGCCCAGCGCCATGCGGCTGCGTTCCATCTCTTCGCGCATCGCTTCGCTGGTGACCTTCGGGGCTTCGCCGTATTTTTCCTGGGTCTCTTCGACCTTGTCGTTGTCGACTTCGGCGGTCACGGACAGCTTGAAGTTGTTCGCGCCCAGCACCGGGGCCAGCAGTTCGTTGACGTTGGTGCGCACTTCGTCGGTATAGCGCTTGGAGGCGCCGTCGCCCTGGACCTGGCCATCGAAGCCGTCGGACAGGTCGACGCGCGAGGACAGGTAGTTGCCGGCCTGGTCGACCAGCGACACCCGGGAAGGGTTCAGGTTGGCGACGCTGCTCGACACCATGTTCACGATGGCGGCGATCTGTTCGTTCGACAGCGAGCGGCCCGGTTTCACCGCGACCACCACCGAAGCCGAGGACTGGTCGCTGGCGCCGGCGACGAAGGAGCTGGTCTTGGCGATCGCCAGGTGCACGCGCGCCGACGCGATCGCGTCCATGGTCAGGATGCTTTGCGCCAGTTCACCTTCCAGGCCGCGGCGGAAGCGCACGTCCTGCACGAAGGAAGACACGCCGAGCGGGTCGCTCTTGTCCATCAGTTCGAGGCCGGCCGGCAGCTGGGCGGTCACGCCCTTGGCGGCCAGCAGCATGCGCACCTTGCCCAGCTCGCCGGCCGGCACCATCACCTGGCCGCTTTCCGGATGGACGCGGTAGGGGATCTGCTCGGCTTCGAGCACGCCCATCATGTCGCTGGCGGCGACCTTTTCGCGGGCGCCGAATACCGGCTTGTAGTTCGACTGGTCCTGCCACAGGAACATCATGACGGCGGCGGTGATGGCCACGGCCAGTCCCAGCAGCAGGGACAGGTTGTTGCGTAGCGCGGGCGGCAGGGCGGGCAGGGCCGGCTTCTTGCCGCCCATGGCGGCTTTAAGGGAGGAAATCACGGATTATTCTCTTCGCTTCTCTGCAATATGGGAGAGGTCAGACCGGCAGCTTGATCAGCTCGTCCACGGCGCCCATCACTTTGTTACGTACCTGCATCAGCATCGAGAAGGACAGGCTGGCCTGCTGGCTGGCCAGCATGGCGCCCACCAGGTCGTCGCTCTTGCCGGCATCCACGGCCGCCATGCGTTCGCCTGCGGCGCGGTCTTCCTGGTCGACGCTGGCGATGGCGTCCTTCATGGTCTGGGTAAAGGAAAACGCGCCCTGCGGATTGTTAAATGCGCTGCCGGCCGTCAGGTTGGCGGCCGGGGCAATCGCGAGGCGGTTGGCTTCGTTTGTCAGTGCTGCAAGGTCAGCTTTGATCAGACCGGCAAGTTCGGTTCCCATTCGTCGTTCCAGTGCTAAAAAGTTGTACTGCAGGAGTGCTGCGTTGTTGTGCCAAGGCGACAGAGTGCGGCGTGATTTGTCGGGAAAAAGCCTCGTCCGTCACTGCAATTGTTAAATCGATGTCTACGAACGGCCGTTTTATTCTTGAGCCTGTTACTGGGCTTTCCTCTGGTACGTGCTGGGGAAATGGCCTGTTGCCGCAATGCGATAGGAGAGATATTACCGTAGGGCAAGTGGGAAATCAAAGGCGAATGTCAAAGTATTTGGCGCAAATCTCCATGTATAATAGTTTCCTTGAGGAATGAAAAAAAGTCATTCGCCGTTTCCCAGTGACCAATAAACCAATGCCGATGAATCCACTCGACCGCTCGCGCAAGGACGGGGCCGACCGTTCCGGGAAATACCAGGGCAGCTACCAGGTGCTCGATCCCAGCCTGCTGGGACGCCCGGTGCACCTGCTGCCGAAGTTCGCGCGCCGCTTCGCCGATGCCCTGGGCACGGCGATGAGCGGACCCGGCGGGCGCCGCTACTGGGGCGCTTACCGCCTGGCGAACCTGGCCTTCGAGCGCGCTCCCGACGACGAAAGCCTGCGCTGGCTGGCGCTGGCGGGGCCCCTCGGCACCGCCGCCGTGGCCTTCGAGCGCAGCCTGCTGCTGGGACTGCTGGAAGGCCGTTACGGCCGCAAGAACAAGGGGCCCGGCGCACCGCGCGATCCGGCACTCGAGCGCGTCACCGCGACCGAGGAACGCCTGGCCGCGACCCTGACCGTGCAGCTGGCCGAATGCCTGCATGCGCGCGTGGCCGAAGGCCTGGCCGCGGTCGGTGTGGAAGTGCCGGGCGCCGACGCCGCGGTGGTGGAAGCTCCAGGCCCGGCCAGCGCCCCCGGCAAGGCCGGCTGGGTGATCCGCATTACCCTGTCCGCGCTGGGCGCGGAAGGCGAGCAGCAGAGCCAGTGCTGGATCGGCCTGGACCAGGAACTGATGGCCCACGTGCTGCAGGGCTTGAAGGAAGAACGCAACAGCGTGCGCACCGCGCGCGCCGGCAACGACAGCCTGTCCTCGGGCCTGTTCGTCAAGCTCGAGGGACGCCTGGTCAGCAAGGAAGTGACCCTGGGTGCGCTGTTCGAGATGAAAGTGGGGGATGTGATCCCCGTGTCGGTCGGCCGCGCCGACGTGCTGCTGGACGAATCGCGCCTGTTCACGGCCGCCGTGGGCGAGCACAAAGGAAAACTCTGTCTAACCTCTTTTGAAGATGCCGAGTAAATCTGATATGAACCTGAACGATCAACTGAATGGCCAACTGAATGGCGACGTGATCATCGACGACCTCGACGGCGTCGATGCCGCCACCGCCGTCGCCGGCAAGAACGCGGCGCGCCAGCTGCCGCAGATGATGCGCCGCATCCCGGTGACCCTGACGCTGGAAGTGGGCTCGGCCCGCATCTCGCTGCAGGAACTGATGGCGATCGGCCCGTCCTCGGTGGTGCCGCTGGACGCCCTGGCCGGCGAACCGCTGGTCATCAAGGTCAACGGCACGCCGATCGGTCGCGCCGAAGTCGTCGTCGCCGGCGAGCAGTATGGCCTGAAGGTCATCGATCTCGACGGCCTGAACCTGGATGCCCTGACGTCATGATGTTGGCTCTCCGCGGCGCACGGGTCGCTGCACCCTTGCGCCGTGCCGCGCCGCTCTTCGGCGGCGCGTTGCTGCTCCTGCTCGTCCTGTTCGCGCTGCCGGCTTCGGCCCAGCAGGCGCAGCCGAGCATCCTGCCCGGCGTGATCCCCGGCTCGACCCAGGGCATGACGGTCAAGTCGCAGATCCTGGTCCTGATGACCCTGCTCGGGCTGCTGCCCGTCATGGTCATGATGATGACCAGCTTCACCCGTTTCGTGATCGTGCTGTCGCTGCTGCGCCAGGCACTCGGCCTGCAGCAGGGCCTGCCGAACCGGATCATCACCGGCATCGCCCTGATCCTGACCATCCTGGTGATGCGTCCGGTCGGCGAAGCCGTGTGGCGCGACGCCTTCCTGCCCTATGACCGCGACAAGATCGGCCTGGAGCAGGCCTTGAAGATCGCCGAAGTGCCGGTGTCGCGCTTCATGCTGGCCCAGACCAGCAAGACTTCGCTGGCCCAGGTTGCGCACCTGGCGGGCGAGCCGGCCAACCTGGCGCCCGAGCAGCGCGGCTTTACCGTCAAGCTGGCCGCCTTCGTGCTGTCCGAGCTGAAGACCGCCTTCCAGATCGGGGCGATGCTGTTCATCCCCTTCCTGATCATCGACCTGGTGGTGTCCTCGGTGCTGATGGCGATGGGCATGATGATGCTGTCGCCGCTGGTGATTTCGCTGCCCTTCAAGCTGCTGCTGTTCGTGCTGGTGGACGGCTGGACCCTGACCGTGAACACGCTGGTCGGCAGTATCCACGGCTTCTAGCGACAAGTGATTAAACAGAAATGAGTCCCGCGAATGAGTCCTGATATCGCCGTCGACCTGGTGGTCGAAGCCCTGCAGGTCGTGATGCTGCTGGTACTGGTGCTGGTGGTGCCGGGCCTGGTCATGGGATTGATCGTGGCCCTGTTCCAGGCCGCCACCCAGATCAACGAGCAGACCCTCAGCTTCCTGCCGCGCCTCTTGGTGACGCTGGCGGCGCTGATCCTGGCCGGCCACTGGATGACCTCGACGCTGATGGATTACTGCGTCTCGGTGTTCCAGCGCGCGGCGACGCTCGCAAGCTGACCGGGTAGCCTGCGACGATGGAGCTGGTCGGCTTCCTGCTGCCTCTGATGAATGCCTTGTGGTGGCCCTTCTGCCGCATCATGGCGATGCTCTCGACCGCCCCGGTGCTGGGCGAGGGCGCGGTCTCGATGCCGGTGCGCGCGCTGCTGTCCGTGGCCCTGAGCTTCATGATGCTGCCGGTGACCAGAGTGGCCGTGATGCCCGACCCGTTTTCGCTGGCGGGTGTGGTGACCATGATGGAGCAGGCCGTGATCGGCGGCGTGATCGGCCTGGCGCTGCAGTTCGCGATGGCCGTGGTCACCATGCTCGGTTTCCTGGCCTCGAGCCAGATCGGTTTTTCGATGGCGCAGATGAACGACCCGGTCAATGGCCAGGCCTCGGACGTGGTGTCCGGCCTGATGTCGCTGGTGGCGATCCTGGTGTTCTTCGGGATCGACGGCCATCTGGTGTTGATGGGCGTGATCGGCCAGAGCTTCAAGGCCTGGCCGGTGGGCGCCGGCTACGGGCCGCTGCTGCTGGAGGCGGTGGCCCTGAACGTGGCCTGGATATTTTCGGCGGCGGTGCTGCTGGCGCTGCCGATCGTGTTTTCGACCATGGTGGTGCAGGTCGGGTTCGGTTTCCTGAACCGGGTCGCGCCGAGTCTGAACCTGTTTTCGCTGGGCTTTTCGCTGGTGACGATCTTTGGCCTCCTGATGCTGGTGCAGGTGGTGCGCTTCATCCCCGAGCATTACATCGCGATGACCAACCAGATCCTGGAGATGCTGCAGGAGCAGATGAGGAGCGCGCATGTCCGATAGCGGCACCGGTGGCGACAAGACCGAAAAGCCCTCAGCGCAGAAGCTCAAGAAGGCGCGCGACGAGGGCCAGGTCGTCCGTTCGCGCGACCTGTCGACGGCGGTGGGCATCCTGGTGAGCCTGAAGCTCTTTTCGATGCTGCTGCCGGGCTACCTCGAATCCTTCCGCTCGCTGTTCCGGCTCATCTACGTGCCGCTGGGCGAGGCGGGCGCGATCGAGAATGCGATGTCGGTGGTGTTTTCCAGCGCCCTGATGCTGCTGGTGCAGATGGTGCTGCCGCTGCTGGTGGTGCCCATGGTGATCGTCGTCGCGGGCCTGTTCCCGGGTGGCTGGGTCGCCTCGAGCAAGAACATGGCGCCCAAGTTCAGCCGCCTGAGCCCGCTCACCAACCTGGGCAACCTGTTCTCGCAAAAGCACTGGATCGGCTTTGCCACTTCGGCGGCCAAGGCGATCGTGCTGGGCCTGGTGCTGTGGCACGTGACCGAGTCGAGCATCAAGGCCTATGTCGAGCTGCAGCGCCTGCCGCTGGGCGACGCGCTGGCCGGCGGCACCGCGCTGATGCTGGACGGCCTGATGGCGCTGGTGGCGGTGTTCGTGGTGTTCGCGCTGATCGACGTGCCGGTGCAGGCCTTCCTGTTCACCAAAAACCAGCGCATGAGCAAGCAGGAGATGAAGGAAGAACACAAGAGCAACGAAGGCCGGCCCGAGGTGAAGCAGCGCATCCGCCAGCTGCAGCAGCAGCTGGCCCAGCGCAGCGTGCGCAAGACCGTGCCGACTGCCGACGTGGTGATCGTCAACCCCGAGCACTACGCGGTGGCGCTGAAGTACGACACCAACCGCGCCGAGGCGCCCTTCGTGGTGGCCAAGGGTGTGGACGAGATGGCGCTGTACATCCGCCGCGTCGCGCGCGAGCACAGGATCGAAACCCTGTCGCTGCCGCCGCTGGCGCGCGCGATCTACAACACCAGCCAGGTCCAGCAGCAGATCCCTGCGCAGCTGTACCAGGCGGTGTCGCAGGTACTGAATTACGTCCTACAACTGAACGCGTTCCGTGCAGGCCGGCGCCAGGCGCCCCCACGGTTCCCTAACGAGGTGGTCGTGCCATCTCATCTGAGCGAGGTTACTGCATGAATTCCATTAACGCCTTCATTTCGGAGCTGAAGCGCCAGAAGTTCGCCGCGCCGGTGTTCCTGATCGCGCTGCTGGCGATGATCATGTTGCCGCTGCCGCCGGTGCTGCTGGACGTGCTGTTCACGTTCAATATCGTGCTGGCGCTGATCGTGATCCTGGTGTCGGTGACGGCCAAGCGCCCGCTGGACTTCTCGGTATTCCCGACCGTGATCCTGGGCACCACCCTGATGCGCCTGGCCCTGAACGTGGCCTCGACCCGCGTGGTGCTGCTCAACGGCCACCAGGGACCGGATGCCGCGGGCCATGTGATCGAATCCTTCGCCAACGTCGTCATCGGCGGTAACTTCGTGGTCGGCCTGGTGGTGTTCGTGATCCTCATGATCATCAACTTCATCGTGGTGACCAAGGGCGCGGAACGTATTTCGGAAGTGTCGGCGCGCTTCACGCTGGATGCGCTGCCGGGCAAGCAGATGGCGATCGACGCCGACCTGAACGCAGGCCTGATCAACCAGGAAAAGGCGACCCAGCGCCGCCTCGACGTGGCGGCCGAAGCGGACTTCTACGGCGCCATGGACGGCGCCTCGAAGTTCGTGCGCGGCGACGCCATCGCCTCGATCCTGATCCTGATCATCAACCTGGTCGGCGGTATCGCCATCGGCGCCCTGATGCACGGCCTGCCGATGGGCGAGGCCTTCCGCGTCTACGCACTGCTCACCATCGGTGACGGCCTGGTGGCCCAGATCCCGGCGCTGCTGCTGTCGGCGGCGGCCGCGATCCTGGTGACCCGCATCGGCGAATCGGGCGACCTCGAAAAGCAGGTGGGCGGCCAGCTGCTGGCCCAGCCCGCGGTGCTGTTCTCGGCCGCCGGCGTGATGGTCATCCTCGGCCTGGTGCCGGGCATGCCGACCATTACCTTCTTCATCTTCGCGGCGGTGGTGGGCTACGTCGGCTGGCGCCTGACCAAGATCGTCAAGGCTCCCGACAACGAGGGCGTGGCGGCGATCGAAGCCGCCCTGCGCGACGAGCGTGCGCCCGACCTCGACTGGCAGGCGCTGCCCGTGGTGCAGCCGGTCACGGTGGCCGTCGGCTACAAGCTGGTGAACCTGATCGACGCCGCCCAGGGCGAGCCGCTCAACAAGCGCATCAAGGGCGTGCGCCAGAGCCTGTCCGAGCAGATGGGCATGCTGCTGCCGAACATCGGCGTGCGCGACGACCTGGCGCTGCGCCCGACCCAGTATGCGATCAGCCTGTCGGGCACCGTGGTGGCCGAAGCGGAAGTAATGCCGGACCACCTGATGGCGATCCCGTCGCCCAACGTCTACGGCGAACTGGATGGCATCCCGGGCATCGAGCCGGCCTACGGCATGGCGATCACCTGGATCCTGCCGGAACAGAAGGCCGACGCGCTGGGCCTGGGCTACCAGGTGGTCGAGGTGGCGAGCGCGATCGCGACCCACACCTCGAAGGTGGTGCGCGAATACCTGCACGAGCTGTTCCGCCATGAGGACGTGCCGGCGATCATCGAGCGCCTGCAGGCGCTGTCGCCCAAGCTGGCGGGCGCGCTGGAAAAATCGCTGAGCCACACCCAGCTGCTGCGCGTGTTCCGCGTGCTGCTGCAGGAAGGCGTGTCGCTGAAGGACATCGTGGTGGTGGCCACCACGCTGCTGGACAGCTCGGAAACCACCAAGGACCCGATCCTGCTGGCGGCCGAGGTGCGCTGCGCGCTGCGGCGCCAGATCGTGTCCGGCATGTTCGGCAAGAAGAAGGACATGCCGGCCTTTAACCTGTCGGCCGAGCTGGAGAACATGCTGCTCGGTTCCCTGAACCAGGCGCGCCAGAACAATGGCGGCAAGGTCGCGCTGGACAACTATCCGATCGATCCGCAGCTGCTGTCCCAGCTGCAGATCAACATGCCGGTGGCGCGTGAACAGATGAAGCAGCAGCACACCCCGCCGCTGCTGCTGGTGCTGCCGCAGGTGCGTCCGCTGCTGGCGCGCTATGCGCGCCTGTTCGCCCCCGGCCTGCACGTCCTGTCCTACAACGAAATCCCGGAAAACCGCGACGTCTCGATCGTCGGCACCGTGGGCTAAGTCCAAGCGAAGGAAGCCATCATGAACCGCAAACCGATCTACGTGACCCAACCCCAGCTTCCTGCGCTGGAGGACTTCTATCCCTACCTCGAGCAGATCTGGGAAAACAAGATCCTGACCAACGGCGGGCCTTTCCACAAACAGCTGGAAGCGGCGCTGTGCGAACACCTCGGCGTGGAGCACCTGGCCCTGTTTTCCAACGGAACCCTGGCGCTGGTAACGGCCCTGCAGGCCCTGCGCGTGACCGGCGAGGTGATCACCACGCCATACTCCTTCGTCGCAACCGCGCACTCGCTGCTGTGGAACGGCATCAAACCGGTGTTCGTGGACGTCGATCCCGACACGCTCAATCTCGACCCTGCGAAGATCGAGGCGGCCATCACGCCCCAGACCACAGCCATCATGCCGGTGCACTGCTATGGCCGCCCCTGCGACGTCGAGGCAATCCAGCGCATCGCCGACAATTACAACCTGAAGGTGATTTATGACGCCGCCCATGCCTTCGGCGTGCGCGACGGCGGCGGCAGCGTTCTGCGCCACGGGGACTTGTCGGTGCTGAGCTTCCACGCGACCAAAGTATTTAATACCTTCGAGGGCGGGGCCATCATCTGCCCGGACGCCAAGACCAAGCAGCGCATCGATCACCTGAAGAATTTCGGTTTCGTCGACGAAGTGACGGTCGTGGCTCCCGGCATCAACGGCAAGATGAGCGAGATCAACGCGGCCTTCGGGATGCTGCAGCTGCGCGGCGTGAACGAGGCGATCGCGCGCCGTGGCCTGATCGACCGCACCTACCGCGAGCTGCTGGCCGGTGTGCCGGGGATCGGGCTCATGGGGCATGCCGACGATGAGGCCATCAACCACTCCTACTTTCCGATCCTGGTCGGCGACGATTTCCCCCTGACCCGCGACGCCCTGTACGCGCACCTGAAGGAAGCCGGCGTCCATGCACGCCGCTACTTCTTCCCGCTGATCAGCGATTTCCCGATGTACCGCGGACTGCCGTCAGCGCGGCGCGACAACCTGCCCGTGGCCGCCAATGCGGCAGCACGCGTATTGTGCCTGCCGATCTACCCGAACCTGGCGCTCGAAGATGTCGAGCGCATCGCGCGCCTGATCCGCGAAGCCTGAGTCTCAGGTTTCGCGCGCCGTTCCCTCGGCCGGCAGGCGCAAGGCGAGCTCGGTCACTGCGCGGAACACGTCCAGCGTCAGCGACTCGGCCGCGGCCTGCGCGTTTGCCACCGTGGCGTGGCTGCTGCCCAGCGGCAGCCGGTCGCGCAGCTGCCAGCGCAGCACCGTGACGCCGGCGCGCGCCATTGCGGCTTCGAGTTCCGGCTGCCAGCGCCGCAGCTGTTCCATTCCCTGCGCCGTCGCGGCGCACAATTCGATCGCCACGCCCTGCGGCAGCGGCTCGACCTGGGCCACGACGGTGCTGCCGTCGGCCAGTTCGAGTTCCAGTCGGAGCGCGGCACGCCCGCGCTTGCGGCGGCCGGGCGGCTGGTCGGCGTCGCGTGCCAGCACCGCCAGGTGCGCGTCGCGCGCGGCGCCGGCATGGACGGCAAAACGCCAGGCATCCGGATGCGGCAGCTGCTGCTCGGCGGCGCGCACCGCCTGGCCCTGCTGGGCAGTGGCGAGCTGGGCGGGCGAGAGCTGCCCGCCGCTGGCTGCCAGCGCCAGACCGCTCAGCTGGCTGCCGACGCCGCGCACCTGGGCGCGCCAGTGGCGCGCCAGGGTGGCGCCGTCCTGCGGGGCATAGGCCAGCTGGCGCGCCAGCAAGGCCTGGTCGGGGCGCATTGCCGCGCCCTCGGCGCCCGCTTCGGCCGCTTGCGCGGGCGGGGGCAGGGCGGCGTCGGCCGCCGCGTTTGAAAACGGCAGGGCTGGCGCGCCGGCGCCCTGGGCAAGCAGGGCGACAGGCGCCGCCGCCAGCACCGGGCTGGGCAGCAGCGGGCCTACGGTGGCAGGAGGGAGGGCAGGCAGGGTGACGGTCATGATGGACCCCGATCAAAATAAAAAAGGCCAACCGCAGGGCTGGCCTTTGAAACATCACCCGGGCAGGCCCGGGTTGGCGGCCATTACTGCAGCAGCGACATGACCATCGAGGACATGCTGTTCGACTGCTTCAGCATCGCGGTGCCGGCTTGCAGCAGCATCTGGTTCGAGGTCATGTTCGCGCTTTCGGTCGCGAAGTCCACGTCCATGATCAGGCCGGTAGCAGCCTTGCTGTTGGTGCTGATGTTGGCCAGGTTGTTGTACACGTGCTCGAGGCGGTTGGCGGCAGCGCCCAGGCCCGAACGGACCTTGTTCACCGAGTTCAGTGCGGTTTCCAGCTTGCCGATGGTGCCGTTGGCGTTCGAACCGGTCAGTTCGGTGCCGGTGGTCGCCGACGAGTAGTTGGCGGTGGCGGTGCCGACGTCCGAGGCCATCTGGCTCACGTCGGTGCCCAGGTCCACGGCCATGGTTTCGCTCGACGAAGCGCCGATCTGGAAGGTCATCGACGAAGCGACGGTGCCGCCCACCAGCAGCTTGGTGCCGCCGAAGGTGGTGTTCTCCAGGACGTTCTTCAGTTCCAGGCCCAGTGCGTCGAATTCCGACTGCATGGCCTTCTTGTCGTCGTCGGTCGACGAAGCGTCAGCGGCCTGGGTTGCCAGGTCCTTCATACGGACCAGCATGTTGCCGACTTCGTCCAGCGCGCCTTCGGCGGTCTGCAGCATCGAGGTCGAGTTCTGGGTGTTGCGCATGGCGACGGCCATACCCGAGGTTTGCGCTTTCAGGCGCGAAGCGATCTGCAGGCCGGCAGCGTCGTCCATTGCCGAGTTGATGCGATAACCGGTCGACAGACGGGTCATCGAGGTCGACAGCGAGTTCTGGGTACGGTTGATCGAGGTCTGCGCGGACAGGGCGGCGTTGTTGGTGTGAAGGCTCAGCATGTAAAACTCCTTGTGGGTTCGGTTTCGAGTGCGTCACTTGCTCTCAACTGGACAAGGCGACCGTCTTCGTGGCTTCATTAAGTTCCACACGGAAATTTTTTTAAATTTCGTTTTCACCGGTTGACGATGGCCCGACCTTCGCAAGGACGGGCCATCCGCGTTCAGGCGGCAAACGTGAGGTCGGACAGTCGCACCCTGAGCGCCGCCGCCGATTCTCCGGCGCACCAGCGTTCCCACATCATGCGCCAGGCATGGTCGACGCTGGCCGCCACGATGCCGGGGTAGCCCAGCAATGACTTGCCGAAGCGGTCGCGCATGGTGGCGCGCATGGCAGCAAGGGCGCTGAAATTCTGCGACAGGAACACGCCCAAGGCGATATAGGCCTCTTCGTTGCTGGCAATGAAATCACCCAGGCCGAGGTGTGCCAGCAGGGACACGGATGCATGGCTGGCGCTGGTCTCCCCGACGGTGGCCAGGGTCGGCACGCCCATGTAGAGCGCATGGCCGATGGTGGTCGAACCACTATAGGGGAAGGGGCAGAGGCAGATGTCGACCTCGTGGTGCTGTTCCAGGAAGCCGTAGACGTGGGTGCGAGGGCGCAGTATCAGACGTTCGCGCGGAATGCCCTGTTCTGCAAACCACGCTGTCACGACCTCGTCGGTGCCGTTTTGCATGCCGCCTAACAGCATTTTGGCGTTTGGTACCGCGTGCAGCAGCCGCGACCATAGTCTCACCACGTCCCGGTTCAACTTGTTCAGGCGGTGGAAGCTGCCGAAGGTGATGTAGCCATTGCTCAGGGCTGGCAGCGGGTTGACCGGCGGCGCATGGGTGGCGGAAGTGAAAGGCGCACCCAGCGGCAGGCACACGATCTTTTCACTGAACTGGCTCTCGAAGCGGTCTATGGGAGTCGCGAACTGGTCGCACAGCACATAGTCCATCGCTTCCAGGCCCGTGGTCCCGGCATAGCCGATCCAGGTGCACTGGATCGGCGCCGGCTTGCGCGCGAACAGGGTCAGGCGGTTGAGCGCCGAGTGACCGGCCAGGTCGACCAGGATGTCGATCTCGTCTTCGCGGATCAGGCGTTCTGCCGCTTCGTCGTCCATTCGCGCGATCTGGCGCCAGCCGGCCGCGCATTCGCGCAGCTGGGCCGACATCACATCCTCGATCGTATTGTTATAGTAGGCGTACAGGGCCACGCTCTCGCTGTCCTTGAACGCTTCGAACACGGGGGCGATGAAATTGGTCACCGCGTGGTCATACAGGTCGCCCGAGACGATACCGACGCGCAGGCGCCGCCGCGGGTCGCGGCCGTTCGGGTGCGGCTGGCGCAGCGCGCGCAGCGGCGCCTCCCAGCGCTCTGCAAAAGCCAGGTGTTCGCGGGTCAGCTCCTCGGCGTCCATGCAGCAGTGGCTCAGGATGAACAGCATCACGCTGTGGGCCGCCGCCGACGGGGCCCGCTCGAGGGCCTGGCGCGCCAGCTGCAGCGCGAGCTCCCATTCGCCCATGCTGAAGCAGGCGCCCAGCAGGCCGTACATGGCCTGGGTATCGTCGGGCGTCAGTTCCAGCGCACGCCGCATCTGGCTTGCTGCGCCGGCCAGGTCGCCGGACTGGCGCATCGCGCCGCCCAGTTCGACGAGGATCTCGGTGTTGTCCGGAGACAGTTCCAGCAGGCGCGTCAGGCAGGCAACGGCCTCCTTGTGCAGCTTCTGCGTGCGGCAGCTGCGCCCCAGCTGGAGCAGGGCGCCGGCGTGTGTCGGCTGCATCTCGAGCACGGTACGGAAGCAGGCTGAAGCGTCGGCGTGGCGCCCCAGGATGACCAGCAGGAGCCCGAGGTCGTAGCGCGCGTCCACCAGCGTAGGGTCGAGCTGGACGATCCGGGCGAACACCGTGGCCGCTTCTTCGGTATGTTCCAGTTTGTGCAGGGTATTGCCCAGGCTGAGCAGTACGGACACATTATCGGGAGCCAGTCCGGCGGCGCGCCGCGCTGGCGCTTCCGCCTCGGGCGCGCGGCCCAGGCGCAGCAGCGCATCGGCCAAGCCCTGCTGCAGGTCGATGCCGTTCTCGAAACGCAGGGCGGCGCGGTAGGCGGCCACCGCTTCTTCGAAACGTCCGAGTTCGAACAGGGCGGCTGCCAGCACGCCCTGCAGCCCGCGCACTTTCTGGTTCAGTTCGAGGGCGCGGCGCAGGCTGACGACACCCTGTTCGAGCTGGCGCGCCCTGAGCAGCCCCAGGCCGAGCAAGGCGTGGGCATTGGCGTCGCGCGGGTTGCGGCGCACGGCGCGGCGGTGCTGGTCGAGCGGATCCGGGGTGGCCGGTTGGACGTGGAGATTCATGACAGTCGAGATTTCTGTGCGGAAAGTACCCGCGATTGTAAATCGCCCCGCTGTGCAATGGTTTGGGATTGTTGCGTCCAACCCGAAAAAATTTTGTCGGGAAACTTTACAAGCCTCCTGTACGGTGCCAGGAAACTCCTCAAGTATCAAACACTTGCATTATTGGCATAAAAATTGCTTTTGATCATTTATTTGAATCGAATAACGGGAATGCCATGAAACTGTTCGCTCGTAGTGCTGCCGCCCTGTGTGTCCTGTTTTGCGCAAGCCAGGCCCAGGCCTTGCCGAGCGCAGGCTGGCGCACCACCGACAATCACGTGTACGGCAACACGGTCAGCTTCGACAATGTGGGCCAGCTGGCCGTCGATACCCTCGTCACCGAGCAGTTCGCGGGGCAGGGCCTGCACTTTTCCGGGTCGATCCGCGCCAACGGTTGCGGCTACGACAGCTGGAACCACTACAGTATGCGCGGCAATAGCCTGGGTACGTTCGGACCTGCTTGCCAGACCAACAGCGTCGACGACGCGTTCCGCCTGCGCTTCGACCGCACAATCTCCACCCTGGCCTTCGACGCTTTCCTGGCCGATAACCTGCGCATCGCCACCCTCGACCTGTACCTGAAGGGCAGCCTGGTGACCAGCTTCTCGATGCCGACGCTGTCCTACGATGGGCTGGTGATGGGTGGCCTGGCCACGATCGACGGCCGCCAGTTCGGCAACACCCTGGTCAGCCGCGCCGGCATCCTGCGCATCGAGGGCGCGCTGTTCGACGAGATCCGCTTCGCGGAACACGCGGGTGACGACCAGTTCGGCCACTTGATCCTCGACAACCTGCGCTTCGACACCGCGGCCGAGGTGCCGGAACCGGCCAGCCTCGGCCTGCTCGCGCTGGGCCTGGCCGGCCTGGGCGCACTGCGCCGCAGGAGCAAGGGCGACGCCCGGCCCTGAGCCATCGCCTGCGCATGATCTTTGCTATCATGCGCCTTTCGCATTCCCTCCGATAAGCTAGTGAAACCTGATGCACACAAGGGGCGCCGCCTGTCGGTCGCCCCGATGATGGACTGGACCGACCGCCACTGCCGCGTGTTCCACCGCCAGATCACCCGCCACACCTGGCTGTACACCGAAATGGTCACCACCGGCGCCCTGGTCTACGGCGATGTCGAGCGCCACCTGCGCTACGACGCGGTCGAGCACCCGGTGGCGCTGCAGCTGGGCGGCAGCGACCCGGCCGACCTGGCGAAAAGCGCGAAGCTGGGCGAACAGTATGGCTACGACGAGATCAACCTGAACTGCGGCTGCCCGTCAGAGCGGGTGCAGAAGGGCGCTTTCGGCGCCTGCCTGATGGGCGAGCCGCAGCTGGTGGCCGACTGCGTCAAGGCGATGCGCGACGCGGTCTCGATCGACGTCACCGTCAAGCACCGCATCGGCATCGACTACAACGAGGAATACGGTTTCGTGCGCGACTTCATCGGCACCATTGCCGATGCCGGCTGCCGCACCTTCATCGTGCACGCCCGCAATGCGGTGCTGAAGGGCCTGTCGCCCAAGGAAAACCGCGAGATCCCGCCGCTGCGCTACGAGGTGGCCTACCAGCTCAAGCGCGAGTTCCCGGAGCTGGAGATCATCATCAACGGCGGCATCAAGACCGATGAGGAAATCGCGCTCCACCTGCAGCACGTGGATGGCGTGATGCTGGGCCGCGAGGCCTACCACAACCCCTGGGTCATGGCGACCTGGGACCGGCGCTTCTATGGCGATACCGAGGCGCCGTTGCAATCGCGCCAGCAGGTGCTGGAAGCCATGATCCCGTATGTCGCCGAGCAACTGCGCCTGTATGGCCAGCACGGGCTCAAGCTCAACAGCATCACGCGCCACATGCTCGGCATCATGACCGGCCTGCCGGGAGCACGCGTCTTCCGCCAGGTGCTGTCCGATTCGAAACGACTCGCCGGCGGCGATCCTGGCCTGCTGCTGGAAGCGGCCGCGCGCATGCCGGTCGCGGCCTGAGGGCCGATCTCTCTCCCAAAAGGACCACGTCCAGCGCACTTCGGTGCGCTTTTTTCATTGCCTGTCGGCAAATAGCGACATTTTCTTGTCTGAAATGTGTAGGCAAGTCGTGTAAAGCTTGCCGGACGGCAAGAGTACACGCATAATTTCCTTCGCTCCCCACACGTTGATTGTCATTAACACTGTTGTTGAGCTGAAACAGTTCGAATCTTGCAGTCGATTTCTGACTTTCCGGTAGGAACTTTTGATTTATCCTGTTGGAAATACCAGTGCGTCATTGATGACCACTGCATGCGTCGCACGGCGCGGGAATCCGGGCGAATTCGATCAATAAACACAGGGATGAACAGGAATGTCTTTTTTGAATAACTTGAAGGTCGGTACCCGCCTCGCACTCGGTTTCGCACTGGTGCTGGTGCTGCTGATCGTTGTGACCGCAGTCGGCATCATGCGCATGGCGCAGATCCAGGACCGTCTTGACCAGGTGGTGAGCGTCAACAACGTGTCGACCGGTCTCGTGATCGACATGCGCAACAACGTGGGCGACCGCGTCGCTTCGCTGCGCGTCCTGACCCTGATGACCGATCCGGCCGACATGGAACCGGAAATGGTCAAGTTCAAGGAACAGACCAAGAAGTACGAAGAAGCCCAGAAGAAGCTGTCGGGCCTGTTCGCGGCCCACGCCAGCGACAAGGAAAAGGCGCTGCTGGCCCAGATCAAGGAATTCGAAGGCCAGGCCATGCCGGCCATCCAGAAGGCCTCGGAACTCTACCTGGCCAACAACGCCATGGACGCCACCCGCGTGATGATCCGCGAAGTGCGCCCGGTGCAGAAGAAGTGGACCGAGGCCCTGGAGCAGCTGGCCGCCCTGGAAGTCAAGCAGAGCGCCCAGAGCAAGGTCGACGCCGAAGCGGAATACGTCAACGCCCGTAACTTCATGATCGTCATGCTGCTGGCCGCCGTTGCCATGGGCGTGGCGGCAGCCTGGGTGATCTCGCGCAGCCTGCGCCAGCAGCTGGGTGGCGAGCCGGCCTACACCGCCAAGATCGCCGGCAGCATCGCCCACGGCGACCTGTCGATCGCCATCGAGACCGAAGCGTCGGACCGCGGCAGCCTGCTGGTGGAAATGAAAGAAATGCGCAACAGCCTGGTCGGCATCGTCGAACAGGTGCGCCGCGGCACCGAGACCATCGGCACCGCCTCGCGTGAAATTGCCGCCGGTAACATCGACCTGTCCTCGCGTACCGAACTGCAGGCTAGCTCGCTGGAAAAGACCGCGTCGGCCATGGAAGAACTGACCTCGACCGTCAAGCAGAACGCCGACAACGCCCGCCAGGCCAATGCGCTCGCCGCAACCGCCTCGGACGTGGCCCGCAAGGGTGGCGAAGTGGTGTCGCAAGTGGTTGGCACGATGGGCGAGATCAACAGCTCCGCAAGCAAGATCTCGGACATCATCGGCGTCATCGACGGCATCGCGTTCCAGACCAACATCCTGGCGCTGAACGCCGCGGTGGAAGCGGCACGTGCCGGTGAACAGGGCCGCGGCTTCGCGGTGGTGGCATCGGAAGTGCGCAACCTGGCCCAGCGTTCGGCTGCGGCTGCAAAAGAAATCAAGACCCTGATCGGCGACTCCGTCGAGAAGGTCGAGCGCGGCAGCAAGCTGGTCGGCCAGGCCGGCGTGACGATGGACGAAGTGGTGACGAGCGTGAAACGCGTGACCGACATCATGAGCGAGATCGCCAACGCCAGCGCCGAGCAGAGCGCCGGTATCGAACAGGTCAACATGTCGATCATCGAGATGGACAGCATGACCCAGCAGAACGCCGCCCTGGTTGAAGAGGCCGCTGCCGCCGCGCAGAGCCTGCAGGACCAGGCAAGTGAACTGGCCCGCGTCGTCAGCATCTTCAAGCTGAGCGAGGGCGAGCAGTACCAGGCCGAAGCGCAGGCAGCAACTGCGGCTCCGGTCACCAGCACCGCCGTGGTGGTGCGTCCGGCCGCTGCCAAGCGTCCGGCGCCGGCCCTGAAAAAGCCGGTGAAGAAGGCTGCAGCTTCGGCTGCGGCGCAGGAAGAAGCACCGGCTGCACCTGCAGCCAAGCCGAAGAAGGCAGCCACCGTCGCCAGCGACGAGTGGGAAGAATTCTAAGAGAGAAGTAGTGCCGGTCTTCGGGCCGGCTCGCAGTGAGACTGCCAACAACTTTAAACAAACCTTATTGGGGAAAAACATGAAAAACCTGACCGTGAAACTGATCGCTGCAATGACCCTGACCGCCGCCGCTGGCGCTACCTTCGCTGCCGAAGTGCCGGCATCGTTCGACCCGAAGAAGTGCGCGGTCGAATACCCGAAGGCCTCGCTGATGAACGAAGAGCAGGGCACCACTTCGGCATCGTTCCTGGTCAGCGCCGACGGCACCGTGACCGAATCGAAGCTGGAAAAGTCGAGCGGTTTCAAGAACCTGGACAAGGCAGCCCTGAAAGGCCTGTCGTCGTGCAAGTTCAAGCCGGGCACCAAGGACGGCGCACCGGCAGCGACCTGGACCAAGGTCGACTACGCCTGGAAGCTGGACTAATCCGGTTTTTCCTCCAAGCAAAGCAGCCGGCGCATGCCGGCTGTTTTCTTTTATGCATCAGTTACATTTTCATGGCAGCATGTTTCGAATGTAAGAACTTTTTTCATTCCTCCCGTGCGCGGTTGGGCTTGGCTATAGTGGTTCCAACACAACCGAAAGGAGAAGTACCATGAAAAGCATTCTTGCCGCTACCGCAGCTGTCCTGATCTCTGCCGCAGCCTTCGCGCCGGTCCAGGCGCAGGCCCAGGGCCGCACTGAAGTGATCGTGGTGCGCCAGGCGCCGCCCCCGATGCGCCACGAGGCGATTCCCGCCGCCCGCCGCGGCTACGAGTGGGTGCCGGGCTACTGGAGCTATGACGGCCGCCGCTACGTGTGGGAACGTGGCCACTACGAGCGGGTGCGTGCCGGCTATGTCTACCAGCAACCGGTGTGGCGCCAGGACCGTAACGGCTGGTACCTCGAGCGCGGCGGCTGGACCCGCGACCGTGGCCACCTGGCTCGCCGCGACCGTGACGGCGACGGCGTCCCGAACCGCCATGACGCCCGTCCGAACAATCCGAACCGCTACTAAGCAAGTCGAACCGCCCCCCGGGGCGGTTTTTTTATATGGCGAGCGGCGGCGCCGGCACGATGCCGACGGCGTCGAGGTCGGTGCAGACCCGGTTGCGCCCCTGCGCCTTGGCGCGGTAGAGCAGGGCGTCGGCCCGCATCACGAAGGCCTCGGGATCGTCGTTCTCGCCCGGCGTGCCATGGAAGGTGCAGGCGCCGGCGCTGATGGTCGCGATGCCGAGCGGATTGTCGGCGTGCGGGATGCCCAGGTCCATGACGGCCAGGCGCAGGCGCTCGGCCACGTAGCGGGCGCCGACCTGGCCGGTGGCCGGCAGGATCATCGCGAACTCCTCGCCGCCATAGCGCGCCGCCAGGTCGGTCGGGCGCGCCAGCACCCCGCCCAGCGCGCCCGCCACCTGGCGCAGGCATTCGTCGCCGGCCACGTGGCCGTAGCGGTCGTTGTACTTCTTGAAGAAGTCCACGTCCAGCAGCACCAGCGACAGCGGCGCGCCGGTGCGGCGCGCGCGCTTGAGCTCGAGGCGCAGGGTCTCCTCGAAGTGGCGGCGGTTGGCGATGCCGGTCAGACCGTCGTTGGTCGCCAGCACCGTCAGTTCCTGGTTGCGCTGCTGCAGTCCCTGTTTCGCGGTGCGGAGTTCGGCCTCGAGCTGGTCGCGGATCATGATCTGGCGCACCAGGCGCACGCCCACGCCCGCCAGCAGCAGCACCGCCAGCAGTGTGACGGCGGACAGCAGCACGGTCGACTGGTGCCACTCGGATAGGATCTCGCCCTTGGACTTGGCTACTGCAACGATCAGCGGCAGCGTGCCGAGGTGGCGGTAGCTGTACAGGCGCGTCACGCCGTCGATGTTCGAGCGCAGCATGGCGGTGCCGACCGGGCCGCTGGAGCGATACATGCTGAAGATCGGGCCGTTCGCCACGCTGGTGGCCACCAGCTTCTCGTTGAATGGGCGCCGGTAGACCAGAGTGCCGTCGTCGCGCGCGAGCACGACCGCGCCTTGGTGTCCGACGTCGAAGCTTTCGTACAGCTCGGCGAAGAAGGAGATTTCGATGGTCCCCAGCGCCACGCCACCGAAGCTGCCGTCCGGTTTGTCGATGCGGCGCGATACCGGCAGCACCCACACCCCGCTCGAGCGGCTGCGGATCGGCTTGCCGACATGGACGGCGCGGCTGCGGTTATGCTCGTGGTACTGGAAGTACTCGCGGTCGGCGTTGTTGGCGGCGATCGGGCGCTCGAGCGACGTCACCAGCCAGCTGCCGTCCGGGCCGTACACGAACAGGCCGTGCACTTCCTTTACCTGGGACACCATGTTGCGCATATGGGCGTGCAAGCGGTCATTTGCGGCCGGGCTGCTGCCGTCATGTTCGACGCGCTCGACCACGCCTGCCAGCACTGTGTCGACGATCCTCACCGTACTTTCGGCCTGGGCCGCGAGCGCGCCGGCCATGTTCGAGGTCGCGGACGCGTGCTCGGCGAGGCGGCTCTGGCGCGCAGTCCAGGCGCTCCAGCCCTGCGCCGCGACCAGCAGTACGCAGAACGAGACCAGTACCCGGATTGCATAGCGGACCGCGGGGCGCTTCTTGGCCGTCAGCTTGCTGATGGGCGTAGGGGCGGTATGGTGTTCGGTCATCGGGAAGGTCACGTACGTGACAGGTTGCCATGGACTGAGCATATCCATGCCGCATGTAAAAGTCGAGCACGCGCACGCTTGGCGGGCGGCCGCCGGTTTACATGGGAAGACAAGCCCTCTAGAATAAGTTAAACGTTTTCCAAAAAGGAGGCAAGATGCAGCACGGAGCGACTGTTTTACACCCTGTGACAAGGCGCCGTGCGGCGCGCCTGCGGCCCGTGGCGGCGGCCATGCTGCTGCTGGCGCTCGGGCCGGCAAGCGCTCTGGCCTGCGACTCGCCGCCGGCGCCCGTGTTCGACATCGACGCCAACCGCTACTACACGGATGCGCGCAGCTCGGTCATCGACCCGGTGCTCAAGGCGCGCAACGAGGCCGCAGTCAAGCCGGTCAACGACTACCTGGAAGCGGTCGCGCGCAGCGCCGACGACTGGCAGCGCAAGCGCGATCCGCAGGACGCGCGCTGCGCGCTGGGCTGGCTGGAAGCCTGGGCGAAGCAGGGCGCGCTGCTGGGCAAGATGAGCACCAACCAGTCCTGGTACACCCGCAAGTGGACCCTGGGCGGCCTGGCGCTGAGTTACGCGCGCGTGCAGGCGGCCGCCTCGCCTGAACAGCGCAAGGCCATCGAAGCCTGGTTGCGCGCCCTGGCCGAGCCGACCATCGCGCACGCCGACGCCCACAAGGGCGTGCGCAACAACCACTATTACTGGGAAGGCCTGGCCATCACCGCGGTCGGCGCCGTGACCGGCGAGGCGCGCTACCTGGCCTGGGGCCGCAAGGTGTTCGACCATGCGATGGGGCAGGTGCAGCCGGACGGCTCGCTGCCGCACGAGATGGCGCGCGCTGCCAAGGCCCTGCATTACCACCTGTACGCCGCCGCGCCCCTGGTGCTGATGGCCTCGATCCTGGACATCCAGCACCCGCACCTCGACCGCCTGGTGCGCTTTGGCGCGGAGAACGTCGCCAACCCGGCCGCCATCGAACGCATGGCAGGCGTCGCGCAGGAGCGGCCTTCGCGCATGCCCGGCTGGGTCGCGATCTACGACCGCCACGCCACGCAGCCCGTGTCGACCGTGCCGCCCCCTGCCAACAACTGGGACGCGCGCATGGGGGGCGATCGCAGCCTGCCCAATCCGCTCGAGCATCCGCGCCGCGGCTAGTTCTCGCCAAAAAAAACCGGACCGGCGGCGAGGCCGCGGTCCGGAGCAAACGCGAGGAGACGCGTGGAGAGCTGAGGTGAAAGCCTACTGGTAGCGGATGGTCCAGCGCACCACCAGCGGCTCGCGCATGCTGAAGGCGCCGCTGCTGCAGCGAACGATCGTGTTCATCGCACCGTAAGGCGCGCGATACAGCTCGCTGCCGCCGGTTGGTTGGGCCGTGCAGGAGGACAGGCCGCTCACCTCGAAGGCCTGTACCGCGCCTTCCTTGAAGCGCACGGTATTGCCCTCGACCGTGGCGCCGCTCGAGAACGAGGGGAAGTCCAGGCTCAGCGTCGACACGCTCAGGGGCGCCGTCGGGACGTAGCGGTCGGTGCGGGTGATGGCGCCCGGCTGCAGGGAGTACTCGGTCTCGACGCGGATGCGCGCATCCTTGATGGGCAGGTTCTTGCCCAGCTTCGACAGCGCGTCCTGGCGATACGTGAGCACCTGGCCGGCGCCGCGTGGCGTGACCTGGATATCCTTCATCCACGCGGTCGCAATCAGCTCGCTGCCGTCGGCCAGCGTAAACTTGGGCAGCAGCTGCGTGTTCTGCGGGCCGCTATCGGCCACGCCGGAGATCACGTTGTGGGCGAAGGGCAGCGGGAAGTAGGGGCTGTTGTCGTGCTGGCTCTGGCCGCCGTTGATGATCGACAGGCTGAACACGTGGCCCTTGTCGCGCCAGATCGCCAGCGCGCGGTCGTATTCGCCGCGTGCGAAGCGGGTCAGGCTGAACTTCGGACGGGTGCGCTCCAGCCATGCGGCCAGGTCCTTGCGCGGCACGACGTCCTTCATGCCGGCCTTGTTCCACATCTCGTTGGTGGCGATCAGCTGGTGCAGCAGCGAGAAGTTCTCCCCCAGGATGCGGTGCTTGCCGCGGTAGGTGTCGGTGCGGCGCCCGCCATTCCACATGTCGACCGAATGGATCTCCGGGTTGTACCAGAACTTCATGTAGCGCTCGGCGATGCGGCTCGAGTAGGCGTACGCGTATTCCTTTTCTTCGGGAGTCAGGACGCCCAGGTAGGCGGCGGTCGACAGGATCTCCAGCATCGCGGTCTCGCCATAGGGGCCGAGGCTGCGGCCCATGGTAAAGCCGCTGCCATCGGCAGTGGCGCTGTTCAGGGCGACGTCGGCCGATTTGCGCAGCAGGGCCTTGAGTTCGGGCGTGACTTCGAGACCGGTCTCGATGAAGCGCTCGCAGATCTCGGCGGCGAGCAGGATGCTGTAGCGGTCGAAACGGCCCTGGCCGTCGGTCTCGTCGCTGAAGCCGAATTCGCCCGAGTAGGCGGCGTAATGCTTCATCATCTTGTCGAGCAGGACTTCGCTGCCGGCCGTGTCTTCCCAACCCATCAGCATGCGCAGGCGCGCGATGCTGAACGCGACCCCGTAGTAGTTGGTCGGCAGGCTGATGAGCTCATAGCTCGGCGTGCGCACGAAACTGCGCCAGTCGAGCTTCTTGCGCAGCGCTTCCAGGGTCTGCGGACGCACCGCGCGTTCGAGCAGGCCGGCCTGCTTGAGGCGATGCAGGGCGCCGATGTAGTAATAGATGCCCCAGGACTCGTTGTCCATGCCGATGGTGAGGTCGGCGATGTCGGCATACTCGCGCAGCATGCCGGGCAGGCGCGGATCGTCCTTCGGCAGGTGCAGCAGCACGTCGGCCAGGCCGGTGGCGACTTTCCCGGGCAGGAACTTGTCCTTGGCCTTGAAGGACTCGCGTCCTTCCATCGTCATGCCCGCCTTTTCCTTGCTGAGCTTCTGGAACAGGTATTCGAGCTGCGGGTAGGCCTGCTCGACGCTGCGCTGCAGCGGCGGCGTGACCTGGGCGAAGGCAGGCAGGGCCAGCAGCGATGCTGCAAGCAGGGGAAGAGCGTGACGCATGAAGGATGTCTCCGGTGTTGTTAAACGTTTTCCTAAATATAGGCGAACGCTTCCGGAATGTAAAGTATTGCAGGGCCGGATTTTGTATCAGGCCTGACGCGCCTGGGTCGATGCGCGCAGCACCAGCTGGGGGGCGACCTTGGTCAGTTTCTCGACCTGCTCGCCGCGAATCACTTGCAGCAGCTTGCTCATGGCGGTGGCGCCCATGCGTTCGCTCTGCAGGTCGACCGTGGTGAGCGCCGGCGTCACGTACTTCCCGTAGGGGATGTTGTCAAAGCCGACCACCGACAGGTCGCGCGGCATCGACAGTCCGAGATTGGCCGCTTCCTTCATGAAGCCGAGCGCCATCAGGTCGTTATAGCAGATCACCGCGTCGGGACGCTTCGCTTGCAGGACGATGGCCGAGCACATGCGCTCACCCTCGGCCATCGACGGGGTCTCGCCGTCGAACACGGTGAGTTCGATCCCGCTCCCGTCCAGGCATTCGCGGATGCCGCCGAGGCGCTCCTCGTCGCGGCGCGACTTCGAAAAGCCGAGGTAGGCGATGCGCTGATGCCCGAGCATGCGCAGGTGCTGTGCCAGCAGGAAGGCGCCGCCATGGTCGTCGCTCGCCACGGTCGGAATCGACAGTTCATTGAGCGACCCGAAGAACACGAGCGGTTTGTCGATCTCGGCCATCCAGGCCATCTCGTGCTCGCGCAGGCGCGAGAACACGATCATGCCGTCCACGCGCCGGCTCAGGTCTTCCAGGGTGCGGCGCTCGCGGCTGGGCGTTTCTTCGGTATCGACCAGCACCACCGAGTACTCGTGGTCGTGCGCGACCCGGTTGGCGCCTTTCAGGATGCTGCTGAAGTGGGGGTTGGTCACGTCCAGCACCGACAGCCCGATGGTATTGGTGCGCCCGGTGATCATCGACTTGGCCAGCGGATTGGACCGGTAGCCCAGGCTGGCGATCGCCGCATCCAGCGCCGCCTCGACCTTGGGCGAGAAGCGCTGTGCACCGTTGATGTACTTGGACACGGTGGCGGTGGACACCTGGGCGGCTGCGGCGACGTCGCGGATGGTTGGCGCGGAACTTTTCATGATCGGGTAATCGTTATTTGACAGAGCATCTTAACATGCAGCGCCGGGCAGGAAACCAGCCGGCGCCGGGGGAAGATCGAATATCCCGGCAAAAGCGGCGGGTTCGGCATTGACGCATGCGCGGATTCGGCTATACTTAAGTTAAACGTTTAACTTAACACACTGGAGCACCATCCATGAATGAAGCGACACCGCGCAAGCCCTTCCACCGTCTGCTGCTCACCGGCGCCGGAGGCGGCCTTGGTACCATGCTGCGCGAGCGCATCAAGCCCTGGGCCGACGTCGTCCGCCTTAGCGACGTCAAGGTCATCCCCCCGGCCGACGAGGGCGAAGAAGTGGTGCGCTGCGACCTCGCCGACCGTAACGCCGTGCTCGCGCTGCTCGAAGGCGTTGACGCGGTGCTGCACTTCGGCGGCGTCTCGGTCGAACAGCCGATCGACGACATCGTGCAGGCCAACATCGTCGGCCTGCACCACCTGTACGAAGCCGTCCACAAGCAGGGCGTCAAGCGCGTCATCTACGCCAGCTCCAGCCACGTGGTCGGCTACTACCCGACCACCCAGGTGATCGACGCCAGCGCGCCGCTGCGTCCGGACTGCATCTACGGCGTGTCCAAGTGCTTCGGCGAAGCCCTGTCGCGCTACTACTACGACCGCTTCGGCATCGAAACCGTCTGCCTGCGCATCGGCTCCTCCTTCGAGGAACCGCGCAACGCGCGCATGATGACCACCTTCCTCGCCCACGACGACCTGGTCGAGCTGGTGCGCTGCGCGCTGTTCACGCCGCGCGTCGGCCACACCATCACCTTCGGCGTCTCGGACAACCCGACCCGCTGGTGGGACAACCGCCTGGCCGGCCACCTCGGCTACGAAGCCAAGCGCAGCTCGCGCGAATTCGCCGACCGCTTCCCGCCGAGCGGGGCGCGTCCGCCGGCGGACGACGCCACCGCGACCTTCCAGGGCGGCCCGTTCGTGCTGGCCGGTCCGATCTACAAGGACTGAACCACCACCCGCGTCGTGCACCGCACGGCGCTGCTTTCCACAAGGTTGCGGCGCCTTTCACTTCCATGAAAGGCGCCGCAATTTTTTACTACTCCTTTTGGATCTGAGAGACCTGTAGGGTGGGCGGGTTTCCCGCCCACGCGGTTAACTTTCGAATGCTCTGCCACGGCACATCGTTTGGTTGAACGCGTGGGCGGCAAAGCCGCCCACCCTACGAAAACCCGTCAACTCAGAATTTGACATCCAGCTTCACGCTGTAGAAGCGGAACACATCACGCGGCGGCACCCAGCTGTCGACGTTGATGCCCGGCGAGGTCGAGGTCGGGCCGGCGCGGAAGCTCGGGCCGCTCGCGTTCGCGTTCGGGATGTAGAACTTGTCGAACAGGTTGTTGATGCGGAAGCTCAGGCGCCAGCGGTCCTTGTTCTCGCGCAGGCCGAAGCCCAGGTCGGCGATGGTGTAGCCGTCGTTGACCGAACGCGGATCGTTGTTGATGTTGGTCTGGTAGTCGCTCTGGTAGCGCACATTGCCGTTGATGAAGGCGCGGAAGGGCATCGAGGTGAAGCGCAGGTCGTAGTTGCTGCCGATGTTGACCTTGATCTTCGGCGTACCCGGGAAGATCCCGCCCGACAGGTCCTGGATACCGGTGGTGGAGCCGGCGCGGATCGGGAAGCAGGCGCGGTTCCAGCCGCCCAGCGAACCGCCTTCACCGAGGCCGGTGGTGCCGATTGCCGGGTTGGTGTTGTCCTGGTAGCAGGGGCCGTTCTTCCAGTCCTTGATGCTCGGGCGGGTATAGGCCATCGAGGCGTTCACCGACCAGCCGGTGGTGAGCAGCATGTTAGCGTCCAGCTCGAAGCCCTTGGTGCCGATCTCCGGGATCGAGTTCAGCTGGGTGTAGATGGTCGGGTCGTTCGGCAGCACGAACGAGGTGTTCTGCTGGTAGTTCTTGAAGTCGGTCTTGTAGATCACCGCGGCCACCGACAGGCGGTTGTCGAACAGGTTGGCCTTGGTGCCGATCTCATAGGTGCGGCTGGTTTCGGGATCGACCGGGAAGGCAGCCGAGGCGCGCAGGCCACTGGTCACGTCGTAGGCCTTGCCCTTGTGGCCGGTGGCGGTCATGGCGTACACCATCACGTCCGGGGTCAGCTGCTTCTGGATGCTCAGCTTGCCCGTGGTGGCCCAGTCCTCGTTGCCGCTACTCGAGAACACGTCCACGCCGACCGGACCCGGCACGAAGGTGGAGCGATCCAGCTGGTCGGTGTAGAAGTTACGCTCGTAATTGAAACCCGATTCCTCGAGGTTGCGGCGCAGGCCGGCGACCAGGGTCCAGGTGGGCGCGAAGTCCCAGGTGGCCTGGCCGAACACAGCCTTGTTCACATTGTAGATGTCGGTGTAGTAGTTGGTCGGGCTCGATGGCGAGTTGGAAGCGCAGCGGGTCGGCGCGACGCAGAAGCCGCGGATGAAGTGGCGCTCGATCTCGTTGCGCGCCCACCAGAGGCCGGCCACGTAGCGCAGGCTGCTGTTGTCCGGCGAAACCAGGCGGAATTCCTGGGTCTTGGAGTTGATGTCGTAGGTGCCGAACTGGTTGTTGCCGACGGTGAGCCTGGTCTCGCCTGGGCGGGCGATGGTCGGGACGTCGGTGAAGTCCTGGTCGCGCGAGTCATTGGCCTTGTAGCGCTGGTAGGACGAGATCGACATCAGGGTCGCATCGTTCGGCAGCGTGTACGAGAACTTCAGGCCGGCGCCGTGGGTGCGCGATGCGATCCCGGTCGGAAAGTCGCGCCGCACCAGGCGGTTGCGCGGATTGGTCGGATCGATGCCCGCCAGGACGACGGAGGCCGGCAGCAGCGGGTTGCCGTTCATGTAGGCGGTGTTGATGTCGACCGGGATGCGCTGCAGGTTGCCGGCGGCGGCCGAACCGGTGGTGCGGTAGAAGCCGTTCACCGCGGTCACGCCGCGGGTGTTTTCCTGCTCGTTATATTGCGGCATGAAGTCGATGTCGAGGTTCCGGATCGGCGTCCAGCTGAACTTCGCCATCATGGTCTTGCCCGAGGAACCGTTGACCTTCTGGCCGTTCGTCAGGTTGGTGAAGTTGCCCGGCATGTCGCTCTTGTTGGCCGCGATGCGCATGCCGAAGGTCTCGGTCAGGCGCCCGCCCATCGAGGCCGCCAGGCGGTACTCGTGGTCGTTGGTGTAGTAGGCGCTGCCGCGGTAGGTCATCGGGCCGCTGATCGGCTTGGTGACGATGTTGATCGCGCCGGCCACCGCCGACTTGCCGAACAGGGTGCTCTGCGGGCCTTTCAGCACTTCGACGCGGGCCACGTCGGCCAGGTCGCGGAAGGCCTGGAACTGCACCGCGATCGGGATGTCGTCCAGGATCACCGAGACGTCCGATTCGACGCCGATGCCGACCGAGACGGTGCCGATGCCGCGCATGAACAGCGCGTTGTTGGCGGCGGTGGTGCCGGAAGCCTGGGTGAGCGAGGGGGTGAGGGCGATGACGTCCTCGATCTCGCGCACATTGTTACGCTGCAGTTCCTCTTCCGAGAGGACCGAGATCGCCATCGGCACGCTCTCGAGCTTTTCGACGCGCTTGTTGGCGGTGACCACGACCTGCTGCAGCCTGTTCGGATCCGGCTGCGCTTCCGGCGCTTCCTGGGCATAGGCGGGCAGGGCCCATTGTGCGACGGCCACCGCAACCACGGCTGCCAGCGGTTTCACCGCGACGTGAAAACCTTCGATTCTGTTCTTGTTCAACGCTGTCTCCTCGGTTTTTTTAAATGACTAGTTCTTGCTGGCCTTCAGGCGCAGCAGTGCTTCGAGAAAGTAGTAGTCCGCATAGTTGAGCGGGACATCGATTTCCTTCCCGGCCGGCTTGTGGCCGGTGGCGTGCTTGAGCAGGAAGCCGCCGTTCTCGCCCGGCGCCGCCAGGTACTCGGGCGAAGCGAGGCTGCGCAGCTGGGCTTCGGCGAAGCTGCGGTAGCGCTGCGCCAGCTGTTTATCCGAGAACTGGGCCAGCTCCAGCAGGGCCGAGCTGACGATGGCCGCGGCCGACGAATCGCGCGGCGCATTCGGGATCGCGGTGTCGTCGAAGTCCCAGTAGGGCACTTTGTCGGCTGGCAGGCGCGGGTGGTTCATGAAGAAGGCGGCGATGTTGTGCGCCTGCTGCAGGTACTCTGGCTTCTTCGTCTCGCGGTACATCATGGTGTAGCCGTACAGGCCCCAGGCCTGGCCGCGCGCCCACGAGGATGCATCGGCATTGCCCTGCACCGTCTGCTTGCCGCGCACGGCGCCGGTTTGCGGGTCGTAGTCGACCAGGTGGTAGCTCGAGTGATCGGGACGGAAGTGGTTCTTGAGCGTGGTGTCGGCGTGGATGACTGCGATCTCGCGGTAGCGCGGCTCTTTGGATGCCTGGGTGGCCCAGCTCAGGAGCTCCAGGTTCATCATGTTGTCGATGATGACGGGGAAGGCCCAGGTGGTGTTCTTCCACAGTTCCCACGACTGGATGCTGCCAACCTTCGGGTTGAAGCGCGTGACCAGGGTGGTCGCGCCGGCCAGCATGGCGTCGCGGTAGGCGAGGTTCTTGGTCAGGCGGTAGCCGTTGCCGTAGCTGGCGCCCAGCATGAAGCCGAGATCGTGGTGGGTCTTGTCGAACTTGGCCGGCGCCATGCGTGCGGTGTAGTCCTCGGCGGCGGCGCGCCATTTCTTGTCGCCGGTGGCTTCGAACAGGTACCACAGCGAACCCGGTAAGAAGCCGGCCGTCCAGTCCTTCACGTCGACGATTTTCACCTGGCCGTTTTCCACGGTGCGCGGGAAGCCGGGTTTGGATTGGACGCTTGCCAGCATGCCGCTGTACTGCTTGGCGGCGCTGTCGAGGCTTCGGCTGATCAGCTTGGCGTTCGATTCCTCGGCCGGCGCGGCGCTCGCAGCCGTAGCGAGCAGGAGTGCGCCGACCAGCACGCTGGAACGACGAACGGTAAAAAGGCCGGGTTGGATGTGCCGCATGTTGACTGTCTCCAGATTATTTTCTTGTACTTGAGTAAATCCTAGTGACAGATTGGAGCAAAGTCAACAGATTTAGGAAAACGCTTAACTACACCGTTGCTAAAGCTGCATCATAGGGATTTAGCCGCTAAGAGAAGCAAATCGTTTGATGGATTGCAACATTTTTTACAGCTGGTGAGAAAACGTTTTGCCAATCCACTAGCCCTTTTTCGGTGCCGATCCCAATAAGTCGAAAAGTTCGGCTCAAGGCATGCGATTGAGAAGGTGTGAACCTTGCCAGGTCCTTTTGGTAGAGTTTCTATACGATGAAAGCAGAACGCCACAAGCTACCTTGTGGCCTCACGATCTCTCGTGTGGCACGTTTGCCCGGCCGGTTCCTAGCGTCGCCCCAGCCCCAGCGCCGTTTCGGTATCGGTAGCGATGGTCGGCATCTTGTTGGGCTACCAAGACAATTCGTCTGACAACAAGTGAAGACGTCCTTGCCGTGTTTGTCGGAAACTCTTACAGCTTCAGAGCACTTTTTCATTGCGCCGTGCGAGAAGACTTTGTAAACAAGCACTTGCAGATAAGAAAGAGGTAGGCGCGAAAATTGCATGTGAGATAAGACTAATAACGAGGGAGGTCTTATGAAACGAATCTTCGCCGTCGTGGCTCTGCTCGGCGCACTTATCCCATCCGTCTGCTCAGCCAATATCGTGTATCAGTGGCAGGTGCAGAACGATCTTCCGCCCCAATCGATTTTCTTACGCCTGGACTTTGCGCAGGAAGTCTATGACCTAGGGGCTTTCAGCTTTCATCACAAGCCTCATGACCCGATCCGTCCGTATTCGGGTTTAATCTCGCTGTCGTATGGCTTTACAAACATCATGGTGCCGATGGAGTATTACCCTCGACGCGAGCCATTTCGCTTGGGTCTAGGGGCGCTGGACATGGAAGTGAAGTTCGAAGCCAATGGATTGCTCAGCGGCTGGATTCGCGCCAATGACCAACACAGCAATTTTGAAATGCGGTCTAGTGGAGATCTGTGGGAAGTGATCACAGCAGAATCGGACCAGTCAATGCCCAACTGTGGATGGACGACCAATGTCAAGTGCCAGGGAGCGCTGGGTAAAATGGTGCTGACCGATATCCCCGAGCCCGGCTCGCTCGCGCTGCTTGCGGCCGGACTTGCCGCCTTCGGCATTCGTAGGCGTATGAAGTAGCCTCACTTGACCATACGGCTGGCCACTGCTGTGCAGATGCTATCCGAGTGGTCGGGCTATTCCCAGCTGTTGAAGCTCCTGTAAGGCAGGTGGTTACAAGAGGTGCGTGGCTATCCGCGTTGAGCACGGGCGCGGCGCGCCAATCCGGTGTGTTTCGAGTGGACTACGCATGGCTGGCACCTGCTGGACCAGATCAACCAGGTGCTGCAGCGCTACGGCTACCCAGTGGCCGAGACCACGCACGACTGCGGCGAGCTGGGCGGCCTGGCCCAATCGCGCAAGCGCTTCCTGCTGTGGCACGCTACGCCGAGAAGGTGCCGCCGTCCACCGGCCAAGGCGCGTTCGCCGTTGCGGACCCGGGCACCAGCATGAACGGAAACCGGGGGAAGGGCGACGCCTATCGGACGGGCGGCCACTACGGCGTGGTGCCGTGGGATTCGCCGAGCGGCGCTGTAAGCGCAGTGGCGCGCCAGGACGACGGGCGTTGGTTGGTCGCTGACCACGCACGCTGCCAGTGTTGGATCAGAAGACGGTCGCGATCATACGCTCGCTCGACGGCACCTGGGACCAACCGTTCACCACGTTCGACCTGGCTGCCCTGCAGAGCCTGATCGAGCCCGAAGAGTTCCTGCTGCTGGACGGCGCCAGTGACAGCGTGTGGTGCGAGCACATCGGCAACTTGGTGCCGCCGGATGCGGCGACTGCGGTCGCCGAGGTCATGGGCACGACGCTGCTGCTGGCCTGGGGTGGTTAGACTTTCGTGCTAAGCGCAACGCCATTCTGGGTGCGCAACGTGGCGCTCGCGCTAACGATGCCAAAGGGCTAATGCATGAAAAATGGCTGCCTCGGAACTCAGGTGCCTGATTTTCGATTGCTATTCCTCTCCAGACGACCGTTCACTCTGCGGATTAGGGCCAGTCGCCGCCTATCCTTATATTCGCTCGCGAGTTGGCGCGCGAGTTTAGCAAACTTTTCTGCCTCAGCTTCGGGGATTGGGTCAGTTGAATGCGCTGCCAGGTTACGCAATTTAATTAGCTCCGTCAGTGCACTCACCTGTTGTAACGGTATCGCTCCCGAGCTATACAAATTGGCTACTAAAACGCTTGGACTCAGGCTCGACTCAACAGGGCCAAGTACCTCTGCAGCGAAAAAGCGAAGAGTTTGCTCGAGCGACTTCCAAGCTTCCATAACGGTTCCTGTCGGATTTGCACGTAGTGCTACAGGGTCTGAGGCAGCAGCGCCTTCCACCGAATACCGGATTTCGAAATCGCTAGCAACGGTTGTGGTGGGCGGGGTGACTTGGCTAGTTTCATCCGCTGGAACATTAGAAGGACTCGAAGGAACATCTGTACTGCCGTTGTCGGGAAGCTGCTGTACAGCTGCCTCAACCTTGTCCAAGCCTTGGTTGAACTCCGCTTCTACGCCTAGTGCACTGACCTTCGACAGTTTTGCGAGCAGCTTGACGACCTCAGCTTTAAATAGCCGGAGAGTGAAGAAAATAACGACCGGCCACGCTAGTGCAGATATGGAATCTGAAATGAATTTCAAGGCACCTGACGCTTTCAAGTCCCAAAAGGTATTGATTGCAGTAACTTGATCAACCATCTTCGCCTCACTTTTTATGACCGAATATTAACACCCTCCATTTCCCGCGTTCAATAAAGGTAGCCTATGAATCTAGCCCACCCGAACTGCTCGCCCCGTAGCCCCTACTGATCGAGCACGCCCGCACCCTGCTGCGCGGCGCCGGCACCGACGGCGTAGCCTTCGAAATCCCCGGCATGGCCGTGCCGTGCGTGATCGTGCACGGCGCCGAAGAGAGCGTCGGCAAGCTGCTGCACACACCTGTGGTCGACTGAGCTGCGTGCCGTCATCAATGAGGCGCTGACCCTACAGGGCACCACCAGCTTGTATGTTTTCGGCAACATGGATTGGCAGCCGTACACGGTCAGCGGCTGGAACGCGAACCTGCCCCGGCTGATGGCGCACGCCGAGAAGAAGGCCGAGGAGGACGGCGTCCAGTTTAAGCGCTTCACGCTGAAAGATATGCGGGCGGCGGTCACGGACCGAGTAGAAGAGGGGGACGAGACCATCATGAACGCTACCGGACACAGCAGCTATCGCATGGTGAGAAGGTCTACGACCGGCGGAAAATAAAGGTGGCAAGGGCTACCGAATAGTACTGATCGGATACAGCATTCCTCACCAGCCAGGACACGCTGCGCTGCACGTAGGGGCCGTTAGCAATGTGTTCCCAAATAAGGGCTTGCGGCAGTGGGTAGCTGAACTCTCTAACTAGATTTGGATCCTGAAGCAGGTCGCCAGCGATCATCCACCTTTCCTGCGTGTAGTCGCGTGCTCCATAAAACCAGAGTTGACCCACGCCACGAGGTAGCCGGAGTTCTGCGGGGCGCAAATCTGTTATATCGCGATTTATGTGGATCGCGACAACTAAATCACTTGACGTTGGATACTTACGCGAAACACTGTCTAGCAGCTTCTGCAGATCGGCTTTCTCGTTCAATTTGACGGGAACGAGTTCCTTCAGTTGGACGGGCACGTAAATTTCAGAATTGTCTATGTGATACCTTGCAACAAAATCGTAGTCGTCCTTTTCGCATAGCGCGAATGTGACTTCAACGCCAAGGGCGCGACCCACGCCATAGCAGAACAGCGCAGCCTGCCGCCCCTCAAGGAATTGGCGCAAGTCCCGACGACGTAAGGTCTGTACGTCTTCAGGTAAACCGGAAAGCATCCCACTTGTGGCGATTCGACGAAGGCGGTCAAGAACAACCTCCGGCCGAAGGTATGCCAAAGACTTCCACTCTGCTGGTACTTTTCGGTTCAATGTGCCCCCGTGCGCCATATGGTCAACGACAGCGATCTTCCAAAATTTGGAATCCAACTTCCAAAAAGACAAAAGGGCTACAAGCGCGAAGCGTGTAACCCTTTATTTTTACTGCTGAATTCTTGGGGTGGCTGATGGGACTCGAACCCACGACAACAGGAATCACAATCCTGGACTCTACCAACTGAGCTACAGCCACCATTGTCTTGCTTGTGTCTCGCTGTTTCCGAGACAGAACAAGATTATACAAAGCGCTTCCCGAACTGGCAAGTTTAAATGTGCGAGCCCGTCGGGTTCGACAGCGTGGCGCCGAGCGCGACCTCGTGCACGGGCGGGTTTTGCCCCAGCAGGCTGGCGAAAGCAGCCGATAGGGCGGTGCCGCTGGCGCTGGTGAATCCGGTCAGGTGCGCCGCTTCCGTGCCGGCACGCAGCAGCCCTGCCGCCTCCAGCAGCCGCGCCAGCTGACGCGCCACGGCGTCGCCCGTGTCGATCAGCGCCACCTCGGCGTCCGTATGCCGGCGAATGACCTGCTCGATCGAAGCCTGCACCAGCGGATAGTGGGTGCAGCCTAGCACCAGCGTATCGGCGCCCTGCGCCAGCAGTGGGGCGATATAACGTTCCAGCATGGCGCTAAGTGCCGGGGCGCCGGGTTCGCCGAATTCGATCTGGTCCGCCAGGCCCACGCAGGGCTGCAGCAGGAAACGCGCGTCCGTCGTCTCGACGATCTGGTCACGCAACAGCAGGAATTTTTCGCCAGCGAGGGTGCGCTCGGTGGCCAACACGCCGACCGTGCCGTTGCGGGTGCTCGCCGCGCCCGGTTTCAGGCCCGGCTCCACGCCGACGATCGGCATGTCGGGATAGCGCTCGCGCAGGATGCGTACGGCGGCGACAGTGGCGGTATTGCAGGCGACGACCAGCGCCTTGACGCCGCGCCCCACCAGGAAGGCGGCAATAGCGAGAACGCGGTCGATGACGACGTCTTCTGGTTTATCGCCATACGGGGCAAAGCCGGAGTCGGCGAAATACAGGAGATGTTCGTTCGGCAGCTGCGCCTGGATATGGCGCAGCACCGAGAGGCCGCCGACGCCCGAGTCGAAAATGCCGACGGGAGCGTCATGTTGGTTGGTAGGAGATACCATAGCGGCGCAAAGATAGTTGGACGCGCGGTCGGCAGAGCCGACCACCCTACGTTAGAGCGCGTTGACCGGGATGCCTTTCAGCGACTCGATCTTGGCCGACCATTCCTTCGGACCGGTGTTGTGCACCGAGGTACCGGTCGAATCCACGGCCACGGTAACCGGCATGTCGGTCACTTCGAACTCGTAGATCGCTTCCATGCCCAGGTCTTCGAAGCCGACCACCTTGGCCGACTTGATCGCCTTCGACACCAGGTAGGCCGAGCCGCCGACCGCCATCAGGTAGGCCGATTTGTGCTTCTGGATCGCTTCGATCGCGGTCGGGCCGCGCTCGGCCTTGCCGATCATCGAGATCAGGCCGGTCTTATCGAGCATCATCTCGGTGAACTTGTCCATGCGGGTCGCGGTGGTCGGGCCTGCCGGACCGACAACTTCGCTGCCCACCGGGTCAACCGGGCCGACGTAGTAGATCACGCGGTTGGTGAAGTCCACCGGCAGCTGCTCGCCCTTGGCCAGCATGTCCTGGATGCGCTTGTGCGCGGCGTCGCGGCCGGTCAGCATCTTGCCGTTCAGGAGCAGGGTCTGGCCCGGCTTCCACGATGCGACTTCTTCCTTGGTCAGGGTGTTCAGGTCGACGCGCTTCGACTTCTCGGTGTCCGGCATCCACTGCACGTCCGGCCAGGTCGACAGCGCCGGCGGTTCGATGTAGGCCGGGCCCGAGCCGTCCAGCACGAAGTGGGCGTGGCGGGTGGCGGCGCAGTTCGGGATCATCGCCACTGGCTTGGAGGCCGCGTGGGTCGGATACATGTTGATCTTCACGTCCAGCACGGTGGTGAGGCCGCCCAGGCCCTGGGCGCCGATGCCCAGCGCATTGATCTTGTCGCACAGTTCGATACGCAGCTCTTCCAGCTTGTTCTGCGGGCCGCGCTGCTTCAGCTCGTACATGTCGATGTCTTCCATCAGCGACTCTTTCGCCATCAGCATCGCCTTCTCGGCGGTGCCGCCGATGCCGATGCCCAGCATGCCCGGCGGGCACCAGCCGGCGCCCATCAGCGGCACGGTCTTGATGACCCAGTCGACCAGGGAGTCGGACGGGTTCAGCATGACGAACTTGGTCTTGTTTTCCGAGCCGCCGCCCTTGGCCGCCAGCTTGACGTCGACGGTGTCGCCCTCGACCAGTTCCATGTGGACCACGGCCGGGGTGTTGTCCTTGGTGTTCTTGCGCTCGAAGTGCGGGTCGGCCACGATCGAGGCGCGCAGCTTGTTGTCCTCGAACGCGTAGGCACGGCGCACGCCTTCGTTGACAGCGTCGGTCACGGTGCCGGTGAAGCCTTCGAAGCGCACGCCCATGCCGACCTTCAGGAACACGTTGACGATGCCGGTGTCCTGGCAGATCGGACGCTTGCCCTCGGCGCACATGCGCGAGTTGGTCAGGATCTGGGCGATGGCGTCCTTCGCGGCCGGGCTTTGCTCGGTCTCATACGCGCGCGCCAGGTGCTGGATATAGTCGGCCGGGTGGTAGTAGCTGATGTACTGGAGGGCTGCCGCGACCGATTCGATGAGGTCGCTTTGGGTGATGACGGTTGCCATAATTTTCTCGTTCGGGAGGAATTAATGTTTCGTATGCGTGGTCATGACAATGCGGTCGGTGTAGGCGATGGCCATGGCCGACAGCAGGAAAGCACAGTGGATGATGGTCTGGAACAGCAGGGTCTTCTCGTTGTACGCCGCCGCGTTGATGAAGGTCTTGAGCAGGTGGATCGACGAGATGCCGATGATTGCCATCGCCAGCTTGGTTTTGAGTACCGAGGCGTTCACGTGGGACAGCCATTCGGGCTGGTCCGGGTGGCCTTCGAGGTGCATGCGCGACACGAAGGTCTCATAGCCGCCGACGATCACCATGATCAGCAGATTCGAGATCATCACCACGTCGATCAGGCCGAGCACCACCAGCATGATGGTGGTCTCGGTCAGCTTGACCGGGCGTGCCGCGCCGGGCACGGTGACGGCGTCCAGGATGTGGGCGAGCGAAGCGGCGTTGCCCATTGCGGCGCCGATCAGGTCCTTGAGCTCGACCCAGAAATGGAAGACGTAGACGCACTGCGCCAGGATCAGGCCGAGGTAGAGCGGCAGCTGCAGCCAGCGGCTGGCAAAGATCAGGCTATTGACTGGGGTGAGCTTCTTTGCTTCGTTCGGGGGAATTAACTGCGCCATCGAGATGCTGACTCCTGGAAAGCTGGACAAATACAGCCGAGCATTCTACACCCGCCGGCGCGTCCTTGCGGCGTACTTCTCCGGTTTGCATGCAAGGTTGGTAGCAAGGTTGGTAGAATGGCACTCCAGCCGCGGGCGGGCCAAGAAACCCCATGTAAGGGCTCAGTAAGCGAGCGCCCCTAAGGTGTCCGGTAAAACTTATTACTACGACTATGGAGACTAGTATGGCCGAGAACGAGAGCAATCAAGAATTCACGCTGCAGGAGAACCGCGTGTTCCCGCCGCCGGCCGAGTTCGCCGGCACGGCTGCGATTTCCGGCATGGAAGCCTACGAGAAGCTGTGCGCCGAGGCGGCCAGCGACTATGAGGGCTTCTGGGCCCGTCTGGCCCGTGAAAACATCGACTGGCACAAGCCGTTTACCTCCACCCTCGACGAATCCAACGCGCCGTTCTACAAATGGTTCGCCGACGGCCAGCTGAACGCGTCGTACAACAGCCTCGACCGCAACCTCACGAACGGCAACGCGGACAAGACTGCGATCATCTTCGAAGCGGACGACGGCAGCGTCACCCGCGTCACCTACCGCGAACTCCACGAGCGCGTCTGCAAATTCGCCAACGGCCTCAAGTCGCGCGGCATCAAGAAGGGCGACCGCGTCATCATCTACATGTCGATGTCGGTCGAAGGCATCGCCGCGATGCAGGCCTGCGCCCGCATCGGCGCCACCCATTCGGTGGTGTTCGGCGGCTTCTCGGCCAAGTCGCTGCAGGAACGCATCATCGACGCCGGCGCCGTGGCCGTCATCACCGCCGACGAACAGCGCCGCGGCGGCAAGTCGCTGCCCCTGAAAGCCATCGTCGACGAGGCGCTGGCGATGGGCGGCTGCGACAGCATCCGCGACGTCATCATCTACAAGCGCACCGGTGGCGACATCGCTTACCAGCAGGGCCGCGACATCTGGCTGCACGAGCTGGTCGACAGCCAGCCGGCCGAGTGCGAGCCGGAATGGGTCGATGCCGAGCACCCGCTGTTCATCCTCTACACCTCGGGCTCGACCGGCACGCCGAAGGGCGTCCAGCACTCGACCGGCGGCTACCTGCTGTGGGCCGCGCTGACGATGAAGTGGACCTTCGACATCAAGCCGACCGACGTGTTCTGGTGCACGGCCGACATCGGCTGGGTCACCGGCCACACCTATATTACCTACGGTCCGACCGCCGTCGGCGCCACGCAGATCGTGTTCGAAGGCGTGCCGACCTATCCGCACGCCGGGCGCTTCTGGGAAACCATCGCCAAGCACAAGGTCTCGATCTTCTACACGGCGCCGACCGCAATCCGCTCGCTCATCAAGGCCTCCGACGTGGACGAAAAGGTACACCCGAAGAACTTCGACCTGTCGAGCCTGCGCCTGCTGGGTTCGGTCGGCGAGCCGATCAATCCGGAAGCCTGGATGTGGTACTACAAGAACGTCGGCCAGGAGCGCTGCCCGATCGTCGACACCTTCTGGCAGACCGAGACCGGCGGCCACATGATCACCCCGCTGCCGGGCGCGACCCCGCTGGTGCCAGGCTCGTGCACGCTGCCGCTGCCGGGCATCATGACGGCGATCGTGGACGAATCCGGCGCCGACGTGCCGAACGGGCAGGGCGGCATCCTGGTCGTGAAGCGTCCGTGGCCGTCGATGATCCGCACGATCTGGAACAATCCGGACCGCTTCCGCACCAGCTACTTCCCGGAGGAACTGGGCGGCAAGTACTACCTGGCCGGCGACGGCGCGATCCGCAACAAGGACACGGGGTACTTCACCATCACGGGCCGCATCGACGACGTGCTGAACGTGTCGGGTCACCGCATGGGCACGATGGAAATCGAGTCGGCGCTGGTGGCGCACCCGATGGTGGCGGAAGCGGCGGTGGTGGGCAAGCCGGACGACACCACCGGCGAAGCGATCTGCGCCTTTGTGGTGCTCAAGCAGGCCCGCCCGAGCGGTGAAGACGCCAAGAAACTGGCGACCGAGCTGCGCAACTGGGTAGGCAAGGAGATCGGCCCGATCGCCAAGCCGAAGGAGATCCGCTTCGGCGACAACCTGCCGAAGACCCGCTCCGGCAAGATCATGCGCCGCCTGCTGCGCGTGCTGGCCAAGGGCGAAAACATCACCCAGGACGTCTCGACCCTGGAAAACCCGGCCATCTTGGAGCAGTTGAAAGAAACGGCCTGAGCCGGCGGGCGCTTGACGCCCGATACTGACAACGCCGCCCCGTGACAACAGGGCGGCGTTTTTTATGCGCCGTCCGGTTCCGAGCCGCCGCCGAAGGCCTTCATCAGGGCTTCGCGGTCGAGGGCTTTTTTCTCCGCATCGATCCCGGCACGGCCGCGGCGGCCGCTGAACTCTTCCTCGATATTGTCGCGGTAATAGCTCCAGGGAGAACCCGAGCTCGACAGCTTGCGCCAGACCTCGGTACCGACGGCGTCATAGTCGATGGCGTTGCCGTCGTCGAACTCCACCCGTAGCCTGCGCTCGCGGGCGTCATAGCCGATCGCGCGCAGCTTGCCGGCGTTGATCTTCTTCATTTCCATCTTGCTCTCCTTCGGGTGCCTGAAGACAGTCTACAGCTTCTCGAGCTGCTGCTTCGCGTAGGACGCCTGCGAGCCCGTCGGCGCCAGTTCCAGGTAGGTCTTGTACGCCCCCTTGGCCTTGTCCTTCTCGCCGCCGCGCGCATACGCGTCGGCCAGGTTCATGTAGGCGATCGCACGCGACGGGTCCATCTTGATCGCATTCTCGAACCAGCGCGCCGCTTCCAGGAACTTGTCCTGCTTGTAGAACACGAAGCCCAGGTTGTTGGCCGCCAGCGCGAAGTTCGGCCGCAGCTTGAGCGCCTCGGTGAACTGCGCCTCCGCCTGCGCATACTGCTTCTCTTTATAGAGCAGCAGCCCCTGGTCGTTGGCCCGCTGCGCTTTCTGGCGGCTTGACACCGGCACCGCCGCCGGCGCCACGATCTTCGTTTCGCCGCCCTGCAGGTCCTTCACCACCACCGCAGCCGCCGGCGCCGAGGCCTGCGCATCGAGCTTGGTGTTCAGCGCAATCGCATCGTTCGACAGCTGGGCAGTCGAGGTATTCAGGAACTCGCTTTCCTCGGGCAGTTCGAACACGAATTCGCCGCCTTCCGAGCCCGGCAGGCTGCCGAAGGCTGGCGTTTGCTGCGACACGCTGGACACCGCTGGCGCCACATAGGCCGCCAGCTCGGTGCCGGTGATCAGGCTGTCGCCGTTCAGGTCGGCCTTGCCGCCCAGCCCCTGCAGCAGGGTCCAGGTGAACACCGAGTGCCCGTTCGGCCCGCCATCCGACACCAGCTGGTCGGTGCCGCCGGCCGTCAGCATCTGGCGGCCCAGGCGTTTGGCGTTATCGCGCAGGAAGGAAGCGTTCGCCGCGCCGCGCGTCAGGCCCAGGCCGCTGTAGCAGGCGTCCATCACGAACAGCGCATGCTTGGCCGGCAGGCTTTCCGCGATATTCTGGATCTCGGTCATCGGGATAGCATCCGTGGCGAGATTGTTCGGGTCGGCATCGACCGGCACGATGTAGCCGAGGTCGCGCCCGGAGCTGAGCTTGCGTGTGGCGCCATGGCCGGCGAAGAACACGAAGATGCGGTCGTTCGGCTGCAGGTTGCCGTGCGCGAGCTTGTCGTGGAAGGCGGCCAGGATGTTGTTGCGGGTCGCCTGTTCGTTCTTGAGCGTGATCACGCGCTCTGGTGCGAAGCCGAACTTCTGTACCAATACCTGTCCAACCCCTTCGGCATCACGCACCGCATATTGCAGCTGCGGCCATTTCTGGTACTTGTCGATGCCGACCACGATCGCCCAGGAATTGGCGTAGCCGGTCGCGGCCGTGCGCTGCACCGGCGCGGGCGCAGCGCCGCCGTCCACCTTGAAGCGCTCGCCATCCCAGCCGGCGAACTGGTAGCCCTCGGCGACCAGACGGTCCAGGATCGCGGGCAGCGCCTTGACGGTGCGCTCGTGGATGTCGTGGAACAGGATGATGCCGCGGCCTTCTTTGTCGACGGTGCGCAGCACGCGGTCGGCAATGGAGGAGGGCACTGGGTCCGCCCAGTCGAGCGAATCGATGTTCCACATCACCGACTTCAGGTGCGCATTCTCGAGCGCCTGCAGGCCTTCGCGGTTGCGCGCGCCGTAGGGGAAGCGGAACAGGCTCGATCGCTGTGGATCCACTGCCTTGAGCAGCGCGTCGGTGTTGAGGATCTCGGCCTTCAGGCCGTCGCCCGTTTGTTTCGAGAGCTGGGCGTGCGAAAAGCTGTGGTTGGCCAGCACGTAGCCGGACTGCTTCAGGCGCCGCATCACGTCCGCGCCGCCGTTCAGCTTGGCTTTACCCTGGGCGTCGAGCGAACCGATGTTGCGGCCCACGCTGAAGAAGATCGCGGGCGCGTTGTACTGCTTCAGGATGGCCGCGATTTCTTCGCTGTAGCGGCGGTGCGGGCCGTCATCGAAAGTCAGCACCACGGTCTTCTTCGGCAGCGTCTTGCCGAAGATCTCGCCTTCGTCCACACCGGCCTGCGCTGGCTGTGAAGCTTGCGCCGGCGGCTCGGCCTTGGCCGGGTAGGGCGTGATGACGCCGTATTCCTTGAGGATGCGCTCGCGCTGGTAGAGGGTCTTCAGGTAGGCGACGTAGCTGCTCCACTTCTCGCGCTTGAGCTCGATCGAGCGCGACTCGAAGCGGCCGAACACGGCACGGATTTCCTTCTCATAGTTGCGCTCGATCTCGGCCAGCGCGTCCAGGTCTTCCGAGATGCGCTTGTGCAGCTTGATCGCAGGCAGCGAGGAATCCTTGGCCACCTGGGCCAGCAGGGACTGCATCAGCTCGCGGAAGGCCAAACGGTCGGCGTCGTACAGGCCTTCGCCCGACTCCACATAGTCGAGCAGGGAGCCGAGCGCTTCGAAACGCGCCGGATTGTTCGAGGCAAGCAGCTGGGCGAGGGCGGTTTCGACTTTGCCGACCCGTTCCTGGTTCTCGTGGAAGAGCTGCTGGCCAACCCGGTTGGCCTGGGCCCGTTCGTCGGCGGACAGGCCGGCTTCGTCCTGGGTCAGCACGATGATCTTGCGGTAGGACGCCAGCATGGTCTGCATGTCGGCCGAGATGGCGCTGACATCCATCCTCGGGCTAGCGGCGGGCGCGCTGGCGGCCGGTTGAGACGGCGACTTGAGGCTGACGATCCAGCTGCCGGCGGCGGCGCCCGCGGCTGCGACGGTAAAGACGACGTAATACAGGACTTTGCGTTTCACGGCGGGCGGGTAGTAAAAAGTTATTATCCGGCAACAATACCACCGGACCGCAGGCGCCGGTTGAGGAAAGCCACTAGCCCATCCCCAGGAAACGTCAATGCCGCCATTTGGCGGCATTTTTATGCGCAGTGCTTAGTGGCTGTATCAGGAAGACGACAGCACGAAGGTATTGCCGTCCGGGTCGCGGAACTTCGCGAACGAGCCCCAGGGCTGCACGGTCGGCGGCTCGACGAACTCGACGCCGCGCTGGCTCAGCTGGCGGTAGGTGGCTTCCACGTTATCGCAGGCAAACGCGCCATTGAAGAACGTGCCGATGCGGTCTTCCTGGCCGTCCATCGTGAACAGGACGACGCGGGTGCCGGACGAGGCAATGCGCAGCTCGATCCAGCGCTTGCCCGGGCCCATCGGCTGGTCGGTCGAAATTTCAAAGCCGAGCTTGTCGGTGTAGAAGGCGAGGGCGCGGTCCTGGTCGGAAACGGGGATGCTGACGAATTTCAGTTGGGTGATCATGGTGAGTGGCAGTGGTTGTCGCGGCGAGCATTATCGTGGCAGACTCGCGGCTTGATATGGCTTTTAACACTATAGTATTCATGACTACCCGCCAGTACCCACTCGACGCCTACGTGTTCGAAGTCCTGATGCCGGACCTCGTCGGCCACGACCGCCGTCCCGCCGCCTTCGTCGTCTATCTCTACCTGCTCACCAGCGCCCAGGCGCTCGGCCGCGACCAGGTGCCGGCGAGCCTGCAGATGATCGCGGTCAAGACGGGGCTGTCGAAGTCGGCGGTGCAGGTGGCGCTGCGCCACCTGAAGCGGCGAGGTCTGGTCGGGGCAGAGGACGTCGGCACGCAGGTGAACCCGGTGCGCCAGGTGCTGCGGCCGTGGCGTCGGCGCTGGCCGGCGGAGGCGAAGGCATGACGCGAGTCAGAACGGTCTTGTACAGAAGAGAATACTTGCTATAATAGGCGGCTTCGTGGACACACGAGACCCCATCAGGAGAGATGGATGAGTGGTTTAAGTCGCACGCCTGGAAAGCGTGTATAGGTTCATAGCCTATCGGGGGTTCGAATCCCCCTCTCTCCGCCAGGAATACAATAAAAAAGGGCAACCCTCGGGTTGCCCTTTTTTATTGTTTCATGGCGGAGAGAAGCAAGGGTTGCAGGGCGCGGGGCGCCCTGCAACGCGCGCCTTGCGTGGTCGCCAAGGCGGCAGGTTCGAAGCCTTGCGCGTACTCGCGCAAGGGCGGCCCGCGGAACGTGGGCGAATCCCTGTTTGCTCTGCCAATAACAGTACCGGAGTCAGATAGCCACCCCTCGGGTGGCCATTTTTTATTTGTTTCATAGCGGAGAGAAGCAAGGGTTGCAGGGCGCGGGGCGCCCTGCAACGCGCGCCTTGTGTGATCGCCAAGGCGGCAGGTTCGAAGCCTTGCGCCTACTCGCGCAAGGGCGGCCCGCGGAACGTGGGCGAATCCCTGCTTGATCTGCCAAAAACAGTATCGAAGTCAGATAGCAACCACAAATCCATGCGCATCGGATAATCGTAACGCCACTTCCTCAAAAACAACATACAAGTGTTGTTATATCCTCTGGGCAACAATATAGTGATTGCGCTGGAGTTGTGCATATCCGGCTTACACAAATAAAATCAGCTCGGAGTAAATATGGGAATGGTGTTCTGTAGAGGGTGTGGTAAAGAAATACATGAGTCAGCTGTTTCGTGTCCGCATTGCGGGTGTCAGCAGTTAACGGCCACGGCCGCCAACCTGAAGAATCAGAACGTTGCCACAGTCCTCGCTGCATTTACAGGTGGGTTCGGTATCCATCGTTTCTATCTGAGCCGGCCAATCTCCGGCGTGCTCTACCTGCTGTTTTTCTGGACCGCTATTCCTGGATTAATCGCGTTTGTCGAAACACTCATCTACGCTTTTACAAGTCCGCAGTCTTGGGCACAGAAATACAACAATGGACAGATCGGCGCCCCGGTGCATATAGCCCTCAAGATATTGGTGGTTATATTCCCCGCGATTTTCACGATCGGTATTCTTGCAGCAATCGCGATCCCGGCATACCAAGATTATGTGACAAGGGCGCGCGAAGCAAATCTCAGTACCATGCACTACGAAGTGGATACCCATAAGCCAAACGTCATTGAACTGAAGATTTGATTTCCCGAAGTTCGCGTTGAATACAAGAAGCCCGCATCAGGGCTTTTTGTATTTAGGCCACTTCAACCAGCGAGGACCTGCCGGGTCCGATACCGAAGCGCCGCATACTCTAGCAAGCCGCTGCCACAGCACCGCATTGCCCCCAGGATCAGGCCGGAGCCTTGCCGATTCGAAGAACGTCAGTTTGAACGCAGCAGTGCAATCATGTTTCGCATTCTGCTGTCTGCGGGCAAGAAGTCTTCCCAACTGTCGGAACTACACCACCCTCTATGCCCTGTGCGTAAATATCCGGTGACTCATCCATAAGTTAGTGCTAAATTGATACTTTCGTATCAAAATAATAATTTACTGCGACGTTACTTTCGAGGGGGAGAGGAACGATGGACGATCCAAAATTCGAGCAGATGAAACAGGCGAAGGAGTACTTTCACGCCACCGCCATGACGATTCCCGGCGTGCACGGCACCAGCATCGGTGTGAAGCGCGTCGACGGCAAGCCGACCGACCAGCTTGCGATCTGTGTCCACCTAACGCGCAAACGACCGCTGGCCACGATCCCGCCTGACGAACAGATCCCGCTCGAAGTCGACGGCTTCATGACCGACGTGATCGAACACGCGCCCATCATCCGCTGCGACGCCCAGTCCGAACGACGCGCCATGTACGAGGACAACAGCAAATACCGCCCGCTCGTCGGCGGCACCAAGCTCAGTGCCGGCTATTCCTTCGGCACTCTCGGCTGCATCGTCCGGAAGCCCGACGGCAGCTGCCACGCGCTGTCCGCCGCCCACGTGCTGGGCGAAGCCGGCACCACCGTGTACCAGCCGGCCAAAGTGAAGTGCGACGAGATCGGCAGCACGACCGAGGTGCAGGACTGCTCGCAGATGGATGCCGCGATCGCGAGCCTGGACTATTACTACGACGCCGGCCTGGCCTACATCCGCGAGATCGGCGCCATCAGCGGCACCCATGACATCGGCCGCCAGGACCTGCCGTACCCGATCGCCAAGCGCGGCGCCTCCACCGGCCTGACCCACGGCAGCGTGGTCGCGATCCACTACAGCGGCGTGGCCGCCAACCTCGAGCAGTTCCAGGACATGCTGTTCATCGATGGCCGCAGCGACGAATTCGTCGACCATGGCGATTCGGGTTCGGCCATCGTGCACCGCATCGACGAGGACCACAACCTGGTCACCGGCCTGTTGTGGGGCAAGGCGCCGGATGCGAACCGGATCGGCGTGGCCACGCCCATCGACCGCATCCTGGAAACCTTCGGCGTGAGCGTGCTCACCGCGAGCGACCCGGTACGCGCCTCAAGCGAGACCTTGCTGGGCCGCTTCGAAGCTTTTCTGAGCAGCACCCAACGCGGCAAGGCCTACTGGGACGCGTACGCCCACAATCGCATCTACTTCCGTCACATCTTCCACCACGTGCCGCGCCTGGCGGCCATGTGGCGCAAGATGCCGGTGCCGGAGATGATCGAAGCGCTGCGCGAAGCGATGCTGGATCCGGACACCGTGATCCCGATGAAGCTGGGCGCCCACGACACCGAAGAGGTGATGTGGGACCTGTACGAGGCGCTGGGGAAGTTCTTGCAGGCGAACCACCAGCGCCAGCTGCAGCAGCAGGCGGCATCCTTCTGCCGCCTGGTGTGCGGGAACATCGGCAACAGCTGGCGCAATGCGCTGCACGGGATCCCGCTGCCGGAGCTCGACGCCAGCGAGGCGTGACGCCTGCCTACAGGTCGTAGCGCGCCTCCAGCACCCAGGTGCGCTGCGAGTAGGGGTGGAAGTTCCAGTACTGGTAGTTGTTCAGGTTATCCACCCCGAGCGCCACGCTCCACTGTTTCGCCAGCTTCCAGTGCACGCGCGCGTCCACCGTGAAATAGCGACTCGCACCCTGGTAGGCGAAGCCGTTCGGGTCCGAGTTGTCGAGCGTCGAGAACTGCCGCCCCGAATAGCGCGCCGCCAGCGTAGCGGCCAGGCGATCGCTCGCGCGCCAGGTGGCCACGCTGGTTGCGCGCCAGCGCGGGATGCGCGGCTGCCACTTGCCGACGCTGGCCGGGAACTTGTCGTTGCGCGTGATTTCCGACTCGGTCCAGGTGACGCTCGACTGCAGGTCGAGGCCATTCACCGCAACATCGCTTGCGTTGTAGGCCAGCTCCAGCCCCTTGGTCTCGATCCGGCCCACGTTCTGCACGTTCGTCACGTTTGGCGTCACCAGCACGTTGGTCTGCGAGTACAGCGCATCACTCGTGCGCTCGCCGAAGGCCGTCAGGCGCAACAAGCCTCTTGCTAGGCTGCGCTCGGCGCTCAGCTCTCCCGTCCACGAACGCTCCGGCTCCAGACCCGGATCGTTATTGATCAGGGTGCCGCTGCCGCTGATGCCGCCCTGGTACAGCTCGGACACGGTAGGCATGCGCACCGCGCGCCCGGCCGAAGCCTTCAGCACCCAGTCCGGGGTAGCCTGCCAGGCCAGCGCCGCTTTCGGCGAAATCCAGGTGCCGTGCCTTTCTCCGTGCGCCACCGAGGTAGCGGCGTTCGACGTGCGTCCATCGTGCGCGCGCCAGTGCTCGACGCGCAGGCCCAGTACGGTCTTCCAGCCCGGGGCGAACTTCCAGGTGTCCTGGGCCCACAGCGCCTGGATCTCGGTGCGGCCCGAAAAGGCCTGGTTGCGCGCGCCGGGCGCGCCATCGATCCAACTGCCGGTCGCGTGCTCGATGCTGGCCAGCTTGTAGGCTTCGCGCTGATAGCCGAATTCCGCCACGTGCGCGCCTTGCGGACGCCAGATGCCCTTGGCGGCGAAGGTCGTCCAGCCAGTGCCCGCCATGTCGACGATCCTTCCCGGCCCGCCGTTCAGGGCAGCGGGCAGCGCGCTGGTCGGGGCGCGCAGCCGGTCTTCGTCGTAGTCAACCAGGCTCGCGGCCAGTTCCCAGTCGAAGACGCCTTTGCTGTGGCTCTTCAGGGACAGGCCGTGCATCAGGTGGCGCAGGTCTTCATTCGAGGCATTGAAATCGGTGGCGCCCAGGGTATAGCCTTTGCCGCCGATGTCGATGCGGCCGCTGTACACGGGCTGGCCGCCGCGGTCGCGCAGGTAGGACGTGGGGCGGCCTTCGGAATCGTTCTGCCACAGGCCGAGCGTGTAGCTGGCGCGCACGGTGGGCGTGAGCTCGTAGGCGATCTTGGCTTTCAGGTGGTCCTGCACGGTACGGTACTGGGTGCCGGCGCCGAGCAGGTACCAGGCGCGGTTCGTGCGGTCGCGGCCGACCACGGCACCAATCACCGGCACGCCTCCCGGCGCGGCGCCGGCGTCGAGATAGCGGGTGGGGAAGGTCAGCGGCTGGCCTTCGTTGTCGGCGCGGTTGACGTCGATGAACCAGGACCAGCGGCCGCTGCGGTCACCGAGCGAGACGCTGGCCTGCTTGCCCTGGTAGCGCTCGTGGGTGCCGTACAGCTCAAAAGGCTGGTGGGTAAAACCAAACTTGGCGTGCGCCTCGAATGTCGTCGGCATGCGCGTGACGTAGTCGACCACGGCGCCCACCGAGTTGCCTCCGTAGGCTGCCGAGAAGGGGCCGTACAGCACGTCCACGCGCTCGATCTCCTCCGGCGTGACCATGCCCCAACGCGGGGCAAACGTGGCGCCGTTGCCCAGGTAGTTCGACAGCAAAATGCCATCCGCGTACACCATCGAGCGCGCGCTGTTGCCGGTGCCGGAGGCGCGCGTGGACAGCACGGCGTGGTTGTAGTCGCCGATGTAGCGCTTGCGCACCAGGAGGCTCGGCAGGTACTTCAGCGCGTCTTCCGAGTCAAGGGCGTTGATCGTGCGTTCGATCTGCACCCCCGTGATGCCTTCAATGGTGGTCGGGATCTGGACCGGCAGCGAGGTGGGGCGGCTGCCGGTAATGGTGACGGTGCCCAGCTGCTTGATGGGACCATCCTGTGCCTGCGCGGACGCAGCCTGCGTGGCGGCGGCCAGCAGGGTAAGTGCGAGCTTCTTCATTGCGTTTCCTTGGCGCGTGACGAAACACGTGTGGCATCACGCGCGATAGCGATCGTTCCGGCGCCAGGCGCCGGTGCCAATTGAGCGGTTAGAAGAAGCTGGGGGGTGGCGCGCGTGACTGCGCCGGCGTCCACGCGAACTGGGGGGAAGGGGACTGGTAGAAGAGAGGCGGATAGGTGTCGCGCGCGCCGGCAAGCGTCAGGGGCAGCAGGGGCGGCGCGGGCAGCACGACTGGCGCATGGTGCGAGCAGCACAGGTCGCAATGCGTCATGCCTTTCGCGCTGCCGGCATGCTGGTCCGCGCTATCTGCCATCGGCATCATCATCATGCCGGCCGCGGTACAGACTTCGCTCATCGGCATCGACTGCTGCGGCGCGAAGGCATGCGACAGGCTCGGGGCGAACAGGCTGAACACGAAGGCCACAAGGGCGATCCATGTACGCAGGGCCTGTCTTGTCGATGAGCGGAACATGCCACCATTATAACGAGCGGCCGCGCAGGCCGCGCTCGCCTGCCTGTTGGATATTTGATATCATCCAAGCACATTCCAATTTGCGAGGTAACGCCCGATGCGCCATTGATGCCGCCGTCTGCTTGACGGCCAGTACTCCCACCTTCCCGCGAGAGCAGGGAGCAACCGGCATCCATGGAGGTCTCATGACGCATCCTTACCTTGCGCTCGACAGCGCATCCTTTACGCTTCCCGACGGCAGGACCCTGCTGTCCGATCTCAGCGAACAGTTCGACACGCGCCACACCGGCCTGGTGGGCCGCAACGGCGTCGGCAAAAGCGTGCTGGCGCGCCTGCTGGCGGGTGAGCTTGCGCCGTCTTCCGGCCGCTGCATCCGCTCCGGCACCGTGTTCTACCTGTCGCAGCAGCTTGACCAGATAGACGCAACAACCGTGGCCGCACTGGCCGGCCTGCAGGAGGTACTCGACGCCCTGGTGCGCATCGAAGCCGGCAGCTTTGACGCGGCCGATTTCGAACTGGTTGGCGAGCGCTGGGACTTGCCGGCGCGCCTGCGCCATGCCCTCGACCAGGCCGGCCTGGCGCACCTCGATGCCGCCACGCCGGCGCAGCAGTTGAGCGGCGGCGAAGCGATGCGCGTGGCGCTGCTGGGCGCGATGCTCTCCGGCGCCGCCTTCCTGATCCTGGACGAGCCCACCAATCACCTCGACGCCCCGAGCCGCGCGGCGCTGGCCGAGCAGCTGCGCGACTGGCGCGGCGGGCTGATCGTGATCAGCCACGACCGCGCCCTGCTGGGGCAGATGGAACGCATCGTCGAGCTGTCGCCGCAGGGCCTGCGCAGCTATGGCGGCAACTACGGGTTCTACGAAGAGGCGCGCGCCGCCGAGCAGGCCGGGGCCCTGCGCGAGCTCGAACACGCACGTCAGGCCATGCAGCGCGACGAGCGTGCCATGCGCGAGCAGCACGAGCGTCAGCAGCGTCGCCAGGCGAGAGGAGCCAGCGAAGGCAAAGCGGCGAACCAGGCGAAGATCCTGCTGGGACGGCAAAAAGAACGGAGCGAGAACAGCACCGGACGCCTGCGCCAGCAGCACGACGAGGCGCGCCGCCAGCACCAGGAGCGCGTGCGCGAGGCGGCCCAGGCGCTGCGCGAGGACAGCGCCGTGCGGGTGCACGCCAATGGGGTCAGCGCCGCCGCACAGCGCCGCGTACTCGAACTGGATGAGGTGGAGCTGCCTTTCGTGGCGCCGGCCCTGCGGCGCATCAGCCTGGTCGTCGGCGGCCAGCAGCGCATCGGCATCATTGGTCCCAACGGCAGCGGCAAGTCGACGCTGCTGAAGGTGATCGCCGGCGCGCTGGCGCCCCTTGAAGGGCAGGTGCGGCGCGACCCGGCCTGCGCCTGGCTCGACCAGCGCCTGTCCCTGCTCGACCCGGCGCGCAGCACGATCGAACAGCTGCTCGAGCGCAACCGCAGCACGCCCCAGGACCGCCTGCGTACTTACCTGGCCCAGCTCGGACTGGACGCGCAGCGGGTGGCCCAGGCCACCGGAGAGCTGAGCGGTGGCGAGTGCCTGAAGGCGGCGCTGGCCTGCGCGCTGTATGCCGATCCGCCCGCGCGCCTGCTCCTGCTGGACGAGCCGGGGAACCACCTCGACCTGGCCGCGCTCGAAGCATTGGAGGAGATGCTGAACGGGTACGCCGGCGCGCTGGTGGTCGTGTCGCACGACGCGGTCTTCCTGGAGCGCGTCAAGCTGACCCATTTGCTGGAAGCCGGCCCGGGCGGCTGGCGGCAGCGGTTGCTATAATCGCGGATCCCATTGCAGGAACACGAAGAACATGTCGCGCACGCTTGTCATTTCCCCCAACTGGATCGGTGACGCCGTCATGGCGCAGCCCCTGCTGCGCCGCCTGAAGCAGAAATATCCGGGGCGCCCGATCGACGTGGTGGCCCCTGGCTGGGTCGCGCCCGTGTGGCGCGCCATGCGCGAGGTCGACACCGTCATCGAGTCGCCCTTCAAGCATGGCTCGCTCCAGTGGAAGGAGCGCAAGGCCTTTGCGAAAATGCTCACAGGGCGCTATGCCGAATCCTATGTGCTGCCCAACACGCTCAAATTCGCGCTGATCCCCTGGCTGGCGGGTATCCCGCGCCGGGTCGGCTACAAGGGCGAGATGCGCTACGGCCTGGTCAACGTGATGCACCACGACGACAAGGCGGCGCCGCGCCCGATGGCGCAGTTCTACGCCGCGCTGGCGGACGAGCCGGTGCGCGACCTGCCGCGTCCCGACAAGTTGCCCGAGCCGGAGATGGTGGTGGCATCGGAAGAAGCCGATGCGGCGGTTGCGCGCTTGAAGCTGCCGGTAGGGACCTACGTCGCCTTTGCGCCCGGCGCCGAGTTCGGCCCGGCCAAGCGCTGGCCGGCCGCCTACTTTGCCGAGCTGGCGCAGACCATCCTCGCTAACCGGCCGGATGCGCAGATCCTGCTGCTCGGCTCCCCGAAGGACCGCGCCGTGTGCGACGAGATCACGGCCATCGTGCCGCAGGCGCACAACCTGGCCGGCTCCACCTCGCTGAGCGAAGCGATCGCGCTGATCGCGCGCGCGGCGGTGGTGGTGACCAACGATTCTGGCCTGATGCATATTGGCGCCGCGCTGCGCCGCCCGGTGGTGGCGATCTACGGCCCGACCGACCCGCGCCACACGCCGCCCCTGTCCGAACTGGCCAAGGTGCTGTGGCTGCACATCGAGTGCTCGCCCTGCCAGCAGCGCGAGTGCCCGCTGGGCCACCAGAACTGCATGAAACAGATCCTGCCTAACGATGTATGGCAACCGCTGCAGCCGGTGTTGGCCGCAGCCTGAACGAACAAGATACGAGGTTAGAAAATGATACTGGTTACTGGCGCAGCAGGCTTCATCGGAGCCAACCTGGTGCACGCACTGTCAAGCCGCAAGCCCTTTAGCGTGTTCGCGGTCGATAACATGTCGCGTCCTGAAAAATTCCTCAACATCGTCGATGCCGAGGTGGCCGACTACGCGGACAAGGAAGACTTCCTGGTGCGCCTGAAGGACGGCGAATTCGACGGCAAGTTCAGCGCCGTGCTGCACCAGGGCGCCTGCTCCAACACCATGGAGACGGACGGCCGCTACATGATGGCGAATAACTACGAGTACACGATCGCCCTGTTCGAGTACTGCCAGCGCGAGCGCATTCCCTTCATCTACGCGTCCTCGGCCGCGGTGTACGGCGGCGGCAGCGTGTTCAAGGAAGAGCGCCAGTACGAGCGCCCGCTCAACGTCTACGGGTATTCGAAATTCCTGTTCGACCAGTACATGCGCCGCTACTGGCAGCAGCATGGGATGGGGAAGGGCAGCCAGGTCGTGGGCCTGCGCTACTTCAACGTCTATGGCCCGCTGGAAGGGCACAAGGGCACGATGGCCTCGGTACCCTTCCACCAGTTCCACCAGTTCCAGAAAGAGGGCAAGGTCAAGCTGTTCGGCGCCAACGAAGGCTACGAGGCCGGTACCCAGATGCGCGACTTCATCTACGTCGAAGACGTGGTGAAGGTGAACCTGTTCTTCCTCGATAACCCGGACCAGCGCGGCATTTTCAACCTCGGCACCGGCCGCGCCCAGCCCTTCAACGACCTGGCCGTCGCCACCGTCAACGCCCTGGCCAACGAAGGCAAGCCGGCGCTCACCCTCGAGCAGATCGTCGAACAGGGCCTGCTCGAATACCTGCCTTTCCCGGATAAACTGAAGGGCAAGTACCAGAGCTTCACCCAAGCCGACATTGGCGCCCTGCGCGCCGCCGGTTACACCGAGCCGTTCACGGACGTGGCTACCGGCGTCGCCAAATACATGCAATACCTGAAGAGCACTGCCAAAGCATGATCCGTCGCCTCGGCGCAGGCCGGGGCCCACTCCCCCCCCCCGCAGCACCTATACATCTCGTTTACATACTTCACGAACGCTTTTAGCCCGTTTTTACACCCAACACCATACGCTTTCACCTGCTCCAACAACAACACGCAGGACACCATGAAAGCACTGATCCACGCCGCCATCCTGGCCGGCGCCTCTCTCGCCGCAAGCGCCCACGCGCAAACCACCTTCAACGCAGCCGTCACCAGCGATTACCGCTACCGCGGCATCTCGCAGACCCGCCTGCAGCCGGCCCTGCAGGGCGGCGCCGACTACGCGCATTCGTCCGGCTGGTATGCCGGCGCCTGGGCCTCGACCATCAAATGGATCGAGGACGCCGGCGGCGACGGCAAGCTCGAACTAGACCTCTACGGCGGCAAGCGTGGCGAGTTCGCTCCCGGCTTCAGCTACGACACCGGGGTCCTGCGCTACCTCTATGCCGGCAATGAGCTCGGCAAGGTGAGCGGCTTTGCCAATGCCCACACCACCGAAGTCTACGGCCAGATCGGCTACGGCCCGGCCTACGTCAAGTACTCGCACGCGACCACCAACCTGTTTGGCTTTGTCGACAGCAAGGGCAGCGGCTACCTCGACATGGGCGCCAGCATTGACGCCGGCAACGGCTTTACCGTGCAGCTGCACGCCGGCCGCCAGCGTGTCGAGAACAACGGCGCGGCCAGCTATACCGACTGGAAGATCGGCGCCGCCCGCGCCTACGGCCCCGCGACGGTGACCCTGGCCGTGATCGGCACCAACGCCGGCAAGACCGCTTACGCCTCGCCTGCCAACGGCAAGTTCCTCGGCAAGACCGCGCTGCAGCTGACCGTCGGCGCCATCTTCTAGGTACATCGCGTTTACAACGCGTTTACACGGCGCCACGCCCTTTTTACGCCCCGTTTCGCGCGGCGCCACTACGCTCCATCCCATAACAACAACGTCGAAAGCGAGTACCCATGGACTTCCTTTTCATCGGCGCCTTCCTCCTCTTCTTTGTGCTGACCTGGCTGCTGCTGGCCGGCTGCGAGCAGCTGGGGGGCAAGCAATGAACGGTTTTTACATCGTCGGCGGCCTGGTCGCCGCCGGGCTGCTGGTTTACCTGCTGGTGGCCCTGTTCAAGGCGGAGGACCTGTGAACATGTTCTCCGACTTCCTTCCGCTGCTGGCGGTCTTCCTGCTGGTCCTGCTCCTGCTGGGCTATCCCCTGGGCCTGTTCATGGCCCGTGTTGCCGACAGCGCCGCCGTTCCCGGCATGCGCTGGATGGGCAAGATCGAAGCGCTGTTCTACCGCGCGGCCGGAGAGGGCTGTACCGCAGCGCAGACCTGGAAAGCGTACGCGCTGGCGCTGATCGCCTTCAACGCCGTGGGCGCCATTGCCGTCTATGGCGTGCAGCGCATGCAGGCCTGGCTGCCGCTCAATCCCGAAGGCATGGCCAACGTCGGCCCCGATTCTTCGTTCAACACCGCCGTCAGTTTTGTTGCCAACACCAACTGGCAGGGCTACAGCGGCGAGCAGACCATGAGCGTCTTGACCCAGATGCTCGCGCTCGCGGGCCAGAACTTCTTCTCGGCCGCCACCGGCATCGCCGTTGCCTTTGCGCTGATCCGCGGCTTTGCCGCCCGCTCGAGCAGCGCTATCGGCAATTTCTGGGTCGACCTGACCCGCGCCACCCTGTACGTGCTGCTGCCGCTGTCGATCGTGTTCGCCGTGTTCTTCGCCAGCCAGGGCGTGGTGCAGAATTTTTCAGGCCATGTCGATGCGCATACGCTGGAGGCCGCGACCCAGAGCATCCCGATGGGACCAGTGGCTTCGCAGGAAGCCATCAAGCTGCTGGGCACCAACGGCGGCGGCTACTTCAACGCCAATTCGGCTCACCCCTTCGAAAACCCGAACGCACTGTCGAACTTCGTGCAGATGGTCGCCATCTTCCTGATTCCCGCAGGCCTGTGCTTCAGCTTCGGGCGCATGGTGGGGGACATGCGCCAGGGCTGGGCGGTGCTCGCCACCATGACCGTGCTGTTCGTCGGCGCCGCCATGCTGACCTATGCGGCGGAAAGCGCGACCAATCCTCTGCTCACGTCACTCGGCGTCGATGCCGCCGCCGGCAACATGGAAGGCAAGGAGACCCGCTTCGGCATCGCTGGCTCGAGCCTGTTCGCGGCCGTCACCACCGCCGCTTCCTGCGGCGCGGTGAATGCCATGCACGACTCCTTCATGCCCCTGGGCGGCATGGTGCCGATGGTGCTGATGCAGTTGGGCGAAGTGGTCTTCGGCGGCGTCGGGTCGGGCCTTTACGGCATGCTGGTATTCGCCATCCTGGCGGTCTTCATCGCCGGCTTGATGATCGGCCGCACCCCGGAATACCTGGGCAAGAAGATCGGCGCCTTCGAAATGAAGATGGCCTCGCTGGTCATCCTGATCACGCCCTGCCTGGTGCTGGTCGGCACCGCGATCGCGGTGGTGGCGGGCGCCGGCAAGGCCGGCATCGCCAACCCGGGGGCGCACGGTTTCTCCGAAGTCCTGTATGCGCTGAGTTCCGCCGCCAACAACAACGGCAGCGCCTTTGCCGGCCTCTCCGCCAATACGCCGTTCTACAACACCCTGCTGGCGGTGGCGATGTGGTTCGGCCGCTTCGGCGTGATCGTCCCGGTGCTGGCAATCGCCGGTTCGCTTGCCGCGCGCCAGCGCCTCGCCGCCAATGCCGGCACCATGCCGACCCACGGTCCGCTGTTCGTCGGCCTGCTGGCGGGTACCGTCGTGCTGGTCGGTATCCTCAACTATGTGCCGGCGCTCGCCCTGGGCCCGGTGGTCGAGCATCTTCAACTGTTCGCCAAATGATCATGAAACCACCTGTCATCGACACCACCGTTCCCCAGGCGATCCCAGGGCGCCGCAGCTTGAGCCTCTTCGACTCGACGCTGCTCGGCCCGGCCATCGCCGACTCCTTCCGCAAGCTGCACCCGCGCACCCAGCTGCGCAGCCCCGTCATGTTCGTGGTCTACGCGGGCAGCATCCTGACCACCCTGCTGGCGATCGATGCCTTTGCCGGCCAGGGTGAGGCGCCCGCCGGCTTCATCGCGGCGACCGCGGCCTGGCTCTGGTTCACGGTGCTGTTCGCGAACTTCGCCGAAGCCCTGGCCGAAGGCCGCAGCAAGGCGCAGGCGGCGTCGCTGCGCAGCCTGAAACAGACCGTGATGGCCAAGAAGCTGCCGTCGCCGCACCACGGCGCTACCTGGTACCCGGTGAAATCGGAAGAGCTGCGCAAGGGCATGCACTTCCTGGTCGAGGCTGGCGATGTGATTCCCGTGGACGGCGAGGTGCTGGAGGGCGTCGCCTCGGTCGACGAAAGCGCCATCACCGGCGAATCCGCCCCCGTGATCCGCGAGTCCGGCGGCGACTTCAGCGCCGTCACCGGCGGCACCCGCGTGCTGTCGGACTGGCTGGTGGTGCGCGTCACGGCCGACCCCGGCGAGACCTTCCTCGACCGCATGATCGGCATGGTCGAAGGCGCCTCACGCAAGAAGACGCCAAACGAGATTGCGCTCACCATCCTGCTGGTGGCGCTGACCATCGTATTCCTGGTGGTGACCGTGACCCTGCTGCCGTTCTCGCTGTTCTCGGTGGAAGCCGCGGGGGCAGGGCAGCCGGTGACGATCACGGTGCTGGTCGCGCTGCTGGTCTGCCTCATTCCCACCACCATCGGCGGCCTGCTGTCGGCCATCGGCGTGGCCGGCATGAGCCGCATGATGGGCGCCAACGTCATCGCCACCTCGGGCCGCGCGGTCGAGGCGGCGGGCGACGTCGACGTGCTGTTGATGGACAAGACCGGCACCATCACCTTCGGCAACCGCCGGGCCAGCGCCTTCCTGCCGGCGCCGGGCGTGACGGAACAGGAACTGGCCGACGTCGCGCAACTGGCCTCGCTGGCCGACGAGACCCCGGAAGGGCGCAGCATCGCGGTGCTCGCCAAGAGCCGCTTCAACATCCGCGAGCGCGACATGTCTGCCCTGGGCGCCAGCTTCGTTCCGTTCACCGCACAGACCCGCATGAGCGGCGCGGACATCGGCGCCCGCCGCCTGCGCAAGGGCGCGGCCAGCGCCATCCGCGCCTACGTGGAAGCGCTCGGCGCGACCTGGCCCGCCGAAGTGGAAGCGATCACGGACGCTGCCGCGCGCCGCGGCAGCACGCCGCTGGTGGTGGCCGACGGCGCCCGCGTGATGGGCGTGGTGGAGCTCAAGGACGTGGTCAAGGGCGGCATCCGCGAACGCTTCGCCGAGCTGCGCCGCATGGGTGTGAAGACCGTCATGATCACCGGCGACAACCGCCTGACCGCCGCCGCCATCGCGGCCGAGGCGGGCGTGGACGATTTCGTCGCCGAGGCCACGCCGGAGCAGAAGCTGGCGCTGATCCGCCGCTACCAAGGCGAAGGCAAGCTGGTGGCCATGACCGGCGACGGCACCAACGACGCGCCGGCGCTGGCCCAGGCCGATGTCGCGGTGGCGATGGCCTCCGGTACCCAGGCGGCCAAGGAGGCCGGCAACATGGTCGACCTCGACTCGAACCCGACCAAGCTGCTGGAGATCGTCGAGATCGGCAAGCAGATGCTGATGACACGCGGCGCGCTGACCACCTTCTCGATCGCCAACGACATCGCCAAGTACTTCGCCATCGTGCCGGCCGCCTTCGTCGGCACCTATCCGGCGCTGCAAGCGCTTAACGTCATGCAGCTGACCAGTCCCGCATCGAGCATCATGTCGGCAGTGATCTTCAATGCCCTGATCATCGTGTTCCTGATTCCATTGGCTTTGAAGGGCGTGCGCTACCGGGCAATCGGGGCCGCCAGCCTGCTGCGCCGGAACATGCTGGTGTACGGCCTTGGCGGCATCCTGCTGCCCTTCGCCGGCATCAAGCTGATCGACATGGTCTTGACCGCCCTGAACCTTGTTTGAGGAATCGCGTATGCAATCCATTCTCCGTCCCGCGCTTGTCCTGTTCGGCGCACTCACCGTGGTCTGCGGCCTCGCCTACCCGGCGGTGGTCACCGGCATCGCCCAGGCCGCCTTTCCCGACCAGGCCAACGGCAGCCTGGTGAAGCAGGGCGGCCGGGTAGTCGGCTCGCGCCTGATCGGCCAGCATTTCGAAGCGCCGCAGTATTTCTGGGGCCGTCCCTCGGCAACCGCACCGGCGCCCTACAACGGCGGCGGCTCTTCCGGCTCGAACCAGGGACCGCTGAATCCGGCCCTGCAGGAGGCGGTCAAGGGGCGCGCCGAGGCGCTTCGCGCCGCCGATCCGGACAACGGCGCCCCGATCCCGCAAGATCTGGTCACCGCCTCGGCCAGCGGGCTCGATCCCGAGATCAGCCTGGCGGGTGCGCGCTGGCAGGCGGCCCGGGTGGCCAGGGCGCGCGGCCTGGCCCTGGCCGACGTCCAGCAGCTGATCGATGCGCACGCGGAACAGGCGGTACTGGGCCTGTTCGGCGAGGCCCGCGTCAACGTGCTGGCCCTGAATCTGGCGCTCGACGCCCAAGTGCGCGATACTCGCTGAACCATGCCGCTGAACGTCCCCCAACGCCCCGACCCCGATGCCCTGCTGGCGCAGATGCATGCCCAGGAGCGCAGCGCGGCGCGCGGCAGGCTGCGCATCTATTTCGGCGCTTCGGCCGGCGTGGGCAAGACCTACGCCATGCTGCAGGAAGCGCGCCGCCTGCAGGCCGAGGGCAGGGAGGTGCTGGTCGGCGTGGTGGAGACCCACGGACGTCAGGAAACGGCGCAGCTGCTGGAGGGCCTGGTGCAGCTGCCGCGCCGCCAGGTCGAGCACCGCGGCGTACGCATCGGCGAATTCGACCTCGATGCGGCGCTGGCGCGGCGTCCGGCCGTGGTCCTGGTCGACGAACTGGCGCATTCGAACGCGCCGGGCTCGCGCCACCCCAAGCGCTGGCAGGACGTCGAAGAACTGCTGGAGGCCGGCATCGACGTCCTGAGCACGGTGAACGTCCAACACCTGGAAAGCCTGAACGACGTGGTGGGGGGCATCGCCGGCATCCGCGTCGCCGAAACGGTCCCCGACAGCGTGTTCGACGAGGCGGCCGAAATCGTGATGGTCGACCTGCCGGCGGATGCGCTATTGAAGCGTCTGAAGCAGGGCAAGGTCTACCAGCCGGCCCAGGCCGAGCGGGCCGCCGACAACTTCTTCAGGAAGGGCAACCTGATCGCGCTGCGCGAACTGGCGCTACGCCGCACCGCCGACCGCGTCGAAGGCGAGGTGCGCGCCTGGCGCATCGAGCAGTCGATCGAGGACATCTGGAAGACCGGGGCCGGCCTGCTGCTGTGCATCGGGCCAGACTCCGCCGGCGAGCACCTGGTACGCAGTTGCGCGCGCATGGCTTCGCAGCTGGGCACCGGCTGGCACGCGCTGTACGTGGAAACCCCGCGCCTGGCGCGCCTGCCGGCGGCGGCGCGCGCGCGCATGCTGGCCGCGCTCGCGCTGGCCGAGGACCTCGGCGCCACCACTGCCACGGTGGCGGACGGGGAGGTGGCCCAGGCCGCGGTCGACTATGCGCGCAGCCACAACCTGTCGAAGATCGCCCTGGGCCGCTCGCAAGTGCGCTGGCCCTGGCAGCGCCAGGTGGCACGCCGCCTGGCGCGGCTGGCGCCCGGGCTCGACCTGATCGAGGTCGGCGCGCCCGCCGTCGGGCCGTCCACCACCCCGCGCCCTCCGGCGGCACAGGCGCCCGCTGGCAGGATACGCCCGCTGCCGCACCTGGTGGCGGCCGGCGCCAGCCTGCTCACGGCGGCTGCCGTCACGCCGCTCCTGCCCTGGCTCGACCTGGCCAATATCGCCATGCTGTTCCTGCTGGTGGTGGTGCTGGTGGCGGTGCGATTCGGGCGCGCTCCCTCTGTGACCGCCACCTGCGTCGGCGTGGCCTGCTTCGACTTCTTCTTCGTGCCGCCGCGCTTCACCCTGGCGGTGTCCGATTTCCAGTATGTGATCACCTTCGGGGTCATGCTGGCCGTCGGCCTGATCACCGGCCACCTGACGGCCGGCCTGCGCTTCCAGGCGCGGGTGGCGGCGCGGCGCGAGCAGCGCGTGCGCGCCCTGTACGAATTCGCGCGCGAGCTGTCCGGTGTGCTGGTCGCGGAACAGGTGGTCGAGGCGACCCAGGCCCTGGTCCAGGAAGCCTTCGGCGCCCGCGCGACCCTGCTCGCGCCGGACGCCGACGGCAAGCTGGTGCTGCCCGATGCTCCGCCGCCCGGCTTCGATGCCGGGATTGCGCAATGGGCCTTCGACCATGCCCAGATTGCGGGCCTGGGCACCGACACGCTGCCTGCCAGTTCCGTGTTCTACCTGCCGCTGGTGGCGCCGATGCGTACCCGCGGCGTGCTGGCGATCGAGCCGCAGGGCGGGCCGGAACGCGGGCGCTGGACCCTCGGCCCGGAGCAGCGCCGCCAGCTCGACGCCCTGGCGGCGCTGGCCGCGATCGCGCTCGAGCGCGTGCATTACGTGGAGGTGGCGCAGTCGGCGCTGGTGGGCATGGAATCCGAGCGCCTGCGCAACTCGCTGCTGGCGGCGCTGTCGCACGACCTGCGCACGCCCCTCACATCGCTGGTGGGCCTGTCCGAGTCGCTGCTGCGTGCCGAGCCGCCGCTGGCGCAGGCGCCGCGCGAGCTGGCCCAGGCCCTGCACGACGAGTCGCTGCGCCTCGTCACCATGGTGGCGAACCTGCTCGACATGGCGCGCATCGAAAGCGGCCAGGTGCGCTTCAACCTCGACTGGCAGGCGCTGGAAGAGGTGGTCGGGGCGGCCCTGCGCGCCAGCAGCACCGCGCTGCGCCGGCACCACGTGACCGTGCGCCTGCCGCACGACATGCCGCTGCTGCGCTTCGACGCCGTGCTGGTCGAGCGGGTGCTGTGCAACCTGCTCGAGAATGCCGCAAAATACACGCCGCCGGGTTCGCGCATCGAAATCGGTGCGGCCGTGCGCGACGCGCTGGTCGAGGTCATGGTCTTCGACAGCGGTCCCGGATTGAAGCCCGGCAGCGAGGAAGCGGTGTTCGAGAAGTTCACCCGCGGCGAGCGCGAATCGGCGCTGCCGGGCGTGGGCCTGGGGCTGGCGATCTGCCGCGCCATCGTGGAGGCCCATGGGGGGCGCATCCGCGCCTGCGCTTCGCCGCTGCGCGGAGCCGGCTTCGTGTTTTCGCTGCCCGCCGGCCAGCCGCCCGAGACCCCCGAACCCGAATTGCCTACGGATAGCCCACATGAGTGACAAGCCGACTGCGCTGCTGGTCGAAGACGAGCCCCAGATCCGCCGCTTCGTGCGCGCCGCGCTGGAGCAGGAAGGCTGGCAGGTGCACGAAGCCGCCAGCATGGCGCGCGGCCTGATCGACGCCGGCACGCGCCGCCCCGACCTGGTGGTGCTCGACCTCGGCCTGCCGGACGGCGACGGCATCGACTTCATCGCCGACCTGCGTAAGTGGTCGGCGGCGCCGGTCATCGTGCTGTCGGCACGCAGCCTGGAAAGCGAAAAGATCCGCGCGCTCGACGCCGGCGCCGACGACTACCTCACCAAGCCATTCGGCACCGGCGAGCTGCTGGCGCGGGTGCGCGCGACCCTGCGGCGCCAGCGCCAGCCCGCCACCCGCGAGGACGGCAGCGTGCGCTTCGGCAGCGTGGCCGTCTATCCCCAGGAACGCAGCGTCACGCGCGACGGCAAGCATGTGCACCTGACCCCGACCGAATACCGGCTGCTGTCGGTCCTGGTCGGCAATGCCGGGCGTGTCCTGACCGCTCCCCAGTTGCTGCGCGCGGTGTGGGGGCCGGGCCATGCCGAGAGCGGCCACTACCTGCGCATCTACATGGGCCACCTGCGCCACAAGCTTGAGGACGACCCGGCCCAGCCGCGCCACCTGCTCACCGAGACCGGGGTCGGCTACCGCCTGTGGCTGGGCTGACCCGGCGGCGCAACACGTCATGGGCATTCACGCGCCGTCCAGGATAGCCGTCGTGTAGACTGGGTTGACGTTCTACTTTGACAACACGGCTGTGGCATGAGTGCAAACCTGACCGGACACCTGTCGCCGGACGATCCCGAGCTTTCCCCCATCACACGCGCCATGGTCGCCCTGCGCGGGCAGGTGCTGCAGGCCTGGATGGACGAGGTGCGCAGTGCCGTTCCGCAGGCCGAGGATCTGTCCCTGCCGGTCCTCGAGAACACGCTGCCGGCCTATTTCGACACCCTGGCTGCGCTGCTCACGCCAAACTATTCGGCGCGCGTGGTCACCGACCTCGGCGCGCTGGCCAGCGAACATGGCGGCGAGCGCGCGCGCCTGACGCTGTACGATGCCACGGCCCTCATCCACGAGCTGCAGATCTTCCGCGACGTGCTGGTTCGCCAGCTGGAACGCCATGGCGTGAGGGTCGACGAGGGCCAGCGCGCGATCCTGTTCGCCCACATCGACGCCACCATCCGCGAGAGCGCGAACGCCTTCACGGTGGTGCAGGCGGCCCTGCGCGAGCAGTTCGTTGCCTCGATGGCGCACGACCTGCGAACGCCGCTGTCCACCGCCCAGCTGGCAGCCGAGATGATCAACCATACTTCCAGCGACGAGAACGTGCGCCGCTTCGCCGAGAAGATCGTGGCCAGCACCCAGCGCATCGACGGCATGACGCGTGAGCTGCTCGACCGCATCGCCTTCTGCAAGACCGGGCCGGTACGGCTGCGCCTCGAGCGCTTCGACATGGCGGCGCTGGTGCGCGACGTAGTGCAGTCGGCCGAGCCTTTCCACGCCATCGAGCTGGCCTTGGGTGACGATCCGGTCGAAGGCTGGTGGTGCGGAGAGGCGATTCGCCGCGCTATCGAGAACCTGGTCAATAATGCGATCAAGTACGGATCGCGCGAGGTCCCGATCACGGTGACCCTGTCGACCACGGTCGAGCGTGTGCAGGTGATGGTGCATAACCAGGGACCGCCGATCGCGCCGGAAGACAGCGAAAGCATTTTCCAGCTCTACCGCCGCGCCGGCAGCCAGGGACCGGGCCAGGGCTGGGGCGTGGGCCTGCCCTATGTACGGCGCGTCGCCGAAGCGCACGGCGGCAGCGTCATCATGTCCAGCTCGGTGGAAGACGGCACCGCTTTCGTGATCGACCTGCCGGCCGACGCGCGGCCGTTCGCCGGCGCACCGACCGCCGCTTAGAACCTAGGCGCTGCGCTTGCTCATGGTGCCGTGGCCGCCGACCGGTTCGGTCTCGAAGCGTTCGCCGAATCCGGCGATCAGGGGGCGACCCCTGGCGATCGCGGCCTGCACCGCGGGCAGCGAGAGCGAAGCCTTGTGGCTGGCCTGGCTATCCCAGGTCTCGGTGATCCAGATCGCATCAGGGTCCGCCTTGTCCTTGGCGATGCCGTAGCTCAGGCAACCCGGCATCGCGCCCGTCCCTTCGAGCAGGATGGCGATGAGGGCGTCGCGCTGGCCCGGCTGGGCGCGCATTTTTCCGATCAATCCGTACATGGGTGTCGCTTCCTTCTGTTCTGGCGCGGCCTGGGTGGCCAAGGGCAGGGCGGCGAGTGCCGCCAGGGTCTTCGCGGCCGTGCGTCGGTTCATCGTCATGGCAGCTCCCGATTGAATAAACAGCAAGTATAAACAAGTCCCGGTGGGCTGCGCTAAGATGGAGGTTTGCCAAGCTGGCCTCTCCCGAACGGAATACCCGATGCGACTTTCCCGTCTTGCCCTTGCAGCTTCCCTGGTCCTGTCCTCCACCGCCCACGCCCAGCAGGCTCCGCGCATTGCCGAACCGGTGCTGCGCGGCCACCTGGCCTTCCTCGCCGACGACCTGTTCGAAGGCCGCGGCACCGGCCAGCGCGGCGGCGACATGGCGGTGCGCTACCTCGAGACCCAGGCCGCGATCATCGGCCTGAAGGAGATCCCCGGCGGCGGCTACCGCCAGAAGGTCGAGATCGAAGGCACCAGGCTGCTCCCCGGCAGCGCGGTGAGCTTCCAGGCCGGCGGCAAGCGCATAACCCCGGAGATCGGCAAGGACATCGTGTTCGGCACCGCCAGCGGGCGCACCGAGCTCGCCTTCGACGCGCCGCTGCTGTTTGTCGGCTACGGCGTCTCGGCCCCGGAAGAACAGTGGGACGACTACAAGGGCGTGGATGTGAAGGGCAAGATCCTGGTCATGTTGGTCAACGACCCCCAGCCTACCGCGGAAGAACCGAAGCGCTTCGACGGCAAGGCCTACACCTGGTACGGACGCTGGCTGTACAAGTTCGAGGAAGCGGTGCGCAAGGGTGCGGCCGGCGTGCTGCTGATCCACACGCTGCCGTCGTCTTCGTATCCATGGAGCGTGCCGGCCAACGGTTTCGGCCACGAGCGCTTCCACCTGGCCGGACCGGGCAACCCGATCGAGGGCTGGCTGCACGAAGACACGGCGCGCGAGCTTTTCGCGGCAGGTGGCTTCGAGCTCGATACCCTGCGCGCCCAGGCCGAGCGGCGCGACTTCCGTCCGGTGGACCTGAAGGTGGCGGCCAAGGTCGAACTCAAGTCTGCGATCCGCAGCGTCGAGCAGTACAACGTGGTCGGCATCGTGCCGGGCACGGACCCGAAGCTCAAGGAGCAGGCGGTGGTGTATTCCTCGCACTGGGACCACATGGGCATCGACGAAGGCACGCAGAAGGGCACCGGGGCGCCGGACCGAGACCGGATCTACAACGGCGCCATCGACAACGCCTCCGGCACCGCCGCGCTGCTGGCGATGGCCCAGGAGGCCGTCAAAAAGCCGGCGCGCCGCACCCAGGTCTTCCTGTGGCCGGCGGCCGAGGAGCAGGGCCTGCTGGGCAGCGCCGCCTACGTCAAGAACCCGGTGGTGCCGCTGGCAAAAACGGCGGCCGACCTGAACCTCGACAGCCTGAACTTCGTCGGCCCTACCCGCGATATCGGGGTGCCGGGCGCAGAGCGCAGCAGCCTGTACGAGACCGCGGCAACGGTGGCCAAAGGCATGGGCCTGAAGCTCGCGCCCACCATCCCCGACCTGTCAGGTTCCTACTTCCGCGCCGACCACTTCAACTTCGCCAAGGCCGGCGTGCCGGCGTTTAACGTGGGCTCGGCCGTGTTCTCGGGCGACGGGCACTTCGAGTTCGCGCACGACCACACCGCGTCGAGCGAGAAGATGGTGGGCTTCAAGAAGGACTACCACCAGGTCAGCGACGAATACCGCGCCGACTGGGACCTGTCGGGCATGGTGCAGCAGGCGCAGTTCACCCTGAACCTCGGCTACGCGGTGGCGAACGCGCCCGCCATGCCGACGTGGAAGAAGGGCGACCCCTTCGGAAGCGTCAAGCGTTAGTCGACTCGGCGGCCACGATCCGGTCGAGCGCCTCCATGTCCACCGGCTTGACCAGGTGGTGGTCGAAGCCCGCCGCCGCGCTGTTGCGGCGGTCCTGGTCCTGGCCGTAGCCGGTCACCGCGACCAGGGTCGCGTGGGCCGTGGCCGGCAGCTCGCGCAGGCGGCGCGCCAGTTCGTAGCCGTCCATCTCGGGCAGGCCGATGTCGAGCAGGCACAAATCGGGCGCGAAGTTCGAGGCCTGCGCCAGCGCCGCGTGCGAGCCGTGTTCGACCCGCACCTCGTGGCCCATGCTGCCGACCACCATCGACAGCACCTGGGCGGCATCGACGTTGTCGTCCACCACCAGCACTTTCAGGCGCCCACCCTCGGCTGCCACGCCTTCGCCGCTTTCCGCGTCCAACGCGCCGCGTTCCGTGCAGCGCGGCAGGCGCACCGTGAAGGTGGTGCCCATGCCCTGGCCGCTGCTCGCCACCGCTACGCTGCCGCCGTGCAGCTCGACCAGGCTGCGCACCAGCGCCAGGCCGATGCCCAGGCCGCCGAGCGAGCGGTCGGGCGTGCGTTCGCCCTGCACGAACATGTCGAAGGCGCGCTCCAGTTCCGCCGGCAGCATGCCGATGCCGTTGTCGCGCACTTCCAGCAGCAGCGCATCGCTGCCGGCGTTCAGCACCACCGTGATCTCTCCGCCGCGGTCTGTGAACTTGGCGGCGTTGTGCAGCAGGTTGCCCACCACCTGCACCAGGCGCTTGCGGTCGCCCAGCACGAAGCAGGGCTGGGGCAGCAGGCGCAGGTCGAGCCGGTGGCCCTTGTCGCGCACCAGCGCCTGCACCTGTTCGGCGGCGTCGAGCACGACCGCGTTGATGTCGATCCGGTCCTTGGCGAGCACCACCAGGCCGCGAGTGACGCGCGAGACGTCCAGCAGGTCGTCCACCAGCCCGGCCATGTGGCGCGCCTGGCGCGCGATGATGGCGCTGATCTGCCGGGTGCGCGCCGGGTCCAGCCCGTCCTGGCCGAGCAGCTGGGCGCCGGACGAGATCGGCGCCAGCGGGTTGCGCAGCTCGTGCGCGAGCATCGCCAGGAATTCGTTCTTGCGCTGGTCGGCCTGGCGCAAGGCTTCCTCGGCGCGCACGCGCTCGGTGATGTCCTGCATCGTGCCGCGCAGCGCCACCACGCGGCCGTCCGGCCCGTGCACGCTTTCGCAACGGTAGTCGAGCCAGATGCGGTGGCCGTCGGCGTGCAGCGCGTGCAGCTGCAGCTTGCCGCTGCCGCCCACGCGTAGTAGATCGCCGGTCAGGCGCTGCACCTGCAGCCAGGATTCTTCCAGCAGCACGGCGCCGCGCTGCTCGGCGAAGGGCGGCATCGCACGGCCGAAGATGTGCGGCACCGACGCCGAGACCTCGATCTCCTCGCTGTCGAGGTTCCACTGCCAGGTGCCGAAGCGCGCCAGCATGTGCGTTTCGCGCAGCGCCGACTCCTTGGCCGCCAGCTGGCGCGAACGTTCGGCCAGCAGCGTGCTGGCGTCGCCGATCGCGGCCGCCACGTCAGCGGCCTCGCGCACGTGCACCTCGGGTAGCGGCGGCGGTGTCTCCCCGCGTCCCAGCGCCAGCGCCTGCCCCGACAGGGCCTGCACCGAACGCGCCAGGCGCCCGCCGATCAGCCAGGCCAGGCACAGGCCGATCGCGAACAGGGCCAGGGCGACCAGGGCCATGAGGGCCAGCTGGTCCGTCAGCTCGGCGCGCACCGACTCGCGCGGGATGCCGATGACCACGCCCCAGCCGCTGTAGGGCGAGTGCGCAAAGGTGCTGGTCAAGGGCCTGCCTTCGCGCGAAATGGACGCGATGATGCCTTCATCGCTGCGCTGGGCGGCGGCGCGCAGCAGCGGGTTGATCGGCTGGCCGATCGACTTGTTCCGGTTGAGATTGCGGTTGAAGATGGTCCCATTGCGGTCGAACAGCGACGCAACTGCGCCATCGGGGACGGATTTCGGGGTGAGGAGGTCATCGAATTCTTCCGGCCCGAGTCCGATGCTCAGCACAAAACGTACCTGGCCACCCACCGAAACCGGCACGTCGACGCTGGCAAGCACACTTTTGCGCAACACGCCCTGGAAGACATCCGACACTACCGGCCGGCCAGTCGCGAAGACGCGCTCGATACTGGGCGTGGGATGGCGCGGCAGCGGCGTGCCGTAAGCGACGGTGGTGTTGAACAGCTGCTGACCGCTGCGGTCGCGCAGTACCGCATTCATGCCTTTGCCGGTGAAGCTCAGCGCAGCGCGTGCCTCCTGGTGCGCCCCAGCCAGATCACCTTCTTTGAAAGCGTCGGTCGTGGACAGCGTCTGGGCGATCGATTGCGCCTGCAGGAACTTGTTGTCGGTGCTGTGCACGAGCGCGCGCACCGTCAGCAGCGTCTTTTGCTCGATCTGGGCGCGCGCCTTCTGGTACTGGTGGACGAACAGCAGTGTGGCGCCGACAACCCCCGGCAGCAGGGTGGCGAGTACCAGCCACAGCAGGTAGGCTCGCAGCGGCCTGCGGACGATCGGGGGAGAAGTGCCGGTCACGTTGTCTCTTGGACTCAGGGTAATGCCTGATTCTACGTGACATTTCGCTCATGCACACCTTTGGCGTGCACATACTGCCATCGGTTCAGCGCCGTGCGCGCGAGAACAGGGTCTTGTAGTAGATCGCGGTGGCGCGCCAGTGGCCGTTCGGGCTGCAGCAATAGTCGGGCAGTTCGCCCACCCGGGTATAGCCGGCCTTCTGGTACAACTGCTCGGCGCCGGAACCGGCCTCGGTGTCGAGGAACAGCAGGCCGCGGCGCAATGCCAGCGCCTCGACCTCGGCCGCCTCGAGCAGGGCATAGCCGACCCCGCGCCGGCGCATCGTGCAATGCACCAGCATGTTCTGCACTTCGGCGCGGTTGCTGCCGTTCGGTTTCTGGCACAGGTCGAGCTGGACCGTGCCCACCAGCAGCCCGTTGCGTTCGGCCGCCAGCAGCACCCGGCTGCCGCGCGCCACGTCGGCTGCCACGCCGCTCCAGTAGGCGTCGAGCTGCTGGTCGTCGAGCCCGGCGAGGAAACCGAGCGAAAAGCCGTCCGCCACCGCATCGAGCAGCAAGGTGGCCAGTTGGGTGCGCACTTCCCCGATGGCGCGTGCATCGAGTCTGCGGATGATCATCGTCGTCTCCTGTTCTGCATGTACAACACCATGCAGGAGTCGTGCCAACGTGGAAATAGAACGAACGGGCGTTCCTTAAGTTTTCATCGCGATAAGAGAAGTAGCCAACTCATCTATACGAGCGTTGTACCCACGCAATACGCATGCACCGGTTTGGAAAAAAACTGCCCGCTTTTGCCTTTTCACCATCGAGTCTGCACCCTTTTGGACGTAATGTATTTTGCGCTACGGCAATTGTGCGCTGTGCGAAAGTCAACGAAAGCAGAAAAAGATGGATACCAAGAGCAACCAAGACAACGAAGTGCTGTCGTTCCGCCTGGCGAAGGAAGAATACGCCATCAGCATCCTGAAGGTGCAGGAAATCCGCGGCTACGAAGAACCGACCATGCTGCCGAGTGCGCCGGCCTGCATCAAGGGCATCACCAACCTGCGCGGCTCGATCGTGCCGATCGTCGACATGCGCATCCTGTTCAAGCTGGGTGAGCCGGTCTATGACCAGTTCACCGTCGTCATCGTCCTCAACATCAAGAACCACGTGATCGGCATGGTGGTGGACAGCGTCTCGGACGTGGTCACCCTGAGCGACGAGCAGATGCGTCCGGCGCCCGAGATGGGCACGACCGCGGGCGGCGATTACATCACCGGCCTGGGCACCGTCGGCGAGCGCATGCTGATCGTGCTCGACATCGACAAGCTGATGAGCTCGGAACAGCTCGGCCTGATTACCAACGTACAAAAAGCGGCATAAAGCCGACACATGCCGGGCAGGACGCCCGCACGCACTTACGGAGAATTACCATGAACCTCGCAAACCTCAACATCGGCAAGCGCCTTGGCCTCGGCTTCGGCGTCATCTGCATCATGCTCGTCGGCATGATCTCGACCAGCAACATGATGCTCGGCAGGGTCAATGCCGGCACCGACGAAATCGTCAACAACCGCATGCCCCGGATCGAGGCGACCACGCGCCTGATCGGCGAAATCAATGACATCGCGATTGCGCTACGCAACATGATGCTTACCGAAGAACAGGCGGATCGCCAGAAGCAGGTCGAGGAAGTCCTTGCGTCGCGCAAGGAAATCGACCGCGTACTCGACGAGCTCGAGAAGACCCTGGCGCATCCTAAAGCCCGCGAGCTGCTGGCGCAGATGAACCAGCACGCCGACCGCTATACGGCGGGCCAGGAGCAGCTGATCAAGCACGTCAATGCCGGCTCGCACGAAGAAGCGCGCCAGCACCTGGCGGAAGAACTGCGTCCGCTGCTGGTGCAGCTGAAGAAGGCGGTGAACGACCAGGCCGCACTGCAGAAGGCCATCGCCAGCGAGAAGGCCGCGGAAGCGCAGCGTACCTACGACAGCACGGTGCGCCTGATGTGGGCGCTGGGCGCCGTGGCCCTGGGCCTGGCCGCCTTCGTGGCCTGGTCGATCACGCGCTCGATCACCCGTCCGGTGCAGCGCGCGCTGGAAGTGGCGAATACGGTCGCTGCCGGCGACCTGACCAGCCGCATCGAAGTGACGACCCGCGACGAAGCCGGCCAGCTGCTGCAGGCCCTGAAGACCATGAACGAAAACCTGGCGCACACCGTCGGCACCGTGCGCAGCGGCACCGCGACCATCACCGTGGCGGCGTCGGAAGTCGCGGCCGGCAGCCAGGATCTCTCAAGCCGTACCGAGCAGCAGGCCAGTTCGCTGGAAGAAACCGCATCGTCGATGGAAGAACTGACCTCCACCGTCAAGCAGAACGCCGACAACGCGCGCCAGGCCAACGTGCTGGCCGAAGCGGCCTCCCAGGTGGCCCAGCGTGGCGGCGCCGTGATCGGCCAGGTGGTCGGCACCATGACCGAAATCGACGCCTCGGCCGGCAAGATCAACGACATCATCGGCGTGATCGACGGCATCGCCTTCCAGACCAACATCCTGGCGCTGAACGCCGCCGTGGAAGCGGCGCGTGCGGGCGAACAGGGACGCGGCTTTGCCGTGGTGGCGACCGAGGTGCGTAACCTGGCCCAGCGCTCGGCCGCTGCCGCCAAGGAGATCAAGGCCCTGATCAACGATTCGACCGACAAGGTCGCGAGCGGCAGCCAGCTGGTGGCCGAAGCCGGCGCCACCATGCAGGAAATCGTGGACAGCGTGCGCCGCGTGACCGACATCATGGGCGAGATCAGCTCGGCCAGCCAGGAGCAGACCGCCGGCATCGAGCAGATCAACCAGGCCGTGGTCGAGATGGACCACGTGACCCAGCAGAATGCGGCGCTGGTGGAACAAGCGGCGGCGGCATCCGAGGCCATGCAGGAACAGGCGGCCAAGCTGAACGAAGCGATGGCGGTGTTCCGCATCGCCGGCGGTGAAGCGGCACAGGCGCCGGCACCGGCAGCAGCGGTGCGCGCGCCGCAACGTGCACTGAAGGCACTGGCGGCGTAATAGGTAGGGTGCACCGGGCCACGAAAGGCGGCTTTGCCGTGCGCGCGTTCAAAGCAGATTCGAACAGCCAAAACGACTGTTCATGCGTTGGCTGAACGCGCGGTCGGCACAGCCGACCACCCTACAAAAAAGGGCAGGCCGCGAGGCCTGCCCTTTTTGTTGGCGTTTGCCTGATCAGAACGAGTGGCGCACGCCCACGTTGAACACCGACGGATCGGCGCCCAGTGCGGTGGTCGGCGGTGCGAAGGTGCCGCCGGCGGAGGACAGGCCGAACACGCCGCGCGCATTGTTGCGCACGCGGCCGTAGCTGGTGTACAGGTTGGTGCGCTTGGACAGGGTATAGCTGTAGGCCAGCGAGAAGCCGTTGCCCTTGGCGCCGGTTTCCAGCTTCTGCTGGTGCACCGAAGCGTAGAACTTGTTCGGGCCCGCGGTGTACACGCCACCCACGGTGGTGTACTTGAACTCGTTGTTCACGCCTTCCGGATCGGCTTCCATGTAGGCCGCGCGGAAATCGAATGCGCCCGCGGTGAAGCCCGCGCCGAAGGTCCATTCCTTGTCGTCGCCGGTGGCCAGGCGTTCGGTCTGCTGGTAGCCGGCGCCCAGGTACAGCGGGCCGTTCTTGTACTCGACCGCGGCGCCCACCAGGCTGCCCGACGGGTCGCTGGTCTGGCGCTCGCCGGCGCTGTAGGCGGCCAGCACGGTGAAGCCGCTCAGGGCTTCGCTCTTGTAGTTGACCGAGTTGGACAGGCGGCGGGTGAGGCGACCGGTGCCGAAGCCGGTCAGGGTCGAACCGTAGAAGCCGTGGCCGAGCGGGTCGGCCGACTGCGCCACCGCGGCGATCGGGCCGTACTCGCGGCCGATGGTGATGGTGCCGAAGGAGCCTTGCAGGCCGACCACGGCGCGGCGCTGGAAGGTGCCGGCGGCGTCCGAGGCGCCGTTGTCGAGGGCGACGCCGGCTTCGATGTTGAAGAGCGCTTTCAGGCCGTTGCCCAGGTCTTCGGTGCCACGGAAGCCGATGCGGCTGGTGGACTGCGTACCCGAGCTGATCACGGTGCGGCTGTCTTCGCCCGGTGCGTCGGTGTCTTCGATGCCGATCGATGCATCGGCGATGCCGTAGATCTGGACGCTGGTCTGCGCATGGGCAGCCGCCAGGGGCAGGAGGGATAATACCGCGATGGCGAGGCTCTTCTTTTTCATTGACATCTCCAGTGGTTGAATGGGGTTTCCGAACGCCGTTCTCGTTGTCGACCAGTACCGGGGCAGGACAAATCGCGACAATACGCGCGCTTGCAAAAAGCTTACCTTACCAGTGCCATCGAAATGATGCCACGAAACATTAACTCTTTGCTTATTCGGTTTCTGTGAAGGATGTGTGCGTAGCCAAAAAGCCGCACGAGCCAGCGCAAACTACGTGTTTTTACTGAGGCGGTTGTTGTAAATGCGTAACGAAAACGCTCGTTTGCCCCCGGCCGGACCGCGTGCGCGGGCTGTCCGTGGCCCATGTTAGGATCGGCCTATTCACTAGACCAAGGACGATCACAACGTGCGTACCGGTATCACGCAAGCGCCTTTCGGCCGCACCCGCGATGGCGAGACCATCACCCGGTTCACCCTCGCCAACGCGAATGGCATGGTGGCCAGAATCATCGACTTCGGCGGCGTCATCACCGAGCTCCTGGTGCCGGACCGCGAGGGCAGGCTGGCCGACGTCGTGCTGGGCTTCGACACGCTCGCCCCCTACGAGTCCGACAGTCCGTATTTCGGCGCCCTGATCGGGCGCTATGGCAACCGCATCGCGCGCGGCCGCTTCACGCTCGACGGCCGAGAATTCAGCCTGCCGACCAACAACGGCAACAACCACCTGCACGGCGGCGCGCCCGGTTTCGACAAGCTCAAATGGCAGGCCACCATCGAGGGCGACAGCCTGTGCCTGCGCTACACCAGCCGCGACGGCGAGCAGGGCTATCCGGGAAGGCTGGACGTCAGCGTGGTTTACGAACTCACCGACGACAACGAACTGGTGGTGCGTTTCCACGCCGTGAGCGACCAGGCCACCCCGGTCAACCTGACCCAGCACAGCTACTTCAACCTGGCGGGCGGCGGGAGCATCCTGGAGCACCTGCTCACCATTGATGCCGATACCTTCGTTGCGATCGACGGCGAGTCGATTCCCACCGGGGCGCTGGCGCCGGTAGAAGCGACGCCCTTCGACTTCCGCAAGGCGCGCCCGATCGGCGCGGCCATCAATGAAGCGGACACGCAGCTGGCCAACGGCCAGGGCTACGACCACTGCTTCGCCCTCAACAAGCCGCAGGGCAAGGCGATGACCCGGGCCGCACACGTGCTGGAGCCGCAGTCGGGCAGGGTGCTGGAACTGTTCACCGAAGAGCCGGGCGTGCAGTTCTACAGCGGGAACTTCCTCGATGGGTCGCTCCAGGGCAAGGGCCAGGTCTACGCCCACCGCAGCGGCTTCTGCCTCGAGCCACAGCACTTCCCCGATTCGCCCAACCAGCCGCAGTTCCCGAACGTGATCCTGCGTCCGGGCGAGGTATACCAGACCGAGTCGCGCTTCAGGTTCTCGGTCGACCGCCAGGCCTGACGCCACCGGGTGCAGCCGGTTATCATGGGCGTCCAGTCCATGAAAGGATCAGCATGTCCAGCTACGTCATTACTGCTCCGGCCCAGCCTTCGCTGGCCGTGGCGGGATCTTCAGAGCGTTTCCCGATCCGCCGCGTGTTCTGCGTCGGCCGCAACTACGGCGCCCATGCGCGCGAGATGGGGAGCGATCCGAACCGCGAGCCGCCCTTCTTCTTCACCAAGCCGGCCGACGCCGTGGTGCCGGCCAGCGGCGCCGTGCCTTACCCGCCCGCCACCCAAGACCTGCACCACGAGGTTGAACTGGTGGTGGCGCTCGGCGCCGGCGGCGCCAATGTCGACCCGGCGGATGCGCTGGCCCTGGTCTGGGGCTATGGCGTGGGCCTGGACCTGACGCGGCGCGACCTGCAGGCCGTGGCCAAAGACGCGGGCCGGCCCTGGGACATGGCCAAGGGTTTCGACGCCTCGGCGCCGTGCAGCCCCCTGATTCCCGCCGCCACCCTCGGCCACCCGCAGGATGCGCGCATCTGGCTGGAAGTGAACGGCGCACTGCGCCAGGAGGGAAACCTGAACGAGATGATCTGGTCGATTCCCGAGGTGATCAGCTACCTGTCCGGCCTGGTCACGCTGGCGCCGGGAGACCTGATCTATACCGGCACGCCGGCCGGCGTCGCCGCGCTCAGGCCGGGCGATCAGCTGCGTGGCGGCGTGGATGGGGTCACGGAGTTTGCATTGTCTATTGCGTAGGGTGGTCGGCTCCACCCGATCGTCTGCACGACCGATTGCTCGGCTGCCGCCCACGCGGTGATCGCGACGGGCTCCGTGATCGTGACGGATGATCTTGCCGCTAGCGATCACCGCGTGGGCGGGAAAACCCGCCCACCCTACGGACGAGCAGCTCATCCATCTGCGCCAGCAGGGCCGCGCGCGCCGCGTCGATCTGGGCGCCGTTGGTCTTGCCCGAGAGCGCGGCGCGCTCCTTGCGGCCCAGGAAGTAGGCCACGCGCTCCGCATTCGCGCCCGACGGATGGGGCAGGCCATGCAGCACGCGCCCGCGAGGAATCACGCCCTCCGTCACCAGCCAGTCGAGTGTTTCGCTGACGCTGGCCCCCATCGGGATGTACAGCGCGTCCGGCAGCATCCGCGCTTCCTCGGCGAACCAGCGCAGTACCTGATCGCGCAGGAAGGACTGGCGCAGCGGCGAGGGCGAGCCGCTGTAGTTCTTGCCGTCGACGAAAATCGGGTGGCGCAGGATGGCGCCTACCTGCACCAGGCCGGCATCTGCACCGAACAGGCTGGCGCAGCTGGCAATGCCGAGCCAGCGCTGCACGCCGATGGCGTCGAGCAGGGCCACGAAGTTGGGCCGGATGGCGCCGCTGAAGGCGCCCGCCAGGCGCGCCGCGCGCAGTACCTCGTCGTCGCCCCTGCCGGCGGCCAGCTGGTGCTGCGCCTCGCGCATGGCGTTCTTCCATTGGGCGAAGCCGGGCGTGATCCCGGCCACTACCACGCGCGCCTGCGCATGCACCGATTCGAAGGGAATGTAGTGGGCGCTGTAGCGCCCCTCACGGCCGAGCAGGAAGGCGTCGGGAATCTGCGCGGGGGCGTTCACCTGCGCCAGGTCGAGGCCGCGAATGAGCTCGCGGTAGCGGCTGAAGAGGACTTCCGGCATGGGCGTGGTCGAGGCTGAAAACCCCATGGTAGCGCAGGCGCGCACGGCAGCGCGGGACGGGTGCATGGGCAGGAAAAGTGGTAGGCTGTCCCCATCAATATCGAGGCGCGCAGGACAGCAGACGCGCCCGCAGGTAGGGGAGGATGCCATGGCTGAAGTGGCGCTGCTCACGGTGCACGGAATGGGGGAAACCCCGCCCACCTATGCCGACGGGCTGATGGACAGCCTGCGCGGGCGGCTCGGGGCGCTGGCGGGGCAGGTGGTGATGCGCTCCGTGTACTACCAGAAGATCCTGCAGGACAACCAGAACAGCATCTGGGAGCAGACCCGCGCGCATGCCACGGTGCGCTATGCAGACCTGCGCAAGTTCGTGCTGTTCGGCTTCGGCGACGCCGCCGGGCTGGAAAACCGCAAGGAGATCCCCGGTTCGGTCTACGAACTGGCCCAGGGCGAGATCGCGAAAACCCTGCTGTCGGCGCACGCCGTGCGTCCCGACATGCCGGTGGTGTTCGCGGCCCAGTCGCTCGGCTGCCAGGTCTTGTCGAGCTATATCTACGACGCCCAGAAAGCGGCCAGGGGCCACCCGGTGGGCGCCGGCATCTGGCGCAACATCGATGCCTGGGCTTCGAGCACGCTGGGCCGCGCGCTCACCGCCAGCGAGAAGAGCTTCCTGGGCGCGGGCACCTGCGCCGCGCTGGTCACCACCGGCTGCAACATCCCGGTCTTCATCGCCGCCCACAAGGTGATGCACATCATCCCGATCGAGCGCCCGACTTCGCTGTTCAAGTGGATCAACTTCTACGACCCGGACGACATCCTCGGCTGGCCGCTGCAGCCGCTGCCGGGCGGTTACCGCGAACTGGTGGAAGACCGCGTCGTCAACGCCAGCGGCGGCGTCGCCAGCCTGCTGCTGCGCAGCTGGAACCCGCTGGCCCACAACAGCTACTGGGAAGATGCGAGCGTGATCGACGCCATCGCGGCCATGCTGCGCCGCCTCGCAGCTTAGATACGCTCAGGGCGTCGTGCCCGTTTTCCTCGCTTCGTCTTCCTGGCGCATGCGGGCGCGCACGCCGCCGTCGATGCCGGTGGCGGCCGGGTTGGGCTGGTGCACGCCGCCGCTAGTGGTCGGCGTCGGCGGCGCCTTCTCGAACTGTTCGGCATGCGCGATGTTGGCCGAGATGCGCTCGGTCAGGTCGGGCGCGATCTTGTGCGACCACACGGCGCCGCGCGCCTTCCAGCCGGCCGGCACTTCCTCGCTCGGGGTGAGCGAAGCGCGCACGATTACTTCGACAACTTTCGAAGGGTCGTCCATCGCCAGCATGCGCGGGCGGTGGCCGGAATAATTGGCCGCGTTGGCGAAGAAGGGCGTGTCGGCGGCCCAGGGCATTACGGTCGCTACCTTGATGCGCTCGCCCACCCCGGCCAGCCGCAGCTCTTCGTTCAGGGCCCGGCCCAGGCCCAGCACGGCGGCCTTGGTCGATGCATACGAGGCGTGGTAGGCCAGCGGCACCTCGCTCTCGACCGAGCCGATGTTGACCAGGGTGCCGCCTCCCTGCGCCTTGAACTGGCGCAGCGCGACGTGGCTGCCGTAGATCACGCCCTTGAGATTGACGTCGACGATGCGCGCATGGTCTTCCAGCGGGATGGCGTCAAAAACGCCGATGGCGCCCACGGCGGCGTTGTTGATCCAGACATCGACCCGGCCGTAGCGCGCCACCGTGGCCGCCAGCAGGCGCTGCACCTCCTCGGCCCGCGCGACATCCGTCTGCACCACCAGCGCGCTGCCGCCGGCGGCATTGACGCGCGCCGCGACCTCGTTCAGCAGCTCGACGCGGCGCGCCGCCAGCACCACGTTGGCGCGCAGCGCGCCCAGGCGTTCGGCCACACCACGTCCGAAGCCGCTGGAGGCGCCGGTGACGACATAAGTCTTGCCGGCCACCTGCGCCCCCTCGCTGGATGAGAGCGTGGTGGCGCAGCCGCCCAGCAGGACGGCGAGCAGCAGCAGGATGCAGGCCAGGCAGGCGCGCGGCAGCAGGCCGCGCACATCGAGTCGGAACAGGTTCATCGCAGCCCCATGAGTCGTTTCCGGAACATCCTACGATGGCGCCCGGCCTGGCATGCGTACGTTACGGTCCGGAATCTGGCGCCGGCGCGAGGGTGAACAGGGTGCGGATGTCGCCCGCCAGCGTGCCGCGCGCATTGCGGATCGGTGGCTGGCGGTAGGGTTCGAGCAGGGCGCGTCGCTCCTCGTTCAAGAGGCCAAGCTGCTCGAGCACGCCGTACACGGCCGGGTGCAGGGCGCGCGGGTTGCCGTCGGCGATCTTGATCGCGATGCCGAGGCCCGCTGAGCGGATGCCGATTGCCTGCACGGCGTCGGCGCCGATCTTGGCCACCCAGTCGCCGCCGCCGGCCGTCATCCAGGCCAGGTCGGTGCGCGCCGTGCCCGAGACCAGGTCCGGGCGCGCCGTCATCGCATCGCACAGCTGGCCCATGGCGCCGCCCAGCTGCGGGTCGCGCGCTCCTTGCGCCAGGCGCGCATACAGGTGCGCCAGCTTCGACAGGGGCATGGCGTAGTTCGGCGCCGAGCAGCCGTCGATCCCGGTCGGCATCTGCTCGGCCGGCATCCCGACCGCCTCGGCCAGCGTGCTGCGGATCGCGCCCTGCAGCGGATGGCTGGGCTCGACGTAGCCGCGGGTAGCCGCGCCATGCAGGCGGCACCAGGCCAGGAAGCCGCTGTGCTTGCCCGAGCAGTTGTGGTGCAGCGGGGTCCAGCTGCGGTCTTGCGGCGGCTTCTCTCCGGTGAACTCGTAGAACAGGGGCGTGGCGCAGCCGCATTCCAGGTGGCCGGGGTCGAGGCCGATCTTGTTCAGGATGGACTGCACGCCTTCCAGGTGCTTGTCCTCGCCGGAGTGGCTGGCGCACAGCAGCGCCAGTTCGTCGCGGCTCAAGCCGAAGCGCGCCGGCCCGTCGGACAGGATGAAGGGCAGGGCCTGGAAGGGCTTGAGCGCCGAACGCGTGAAGGTGGGGTAATGCGGGTCGCCGCCGGCGTACAGCAGGCGGCCGCGGACATCGACCACCGCGATCGAGCCTGCGTGCACGTTCTCGATGACCTTGCCGGTGTCGGGGTAGCCACGCGTGGTGGCGACGAGGGGAATAGGGTGCATGGACGGTCTTGGTTAGAAGGTAAACAGCCCTACTGTAAGGCATTGCGCGACATGCAGACGCACGTTCGGCAGCTTCCTTCGAACTCGGCGTTTCGCCCGCCAATCCAGGCGATTCGAGACATCTGCACGGCGTGCAGATGTCTGCGCGAGGCACAAATATGTACCTCCCGTCTGGTCCGCGTTTTCGACGTTTCGTCACGCGTTTCCGACGTTTCGGCGCGAGCCGCTTGAGCCTGTGCGGCATCCCGCTAGACTTCCCTCATCGCCAGACAAACCGAGAAAAACGCTGGCGAAACTGATTATGTGGACCGCGCGGCGCGAACAAACAGCCGCACAGGTCCGGACCATTCACTTCGACCTGAAAGGAAGTACCCATCATGCGCACCAAACTGCTGCTGGCCGCCGCCGCCACCTTCTTCACCCTCACCGCCACCGCCGCTCCGCAGGGTGCAGGCACCGAACGCGTCGACGTCGTCGGCGCCCAGCCGCGCCAGGTGCAGATGGCGCCCTTCATGTTCGACAACGTGCAGGGCCTCTTCGAGCTGGAAGATGGCCGCATGCTGACCGTGACCGGCAAGGTGGACGGCAAGACCCGTACCCTGTACGCCGACCTCGGCGACGGCCCGACCGAGATCGTCCACGTCGGCAAGAGCCGCTTCGTGGCCGTCGGCAAGGACCTGCGCTTCTCCTTCGAGCGCCCGAACAGCCGCCGCCTGCCGGACACCGTGCGCATCACCAACCTGGCCGGCCGCTACGTCGCGCTAGCCCAGCGCTGATCCGAAGCGCCCCGCCTGGTAGTCGCTGATGGCCTGCGCGATCTCCTCGCGGGTCGTCATCACGAAGGGGCCATGCGATACCACCGGTTCCCGGATCGGGTCGGCATGGCCGAACACCAGTACCGCGTCCTGGCTCGCGTTGATCTCGACCGTATCGCCGGTTTCGTCCAGTTCCACCAGGTGCATCGGGCTCACCAGGTCGGCATGGCTGCCGACCTGCACCACCCCGCGCGCGACGTAGAGGAACACGTTGCGCCCATCCAGTCCGCCGAAGCGGATGCTGGCGCCCGCCCGCATCTCGACCGTGCTCATGAACACTCCGGTGAGCGAACGGATCGGTCCGGCCTGGCCTTCATAGTCCCCCGCGATCAGGTGCAGGCTCACCCGGCCTTCATCGAGCGACAGGACAGGGATGTCCGCGCGCTGCAGGCCGACATAGGCCGGCTCGCTCATCTTCAGGCGCGAGGGCAGGTTGACCCACAGCTGCAGGATCTCGACCGGGCCGCCGCGTTCGAGGAATTCGCGCGGCGAGACTTCCGCATGCACGATGCCGCGCCCGGCCGTCATCCACTGCACCCCGCCCGCGTGGATCACGCTTTCGTGGCCGGCATTGTCGCGGTGCGCCAGGCTGCCCTCGAGGATGAAAGTGACGGTCTCGAAGCCGCGGTGCGGATGCGGGCCGAAGGGCAGGCCGCGATTGTGCGGCGGATAGGTCTGCGGACCGTGGTGGTTGAGGAAGAGGAAGGGATCGATCTGGTCGACCAGGCGGCCGGGCAGGGGACGCTGCGTGATGAGGTCGCCGATATCGTCGCGCATCGCGGGATGCAGGCGGTGGACGTTGCGGGCGGTCATGGAACACTCCGGTGGATGCACATGCCCTCACGATAACCGAAGGCCGCCTGCCGGGCGCACACGCCTGTGCTAGACTCTTTTCGCTTTGCAACACGCACTGTGCATTTCGGAGACGGCAACCCATGCTTAAAAAAACGATGCTTGCCAGCCTGCTGCTGGCGTCCCTTTCCCTGCCGGCGGCAGCGGCCACGAAGTCGAACAGCGCTCCAAGCGACAGCGCCGTCAAGACCGCCAAGTACGCGGCGACCACCTACCGCAAGGACGTCGTCGACACCCTCGCCAAGCTGGTGAGCTACAACACGGTGGCCGACAAGGCCGTCCCGTCCGACAAGAATCCCGTCCACATCGCGTTCAAGGAAGCGCTCAAGCTCGAGGCCCAGCGCCTGGGCCTGGACTACACCGACCACGGCTGGACCGTGGTCATCGGCCTGGGCAATGGCAGCGAGCGGGTCGGCGTGATCACCCACGGCGACGTGCAGCCGGTCGACCCCAGCAAGTGGAAGAAGTCGCCCTTTGTGCTGGACCGGACCAGCGAGCCGGGCAAGCTGCTGGCGCGCGGCGCCGAGGACGACAAGGGTCCGATCGCCACCGCGCTGTACGCAATGAAGGCGATCAAGGACAAGGGGCTGCCGCTGTCCAAGCGCATCGAGCTCTACGTGTACATGGGCGAGGAATCGGACTGGGCCCCGCTGGTCGAATTCCTCAAGACCCACCAGCCGCCGCAGGTCAACATCACGCTCGACGCCGAATACCCGGCGGTGACGGCGGAGAAGGGCTATGGCACGGTGGCCGTGACGGTGCCGAAGGCGGCCGCCGTGGCCGCGCCGGCGGGCGAGCCGTATGTGGCGGAATTCGGCGGCGGCTTCTTCGGCAGCCAGATTCCGGAAGATGCGAACGCCGTCATCGCCAATGCCACGCCGGAGATTGAGAAGGCGGTGCGTGCCCGCGGCGCGAAACAGGAGGGCATGCAGTACAGCTTCAGCTGGCAGGACAGCACCCTGAGCATCAAGGCCAAGGGCGTGTCGGCCCACTCTTCGAAACCGGAAGACGGCGTGAACGCGGTCAGCATGCTGGCCGACGCGCTGGCCGTGCGCCCCTGGGCCAATACGGTCGCCGGCGGCGTGGTGAACTTCCTCAACGAGATGGTCGGCACCGGCATCTACGGCGAGAAGTTCGGCAGCATCGCCTACCGCGACAGCTTCATGGGCCCGATGAGCTTCGCGCCGACCGTCATCAAGCAGCGCGAGGACGGCATCGAAGTCTCGATCAACATGCGCCGCCCGCAGGGCAAGAGCAACGAACAGCTCACCAAAGAGGTGAACGAGGCGCTGGCGCAATGGCAGGTGCGCCGCCTGCCGCTGGCCAACGTCACGGTGCGCATCAGCGACCCCTGGGTGCAGAAGAGCGCCCCGCAGCTGCCGATCCTGATGAATGTGTTTTCGTACTTCACCGGCATGAAGAACCCGCAACCGGTGTCGGTCGGCGGCGGCACCAATTCGCGCCTGTTCCCCGGCGCGGTCAGCTTTGGTCCCGCAATGCCCGGCAAGGTCTATACCGGCCACTCCGAGCATGAGTTCATCACCGAGAAGCAGCTGCTGCTGAACCTGCAGATGTACACGGCAGTGCTGGTCGAGCTGGCGAAGTAAGCGCTCTCCATTCATCCCACGGGCCCCGGCAGCGCCGGGGCTTTTTTTTGCCTGTCCACCGGCAGTGCTCAACATCGTGATCATGTTGAGTTCGTAGGCATTAACCGCGCTGAAATGTGTAAAATTTTCTCATCGTGCTGTAGGAATGTACTTACAAAAGTGAGCTGCCTCGACTGTGGTTTTTCGCCTTTCCCTAGGAGCGGCGGGGCAGGCTTCGAGAGCGGCTTTTCCCCTCTGGCGCCACGTCATTGACGACCGGAAAATCCCTCGGTTCTAGAGGGAAAATGTGGCGAAAGCAGCATGATAGGATCATTGTTACAGACCGCGAGCAGACCGGGATCCCCGGTGCCCGCTTGCGCGCATTTGCTTCACTAACAAGCCAATTGCCCGACATTTTTTGGATGCCATGCACAGCAAAGATCTCAAGAAGCCGGACGGACGCAACATCACCCTGTACAGCAACCAGCCCATTCCGGAAGGCCTGACTGCGCCCAGTCCTTTCCCCGATCCCCAGCATGCCAATCCGCACCTGCGCTGGCATCCGCTACGCGGCGAGTGGGTGACCTACGCTGCCTTCCGCCAGAACCGCACCTATCAGCCGCCGCCCCAGTACAACCCGCTGGCGCCGATCAGCGACCCTCAGCACCCGACCGAGATGCCGGCCGGCGACTACGAGATCGCGGTGTTCGACAACCGCTTCCCCTCGCTGGCGCTGGAATCGCATGATCCGCCCACCGTGACGGTGCCGACCGCGCCGGCCAACGGCCACTGCGAAGTGGTGGTGTTCACCCAGGACCCGAATTCCTCGCTGGCCTCGCTGCCGCTGTCGCGCATCGAGCTGCTGCTCTACACGTGGGGCGACCGCACCCAGCGTATCGGCAGCCGCCCGAACATCCACTACGTGCTGCCGTTCGAGAACCGCGGCGCCGAGGTGGGCGTGACCCTGCACCATCCGCACGGCCAGATCTACTCCTATCCCTTCGTGCCGGCGGTGCCGGCGCGCCAGTTGGCCCAGGAGCGCGAATACTTCCTGCAGCACGGCACCAGCCTGCTGTGCGACATGGCGCGCGATGAGGCGGCGGACGGCAAGCGTGTGCTGTACCAGGACGAGCATGCGATCGCCTTCGTGCCGGCCTGCGCTCGCTACCCCTACGAGGTGTGGGTGATGCCGACCGCGCCCTGCAAGGACTTCGCGGCGCTCACGCCGCCGCAGCGCGCTGGCCTGGCGCGTGCGCTCAAGACCGTGCTGCTCAAGTTCGAGGCCTTGTGGAACCGGCCTTTCCCTTACCTGATGGCCTGGTACCAGGCGCCGACCGACGGCGCCGAGCATCCGGAAACCCAGCTGCACGCGCAGTTCTATCCGCCATACCGCACCAAGGACCGCCTGAAGTACCTGGCCGGCACCGAGCTGGCGGCCGGCATGTTCGCGATGGACGTGCTGCCCGAGACCACCGCCTACGAACTGCAGCAGGTGGAGGTCAGCCTGGATGGCGACAGCGGGCCCGGGGAGGGGCGCGCATGACCGGACTCCAGCCACGCGCCCTCGAGGTCGCGGACAAGCTGGCGGTCCTGCGTGCGCACCTGGCCGCGGCGAACGCGGGGGCGATCCGTTTGCGCGGCGTCGACTGGTTCGCCTGGGTGACGGCGGGCGGATCGAGCGCCGTGCTGCATACCACCGACGGCGGCGTGGCCGAGGTGCTGGTCACGCCTGAAGAGGCCTGCATCCTGACCGACGCCATCGAGGCCGAGCGCCTGCGCGCCGAAGAGCTGCCCGAGGGTTTCACCTACCACGTCGAGCCCTGGGCCGAGCCCGAGCTGCGCGAACGCTACGTGCAGAACGCGGCGGCCGGGCGCACGATCATGTCGGACCGCCCGCAGGGCGGCGAGCAGCCGCTGCCTTACGCGCTGCGCCAGCGGCGCCTGGTGCTGGGACAGAGCGAGCGCGAACGCTACCGCGTGCTGGGACGCGAGGCGGCCGAGGCGATGGGCGAGGTGCTGCGCCGCGCGCGGCCCGACTGGACCGAACAGGGGCTCGCCGGGGCCGGCGCCGAAGCGCTGTGGCGGCGCGGTATCCATCCGGCGCTGGTGCTGGCCGCCGGCGAGCGCCGCCTGCCGGCCTGGCGCCATCCGACGCCCTCTCATGAACCGCTGGGAAAGCGCGCCATGCTGGTGTTCTGTGCGCGCCGCCATGGGCTGTATGCCAACCTGACCCGCTTCGTGTCCTTCGCGGGGGCGGCGCCGGTGGACGAGCAGCGCGCGCTGATGGAGGTCGAGGCCACGGGCCTGGCGGCCGTCGAGCCGGGCAAGTCGCTGTCGGCGGTGTACCACGCGCTGGCCGCGGCCTACCACCACGCCGACCGCGAGAACGCGATCCGCGAACACCACCAGGGCGGCATCACCGGCTACAAGGCGCGCGAGATCGTGGCCGGACCGAGCACCGCGACCCAGCTGGAAGAGGGCATGGCGTTCGCATTTAACCCGAGCTTTGCTGGCGTGAAAATCGAAGACACTTTCCTGCTCGGCCCCGATGGGCTCGAGAATCTCACGTTCGACCCCGGCTGGCCGGCGGCGGACGTACATGGCCGCAAGCGGCCCCTTTGGCTGGAGGCGCAAGCAACATGATGAACACCGACACCTTCTTCGGCGGCGCGCCGGAAGTGAACGCGTCGGCGCCCGGACGCGTCAACCTGCTGGGCGAGCACACCGACTACAACGACGGCTTCATGCTGCCGGTGGCCACGCCACAGGGCACCATGGTGGCGATGAGCCGCAGCGGCGACGAGCACTTCCACTTCTATTCGCCGACCTTCGACAACACCGTCACCTTTGCCCAGGACGGCAGCGCGCCGCAGGGCTACGGCAGCTACATCGAGGGCTGCATCCGCCTGGTGCAGGCCGAGGGCGTCCAGGTGCCGCCGCTGCGCGTGTACATCACCACCAACCTGCCGGTCGGCTCGGGACTGTCGTCCTCGGCCGCGCTCGAGGTGGCGACCCTGCGCGCCCTGCGCGCACTGCTCGGCTTCGAGCTCGACGACGTGAAGCTGGCGCGCATCGCCCAGCGCGCCGAGATCGAATACGCTCACGTGAACTGCGGGATCATGGACCAGATGGCGTCCAGCCTGGCCGACGAGACCAGCATGCTGTTCATCGACGCCCGCACGCTGGAACACCGCCTGGTCAAGATGCCCGCGGATACCGAGCTGATCGTGATCGACTCGGGCGTGGCGCGCAAGCTGGCCGCCAGCAAGTACAACGAACGGCGCGCCGAGTGCGAGGAAGCCTCGCGCAAGCTGGGCGTGCAGGCGCTGCGCGACGTGACGGATCCTGCCTCGGTGGAGACGCTGCCCTCGCCGATGCGCGAGCGCGCCCGCCACGTGGTGATGGAAAACCTGCGCGTTCTGGAAGCGGCCGAAGGCGTCAGCGCCGAGCGTTTCGGCGAACTGATGAACGCCTCGCACTTCAGCCTGCGCGACGACTACGAAGTGTCGATCCCCGAGCTGGACGAGCTGTGCGAGCACCTGCGCGCCGCGCCCGGCGTACTCGGGGCGCGCCTGACCGGCGCCGGCTTCGGCGGCGCCTGCGTGGCGCTGTGCCGGGCAGGGCAGGCACAGGAAGCGGCCGCCGCCGCGCTGGCGGCCTATAACAGCAAGCAAGGACGACAGGGCCGGATCCTGGTTCCGGTACCGACTGAACAGAAAGGACAACAATGAATCAGTTTGAATACCCCCGTCCCCAGCTGGTGCGCGACAACTGGATCAATCTGAACGGGAAGTGGCGCTTCTGCTTTGACGACGAGATGAAATACCGGCTGCCGGACGGCGCGCCGGAATGGACCCATGAAATCAACGTGCCGTTCGCGGTCGAGACGGAGCTGAGCGGCATCCAGGACACGGGCTTCCACCGCGCCGTCTGGTACGAGCGCGAGTTCCAGCTGGCGCCCAACAACAAGCGCACCATCCTGCACTTCGGCGCCGTCGACTACGCGGCCCGGGTCTGGGTCAATGGCCGCCTGGTGGCCGAGCACGAGGGCGGCCACACGCCGTTCTCGGCCGACATCACCGGCGTCATGAACGAGGACGGCAGGCAGGTGGTCACGGTGTTCGTCGAAGACGACCCGGCCGACCTGGCCAAGCCGCGCGGCAAGCAGGACTGGCTGCTGGAGCCGCACTCGATCTGGTATCCGCGCACCACCGGCATCTGGCAGACCGTGTGGGTCGAGCAGGTCGAGGATACCTATATCGCTTCGCTGCGCTGGACCCCGATCTTCGAGACCTACGAGATCGGCTGCGAGGTATTCGCCGCCGGTCATACCCAGCAGGAGCTGTTCGTCGAGGTCAAGATCTGGCACGGCGAACAGCTGCTGGCGGACGACTACTACAAGTTGCTGGCGGGCGAAGCGAACCGCAAGATCGCGCTGTCCGACCCCGGCATCGACGACTCGCGCAACGAGATCCTGTGGAGCCCGGAGCGGCCGACCCTGCTCGACGCCGAAGTGACCCTGCGCTGCGGCGACAAGGTGCTCGACCGCATCCGCTCGTACACGGCGCTGCGCTCGGTATCGATCAACCGCGACCGCTTCATGCTCAATGGCCGTCCCTACCAGCTGCGCCTGGTGCTGGACCAGGGCTACTGGCCGGAATCCTTCATGACCGCGCCGTCCGACGAGCACCTGAAACGCGACGTCGAGCTGGTCAAGCTGATGGGCTTCAACGGCGTGCGCAAGCACCAGAAGATCGAGGACCCGCGCTTCCTGTACTGGGCCGACAAGCTGGGCCTGCTGGTATGGGAAGAAATGCCCTCGGCCTACCGCTTCAGCTCGCGTGCGATCACGCGCATGGTGCGCGAATGGACCGAGGCGATCCAGCGCGACTACAGCCACCCCTGCATCATCGTGTGGGTCGCCTTTAATGAATCCTGGGGCGTGCCGAACCTCACGCTCACCCAGGCGCACCGCAACGCGGTGGAGGCGCTGTACCACCTGACGCGCACGCTCGACTCGACCCGTCCGGTGATCGGCAACGACGGCTGGGAAGCTTCGGCCACCGACATTCTCGGCATCCACGATTACGACTGCGATCCGGAAAAGCTGCAGGCGCGCTACGCCGTCACCGACCCGGTGCGCACCTTGTTCGATCAACGGCGTCCGGGCGGCCGCATCCTGACACTGGACGGTTTCCCGCACCGCGGCCAGCCGATCGTGCTGACCGAGTTCGGCGGCATCGCCTACGATCCGAAGCAGGATCCGGATGCGGACAAGACCACCTGGGGCTATTCGCGCGCCCATTCGGCGGAAAGCTACCTGTCGCTGTACCGCGACCTGTTGCGGGTGGTGAACGAGACCTTCATGTTCAGCGGTTTCTGCTATACCCAGTTCACCGACACCTTCCAGGAGGCGAACGGCCTGCTGAATGCCGACCGCACGCCGAAGCTGCCGCTGGAAGTCATCAGCGCCGCCACGCGCAACGTGGCGCTGCAGCGCAAGGACATCGAGACCGAAGGGGACGGCATCCCTGGCGGCACCGGCATGCCGTAACTCCTGTCTAGCAGAAAGAAAGAGCAGCGCACCGTTTTCGGTGCGCTGTTTTTTTGTGCCCTGGCCCTGGAGCGGCGCGTCTCAGCGCTGGATGGCGCCGCTGGTGACGTTGACCCGGTCGCCGCTGCGGAAGTCCGGCGTGGTGTCCTGGGTGACGACCTGGGTGCTGCCGTCGTCCATGCGCACCGTGACGCGGTAGCTGTTCGACCCGGTGGCGCCGCTCGACCCTGTGCTGCCGGAGGCGCCGGAGCTGCCCATGCTGCCGCTGGCGCGCGGGATGACCTCGATCGCCAGCACCGTGCTGTTGGGGGAGGCGCTGCCGGCCGTCGAGGTGCCGGTCGCCGCCGAGCCGGACGAGCCGGTGCTGCCCATCGCACCAGAGCTGCCGGACTGGTCGTAGCTGGACGCGCTGCTGCCCGAGCTGCCGGAACTACCGGAGCTACCTGAGCTGCCGGAGCTACCCGAGCTGCCCGAGCCGGAGGTGCCGGTGCCCATGGTGCCCGTGCTGCTCGAGCTGCCGCTGCTGCCGGTCGGGTTGCCGGAAGCATCGGTGGCGCTGCCCGAGCCATAGCTGCTGGAGCCGCCGGTGCCGGTGGCGCCGGTGGTGCCACTGGAACCGCCCGAGGTGCTGCCGCTCGTGCCGCTGCTGCCGCTCGCGCCACTCGATGTGTCGCCGCCGCCGCGCATGCTGGAGCACCCGGCGAGGCTCAGCGATACAGCCAGCAAGCCCGCCAGGATGGTGCTCTGGTGTTTTTGCTTCATGATTTACTCCTTATGGTGGATGTTCGATCGTGGATGTTCAATCGGATGCGTGACGATGCCACGTGCCACTGGAGTGAGAGGCGGGAAGTGCGTCAGCGTTCCAGCTGACTCGGGTTGAAGCTGAGCTGCGTCAAGGAGGCCACCGGGACGGTGGATTTTTCGGGGGGAGAGGAGGTCAGTTCCGGTCGGCCGCGGCCTGTCGGGGAACGAGGGCGGCCAGCAAGGTGCTGGTCAGCAGCGCCGCGGCCACGTCGACCATCCAGTCGCGCACGTCGCCGTTGCGGTAGGGCAGGAAGCTCTGCACCAGTTCGTCACCGGCGCCCATCAGGGCGATCGCCAGCACGGCCTTGGCGGCGCGCACCTGGCCGCTTCCCGTGCTGCCGAGGAACCACAGCAGCGTCAGGAAGGCGTAGGTCAGGCCGTGCAGCACGACGCCGGGCGCGAATTCGCCGACCTCGGCACGCGCTCCCGGAACCGAGCCGGCCACGACCACGCCCGCGTACAGCAGCAGGGCTGCCTTGATGCGGGCGGAACGCAGGCGGGGATCGAGCAGCAGGAGCGACAGGAAAGCGGGCATGGCGGTGCGGCGTTGGGCAAATGCCAACGATACCATGCCGATCTTGTTACTGGCCACACCGACCGGCCGCCTCGGGCAGCCGCAGGCTCAGATCGTCAGCGCGGGTGCGCCGTTCGCGTAGTGGGCGTCGAAACAGCTTTCGCAGTCGGCGCAGAACAGGTGTGCCATGCGAACGCTGTTCTGCCGCAGCACGAGTTTGAGGTGGGTTTGCCGGCACTTGGGACAGATCTCGCGCACGCTGCCGAAAGTCAGCAGGTTCAGCGGCACGCTGTCGTCGTCGAGCCGGTCGATGACGGTCAGGGGATTGAGTTCACTGAGCACCAGCCTGCCGTCGGCATGCTGGCGGCGTCCGGCGGCGGATTCCTGCGGATGTGCGTAGCTCTCGGATACACGTAGATTCATAGGACAGGCTCCCATTATCTTGTTGTGTTGTCTCCGCAACCCTGCAGATGAGGAAAATCGCAGGGCGGGAGATTCATGATAGCCAAATACGGCGCGGCTTCAAGCCTTGCCGGAAGTTTTTGTTGGTGCCTTGCCACTGAAGAAAAAAATGCCCACCAGGAACTGGTGGGCACAACCCAAGATCGGGCCAAGAGACGTAATCGGTTGGTGTGTTGCACGCTGGTGCAGCACACCTGCTGCCATCAGGCATATCGGTTGCGTGTACGGCAGGTGATTCAAAGTATATGGCTTGATTGTGACCACGCTGTGACAGGGATCAAATGCGAGCCGCTGTGCCCGAACTGTACGGCCCGGCCATGATCTCAACAATATCGCGCAGGACGCGCGGTCGCGAAGGGCAAAAAAAAGCCCGCTCTAGGCGGGCTTAAAACTATTTTCTTGGAGGAGAATAGTGGAGACAGGTGCCATTATGTTGGCCGGCCCGATATATGTCCAATTTAGAATACGGATACCAGACATGGTTTTTTCATATATCTGTTCCGATAAGCCGTTCCTGCCGCCCCGGAGCGTGTAGGCGCTCCTAGTCGCGCACCGGCACGGTGTAGTTCAGCGCCATGCGGCCACCGTCGGCGTACAGGGTCTGGCCCGTCATGTAAGAGGCGTCATCGCTCGCCAGGAAGGCGCAGATGGCGGCCACTTCCTCGGGTTCGCCGCATCGTCCGAGCGGCGTGCGCGACAGGATCGTGTGGCGCGCTTCCGGACTGCCGAGCACGGCTTTCCTGGCGAGCTCGGTCAGGATGGTTCCAGGGCCGATGGCGTTGACGCGGATGCCATGTTCGGCCAGGCTGATCGCGGCCACGCGCGTCAGCTGGTTGACGCCGCCTTTCGACACGACATACGGCACCTGGTTCGGGATGGTGAGCTCGGCGTTCACGCTGGACATGTTGATGATGCAGCCGGTCTGGCGCTTCACCATCTCGCGTGCGGCCGCCTGGCTGCACAGGAACATCGACTTCAGGTTGATGCGCAGGACGCGGTCGAAGTCGTCTTCTTCCAGGTCGAGGAAGCTGGCCGCATGGGTGACGCCGGCATTGTTGACGAGGATATCGATCTGGCCAAAGGCTGCCAGGGTGGCGGCGACCATTGCGTCGACCTCGGCCTTGATGCTGACGTCCGCCTGGTAGAAACGCGCCGCCTCGCCGAGCGCCGCGGCAGCATCCGCGCCCTCCGGACGGATGTCCACCAGCATGACGCGCGCGCCTTCCTGCACCAGGCGGGTGGCGCAGGCGAGGCCGATGCCCTGGCTGGCGCCGGTCACGATGGCGATTTTGTTGGCTAGTTTCATGGCGGGCATACTTTCATGGAAAACAGGAAAGCCGTCATTGTAGCGATCTTGCGCAGCAGGGCGCTGGCTAGCGGGGCAGGGCCTTCGCCACTACGCCGGCCTTCATGACGAAAACGACCCGTTCGATCGCCGCCAGCTCGTCGAGGGGATTGCCGTGCACGGCGATGATGTCCGCGTGCGCGCCCTCGGCCAGCACGCCCAGCCCCTCCTGGTCGAGCAGGCGCGCATTGTTGATGGTGGCCGCCTGCAGGATCTCGCGCGTGCCCAGTCCCGCTTCGGCGTAGGCGAACAGCACCCGCTTGGCCGCTTCTCCGCGCGATGGCCCCAGTCCCATGTACATGTCCGAACCGGCGGCGATGGTGACGCCGGTGTCGCGGGCGCGCCGCAGGCGTTCATGATAGGGCTTGGCCAGGCCGACCACCTGTTCGCGCGTCAGCGGCATGTTCAGCTTGCGCACCTGCTTTTCGGCCAGCGACACATCCATGTCGGTCGGCACCAGGAACACGCCTTTACGTTGCATCTGCCTGAGCGTGGTGTCGCTGAGCTTGTAGCCATGCTCGATGGCGTCGACGCCGGCTTCGAGCGCGCGTTCGATCGCTTCGTCGGTGGTGGCGTGCGCGGTGACCTTCAGCTTGTACAGGTGCGCTTCTTCGACAATGGCCTTCATCTCCGCCAGCGAGAGCAGGGTGCGGTTGGGCGAGCTGTTCGAATAGATCTTGATCAGGTCGGCTCCATGATAGACGTTCTCGCGCACGGCGATGCGCGCATCCTCGGCGCCGCGCACGATGCGATAGTCGCCGTCGATGAGGCCGGCGTGGCCCGGCGCCAGGTTCGGGACCTGGCCCCCTTCGGGCGCGAGCCCGGGACCGGAGACGAACAGCCGCGGGCCGGGCACCGAGCCCTCGTCAATGGCGCGCTTGAGCGCCACGTCGGCGAAGCGCCCGGCGTTGCCGAGGTCACGGACGGTGGTATAGCCGGCCTCGAGATAACTGCGGGCACGCGCGGCGCCGCGCAGGGCGCGTAGCGGATCGCCTTCCATGGCCACCGCCTTGGTGACCGTCAGCGTATTGTGCTCGTCGCCGGGATGCTCCTGCAGCAGGTGGGCATGGGCTTCGATCAGGCCCGGCATTACCGTGTAGCCGCTCAGGTCGATGACGGTCGCGCCGTCGGGGATCGCAAGCCCGGGACCCATCGCGCTGATCCGGCCTTTTTCCACGAGGATGACCTGGGCGCTGCCCACGCGTCCGGCGCGGCTGTCGAACACGCGGCCGGCCTTCAAAGCGAGTACCGGCTCGGCGGCGGGGGAGGGCGGGCACACCAGTGCCATCAGGATCGCGAGCAAAGGGATACAGCGTTTCATTCCGCCTCCACGGGCTGGTTGGCTGGCGACTGCTAGGCGCTTCCTGGGAACAGGGGTGCGATGAGATACAGGATTGTGCCGTTCTGTACGGCGTGCGCGCTGCCTGCCGCCAGGAAGGCGGGTCCGATGCCGAGCCAGCGCATCGCCAGATAGGCGCAGGCAAAGACCATACCGCTGAAAAACGTCGTCAGCGCGTGGACCAGGCCGCCGTTCACCAGGTGGCCGCATCCGAATATCAGGCCGCTCAGCAGCACGCAGGCAAGGGGTGGCGCGCCGAGGCGCCGCGCCAGCTCCACCGGCAGCAGCTGCCCGAGCAGGGTTTCGATCACCGGCGCATACAGGATCGCCAGCACGAAGATCCTGTCCTGGCCGAGCCCGGCAAGGCTGGCTGCGGCGGAATCGCCCCATAGTTCGGGCGGCAGGAGCTGCAGGGCCAGGCCGAGCACGAGCAGCGCGCATAGCGTGCCCAGCAAGCCCATGCAGGCGCCCAGGCAGGTAGCGGCAAGCAGGGGCCGGCGTGCGATGCGGGGATGCCAGCGCGCCAGGCGAGGCGGGGTGGTCGTGGTACGGTTGGCCAAGGCGGTCTGCATCATCCAGGAATGCTCCGATCGTAGTGAGCTGCGGCGGCCGAATGCAGACCTGCCTCAATCGAACAGGCAGCCGAAGCGCCGCCGCTCCGGCCGCCGGCTCACAGCATCAGCGGCTTGTCCGGCAATTCGTTGCTGCGGTTGCCGTTCGCCGGGAAGTGCTGGCGCAGCAGTTCGTTCACCTGGCCGATGGCGGCCAGGGTCGCGTCGTGGAAGCGGCCGGCCTTGAAGCCCTCGGTCATGGTGCGGCACACCGCCTGCCAGGTGGCGCTGTCGATCCGGCGGTCGATGCCGCGGTCGGCCACGATATCGACCTTGTGCTCGGCCAGGTTGATGTAGATGAGCACGCCGCAATTGTCTTCCGTGTCCCACACGCCGTAGTCGGCGAACAGGGCCAGCGCGCGCTGGCGGTTGGTGACGCCGTCCCAGGCGTCGTCGAAAGGCAGGGCCTTCTCGACGATCAGGCGCACTTCGCCGCGGTGGGTCTGTTCGCCGGCCGTGATGGCCTCGGTGATTGCGCCGAGGGTCGCCTCGGGGAAGGCCCGTTTGGCGTCCGCGCTGCTGCTGCCCAGGTGGCGCCAGGCGCGCTTGAATCGTTGTGTGAAACCCATTACCAGTCTCCCGAGGCGCCGCCGCCGTCGAAGCTGCCTCCACCGCCGGAAAAGCCGCCGCCACCGAATCCGCCACCGCCGCCACCGAAGCCGCCGCCACGGCCCATGCCGCCCAGGACGTTACCCAGGATGATGCCGGTGGCGACGTCGCCCAGCCCGCTGCTGCGGCGATGGCCCCAGTGGTTGGGCGACAGCCGGCTGCGGCGCGGTTTGAAGAGCGAACGCAGTACGAAGAAGCCGATCAGGAGCGGGATGATGCCGAACAGCGAAAAACCGCCGCTATCCTGCTGGACCTGGCGCTGCGGCAGCTGCTGCTGGGCCGGGGCCGGGAAGCTTTCCTTGTTCAGCAAGGTCGCGATGGCGCCCACGCCGGCCACCAAGCCTTCGTAATAATGGTTCTGGCGAAAGTGCGGAGCGATCACGTCCTGCAGGATGCGTTTCGACTGGGCGTCGGTGAGCACGCCCTGCACGCCACGTCCGGCCTCGATGCGCAGGCGCCGCAGCGAACTCGGGTTGTCGCGCGCCACCATCAGCAGCACGCCGTCGTCGATGCCCTTGCGTCCGAGTTTCCAGGCGTCGGTGACGCGGATGCTGAACTGTTCGATGGCTTCCGGTTCGGTCGACTTGACCAGCAGGACCGCGATCTGGCTGCCGGTGCGCGCCTCGTAGTCGGCCAGCACGGCCGTGAGGCGCTCGCGCTGGCTGGCGTCGAGCATGCCGGCTTCGTCCACCACTCGCCCCGTGAGCGTCGGCACGGGCTTCAGCTGCGCAACAGCCGGGCCGGCCAGCAGGCCCGCCAGCAGCAGGAGCCACAGGGAACGCAGGAAACGCAGAAGTTGGCCGCTAGCTAGCTGCATCGTATACGTCCGCTTACTTGCCGAAGTCGACCGTTGGCGCCGTCGAGATCGCCTTCTCGTTCTCGACCGTGAACGAGGGCTTGGCTTCGTAGCCGAACATCATGGCCGTCAGGTTGGTCGGGAACTTGCGGACCGTGACGTTATAGTCCTGCACCGAAGCGATGTAGCGCTGGCGCGCGACCGTGATGCGGTTTTCCGTGCCTTCCAGTTGCGACTGCAGGTCGCGGAAGCTGGTGTCGGCCTTCAGGTCCGGATACTTTTCGGAGACGGCCATCAGGCGCGACAGCGCGCCGGACAGCTCGCCCTGTACCTGCTGGAATTTCTGGAAGGCGGCCGGGTCGTTCAGCACTTCCGGCGTGATCTGGAAGCTGGTCGCGGCGGCGCGTGCGCGGGTGACCGATTCCAGGGTTTCGCGCTCGTGCGAGGCATAGCCCTTCACGGTGTTCACCAGGTTCGGAATCAGGTCGGCGCGGCGCTGGTACTGGTTCACCACCTCGCCCCAGGCTGCCTTGGTGGCCTCGTCCTTGGTCTGGAACTCGTTATAGCCGCAGCCCGACAGCAGGGTGCCGGTCAGGAGGGCCACGGCCAGGGTACGGGTCCAACGGGAGAAGAGGGTAGATGTCATGATCGTTTTGTCCATGGCAAGTTGTCGAATGGTCAAAATATACATGATGTAAAGATCTTCTGGCGCATCATCGTGGAGCGCCATGGCTCACGGGTACAATATTGGGTTTGCAATATTTGACTATCAAGGGGCCCGACGTGACTTTCATCGACAAACTATCCGCTGCATGGACCCGCAACAATTCCCTGCTGTGCGTCGGGCTCGACCCTGACCTGTCGCGCTTCCCCGCCCACCTGCAGGGACAGCCGGACGGCATCGTCCAGTTCTGCAAGGCGATCATCGACGCCACCGCCGACCTGGCCTGCGCCTTCAAGCCCCAGATCGCCTATTTCGCTGCGCTCGGTGCGGAAGCACAGCTGGAAGAAATCTGCCGCTACCTGCGTGAACGCTATCCGCACATCCCGCTGGTGCTCGACGCCAAGCGCGGCGACATCGGCGCCACCGCCCACCAGTACGCGCGCGAAGCCTTCGATCGCTATGGCGCGGATGCGGTGACGGTCAGCCCCTACATGGGTTTCGATTCGGTCGAGCCCTACCTGGAGTGGGCCGACCGCGGCGTGATCGTACTGTGCCGCACCTCGAACGCGGGCGGCTCCGACCTGCAGTTCCTGGACGTGGGCGGACGCCCGCTGTACCAGCACGTGGCCGAGCTGGTGGCCACGAAGTGGAACCGCAACGGCCAGCTGGCGCTGGTGGTGGGGGCGACCTTCCCGGAAGAGATCGCGCAGGTGCGTAAGCTGGTGGGCGATATGCCGCTGTTGATCCCGGGTGTCGGGGCGCAGGGTGGGGATGTGGAGGCGACCGTCAAGGCGGGGCGTACGGCGAATGGGGCCGGGATGATGATCAATTCGTCGCGGGCGATTCTGTATGCGGCGCCTCAGGCGGGTGAGGATTTCGCGGCGGCGGCGCGGCGGGTGGCGATGGAGACGCGGGATGCGATTAATGGGGCGCGGGGGTAAGGAGGCGCTGTTGGTTTGCTAGGAAAATTGGATCCCGGCCTATGCCGGGATGACGGCTCATCAGCTAACTGAAGAACAGCGTTACCTTACCTTTAAGCGATACCCTGGCACGTCGTCCCGGCGAAGGCCGGGACCCAAGTTCCTACCGCAGCCTTCAACATCAATACCTGCTCGGCGCAATCCCCTCCGCATAGTCATACAGCGCCCCCAGGATCTCCTCCGCCCGCTCGTCCGCATTCTCGGACAGCGCATCGATCTCTGCAAACAGCTGGTCGACCGTCCGCGCCCCGTTCGCGCCATCGAACAGGCGCGCCGCGCGGTGCGCCTCCCACTGCTGCATTTCCGCTTCCGACAGGGTCTGCGGGAAGTTGCGGGCGCGGTAGCGGAAGAACAGCTCGCCCAGGCGCTCGTCTTCGAACGAGGGCCGCATGCCGGCCAGGGCCTGCGGTTTTTCGACACGCAGCGACTCCAGCTTGCGCCGGTCGCCGTTGCCGACAAAACCGCCGTACAGGTCTTCGTCCACATCCACCTCGTCACTCGACGCCGGCTTCTTGAACACCTCGGCCCAGATCGCCGCCATGTTGCGCCCCGCCGCTGCCAGGGCCGCGTGGGCGCGCCCGCGTTCCAGGTCGATGTCCCAGCGCGCCGCCATGCTCGGGTGCAGGGTCTTGAGGTTCCCCACCAGCATCGGCGACTTGTTCAGGTGCACGCTCTTGATCGGCAGGCGCGTCATCCCTTCCGGCATGTCGGCGCTGCGGGTGAACATGCGGGTGCGGATGGTGTCGATGTCCAGGTCGAACAGTTCCGATGGATCATGGCGGCAGTCCCATACCAGGACCTCGTTCTTGTTGGTCGGATGCTGGGCCAGTGGCCACACCAGGCCCAGGCAGCCGTACTCGACCGGGAACATGCCGGACACGTGCAGGAAGGGCTGGCGCTGGGCCGGCTCGAGGTGCAGGCCCATCTCGGCGGCGACACGGTCCTTGCGGCGCAGTTCCAGGCAGAAGTCGAACAGCTTCGGCTGCTTTTGCCGGATCAGGCGCGCCAGCGCAATGGTGGCGCGCACGTCCGACAGCGCGTCGTGGGCCGCGTCGTGCACCAGGCCGTTGGCCCTGCTCAGGTCTTCCAGCCGGAAGCTGGGCTTGCCGTCTTCCTTCATCGGCCACTCGATGCCGTCGGGACGCAGCGCATAGGTCATGCGCACCACGTCCAGCAGGTCCCAGCGGCCGCAGCCGTTCTGCCATTCGCGCGCGTAGGGGTCGATCAGGTTGCGCCAGAACAGGTGGCGCGTCACTTCGTCGTCGAAGCGGATCGTGTTGTAGCCGACCCCGACCGTGCCCGGCTCGCTGAAGGCGGCCTCGATGTGGCGGGCGAATTCGTGCTCCGGCACGCCGTGTTCCAGGCAGTGCTGCGGCGTGATGCCGGTGATCAGGCAGGACTGCGGATCGGGCAGGAAGTCCGGCGCCGGCTGGCAGTACAGCATGATCGGTTCGCCGATCTCGTTCAGTTCGGCGTCGGTGCGGATAGCCGCGAACTGGGCCGGGCGGTCGCGGCGCGGGACTGCGCCGAAGGTTTCATAGTCGTGCCAGAGGAAGGTATGCGTGCTCATGAATTGTTGTGCTGTAGCGGGCAGGCGCCATGGTGGCACAGAATGGGCGCGGCGTCAGCCGTCGCGATCAGCGCTCGAGACCGAACTAAATGCTGACGCGGTCGCGACCGGCCTGCTTGGCGCGGTACAGGGCGGCGTCGGCCGCCGCCACCAGCTCGTGCTCGGTGCCGCCGAGCGGCAGGCTGGCCACGCCGAAGGAGCCGGTAATGTGGGGCAGGGGCAGGCGCATGTCGGGGAACACGATGGCCGTGCGCAGGCGTTCGGCCAGGCGCTGTGCCACCATCTCGGCCAGGCCGGTCTGGGTGTCGGGCAGCACCGCCATCAGTTCTTCGCCGCCGTAGCGTACGGCAAAGTCGGAGGGACGGAGCGACTCGCGGATGATGTTCGCGGCGGCGGACAGGGCGGCGTCGCCGGCGATGTGGCCGTGGGTATCGTTGAAGCGCTTGAAGTGGTCGAGGTCGATCATGATGACCGACAGCGGGCTGCCGTCCTGGCCCGCCCGTGCAGCCAGCTTGGGCAGCATTTCGTTGAGCCAGGCGCGGTTGTACAGGCCCGTCAGGCCGTCGTTGAGCGAGAGCTGGCGGTAGAACTCGCCCAGCTTCTGGCGCCGCCTGAGCTGGGCGTTGGCGGCGCGCACGCGGAAGGACAGCAGGCGCAGCAGGTTACGCGCCAGCACGTTGGAGCGGTCGATCAGCTGCCACACCAGTTCCGGCTCGATCACCAGCAGTTCGCAGTCTTCCAGCGCCGTCATCGCCGCCAGGTTGACCGCATCGTCCAGCACCGCCTGCTCGCCCACGCTTTCGCCGGGCAGCACGTGGGTGACGCCGGTATCCTCATTGCCGCTGTGGGCATCTGGCGCCACTTCCAGCGTGCCGGACAGCACGATGTAGAGACGCGCGCGCAGGCCGTCCTCGACCCGCTGGCCGGCCGCCACGCGCAGCACCGTGCAAGGGGCGAGCGCGGCCGTGACGGCCGGGTCGTCGGCGTCGCGGAACAGCTGCAGGTCGCGTACAGCGTAGGGGGATGCACCGAAGGTGCCGATCGGGTCCAAGGGGATTCTCTAATGAAAGCGTCATTACGACATGGAATGATAACCCATTGCAACTCATGCGGATGGGATGGCGTTCCAGAAACAACAGTGGTCAAATGGCGGCCATGACGAATTCCTCCCACCTGGTCGATGCGCTCGGCCATTCCCACACCGCGGCGCACGATGCCCGCATCGTCTCGCTGGTGCCCTCGATCACCGAACTGCTGTGCGAGCTCGGCCTGGCGCAGCAACTGGTCGGCCGCACCGGCTTCTGCATCCATCCGAAGGACATCGTCGAGCGTATCCCGAAAGTGGGTGGCACCAAGGACGTCAACATCGAAAAGATCCGCAAGCTGGCGCCGACCCACCTGGTGGTGAACATCGACGAGAACGAAAAGCCGACCGTCGAGCGGCTGGCGGAGTTCGTGCCGAACATCGTCGTCACCCACCCGCTGGTGCCGACGGACAACCTGGCGCTGGCGCGCCTGATGGGAGGAATCTTCGGCGTGGAAGGGGCGGCCGAACGCTGGTGCACCGCCTTCGAACTGGAATACGCGACCCTGCAGGCCCTGCCACGGGCGCCGCAACGCACCGTCCTGTACTGTATCTGGCAAGACCCGTGGATGAGCGTATCGAAAGACACCTACATCGCCGCCATGCTGGCCGAACTGGGCTGGCGCGTGCCGGACCTGGGCGAGGCGCGCTATCCGCGCTTCGAGTGGTCGGAAGGGCTGGTTGGCCAGCTCGATGCGGTGCTGCTGTCGACCGAACCCTACCGCTTCACGGAAGCGCATGCGGACGCGCTCGAGAAGCAGCTCGGCATCCCGGTGTTCCTGGTCGACGGGGAGATGATGTCGTGGTACGGCAGCCGCGCACTGGCCGGCCTGCGCTATCTGCGCGAGCTGCGGGCGATGGTGGAAGGCGCTGCCTGATGCGCGCACGCCCAGGAGCAGGGCGTGCGCGAGTGGATCACGAGTCGGTCAGGTGCTTGTCCGACAGCGGATCGTCGATGGCCGGGGAGGTATGCTTGTTCTTGTCCTGCAGGCGGCCGAGGGCGCTGTCGAGGGCGCGTGCCAGCTTGCCGCCGGCGTTCTTGATCGACTGGCGCAGGTCGTCGGAGTGCTCATGGACGACGATCGGCTGGTAGCCGCTGACGCGTGCTTCCATCATGCAATAGTTGCCGCCGTCGGCGCCTTTTTCCCTGTTCTCATTGCTCAGATGTACGTCCACACGGGTAATGTGCTCGCCGAAGCGATCGATCGAGCTGCGGACAACCGTTTCCACGTGTTCGTCCAGGCCCTGGTGGTTGGTGATGGTGCGGTCGGTATTGACGTTGATCTGCATGTGATTGCTCCTGTTGTCATAACGCTTACATCTTACCTGCGGCGCGATTTTGGCCGCGTCCCGTTATGACAGGTGGGGCCGACCCCGCAAGTTGCAAGGCCGACCATATTCAGGAGTTGCCTCAGCGGCGGTGCCGCTGGAAGAACTGCCACATGAGCTCGTTGGCATCGACGTCGCGCGTGGTCTTGCCGATAGGCAGGCCCACATTGAAGGCATCGGCGCCCGGCCAGGTGTGGCCACCCTCCTTGACCGTCACCAGCGCCACCCGCGTGTCGGCATCGCCCTGTTCCAGGTAATGCACCTCCGTGCCGTCGGTCTTGTCGGTATCGAGCACGCGCGACTGTTCGGCGGCGGCAAGCAGCCCGTTGTGCTTGAGCCAGTAGCGGTGGCTGTCGACGGCTGACAGGTATCCGGTGGCCTTGCCGTCGTAGGCGACCACTTGATCGGCGGTACCGTGGACCAGCATCACGCCCACCTTGCCCGGCTTGCCGTGGTGCTGGACCACCGGCTCCGGCGTGGGTCCGCCCACCGAGGCCACGGCGGCGAAGGTCTGCGGCAGCTCGGCCGCCAGGCGCAGCGCGAAGAAGCCGCCGCGCGACAGGCCGGACGCGTACACGCGGCTGGCATCGATGCGGTAGTCCTTCCTGAGTTTGGCGAGCAGCGCCTCGGTGAAGCCGACGTCGTCGCTGCCGCCCAGGTAGGACTGGCCGAAGCCGACGTTCCAGTCTTCCTTGATGCCTTTCGGGTAGACCACGATGAAGCGGTGCCGGTCCGCGGCCCGGTTCATGCCGGTGTACAGCATTTGCTCGGCCATGCTCATGCCGCTGCCGTGGAAGTTGAAGACGACCGGGTAGGGCCGGGTGTCGCTCGCGTACGAAGGCGGGGTATAGACGATGTAGCGGCGCTTTTCTTCCTTGTGGACCAGGCTGCTCACCTGGGCGAGCGCGCTGCCGCACCCGGCGGCGAGGACGAGGAAGGCGATCAGGATGCGTTTCATGGCGACTCCGTAGTGATGGAGCCGTCAGCGTACGGATCCTCAGGTGAAATCGCGGTGAAAATCCGCCTGCTTTTTCAGGCCGCTAGGTGCGGCGTGATCTCGACCCGGTAGTCCTTGACGCCCGGATGAAAGGCGATGTCCCAGCCCATGGCCTGCGCCGCGCGCCGCAGCAGCAGCTGTCCGTGCGCGAAGCCCTGGACCTGACCGTGCCGCTCTCCATCCACGCTGTTGATGATGCACAGCGCCCCGTTTTCCCACGCGATCGAGAGCACTACCTGCGGCCCGCCATGAAACAGGGCGTTGCCGATGCAGTTGTTGAGCAGGATGCCGGCCAGCTGGCGGTTGCCCAACACCGGCAGCCGCTCCGGCAAGGACAGGCTGAAGCGCTCCTCGTCCCAATCCTCTGCGCCGGGCAGGCGCAGCAGGCAGGTCTCGATGAGGGCGCGCAGGTCGACGTTTTCCTGGCCGAGCTGCTGGCTGCGCGCCAGCGCGAACAGGACGTCGATGGTGGCGCCGATGTCGTGCAGGCCGCTGCGCAGCTGCGCCAGTTCCTCGGGGCCGAGCGCACGGCCTTCGCTCAGGACCAGCGTGTTGCGCATGACCGTCAGGGGCGTGCGCAGTTCATGGCCGACGTCGCGCGTGAAATCGTGCTCGCGGCGCAGCGCAGCCTGCAGCGCGCCGAAGCTGGTGTCGAGGCGCTCGGCCAGCACGCCGATCTCGTCAAGCCGCCCGCGCGCGCTGAAGGCGGGCGTGGCGCCGGGCGCCAATGCCTGCGCTTCGCGCGCCAGCACCTGCAGCGGCAGCACCAGGCGCCGCGCCAGCAGCCAGGCCAGCAGGAGGGCCAGCGCAATCAGCAGCAGCGCGAAGAAGATCAGCACCCCACCCACGTCCTGCACCACTTTCGACACCACCAGCACCGGCGCCACGTCGGCCAGCAGGTAGACACGACCATGGCCCGGCAGCTCGCGTGCCAGGAGGTGGTAATGCTGGCCGGTGTCGGTAAACACTTCGGCGCGTTCCTGCAGGGGAGTGGTGGCGGCGCGTACCGCCGCGGGGAGGCTCGCGTGGCTGGCGTGGATGGCGACCAGGTCGCTGGACGGGCGCGGCAGCGCGCCGTGGCGGGCGGCGTGCTGCTCGATGGCCCGGGCCTCGCGTTCTAGCAGGCGCCCGACCAGCATGTCTTCGGTGACGTAGGCGATCACCACCGCCAGGCCCGTATAGCCCAAGCAGATCAGGACCGTGAGGCCGGCCAGCGCGGCGAACAGGCTGCGGCGGATCGATCTAAGCATCGCTGGGCGGCTCCAGGTCGAGGCGGTAGCCGAGCTGCAGGATGGTGGCCAGGATTTTGCGGCCAGATGCCGCTTCCAGCGTCTTGCGCAGCGTGTAGATGTGCGACTTCAGCGCATCGCTGGCGGGCGGGGTCGCACCCCACAAGTGCTGGACCAGCGCCGAGCGCGGCACCGGATGCGGGTGCTCGCGGCACAGCATGAGCAGGATGGCGAAGCCGGTCTGGGTCAGCGCCAGCGGTGCGTCGCCGTAGAGTGCGCGCCGTTCGCGCGGCATCAGCGTGAACGGCCCGACCCGCAGCTCCTGCGGCTGGTAGAGGGCGCCGCGCCGGGCCAAGGCCTCGCAGCGCAGGGCGACTTCGCGCAGGTCGAAAGGCTTGGGCACATAGTCGTCGGCGCCTTCGCGAAAGCCCTGCGCCTTGTCTTCGAACGCGTCGCGCGCCGTCAGCATCAGCACCGGCACGTTGCGCGGCGCCCCGGCCTTGATTGCGCGGCATACCTGCAGGCCGTCGAGGTCGGGCAGGTTCAGGTCGAGCAGGACCACGTCGTAGGGCTGCGTGGTGGCGAGCCGGATGGCCAGCTCTCCGGTACCGGCATGGTCCGGCTGCCAGCCAAGCCCCTCGAGGAAGCCGACCAGCTGGCGGGCGATGGTCGGGTGGTCCTCCACCACCAGCACGCTCAGCACGGGGCGCTTCATGCCCTGGCCCGCTCCTGTTCTTTCTCGTGGTGCGGAAAGCGGTCCATGCGCGACAGCACCGGGAACAACAGCGCCCACAGGCCGGTCACGGCGAGCGTGGCGGCGCCGCCGAGCAGGATGGCGCGCACCAGGCCGAGCCAGCCGGCGGTGACGCCGGATTCGAATTCGCCCAGCTCGTTGGAGGCGCCGATGAACACCGAATTGACCGCGCTGACGCGGCCGCGGATGTCGTCCGGCGTTTCGTACTGCACCAGCAGGTGGCGGATGTAGACGCTCACCATGTCGCCCGCGCCGAGCAGGAACAGGGCGCCGAGGGCCACCGGGAAGCTGTCGGTCATGCCCATGACGAGGGTGCACAGGCCGAACACGGCGACGCCGCCGAACATCCACAGGCCGACCCGGCGCGTGATCGGGAAGAAGGCCAGCAGAATCGAACACAGGGCCGCACCCAGGCCCGGTGCGGTGCGCAGCAGGCCGAGCGCTTCCGGGCCGGCGTGCAGCACGTCGTGGGCGTAGGCCGGCAGCAGGGCGGTGGCGCCGCCGAACAGCACCGCGAACAGGTCGAGCGAGATCGCACCGAGCACGATCGGGCGCGACCACACGAAGCGCAGGCCTTCCAGCAGCGACGCCAGGCTCACCGGCCCCTGGCTGCGCGCCTGCGGCGCGGCGCGGGTGCCGGCCATGCACAGCACCGCGACCGTGAGCAGGCTGGCGGCCACCATGTGCACCGTCATTGGGCCGAAGGCGTACAGCAGGCCGCCAATGATCGGGCCGGCGATGACGGCCACGTGGAAGGTCGAGGAACTCAGGGCCACGGCCTGGCTGAAGTCGCGGTCCGGCACCAGGTTCTTGAGCACCGCCTGCGAGGCCGGCATCATGAAGGCGCGTGCGGAGCCGAACAGCACCAGGATCGCGAACACCGGCCACACCACGCTGCTGCCGCTGGCGGTGAAGCCCACCAGCAGCAGGCTGCACAGCAGTTGCGTGGCCATGCACAGCAGGACGATGTTGCGGCGGTTGTAGCGGTCGGCCACGTGGCCGGCCCACAGGATCAGCACCAGGAAGGGCGCGAACTGGGCCAGGCCGATCAGGCCGAGGTCGAACAGGCTGCCCGTGATCTGGTAGACCTGCCAGCCGATGGCCACGCTCTGCATCTGCACCGCCAGGGTGCCGAGAAAGCGCGCCGAAAGGTAGAACGAGAGGTTGCGGTTACGCAGGACGGCCAGGCCGCTGGACGAGGACAGCAGGGACATGAAGGGCTTTCGGGACAATGCTAGGGATCGCTATGCATTGTGCCCGAAATTTGGACTTTCGTAGGGTGGGCGGCTCGTGCATCGTGCCACCGGCACGATGCACCCCACGCGGTGATCGGTCCCAGCTCCTGTTTCGCGCCGGATGATCTCGCCGCTAACTATCACCGCGTGGGCGGGAGACCCGCCCACCCTACGCCAGATCAGCCTCACTGGTGAACGCATCCGCAAAGAACTCGTCTTCCGGCAGTCCGCACTGCGCCACGTAGTCACGCCGCGCCGATTCCACCATGATGGGCGCGCCGCAGGCGTACACCTGGTGGCGCGAGAGGTCCGGGATGTCCTGCATCACGGCCGCGTGCACGTAGCCGCTGCGGCCCTGCCAGGCGTCTTCAGGCAGCGCGTCCGAGATCACCGGCACGTACTGGAAGTCCGGCAGCGTGGTTTCCCAGGCGCGGCACAGCTCGTCCATGTACAGGTCCTGGGGACGGCGGCCGCCCCAGTACAGGCGCACGAGGCGGGTCGATTTCAGGTGCATCAGGTGCTCGACCAGGGCCTTGACCGGGGCGAAGCCGGTGCCCGATGCCAGCAGCACGATCGGCTTGTCGGACTCTTCGCGCAGGAAGAAGGTGCCGAGCGGGCCTTCGAAGCGCAGGATGTCGCGCTCCTTCATGGCGCCGAACACGTGGTCGGTGAACAGGCCGCCCGCCAGGTGGCGGATGTGCAGTTCGAGCGGGCCGCTGAACGAGGGCGCGCAAGCGATGCTGTAGGCGCGGCGCTTGCCGTCCTTGAGCAGGAATTCGATGTACTGGCCGGCGCGGTAGGCCAGCGCCTCGTTGGCCGGCAGCTGCAGCGTGACGATGGCCACGTCCGGCGCGGCCTTGCGAATGCCGGCGACCCGGGTCGGCATCTTGCGCACCGGGTAGTCCGAGCTGCCGCCCACTTCGCGCGCCTCGATCACCAGGTCCTGTTGCGGCACCGCGCAGCAGAACAGCGACATGCCCTGGGTCTTCTCGATGTCGCTCAGGGCGCGCTGCTGGTGCGGCTTGTGGGTCAGTTCGCCCTCGAGGACCTTGCCCTTGCAGGAACCGCAGGCGCCGTTCTTGCAGCCGTAAGGCAGGCCGATGCCGGCGCGGATCGCGGCGGAAAGGACGGTTTCGTCGGCTTCGCAGCTGAACTGGTGGCCGCTGGGCTGGACGGTGATCTGGAACGTCATAAATGAATGCTCTGATGTTGCTATTGGAATGTCTTGGCTATTTTACACGGAGCAGGGCGGGGGCCGCAGACGCTACCCGGGCTGGGATACAATCCTGCGGCACCGAACCGACCCTTTGAAGGAAGCACCATGCAAGCCAGCGATACCCCGACCCTGACGATCCACCAGGCGCCCCACGGCCGGGGACTGGCCTGGCTGGCTGCCGGCTGGTCCATGTTCCAGCGCCGCTGGCAGCCCTTGGCGGTGCTCAGCGCCGGCCTGCTGATCCTCCTGTGGCTGTTCATCCCGCGGGCCAGCATCCTGGTGCCCGTCCTCGCCACCGTCTACCTCGGCATTGTCGCGGCCTGGTGCCGCATGGCGCGCGGAGGCGAAGTCTTCCTGGCCGGCAGCGGCGCCTGGAAGAATCCGGCGCTGTGGGCGCTCGCCATCGTGGTCGGTCTTGCCTCGCTGGCGCAGCTCATGCTCGTCGGCGCGATCGGCGCGGGCGCCGCGATGCAGGGAATGTATAGCGCCGCGCACATCGGCAAGGGCCTGTTCTATGCATTCGCCGCCGCCCAGCTGCTGGTGTGGCTGGCCTTGTCGACGCTGTGGCTGGCGCCGGCGCTGGTGGTGGAACGGAAAATCGGCGTGGTGCGCGCGCTGGGCCTGAGCGTGGCCGCTTCGCTGCGCAATCCGCTGCCCTTCCTGACGGTGGCGGTGCTGGGCGCACTGATGCTGCTGCTGTCGATGCTGCTGCTGGGACTGGGCCTGATCGTGGCCATGCCGGTGCTGGCCTGCGCCGCGGCCAGCGCCGCCGACGAGCTGCTGGCCTGAGCCCATGAAGACCCGCTCCACACTTTTCAAGCGCCCGCGCCTGCTCGTCGTCGGCTGCGGCGACGTGGGCATGCGCCTGCTGCCCCTGCTCGCCGGGCGCTTCCGCGTGTTCGCCCTGACCAGCCAGCGCGAGCGCTGCGCCGAGCTGCGCGCCGCCGGCGCGGTGCCGGTGGTGGCCGACCTCGACCAGCCTGCGAGCCTGCAGCGCCTGCGTGGGCTGGCCGACTGGGTGCTGCACCTGGCGCCGCCGCAGCCCGAGGGTAGCCTGGACCGTCGCACGCGGCACCTGGTCGCCGTCCTCGGCCAGGCCCGGCGCCTGGTCTACGTGAGCACCAGCGGCGTGTATGGCGACTGCGGCGGCGAACTGGTACGCGAGACGCGCCCGGTGGCGCCGCGCAATGCGCGCGCGCAGCGCCGCGTCGACGCCGAACAGGTGCTGCGCGCCTGGGCCGTGGCGAATGGCGCGCGCCTGGCGATCCTGCGCGTGCCGGGTATCTACGCCGCCGACCGCCTGCCGCTCAAGCGCCTGGAACAGGGCACGCCGGCGCTGCGGCCGGAAGACGACGTCTACACCAACCACATCCACGCCGACGACCTGGCGCGCATCGTCGCGCTGGCGCTGCTGCGCGGCCTGCCGGGCCGCGTGGTGCATGCGGTGGACGACACCCGCATGAAGATGGGCGAGTATTTCGACGCCGTGGCCGATGCGTACGGCCTGGCGCGGCCGCCGCGCCTGCCGCGCAGCGAACTACAGGCGGTGGTCACGCCGATGCTGCTGTCCTTCATGTCGGAGTCGCGGCGCCTCGACAATACGCGCCTGAAGCGCGAGCTGCGCGCGCGCCTGCGCTATCCCGACGTGGCCGCGGCGCTGGCGCGCGGAGTACAATCGGGCTCCCAATGAAAGAGGCCAGCATGACCTACGAAGAATACCTCGACGAAGTGACCACCCTGATCGTCGAAAAATACGGCATCCCGGACGCCGCCGCGATCAAGATCGTCGTCGATGCGCAGGACAAGGAATACTTCGTGGCGCACGACGACAAGCCCGAGATGCGCACCCTCGACCGCGCCCATACGGACGCGCGCAACCTGTACCAGGCCAGCCTCGCCAAGTCCGGCAAGAAGAAGTAAGCCTTTGCCGTCCCCGGTCGGGACGACCTCTCTCCAATCTTCCATCCATCCGGCTTGCCTCGGAGGCCTGCGCACGTCTAGAGCATGCCTTCAAAAACAGCAGCATCTTGTGCAAATAACATGCTGAATGTGTATCATTTCGCCCTTGACGAGAAAAGCCATACAAATGATGCCAATGCGGCCTTGTATGAAAATAAATCGCGATAGATCACGGAAAGTGACAAATATTTAACAATCCTGAAAGAGTCCCATGCCCATCAGACGCCTTCCGCCCGGCGCGGAATACGACCCCAACCGTCTCCTCGACGCCATCATCGCCAGGCTGCGCCTGAAGAACGACGCCGCCCTGTCGCGCGTGCTCGAAGTGGCGCCGCCGGTGATCAGCAAGATCCGCCACAACATCCTGCCGATCGGCGCCACGCTGCTGCTGCGCATGCATGAGGAGAGCGAGTTCAGCATCCGTGAACTGCGTGCGCTGATGGTCAAGCCGACGGACGCGCTGCAGCCGCTCGCGGCCTGAAAAAAGAAGGCGCTGTCAGCGTTGGATGTGGAAAATGCCGATTGCTGCTCGCAGCAGCTGCTCAGGCTCGGCAATACGCCCTTCGTCCAGCGCCCAGCGCCAGCCAAGGTAGTTCGGCAAGTAGCGTGAGGCCACGCCATGGAAGCGCGAAAGCCAGCTGCGCAGGCGCTGGTGATAGGAATTGACGTTCTGCACATGAACGGCGCCGCGCATGCGCTCACCGGCCCGCAGGTTCACAAAGGCATGCGCTATACCAGCCTCGCGCGTGAAAGTGCGGTACGCAACATGCCCGTCGGTCACCAACAGGACGTCAGGGTCGAGCACGGGCAGCAGGTGCCGGTGCAGCTGGCTGGGGGTGACCGCAGCCCGCCCGGTGATACAGGAGCGGGTCTGACCACTGCGGTCACGGGCCACCAGGATGCAGTCGTGCTCGTGGCTGATGCCCCGGCTGTGTGCGCTGCCACCGCGCTTGCGGGCAGGCCGGTCCAGGCAGCGCGAACCCTTTTGCGATTCGAGGATGAACATCTCGTCCGCCTCAGCAATGCCCGCGAGGCGCTCGGGCTGGTCCAGCCGCGCCCCGTCAAGGAATCGATGACGCCAGCGAAAGCTGGTGTTGCGATGCACTCCGATACGCTTGGCTGCCGCGCGCACGCTGCGCGAGTCGAGCATGTCCCTGAGGTAGTCGATCCATTTCGCGCGGTGGCGCAGCCTGGCGAGAGGCGTGCCGGTCAAGGCGCTGAAGGTGCGGCCGCAAGCGCGGCAGCGGTAGCGCTGCAGGCCTCGAACGATGCCGTGACGATAATGCCGGAAGCCGCCGCAGCCGGGACAACAGAGGGGAGCAGGCCGGGCCCCATCGATGGCTTCGCACACCTGATCCAGGCCAAGCGCCGGGCGCAGGAATTCGATCAGCAGTGATCGTTGCTGGCGGCTGAGCAAGCCTGCCTGCTGCAGCAAACGACGAAAGCCGGCGGCATTCATGGTCCCTCCTGATCATCGACCCAGGTTGGACATCCATTCAGCTCAGCAGTTCAGTTTCTACACGTAGCGGTGACAGCGCCAAAAAGAACGGCCGGGGGGACGCAAACGTCGCCACCCGGCCGTGAGGGGAAGGGTTCAGGCGGCGTGTGCCAGTTCCTTGCCTGCTGCGACGTCACGCTGTACCTGCGTGGGCTTGCCCGGCGAGGCGCAGTAGGCATACGCAGCGTTGGCGGCTTCGCGCGGGGTACCCGGCGACGCGCAGTACGCGTAGGTCGCCCTGGCAGCCTGGCGCGGCTGGCCCGGCGCGGCGCAGTATGCGTAGGCAGCGTTGGCGGCTTCGCGCGGCTGGCCTGGCGAGGCGCAGTATGCATAGGCAGTGTTGGCGGCTTCACGCGGCTGGCCCGGCGAGGCGCAGTAGGCGTAGGCGGCGGCGTTGGCGGCTTCGCGCGGCTTGCCCGGCGCGGCGCAATATGCGTGGGCAGCGTTGGCAGCTTCGCGCGGCGTGCCTGGCGAGGCGCAGTATGCGAACGCGGCGTCGCTAGCCTGGCGCAGTTTGCCCGGTCCGGCGCAGTATGCGTAGGCGGCGATGGCAGCTTCGCGCGGCATGCCCGGCCCGGCGCAGTATGCGTGCGCGCTGTTGGCCGCAGCCGCGGTGCCGAATTCCGCTTCGTAGATGCTGCGCATGCGCTCTCCGCCGGCGGCGTGGTCGTCATCGTTCGCACTGGCGCCCATGCCGACATAGGGATAGTGGTGCAGGAAGTAGCCGAACACGGCTTCGCAGTCGCGGGCGTACTTCAGCGTGTCGAGGATGTGGTAGTGCCAGAAGATATCCACGTCAACCGTTGGCGATGCCTCTGCATTGGGGTACTTCTTCATCAGGAAGAGGAAGCGGCGGTATTCCGTCTCCACGGCATCGGCGCGCAGCGCGGTCCAGCCTTCGCCGGAGTGCACATGCATCAGTTTCATTTTGATCGGATCGAGATCCAGCGTTTCGAAAGCTGCGAATTCATTGGTCAACATAGTTATCACCTTTTGTTGTAGATCTGTTGGTTGAGGCACTCTTTTTTATCCCTAGTTGAAGCGGTACTGCAGAGGGTCCTCCTGGATGAGGGTGGGCGTTAATCGGAAGCCAGGCACCCTGTGTTGAGCGGTGCCAGTGAGAAAAATTGTCCTGCGTACCGTCAGTTCCAATGTTGACCTCTGTCAACCAAGAAACTGCTGTGTAGAAACACGACAACACAGGAAAAAAAAGCGCCAGGGACCTAGGCAATCAGCGGAAACGTGACCTCATTGTCCTGCGAGGAGAGGGAGGGCGAGTCGGATGCATGTGCCGCCAAGGGAATGCTGACGACGATGGTGGTGCCCGTGTCGGGACCACTGCTGATCGAGAAGCTGCCGCCAAGGATGTTGACGCGTTCTTCGATGCCTACCAGGCCGAAGGACCCGCTGCGGTTGCGGCTGCCAGGCTGCATGCCGATGCCGTTGTCGCGGATGGTCATGGTCAGCATGTCGGCGTGCTGGTGCAGGTCGATGCGTACGCGGCTCGCGCGCGCGTGCCGCGCCACGTTGTTGAGCGACTCCTGCAGGATGCGGAACAGCGCGGTGGCGCACTGGTCGTCGAGATGGTGTTCGGTCTCGTCTTCGACCAGTTCGCATTCGATGCCGGTGCGGCGCGCGAAGTCGGCGACCTGCCAGTCGACTGCGGCGGCCAGGCCGAGGTCGAGGACGTTCGGGCGAAGGTCGTTGATGATCTGGCGCACGCTGCGGATGGTGAGGTCGATCTGGCGCACCGTCGCGCTGGCGCGCTCGTGCAGGCGGCCATGGCGGCCGCGCGTGCGGTTGGCCAGGATCTCGGCCTCGATCTTCAGCGCCAGCAGGTTCTGCGCGAGTTCGTCGTGGATCTCGCGCGCGATGCGCTTGCGTTCGCCTTCCTTGATCTGTTCGGCATGCGCGGCCAGCTGGCGCAGTTTCTCGTTGGTGGCCTGCAGCTTGGATTGGCTGGCGCGCAGCTCGCGCGTCATGTCCTCGGCCATGCGCAGGGCGCTGCGGCGCGACGAGGCCATGGTCTGGAACAGCGCGTAGAGCAAGGCGGTGCTGAGCGTGCCGGCAAGGGCGGCCAGCCAGGGGTAATAGAAGTCGAAACGCGTGTACATCGCGTAACGGGGGATGCTGAAATCGGCGCGCCACTGGCGCTTCTTGAATTCGATCCGGAGGCTGGCCCGCAGCAGGTCGGCTTCGCGCGGCACTGGCGCAATGCGCGCGGTCCAGTCGCTGTCGTAGAGGACCGCGCTGGGCTGCGCCTCGCCAGGCTCCAAAGGGACATCGTCGAGGTCGGTGAGCACCAGGCGCACGCCATCGACCGGGAAGCCCTCGAGTGCGCCGTTGACCATCGTGCTGAGCCCGAAACCGATGCCGACGGTGCCAATGTAGGCGGCGCGGCGCTGCAGGACGGTATCGATCGGCACGCCGCTGCGGTACACGGGCAGGCGCATCGCGAGGATGTTCTGGCGCGGACCGGAGTCGGGCATCACATTGACGCGCAGGCCCGAGGAGGTAAAGGAATTGTTATCGCGCGCCGACTCCACCGTACTGCGGATGTAGCTGCGCGCTTCCAGGTCGAGGCCGAGCTTGTCGAGCGTTTCCGGGTTGGCCGGTTCCATGTAGACGATGATCGTATAGCTGTCGCGTCCCGGCACGGGATGTAGCTTCCTGGCAGGCTCGGGCATGCCGTACTGGCGCAGGCGGCGGCGCACGTCCGCGTCCACGGCCGCCAGTTCAGACGGGCCGACGGCGCGCGCGTAGTTCATGGCATGGATGCCGGGGAAATTGCGCGGCGTGTCGAGCTGCTCGACATAGTGGCGGAAATCGTCGGCGCTGGCCTTGGGATTGGCGTGGAACAGGCCGGCCATGCCGCGCAGGACGTCGGTATAGCTCTTGATGCGGGCGTCGATCGCGAACTGGGCGGTGCGCGCCATCCCGCGAAAGCGCGTTTCGGCATCGCTTTCGATGGCATGGGCTGTGGCCAGATAGAGCGCGGTGCCGACCGTCACGGACAGCAAGGCCCCGGTCAGCATCACAGTCGGTATGGCGACAAGATGGTTGTGGGGACGGCGGGAAGACATGATCCGTAAACTCGCTTGCTAGGTGAACTCGTCGCGTTAATGCGACAAACATTCATACGCTAAGCTTGTTTAGGAAACGAAGAACCTATCAGGTTTGATAGGTTTAGCGGCAATGCAACGAAGTAGACAAAATGGAAACGTTTCGCAATGAAAAGGGCCGCGCATGCGCGGCCCTTTTCATTCGACTGCGGCTTTGAGCGTCTAACAAAACCCCCAGGGCAAGGCGGATCGCCGCAGTGGCGGACCACGAAGACAGTACGCTAGTACGGCGAGACGATCCAACGCTGCCATGGGGGGAATTGTTAGGCGCTCTTATTTGCCCCAGCTGTCTTTCAGTGTGGTGACGCGATTGAACACCGGCTTGCCGGGTTGGGAATCGACGCGGTCGGCCACGAAGTAGCCGTGGCGCTCGAACTGGAAGCGCTGCTCGCGCACCGCATCCTTCATGCCCGGCTCCAGGTAGGCGGTCACGGTTTCCAGCGCGTTCGGGTTGAGCGCGGCCTTGAAATCCTTGCCGCCGGCGTCCGGCTGGGGTTCCGTGAACAGGCGGTCGTACAGGCGCACCTCGGCCTCGAGCGCGGTGGCGGCGCTGACCCAGGTGATGTTGCCTTTAACCTTGTAGTTGTCGGCGCCCGGCGTGCCGGACTTCGAATCCTCGAAGTACTTCACGTGCACGGCCGTGACCTTGCCGTTCTCGTCCTTGTCGAAGCCGGTGCACTCGACCACGAAGCCGTACTTCAGGCGCACGCGCGAACCCGGCTGGTCGCCAACGGGCGGGGTGAAGCGGTGGTAGCCCTTGGTCGGGGTTTCCATGAAGTCTTCCTGCTCGATCCACAGCTCGCGCGTGAACGGGAAGCTGCGCACGCCCATTTCCGGGTGGTGCGGGTGGACCGGCGAGGAGCACTCGACCGATTCGCCTTCCGGGAAGTTGTCGACGATGAGCTTCAGGGGACGCAGCACGGCGATCGCGCGCGGCGCCTTCGGATCGAGGTCGTCGCGCAGCGCGCCTTCCAGCGTGCTCATGTCGATCCAGCCGTCGGCCTTGGAGACGCCGATGCGCTCGCAGAACAGCTGGATCGATTCCGGCGTATAGCCGCGGCGGCGCAGGCCGACGATGGTCGGCATGCGCGGATCGTCCCAGCCGGTCACCACACCCTCGTCCACCAGTTGACGGAGCTTACGCTTGGAGGTGACGACGTAGGTCAGGTTCAGGCGCGCCATCTCGTACTGGCGCGGCACCGGGCGCGGGAAGAAGCCGCCGTCGGCCAGGGTGTCGACCAGCCAGTCGTACATCGGGCGGTGGTCCTGGAATTCCAGCGTGCAGATCGAATGGGTGATCGACTCCAGCGCATCCGAGATCGGGTGCGTGTAGTCGTACATCGGGTAGATGCACCAGTCGTCGCCGGTACGGTGGTGGTGCGCATGGCGGATGCGGTACAGCGCCGGATCGCGGTTGGTCATGTTCGGCGAGGACATCGCGTCTTCCGACATCTTGGCGCGCAGGATGTGCTCGCCATCCTTGTACTTGCCGGCCTTCATGTCGCGGAACAGCTGCAGCGACTCTTCCACCGGACGGTTGCGGAAAGGCGAGTTGGTGCCGGGCGTGCTGAAGTTGCCGCGGTTCTTGGCCATCTCTTCCGGGGACTGGCTGTCCACGTAGGCCTTGCCTTCGCGGATCAGGTATTCCGCCATCTCGTACAGCTTGTCGAAATAGTCGCTGGCGTAGTGCAGGTATTCACCGTCGCCCTGTTCCCAGGTAAAGCCGAGCCACTTCACGGAATCCATGATGGTGTCGACGTATTCCTGGTCTTCCTTCTCCGGATTGGTGTCGTCGAAACGCAGGTGGCAGCGGCCGTTATAGTCGCGTGCCAGGCCGAAGTTCAGGCAGATCGATTTTGCGTGGCCCACGTGCAGGTAGCCGTTCGGCTCCGGCGGGAAGCGGGTGATGACGGGCGGCATGCCTTCGCGCGCATGGGTGCCCGCTGCCAGGTCGTGCTCGATAATGGCACGCAGAAAATTCGACGACGGGGGATTGCCCGCAGCCGCCGGGGTGTTCTTTTCGTTGCTCATGAAAAAAAGTTTTGGATAGGTAAGTTACGGACATTTTACCGTAACGCAGGAGGCAGCCGCCCCAGTATGTGGTGGAGCGCACGGTGAGCCCGATTATATGAATACATACTGAGGGCAACTAGGTCTATTCGCAAGGCTCAACATGAAAACCCTCGCCACCCATCCGGAACTGGTGCGTGCTTGGCTGCTGGCCCAGGCGGGCATGCCGCTGCCGCCCCTGCCGACGCCCCGTTCGCCAGCCCCTGCCCAGAAGCCGCCATCCCCACAAGCGCCGGTTCGCCATTGAGCGCCCGCCTTCTGGGCAAGTTGCCGTTTTCTATAGGATAATCTCGTTTTTGCCGTTTTGCGGCGCTGCCTGACGGCTTTGCCGGGAGAGTTTCTTTGGAAAATTTATATGCGATCCTCGGCGTCGCGCCGAATGCCAGCGACGACGAGATCAAGAAGGTCTATCGCTCGCTGGCGATGCGCTACCACCCCGACCGCAACCAGGCCCCGGGCGCCGAAGCACGCTTCAAGGCCGTCACCAAGGCCTACGAGGTGCTGTCCGACCCGGCCAGGCGAGCCGAATACAACCAGAGCGTCAACCACCGCATCGTGCTGGACGCCGAGGCCGAAGCCTTCGAGCTGTGGCGCTCGCTGTTCGCGCTGAACGGCGTGAACCTGCAGGCCTGACCGCCCGGCGCAGCAGCGCCCCACGAATCAACAGGACACAACAATGAAGAACGTACATCCCGAATTCTCGTTCCAGTCGCGCGAACTGGAAGGGCAGATCGAGGGCACGCTGGGCGACCCGCCCAACCGCAAGAACTACGACATGATGGTCAGCGCGCTGGTCTCGGAATATGCCGGCGGCTCGGGCCTGGACGACGTCAACCTGATGGCCTTCGCGCTCGTTGATTGCATCAAGTTCAAGGATCCGAAAGGCCTCATGCGCGAGGCTGCCGACTACGAAGGCACCGACCCGGCACGCGTGTTCGCGATGGCCGAGTGCGACGGCGAACAGGGCCGCGCCATGTACGAAGCCATGACGGCGAATTACCCGGAACTGGCGCGCCAGGCGATCATCACCGCCTTCCTGTACAAGAACCAGGCTAGGTGGGAAGACGAAGACCGCGATCTCGCCCGCCTCGGCGAAGGCGACGAGGGCGATGAGGACGACGACATGGATGGTACGGCCGCCAGCGACGACTTCACCCAGCTGTTCGATCCGGAAGGAGGAGAACGCGAATGAGCGACGAGTCCAACAAAGCGAACCTGCCGGCATTGACGAAGCAGGTCAGCGAACTGGTGCTGGCCGGCTCGCTCGAGCACGCCGAAGAGGCCTTCTCGCAGGCCGCCGACGAGCATGGCGACTACGCGGTCGTCGAAGTGCTGTCGACCCTGCCGCCGCAAGTGACTGCACTGCACCTGTCCGGCTTCGACGGCGCCAAGACCTCGGTCGCGACCCTGCTGGTGCCGCCCAAGGCCTGGGCCGAGAGCCTGGCCTATATCGCGGCCACCTGGCCGGACAACCTGATCGAGGACGATCCGGAACGCATCGCCGAGAACCTGTTCAACCACGTGCACGGCATCGTCTACGCCAACGACGACGAAGACCGCCGCCACGAGCTGCTGCAGGAAGCCTCCGCCACCGACCATGGCGCCACCGTGTTCGCCATCCTGTGGTCGCTGGCCCCGAAGGAGATCCTCGAAGTGGCCGGGGAGATCCTGTCCAAGGGCCGCTACGTCACCGCCCAGACCAGCGGCGACAGCGATATCGCGCCGCTGGCGGTCGACCTGGCCAAGGCCAGCGAAGACGGCTGGGAGCGCTCGCTGCTCGAGCTGTTCCCGGAATTCCGCCACAGCGCCGAGATGGCCGACGTCGAGCTGCCGGACGACCCGGACGAGGAATCGCCCTTCATGCAGCGCACGACGCGCGAACTGCTGTATCGCCTGCGCAAGCAGGTGCCGTCGGTGCGTAGCATGCCGCGCCGCGGTACCCGCCGCAGCATGGGCACGGACATCTTCTCGTGAGCGGAGCGCCAGGATCCATGCTGCCTGCAATCGTCATCGAGAAGCCGCCGCGCCTGGTGCGGGTGATCAAGCTGCTGCCCGGCGAAGCAACCCCGGACGAAGCCGTGGTGCTGGCCGACGAGCTGGCCGGCATCACGGCGATGGTGGCCGAGAAGTTCACCAATGACCGCACCGCCGAAGGCATCCAGCGCGCCCAGCTGCTGACCGTGGGCGGGGTCTCGCTCGGCCTCGAGCACTTGTGCGACAGTGATGACGACCTCGACGCGCTCGATATCCTGATCGAGGAGGGCGCCGAGCTCGTGTTCCAGCAGGGCTTCCGCCTGGTGAAGGAACTGTCCGCACTGCCCGAAGACACGCTGGTGGGCGAGTACGACGTCGATCCGGTCTATGCGCAGCGCCGCCTGAAGGAACTGTTCGTCGACCTGTGCACGGCCGACCCGGGCGAAAGCTGGAGCGGCTACGAGCGCTACCTCGGCCAGCTCAAGCAGCGCCAGGGGGTGCAGGCGATCGTGCGCGCGGCCCAGTGGATCCGCCGCCACCATTACGAAGGGCCGATCAATGACCCGGACCTGAACGCCGAAGGCGTGATCGCGCTGGCGATCATCTTCGCGGTCGAGGGTGGCGGGCGCGTCACGGCGCGCACCGGGCAGAAGGAGTTCGAACGCCTCGTGAAATCGGTGCGCAAGAACAAGCCGGACTTTGAAAGCGGCTGGGCCGAGCTGATGGCGCAGGTCCCAGCGGCGCACCAGCCGATCATCGCCGAGCGCATCGCGACCTACCGCGAGCATTGCACCGTGCTGCAGCATATCGGTACCAAAGCCACCATGAAGCAGCTCTTCACCGAGCTGGAAAACTACGCCGGTTCCGAGCTCGACCCGGACCTGCCGTAAGGCCCCATGAACGGCGCGGCGCAGGGGCGGATCGCGGCGGGAAGCCCTGAATTCCGCCGCATCAACCGGGCCATGGCCTTTGGCGGCTTTTCCGTCTTTGCGCTCCTGTACTGCGTCCAGCCGCTGATGCCGCTGCTGGCGCGCGACTTTTCCCTCACGCCCGCTCAATCGAGCCTCGCGCTGTCGGTCTCCACCGCCACGCTGGCCGTAGCGCTGCTGGCCTCCGGCAGCGTGGCCGACCGCATTGGCCGCAAGCAGCTGATGGTGGCCTCGATGGTTGGCGGCGCGCTGCTGACTTTGTTGTCGAGCTTCGCTGTCGACTACACCCAGCTGGTCGGCGTGCGGGTCCTGCTCGGCTTTGTGCTGGGCGGCCTGCCGGCAGTGGCGATGGCCTACCTCAGCGACGAGATCGAAGGCGGCTCGCTCGGCCTGTCGATGGGCATGTACATCAGCGGCAGCGCCTTCGGGGGCATGAGCGGGCGCGTGCTGTCCTCGGTGATCAGCGATTTCGTTTCCTGGCGCGTCGCCGTCGGCATGCTCGGGGCGGCCGGGCTGTACGCGGCCTGGGAATTCTCGCGCAGCCTGCCGCCCTCGCGCCATGGCGCAACGAAGCGGGTGCACGGGCCGGGCTTCCTCGACGGCCTGCGCATCCATCTGCGTGATCAAGGACTGCCCTGGCTGTTCGTGCTGCCCTTCCTGCTGATGGGCTGTTTCGTCAGCCTGTACAACTACATCAGCTACCGGATGCTGGCGCCGCCGTTCAACCTGAGCCAGAGCGCGGTGGGCGCGGTGTCGCTGCTCTACCTGCTCGGCATGTTCAGTTCGATGTGGGCGGGCAAGCTGGCGGACCGGCTGGGGCGGCGCAATGTGCTGTGGCTGTTCATGGCGGTGATGATCGCCGGCCTGCTGGTGACGCTGCACGAATCGGTGTTTGCCATTGTGCTCGGCGTCGGGCTCGCGACCTTCGGCTTCTTTGCTGCGCATTCGGTGGCCAGCAGCTGGGTAGGCCGGCGCGCGCGGCCGCCACAGGCGCTGGCCTCGGGCATCTATCTGTTCTGCTATTACGTCGGCTCGAGCGTGGTCGGGTGGTTCACGGGCTACGTGTGGGAGCACTGGGGATGGAGCGGCGTGGTGGCCGTGCTCGGCGCGCTGCTGGGCGTGGCCCTGGCGATCGCGCTGCGGCTGCGGTCCTTGGCGCCAGCGTCGAGCGTCGTGGATAGCCGTGATCCTGGACATCTTCGATAGCACATCACCGGCGATATTCCATGATCCGCTTGAGCTCCGCAAGGCGCTGCCTGGTCAGCGCAAGCTGGATCGCCTCCGGCGCCGGTCCGGACGGCAGCCTCGCGCGGAAGGCGACAAAGCTGTCGCGGTAGGCGATCCATGCACGCTCCGCCTGGCGCACGTCGGCACGGGTGATGGTCGAGTCACCGACCCGGTCCGGCCGTTCGCGCTCGGCCGGCGTCGGCGCCATTAGCGTGCGGTAAACGGTGTTGAGTTCCTTGTCGGCCCGTGCCAGATCCTGCGGCGAAGCGGCGGGCAGGCGCTTGCCGAGGACATCAAACAGTAATTCGTCGAATTGCGCCAGCAGTTTGCCTTCGCGCTCGATCGCCAGGCCGGGGGCGGCGGTTCCCTGCATGTTGGTCTCGGCAGTGCCGGCATAGCGCTCGGCCGCCTGGCGCAGCTTCCCGAGCGCGTCGCGGGCAGGACCCGGCAGCGCCGCCACCGTGCGCTCGAGGCGCGCCTTGCGCACACGGTCCGCCTGGCCTTTGCGAATGCCCGCGCATACGCCACCCATGTAGCCGCTGGTGATGTGGTCGCACTGGTCGAACACGGCGCCGGCGCCCTGCGGTCCCGCCAGATGGGCGATACGTGCTTCCATCTCCGCCTTGGCGATGAACTCCAGCTTGCAGGCATGGTGGATCGCGATATCGGGATCGCGCGCGACGCCGAAGCCGTTCGCGTACAGCATCATGAGGACCGCATCGTCCTCCTGCGCCAGCGCGCATTCGCGCACCTGCCGCCACTCCGCAGGCGAGGTAAGGGCCTGGCTGCGCTTGACGTAATACAGGTCGCCCGCATTGCAGCGCGGCGCCGGCTCCTTTACCCTGCCGAGATCCGGCGCGCTGCGCTGCGCCACGCGCATGCACTGGCGGTACCAGGATTCATCTTCGGAAAACGGGACGCCGAAGTTGCTGGTATTGGGGTAGGGCGCGGCGGACGACAGGCCGCAGGCGGAGAACATAAGGCTCGTCAGTAGCGCGTTCAGATATGGTCGGAACATGGACACCGCAACTCCAGGTAATTGCCGCTTGCGTGAACAGGCTGGCAGGATAACTGACAACCTCGACATCATGCGTAGCCGTGGTAGGTGAAATAGCTGAGACGCTTTTCCACCGGATCGTATTCGGCGTCAAAAAAGCACTGCCCGCCATCGTCCACATGCATGAACTGCGCCGACAGTTCCCATGCGGGGGTGTCGAAGACCTGGCAGGCGCCCGCAAGCCGTACCACACGACGATCTTCCCGTGTTTCGCCGCGAAACTGGATGGCGTACTTTGCGATGCGTGCCTTGTCGCCAAACAGCTTGTTCGAGACGAGCCGGGCATCGATCAGGGACACCATGTGCGCGACGGTCTCCAGGGGTACTTGCCAGGTACCGAGGCGGACTTCGTACCAGTTGGGAACCGGACTGATAGGGGGATCGTGGAGCGCCGATCGCGCGCTCTTCGCGCTGGTCCAATCCGGAAACGGGGTATGGAACTGGGCTTGCGCCGGCAGGCACAGCAGCGTTGATACGGCGGTAAGCGGGACGACGCATCGAAGGCGCATGGCAGGCTGGGCTTGGTCATCATGGACACCGTATAGCTTACCCAAGCGGCGCCACGGTAGAGCACTTATGCCAAATAAATTGTTTTAGCAAAAGTAACAGTAGAGCAAGCGGAGTAGGGCACAATGCCCGTCCCCACATGTCTTTTGGCTGTACTCCCATGCTTCGCCCCTCGCTCATTGCCCTCTGCATTTCCGCGCTCCCAGCTTACGCCCAGACTAGTGCCACTTCCGTTACAAGCGAGCCTGCCACGACGAAGAAAGCCGAGACGCCGGACAAGATCCAGCAGGTCGAAATCAAGGGCAATTCCAACACCTACGACCCGCGCCGCGACGACACGGCCAGCAAGATCGTGGTGACGAGCGAAGAGATCAAGCGCTACGGCGACACCTCGGTACTCGACGTGTTCAAGCGCCTGCCGGGCATCACCGTCAGCGGCGCTTCCGGGCGCGGCGGCGAGATCCGCATGCGTGGTCTGGGCAGCGGCTATACGCAGATCCTGATCAACGGCGAGCGGGCGCCGGCCGGCTTTTCGATCGACCAGCTCTCGCCCGACGTCATCGAACGCATCGAGATCCTGCGCGCGGCCAGCGCCGAGTTCTCAACCCAGTCGATCGCCGGTACGATCAACATCGTGCTCAAGAAATCGGTGCAGAAGGCGCAGCGCGAGCTGCGTGCCGGCATCGGCAGGAGCCGCGATGCGAGCAACCCGAGCGCGAGCCTGCAGATGTCTGACCGGGTCGAGGGCATGTCGTATTCGGTGAGCGCCAACGCCATGATGTACGACTACGACCGCCAGTCCCCGGTCGAGGAATCCGCGCTCACCCCGGTCGGCCGGCTGGCCATGCTGCGCCGCACCCGCGCCCACGACCAGGGCACGCCGTACAGCATCAGCCTGGCACCCCGTATCAACTGGACCGGCAAGAAGGGCGGCACACTCACCTGGCAATCGCTGGTTGCCGCCAACCGCAACGACTATCACGGCTACGCCGTCACCGACACCCTGCTCGGCCAGGCGCCCCTGTATGACGTGCGCGACACCGACAGCAAGGGTACCAACGCGATCCTGCGCTCGGACCTGAACTGGGTGCGCGAGCTGGGCGAGGGCGCGAAAATCGACCTCAAACTCGGTGTGAACGGCATCCGCAACCGCGGCACCTGGCGCGAGCACGACGACAGCATGGGCCTGCGCGGCCGCGACGCCCTGGTGCTCAGCCGCACCTCGGAACGCGGGCTCACCTCGACCGGCAAGTATTCGACGTTCTGGAAGAAGGACCATGCGCTGTCGATGGGCTGGGACGGCGGCTACACCCTGCGCGACGACGCCCGCATCGAGGACGAGGCCTTCCCGCAGAGCGGCCGCAGCGCATACACGGACGAGCGCTACGAGGCGAAGCTCGGCCGCCTCGCCCTGTTCGTGCAGGACGAGTGGAACCTCACGCCGCGCTGGTCAATGTACCTCGGGCTGCGCTGGGAAGGCCTGGAGACGACCAGCGAGGGCAATACCTTCGCCACCACGACCAACCGCAGCAGCGTCTGGAGCCCGCTGGCCCAGACCCTGTACAAGCTTCCGAACAGCCGTGACCAGCTGCGCCTGGCCCTGACGCGCACCTACAAGGCGCCCGCCGCCAGCAGCCTGATCCCGCGCCGCTTCACCACGCCGAACAACAGCCAGACCGATCCCGACTACCGCGGCAACCCGAACCTCAAGCCGGAACTGGCGACCGGCATCGACGCCTCCTACGAGCATTACTGGGCCGAGAAGGCCCTGCTGAGCGCCAGCGTGTCGGTGCGGCGCATCCAGGACTTCACGCGCCAGGGACTGATTCTCGAGAATGGCCGCTGGATCCAGACGCCGGTCAATGACGGCGACGCGGTGACGCGCAGCCTCGAACTGGAAGCCAAGTTCCCGCTGTCGGCAGTGCGCAAGGGCGGGCTGGACGTCGACCTGCGCGCCAGCGTCTCGCGCAACTGGTCGCGTGTGGAAGAGGTGCCGGGGCCGAATAACCGGCTCGACCAGCAGACGCCCCTGTCCGCCACGCTGGGCGCCGACTGGCGCGCACCGGGCGGCAGGCTGTCGGCCGGTTCCAGCTTCGCCTTCAAGAGCGGCGGGCCGGTACGCATCAACGTCAACCAGTCCGGTTACCAGAGCGTGCGGCGCGACCTCGACATGTACGCGCTGTACAAATTCAATCCCAAGTACCAGCTGCGCTTCGCCGTGTCGAACATCCTGCGCCAGGACTTCCTGGACGATTCGATCTACACCGACGCCAACGGCACGCAACGCCGGACCAGGGTGTTCCCGGGCTATGCGATGGCGCGCCTGACGCTCGAAGCGCGCTACTGAGGCAGTCTGTCGGCGTGCACCAGGCGCGCAATCGCTTCGACGAGCACGTCGGCCGGCACCGGCTTGGCCAGGTGTCCGTCGAAGCCGGCGGCGAGCGCCTTGTCGCGGTCTGCGGCCTGGCCGTAGCCGGTTACCGCGAGCAGCGGGATCGCTGCCGTTGCCGCGTCTTTGCGCAGTGCGCCGGCGACCGCGTAGCCTGACATGTCGGGCAGGTCGATGTCGACCAGGGCGATATCCGGTCGGAAGCTGCGGGCTGCCTCGATTCCGCCGGCGCCGTCCGGCGCCACGCATACTTCGAAACCCTGCTCGGCCAGCAGCATGCGCATCATTTCCCGGACATCGCCATTGTCCTCGATGACCAGGACGCGTGCGTGGCTGTGCGCCGGAGCCGCGGGCAGGGATGGCTGCGGAGTCGTGGCCATGTGCACCAGAGGGAAGCGCAGGGTAAAGGTACTACCCTGGCCGGGGCCTGGGCTATCCGCCGCCAGCGTCGCGCCGTGCAGCTTCGCCAGCGCATCGACGACAGCCAGGCCGATGCCCAGGCCACCCTTGGCGCGGTTGACGACCTCGCCTTGTACGAACACCTCGAAGGCTTGCGCCATCAGTTCCGGCGTCATGCCGATGCCGGTGTCGCTGATCGCCAGCACCGCCTCGCCGTTCCCGGTGTGCAGCGCGATACCGATGCGTCCACCCTCCGGTGTGTATTTCAAGGCGTTGTCGAGCAGGTTCGCAATCATCTGTTCGAGGCGGGTGGGATCGGCCTCGATGGTGGCCGGTGCAAGCTGCAACGCGAGCTCGTGGGTCCGGGTGGCGCCACGGGCCTCGAACGCGGCGAGGCAGGATTGCACGGCTGCCTGCAGGTCGACCTGCGTCGGCGCCAGCGCGATCTTGCCGTTGAGGATGCGGTGGGCGTCCAGCAGTTCGTCCACCAGGTGGGTCAGGTGGCGGGTCTGGTGCTGCAGGATATCCCTGATCTTCGTGGTGCGCTCGGCGTCCGTTCCCCCCATCGACAGCATTGCGACCCCGGACGAGATCGCGGCGAGCGGATTGCGCAATTCGTGCCCGAGCATGGCGAGGAACTCGTCCTTGGCCCGGTTCTGCCGTTCCGCCACCTTCTGCGCCTGTTCAGCGTGGATGCGCGCCGTGCGCGCTTCTTCCACCACCTGGCGCCGGCTGGCTTCCCCCGCCACCAGCAACCGGCCGGCCCGGTGCAGGGCCATCTGCAGGCGGTTCATCTCTTCCACGCGCAGGTCGGCGACAGGCGGGACCCGGTAGGACGGCAGGTCTTCGGCCGCAGCCGCGGCGGCATCGATCGCGGAGACGAGGCGCCGGCTGAACAGGATGGCGGCGCCGATCGCGCACAAGAGAGCAATCAGGAAACCGGCCGCGCTCAGGGCCACGGAATGCACGGCGGTGCGCTCGATCTCCGCCACCGGCACGCCGACCCCGACCATCCAGCCGGTAATCGTCGAGCGCTGCCAGGCGCCGTACATCTCGACGCCGTCGCGGGTCATGGCGCGCGAGATTCCTTCGTAGCCTGCCAGGATGGTCTTGAGCCGTTCGCCGCGTGGCGGCGAGCCCACGAACTTCTCGGGATGGATGTTGCGGGCGATCGTTATGCCGCGTTTGTCGAACACCGCAATCAGCCAAGAGCTCGGAATGTTCTTGGCCGGCAGGATGCTGTTGAGGCGATCGGAGAACATCCATTCGTTGACGACGAAGCGGCGGCCGTCGCCGATCGTGACCGGCGCTTCGACGCTGACAACGTATTTGCCTGTTGCGCTACCCTTGATCAAGTCGCTGTATACCGGCTTGCCTCCCGCCAGTACGGCCCTGACCCGTTCTCTTGCCGCGGCATTTGGAGCAGGGATGCTGGTGCCGTAAGGACGCACCGTATTGAAAACCTGCTGCCCGCGTTCGTCGAGCAGGGCGGTGTGGGTATCGCGTCCCGTGTTTGCGTCCACAGCCTGGCCATAGAAGCCCTCGAACTTGCCTTCCTTGAGGTTACGTGAAGTCTGCAATGTCCTGGCAGTGGCCATCGCAAAGGTCATTTCGCGGTCCATGGCATTGACGGACGCGCGCGCCAGCTCCTGCATGCTGCGCAGTGCCGCCTCGCGTTCGGCGGTCAGGAGCACGTTCAGGACGACGATGGAAAAGACGACCGTCGGCACCAGGATGGCGGCCGCCAGCAGTGCGATATGGGACCGGACTTTCATTGTTGCGGGAGGCAGGAAGCGGTTGTCGGTAAAGACAGCTATTATTGCATGGTTGGCAAGGTGGGCGGGCAGCTTCAGTGCGCAGCTTCCGCCCTCTGCAATTCGCGCACATCGTTTCGTGAAGGTTCGTTATGCTAAGAGGAAGCTGCCTGTGCGGCGCCGTCAGATACAGCGCCGCCGGCCCGGTCGAAAGCGCCAGCCACTGCTATTGCACGATGTGCCAGAAGCAGCACGGCGCCGGCGCCGGGACCTATGCCAACGTCGCCCGCGCTGGTTTGAAGATCGAACAGGGCGATGCCTTCATCACGGAATACGCGTCATCGAGCCACGGCCGGCGCGCCTTCTGCCGCCAATGCGGCTCGACGCTGTTCTGGCGCAGCGAAGAGTCGCCCGAGCGCATCGCCGTCACTCTCGGCACGCTGGATGAGCCCTATACCGGTCCGGTCGAGCGGGAGCTGTACCTTGATACCAAGCCGTCCTGGCTGCCAGTCAAGAATCCAGACTGAAGCGGTAACAAGGCTGAGGCCTGCCCCAGGCTTGACGCGCACACGCCTGCAATGCGGGCTTGATATCCCCGGCAGGAAGACTAAAGTGATTGATTCCAGCGGATTCGCCGCACTACTTTCAGGAGGTCAATCATGTTGCAACCTGCCGAAATTCAACAGCGTTTCAGCCAGATCCAGCAAACCGTCAACCAGGCCGAAGAGGTCACGAGGAACGACCAGGGTGCACCCAGCGAGATCCGCGACTGCATCCAGAAGATCGCCCACGAAATGCCGCAAGCCCAGCGCGTGATGCAGTCGAACGACCAGTCCGACATCATCGAATGCATCGACCGGCTGGAAGAGATGGGCGACGAAGCGAAACGGATGTGCCGTAGCGCCCAGCCGTCGCCCCAGGTGGCCTCGGTGGTGACGCGGGTGCATGACGTCCTGTCGGACCTCAAGCACCAGCTGCATTGAATCGTAGGGTGGGCGGGTCTTCCCGCCCACGTGGTCATTGTTATCGGCTCCGCTTTCGCGCCCCGATGATCTTGCGACAAGCGATCACCGCGTGGGCGGACAAGCCGCCCACCCTACGATAATCAGAGGACCCCTTTGCCGCGCAAGGCGGCAATCTCCGCCTCGCCGAGGCCCAGCACCTCGTGCAGTACTTCGTCGGTGTGCTGGCCCAGCAGGGGCGGGGCCTTGTCGCTGGTTGCGGGCGTGGCCGACATCCGGATCGGGTTCCTCACCAGCTTGACGGTGCCCGCCGCCGGATGCGGCAGTTCGATCGCGACGCCGCGCGCCTGTACCTGCTCGTTGGCGAAGACCTCGCCGATGTCGTTGATCGGACCGCAAGGCACGCCCACCGACTCAAGCAGGGCGATCCACTCGTCGCGCTTCTTCTGCTTGACCATCCCGGCCAGGATCGGCACCAGCACATCGCGGTTCTGCACGCGCAGCGGATTGGTCGCGAAGCGCGGATCCAGGCCCAGCTCCGGCCGGCCGCCGGCCTCCACGAACTTCTGGTACTGCCCGTCGTTGCCGGTGGCGACGATGATGTGGCCATCCGCACAGGCGAAGGTCTGGTAGGGCACGATGTTGGCGTGCGCATTGCCCCAGCGCTTGGGCGGCTTGCCGCTGTTGAGGTAATTGCTGCCCATGTTGGCCAGCATCGCCACCTGGGTGTCGAGCAGGGCCATGTCGATGTGCTGGCCTTCGCCGCTGCGGTCGCGGTGGGTCAGCGCCGCCAGCACGGCCACGGTCGCGTACATGCCGGTCATCAGGTCGGTCAGCGCCACGCCTGCTTTCTGCGGGCCGCCGCCCGGCAGGTCGTCGCGCTCGCCGGTGACCGACATCAGGCCACCCATGCCCTGGATCAGGAAGTCATAGCCGGCGCGGTGCGCATACGGGCCGTCCTGGCCGAAGCCGGTGATCGAGCAGTACACCAGGTCGGGCTTGATGGCTTTCAGGCTGTCGTAATCGAGGCCGTAGCGCTTCAGGTGGCCCACCTTGAAGTTTTCCAGCACGACGTCGCAATGCTTGACCAGTTCGCGCAACAGGGCTTGCCCTTCGCTGCTGGCGATGTCCACCGTGACCGAGCGCTTGCCGCGGTTGGCCGACAGGTAATACGCCGCTTCGCTGGTGTCGCGTCCCTGCGCATCCCTGGCGTAGGGCGGGCCCCAGGCGCGGGTGTCGTCGCCGTTGCCGGGGCGTTCGATCTTGATCACGTCGGCGCCGAGGTCGGCCAGGTTCTGCGAACACCACGGGCCGGCGAGCACGCGCGACAGGTCGAGCACGCGGATATGGCCGAGCGCCTTCGGCAGCGCGCTGGAAGGAGTACCGGATTGCGTCATCTTGTTCCTGCTGGGTTGTATAGGCGAGCGAAGCCGGATTATAGCTGTCCGCGCGGGATCGTCCGCACCGAACGGTGGGCGGGCCTGAGCGCCGCATCGATGACGGCCAGTGCGCGTTCCGGCTGCGCGGCGCCGCACATGAAGATGTCGGCCGCGGCGAAGCCGTGCTCGGGCCAGGTGTGGATCGAGATGTGCGATTCGGCCAGCAGCAGCACGCCGGTCACGCCCTGTTCCGGGCCGAAGGCGTGGAAGTGGCTGTGCAGGATGTGGGCGCCGGCCGCCAGCGCTGCGTCGCGCAGCAGGGTGTCGATGGCGGCAGGGTCGACCAGCAGGCCGCCGTCGATGCCGGCCAGGTCGGCCAGCAGATGGATGCCCGCAGGGCGATGTTCAATCGTCACTTGTGACCGCCGCCCGAGTAGCCGCCGCTGCCGCTGCCGTAGCTGTGGCTGCGCCAGCTATTGCCGCCGCCGCTGCGGGTGGAAGACGCCATGCTGACCCAGCAGATGATGGTGGTGATGACGGTTACCACGATGGCGTAGAGGATGAATTTAGTTCTCATGCAGGCACATTCATTTTTTTTCGGGCGTCAGCAGCAGCGGCAGGAACAGGGCGATCATCCCGACCAGCATCCAGGCCAGCGTGGTGCCGAAGTTGGCGACCAGCGGGATGAAGTTCAGGCCGAACATCCACAGCAGCGCCTTCCACGCGATGTCGCTGCCACCCAAGGCCGCCTTTGCCTCTTTCGCCGCGACCGGAAGCTTGAACCAGGCGCGCACCTGGTCTTCCGCCACCGGCGTCGAACGCGACCAGGTCAGTTCTTCGTTGGTGTGCTCGGCCGCGAGGCCATTCTGGCCGTGCTCGTACTCGGCCACGTAGACCATGTCGCCGGCCGCGACCCGCCAATTGAAGGCGCCCGCCGCGTACAGCACGCGCGCCTGGTAGACCCAGGTGCGCTTGTATTCGATGTGATCGACCTGCACCGTGTTCATGGCGGGCAGGGGAGGCGTGGGCCAGTCGTCCATCACGTCCGAACGCGACCAGCCTTCGTTCGTTTCGACCAGCCAGAAGAAGGGGCCCTGGGTCGAGTACAGCAGGTATTCGTTCCAGGCCTCGCCCTCATTGTCTTCGCGCCGCATCACGCCCAGCACGCGGTAGTCGTAGCCGCCGATCTTCGCGATCGCGCCCAGGGTCAGGGTAAACGGCACGCGTTCATTCTGCTCGCCCTTGAGCAGCACCTCGACCTTGGGCGTCGAGGCATCGAGCCGCGCCGTGCAGGAGGGGCAGACGCAGTTCGCCGCCAGGCCGGGGACGTAGCGGATCGAGGAACCGCAGGACGGGCACTGCAGTATGTCGACCTTGCCGCGGTACTTGCCGGCGCTGGCCTTGATCTGCTCGTCGTCGCGCAGCAGCTGGCATTTCATGTTCTCCAGCGTGACGGCAGTGCCGGCGTAGAGGAGAGGGGGTGTCCCATCCGAGTAGTCGAGCGTGGCGAAGCTCGGGCCGCGGCGGAAGTCGGCCACGCGCGCTTCCCAGCCTTCGCCGACGCGGAAGGGCAGTTCGCCCTGGCCGCCGGTGCACTTGGCCACGCGCTTGTCCGAGGCGACGTAAGGGCCGAAGCCGATGTCGTACTGGCGGGTGACCTGGATAGCGTCAAAAGCCGGCCAGCCGGGCGCCAGCTCGCGCCTGGTGGTCATCACGTACTGGCCCGAGCTGTCGCCCAGCCAGCCATCAAGGCCGTCGTCGAACAGCACATACCACTCGTTCCACATCCCGGCGGCGTAACGCAGCTGGATGCGGCCCACCACCGTAAAGCTGCGTCCCGCCAGGATGCCCGACGTGCCGATCTGGATGCGCGAATAGTCTTCCAGCACCTCGGACATCTTGCCGAGGTCGCGTACCGCACCCGCTTCCTTCAATACGGTCGCGCGGCAGTACTCGCACACCGCCAGGACGGAGGCATGCGAGCGGAATTCAACCGGTGCGCCGCAGGAAGGACAGGAAACGGTCTGCATCAGCCGATCAGTTTCTTGAGCAGCTCGGCCTTGGTGCTGTCATAGTCGCCCTGTGAGATCAGGCCCTTGTCCAGCAGGCCCTTCAGCTTGGCAAGGCGGTCTTCGATCGATTCCGAACCGGCCGGCACGCTGGCCGGCTGCGGCTGCGCGAAGGCTCCCTGCATGCCCTGGGCCATGGCCTGGCCGATGGCGATGCCCGCGCCGGCGCCGGCGCCGATGCCGGCAATGCCGCCTTCGTTCTGGGCCGCCAGCGGGATGCTGCTCGCCACCTGGAACTGGGTGAAGCCGCCCATCTTGTCGGCGCCAAGGCTGGCCTTCATGCCGGCCGAGATGCGTTCGTCCAGGGCCGCCTGCAGCTCTTCCGGCAGGCTGACGCTGGCGACGTTGAATTCGTCCAGGCCAATGCCGTAGCGGCCAAAGGCGGTGGCCAGGTCGCCGCGGATCTGCTGCGCCATCAGGGTCTGGTTGGCGGCCATGTCGAGGAAAGCGATCTTCGATGCGCCCAGCGAGTTGGCCATGGTGGCCAGCATCAGGCCGCGCAGCTGGTCCTCGACTTCCTCGCGGGTGTAGACGGCGCGGGTGCCGCTGATCTCGGTGAAGAACAGGCGCGGATCGGCGACGCGATACGAGTACATGCCGAAGGCGCGCACGCGGATCATGTCGAAGTCCTTGTCGCGGATCGTTACCGGCTGCGGCGTGCCCCACTTGCGGCCGGTCTGCACGCGTGTCGAGAAGAAGTACACGTCCGACTTGAAGGGCGAGGCGAACAGCTTGTCCCAGTTCTTCAGGTTGGTCAGCACCGGCAGGGTGGACGTGGTCAGGCGGTGCGTGCCCGGGCCGAACACGTCGGCCACGCGGCCTTCGTCCACGAACACGGCGACCTGCGACTCGCGCACGACGAGGGTGGCGCCGTTCTGGATTTCGAAGTCTTCCATCGGGTAGCGCCAGGCGAGAACCCCTTCGCCTTCCTCGTTCCATTGCAGGACGTCGAGAAACTGCTTCTTGATGAATGAGCCGAGAGACATGATGGTTCCTCTTCCTTATGCGCGTGGGATGAAATCAGGAGATGCTGCCGGCGTTGATCAGGCCGATCGACAGCGAGATGGACCCGAGCAGGGTGCCGAAGCCCAGGTTGTTGTGCTCGATCTGGTCCTTCGACATGCGCAGCAGGCGCGTAGCGATCACGAATACCAATACCTGGATGAGCATGGCCAGCGCGGCCCAGCCGCAGAATTCATAGTAGTCGTCGGTGTGCATCAGCGCCGAGGCGATCGTCACCGAAAAGCCGAGCAGGGTGCCGCCCAGCGAGACCGCGGCGGCGCAGTTGCCCTGGCGGATGAGCAGCACTTCGTCGTAAGGCGTGACCCGCGTGTACACCACAAAAAATGCCAGAACCAGCGCGATTGCCGTCGCAAGATGCAGCACATAGTTTAGGATGGCGGGCACAACATTCTCCAAAGAAAATAATCGGGATTGCAGCAGCGATCTTAGAACAAAAGTTGTTCAATGACCAAAAAAATTCTGATCCTGTCGGTATTCGTTGTCGCTTCCTGCGGACTGGCCTACGAACTTATTGCTGGTGCATTGTCCAGCTACCTGCTGGGCGACTCCGTACTCCAGTTTTCCACCATCATCGGCTGCTATCTGTTCGCCATGGGCGTCGGTGCGCACTTCTCGAAATACGTGCGCGACGAAGACGTGCTGTCGCGCTTCATCGACATCGAGCTGGCGGTCGGCCTGATCGGCGGCGTGTCCGCGGCCATGCTGTTCATGACCTTCACCTGGATGGGCGCACCCTTCCGCACGGTGCTGTACCTGACCGTCTTCATGATCGGCGCGATGGTCGGCATGGAGGTGCCGCTGGTGATGCGCGCGCTGAACGAGCGCCGCACCGGGTTCGCCGAGATCGTCAGCCGCGTGCTGACCTTCGACTACCTGGGCGCACTGGCCGTGTCGCTGCTGTTTCCGCTGGTGCTGGCACCTACCCTGGGCCTGGTGCGCACCGGCTTCCTGTTCGGGATGCTCAACGTCGGCGTGGCGATGTGGACCCTGTACGTGTTCCGCGCCGAGCTGACCCACTTGCGCGGCAAGGCGATCCGCGCCTGCGTGGTGCTGTTCACGCTGGTGCTGGGTTTTGGCTTTTCGGACCGCATGGTGGAGTGGGGCGAGCATGGCCTGTTCGGCGACGACGTCGTGTACTCGACCACCACGCCCTACCAGCGCCTGGTGATCACCCGCTGGAAGGACGACCTGCGCCTCTACATCAACGGCAACCTGCAATTCTCGTCGCGCGACGAATACCGCTACCACGAAGCGCTGGTGCATCCGGCGATGCAGGCGCTGCCCTGGGCCAAGCGGGTGCTGGTGATGGGCGGCGGCGACGGCCTGGCGCTGCGCGAGATCCTGCGCTATCCGCAGGTGGAGGAGGTCACCCTGGTCGACCTCGATCCCGCCATGACCGGTGCATTCGCCACCCGTCCCGAACTGGTAAAACTGAATAAGGGTGCGCTCAAGGACAAGCGGGTCAAGATCATCAATGCCGACGCCGGCATCTGGCTGCAGAAGGAAGCCGGCATGTACGACGTGGCCATCGTCGACTTCCCGGACCCATCCAGCTTCGCCCTCGGCAAGCTGTATTCGGTGCCCTTCTACGGCATGTTGCGCAAGCACGTGGCGGTCAATGGCCTGATCGCGGTGCAGTCAACGTCCCCGTTCTTTGCGCCGAACGCTTACTGGACCATCGAAGCGACCCTGCGCGAAGTCGGCCTGCAGACCTGGCCTTATCACCTGTATGTTCCGTCCTTCGGCGAGTGGGGCTTCATCATGGCCTCTCCCCAGGGCCGATTCGTGCCGCCCACCAGCTACCGTCTGCCGATGCGCTACCTCAATGGCGACACCACGCGCGCGATGTTCGACTGGCCGCTCGACATGCCGCGTCGCCCAATGGTGCCGAACCGCCTCGACACCCAGTCGCTGGTGCGCGAGTTCGAGGAAGACTGGCGCCAGGTGATCCGCTGATGGACCGCCGTTCCTTCCTGATGACGGCTGCGGGGGCCGGGGCGGCGGGCCTCGCCACCGCGGCCGGATTCTACCGCTGGCAGGAGGTGGCGCCCTCGGTGCATCATCCCGGCCGGGCGGAAGGACACTACCTGCGCGACCGCGGTCAGCTGCCGCCGCCATCGCAAATGATCGAGACCGATGTGGTCATCCTCGGTTCCGGCATCGCCGGGCTGAGTGCGGCGTGGAAGCTGGGGAAGCTGGGCCATGAGAACTTCCTCCTGCTCGACGGCCCAGAAGCCTTCGGCAATGCCGCCGGCAGCCGCTACGGCGACCTGGCCTGCCCGACCGGTGCGCACTACCTGCCGCTGCCGGGACCGGAATCGACCCACGTGCGCGAGATGCTGGCAGACCTCGGCATCCTGCTGCGCGACGCCGACAAGGACAAGCCCTATTACGACGAACGCTTCATCCTGCACGGTCCGGAAGAGCGCCTGCTGCGCGACGGCGTCTGGCACGAGGGCCTGGTGCCGACGGATTCTTCCGATGCGGCCGAACACAAGCAGTTCTTTGACGAGATGGCCCGCTACCGCCATGCGCGCGGTAGCGATGGCCGGCGCGCCTTCGTGTTCCCGCTGGCGCTGTCCTCCAGCGATCCGCAATTCGGGGCGCTGGATCGCGTCAGCTTTGCCCAGTGGCTGGGCGACAAGGGCTACCGCTCCGCGACCCTGCGCTGGTACCTGGATTACTGCTGCCGTGACGACTACGGCGCCGGCATCGATCGCGTCTCGGCCTGGGCCGGCATCCATTATTTTGCCGGCCGCTGGGGCCAGGCCGCCAACGCCGACGAGAATGCGCTCCTCACATGGCCCGGCGGGCTGGCGCCGCTGGCCGAGGCCTTGGCCGCAAGAGCGGGGCCGCGCCGCCGCGCGGGGACTACGGCTTCGGTACGCGAAGTGAATGGCAGGGTCGAGGCGCTGTGCTTCGTGCTGGAGAAGGGCAAGCCGCGCAGCTTCCTCATCAAGGCGCGGCGCGCGATTTGCGCCATGCCCCTGTTCGTCGCCGGCCGCGTGGTCGAGGGCATTGAACGCTACGGCTTCGATCCAAGGGAGCACCTGCCCGACTACGCGCCATGGATGGTGTCGAACTTCCTGATGCGCGATTTTCCGCGCGAGCTGCCCGATGCCCAGCTGGCCTGGGACAACGTCGTGTACCAGGGCAGGGGGCTTGGCTACGTCGTTTCAACCCACCAGGACATTCGTTCGCGTCCACCGGAGAAGACTGTGTTCACCGCTTACACGGCGCTGTCGAGCCGGACGCCGCTGGAAGCGCGGCGCTGGCTGCAGTCTGCCAGTCCGGGCGAACTGCTTGAGCTGGCCGGCAGTGACCTGAGGGAAGCCTATGACTGGGCGTTTGCGCCGTGCGTGGAACGGGTGGACATCACCTTGCGTGCGCATGCGATGGCGGTGCCGCGGCCGGGCTTTCGCTCCAATGCTGGGCTTGAAGCCCTGCGTGACGCGCGCGGACCTATCCAGTTCGCGCATGCAGATCTGTCCGGCCTTTCCGTGTTTGAAGAGGCGGCATGGTGGGGCGCACGCGCAGCGGAGCGGTCGCTGCATGAGAAGGCGTAAGCACCTACGCCAGGCCATGCGGGCCAAGCGAGGTCAGGCCGTGCGCTCGGGCTCCAGCAGCTTGGCCGTGACCAGATCGCGCTCATGGTCGACGATACCGTCCACGGTGCGCTCATCGAGCCCCATCGCCTCCAGCACGAAGGCCGACAGCTGCAGGCTCGCTTCCAGCGTCTCAGGCACCACCACGCTGGCCCCAGCCTGGCGCAGGGCGCGCGCGTGCTTTTCGTCGCGCGAGCGCACGAACAGCCGCGCGTGCGGGAATTCGCGGCGGATGCCGCGCACCGCCTGCATCGCGGACGCGGGATGGTCCATGGTCAGCACGATGGCGGGCGATTCGTCGGCATGCACGCGGCGCAGCAGTTCCGGGCGCGAGGCATTGCCGAAGTAGACCGGCTTGCCTTCGGCGTGCAGTTTCGAGACCAGCTTGGCGTCGCACTCGAAGGCGACGAAGGGGATGTTCTGTTCGCCCAGCAGCTTGGCCAGCTGCTGGCCCACGCGGCCGAAGCCGGCGATGATGATGCGGCCACGTGCCGAAGCCAGTTCCCCGTCGTCAGCCGCCGCGTCCTGTTCGTGCCGCGCGTGTTCGTGGCGGTCGCCGATGCCGCGGCCGATACGGGCCAGCAGCGGCGTAATGAACAGCGTGAGGCCCACCACCAGCATCACCTGCGCGCCCAGGCCTGGCTCGAGCACCTTGGAGGTGATGGCGTAGCCGACCGCCACGAAGGCGAATTCGCCGCCCTGGCCCAGCAGCAGGCCGCCTTCCACGGCGCGGCCCCAGGGCAGGCCGCCGATGCGGGCCAAGAGCGCTACCACCAGCGCCTTGAGCAACACCAGGCCGGCCACCGCGCCGGCCAGCAGCAGCGGCGCGTCCAGGATCTGGCGGGTGTCGATGCTCATCCCGACCGTCATGAAGAACAGGCCCATGAGCAGGCCCTTGAATGGTTCGACCATCAGCTCGACTTCGTGCTTGAATTCAGTCTCGGCCAGCAGCAGGCCGGCGATCATCGCTCCCAGCGCCATCGACAGGCCGGCAGCGGCGGACAATCCCGCGATGCCGAAGGTGCTGAGCAGGATGAGGGCCATGAAGACGTCCGGCTGGCGGTGCTCGGCGAATGCGCGGAACAGCTTGTGGACGACACGCCCGCCGACCAGGTAGATCAGGGCAATTGCGATCGCCGCCTTGGCCAGCGTGGTCAGGGCCAGCATGGCGACGCCGTCGCCGGCACCGCGCCCGAGCGCGCCGATCAGGAGCAGGATCGGCACCACGGCCAGGTCTTGCAGCATCAGGATGGCGAAAGCGGCCTGGCCCAGGCGGCTGCCGGTGGTCTGCTGCTGGGCCAGCAGCTGCATCACCACGGCGGTGGAGGAGAGCGACAGCACCAGGCCGAGGATGATCGATGCCTGCGCATCCAGGCCGTAGAGCACCAGCGCGCCGCCGATCAGCGCGGCGCTGGCCAGCACCTGCGCGGTGCCGGCGCCGAACACCCAGCGCCGCATGGCCCACAGGCGCGCGGCCGAGAGCTCGAGGCCGATCATGAACATCAGGAACAGCACGCCGATTTCGGCCAGCATCGAGATGCCTTCGTCGCGCGGGAAGGTGAGGAAGGCGAGCCAGGGGAGGTCGCCGGCCAGCAGGCCCAGGCCGAAGGGGCCGACCAGGGTGCCGACGGCGAGGAAGCCGATCACCTGATTGATGCGCAGGCGCTGCAGGATGGGGATCAGGATGCCGGAGAGGATCAGGAAAAGCAGGATCTCCCGCAGGAAGGGGAAGGCGTGTTGCTCTTGCACGGTGGGGGCGGCCAGTGGTTGTTGTTGGCCGGATTGTAACTTGGGAGCGGGGCCGGAAGGCTACGGGCGGCTCGACGAAATTGGGTTCCGGCCTTCGCCGGAACGACGGATCTCAGGGCGCGGGCCGCAACGCTTGAGTTGACACGCGACTGTAAGACCGTCGTCCCGGCGCAGGCCGGGACCCAAGTTGACTTTAACTACGCTATCAGCAATTCCCCGCCTGCACCGCCTCCGGCGGCGTTTCTTCCTGCTGCCGGTGCCCGCTGGCTACCGGCTGGCGGCTTTCGGCGGTGTGCTGGAGTTCCTCGATTTCCGGATCCTCCACATTGCGCAGTTCGAGGTAGCGGTCCAGTGCCTGGTCCAGGCGCGGCAGCAGGATGCCGCGCTCGCTCGTCAAGGCGCAGTAGGCTGGACGCGCCGCCGGGTAGGCGATCGACCGCGCCTCCAGCCGGCTCGCATCCACACCGGCACGTTCGGCCGCTTTCAGTGCCAGCTCGGCCCAGGTCAGCTCTCCGCCGTTGGACAGGTGCCAGATGCCGGACTCGCGGTCGATCGCCAGGTCCAGGCAGGCGTGCACCAGGTCCGGGACGTAGGTTGCCGTGATCGTCAAATCGTTCGAGGCAGTGAAGGGCTCGCCGCGCTCCAGGGCATTCAGCGCCAGCGTGACGAAGTTGTACTGGTCCCACGGCCCGAAGAAGGCGCTGGTGCGCACCACCAGGGCGTTCGGGTTCTCGTCCAGCACGGCGACTTCGGCTTCGGCCTTGCTGCGGCCATAGGCGTTGAGCGGCGCCACCGGATCGGATTCCACATACGGGCGGTCCTTGCTGCCGTCGAACACCAGGTCGCTGGAGAAGGTAGTCAGGTGCACGCCATGGCGCGCGCAGGCTGCAGCCAGGATCGCCGGGCCGGCGGTGTTCTCGCGGAAGCAGCGCTCGGCGTCGTTCTCGGCATCGTCCACGCGCACGTAGCCGCAGGTGTTGATCACGGCCCAGGGCTGGTACTGCGCCAGGGCCCGTTCGACCGAGGCGGCGTCGGCGATGTCCATGTCCTTGCGCGACAGCAGGCGGTAGGACAGGTTGCGCTTGCGGCAGACGCGGGCGAAGGCACGGCCCAGGGTGCCGGTCGCGCCCAGGATCAGGATCGGCGCGGCGCTGGTGCCTACCAGGCGGTGGCCGTCGGCCGAGATCGAGGTGAGGGCCGCGGGCGTGGCCACCGGTGGGTGGCACAGGAAGCGGCCCTGGCGGCGCCACCAGCCCTGGCCGCGTAGCACCGGGTGCGACAGCGGGGCGCCGGAGGACAGTTCCTTCATCATCTTTGCCAGCGCGGTCGGGCGCGGCTTAGGGGAGCGGACGTCGAATGGACCCGGCTCGTAGTAGCCCTTGTTTTGCGTGACCAGGCTGTTCCAGTCGAAGGAGCCGAGCAGCGACCACACGGTGACGGCGCGCACGTCGACGCCGTTCTGCTGCGACTGCTGGGCCGCTTCCCAGATCTCGAGCAGCCAGCGCAGCTGGTCTTCGCGGTTGGCGTCGATGTGGGCTTCGGTGATGGCCAGCGGGATGCCGTAGCGGTCCCAGGTCTCGCTGAGCAGCGGGGCGATGCCCGGGGTCGGCGTGGCCAGCACGCGCGAGGCTTCGATGTCGGCGCAGGGGATGCCGTCGGCCACGCCACGGTGGTGTTCCGGAAAGCGTTCCGGACGGTGATCCAGCCAGCGCTCGGAAGTGACGTAGTAGTTGACACCGATGATGTCGGGCGGGCAGGGGTTATCGCGGAACCACAGGAATTCTGCGGCCGGGATGCCGGTCTTGGTCAGGTACTTCCACAGCTTGTGCTGTTCGTCGACCATGCCGCACAGCAGGTCCCAGGCCAGCCAGCGGCGCTCGTTATAGAACTCGGCGACATGGGCCAGCTCGGGCGTGCCGTAGGTCTTGCCGAGGTCGTCGGTCTGGACCAGCTTGGCGTTCGGGTTGACGGCGCGGATCGCGCGCATCGACAGCACCACGGCGCGGCACTGCACTAAAAGGGCTTCGATGAAGGTGCGGTCGTCGCGGCCGTGCGGGTACCAGACGCCGTACAGGCCGGCGAAGCGGGCGGTGGTGCAGGGTTCGTTGACCGGGGTGTAGTACTCGATCCACGGATAGCGCGCCGCCACGGCGCCGGCGTATTCCGCCAGCTGCTCGGGGAAGGCCGGGTCGACCAGGCTGGTGTGGCGCGGACCGCTGCCGTGGTGGATCAGGCCGGCGATCGGCGTCACGCCGGCGTCGCGCAGCGCGCCCAGGCGTTCGTCGGCCCAGCTCCAGTCGGCCTTGTCGATGCCGTCGGGCGCGGTGCGTTCCCATAGCACGGGATAGCGGATTGCGCGGATGCCGGTGGACGCGAAGCGCTGGATGTCGCAGGCGCGGCCGTGGTGGCCATTGCGCTCCAGCTGGCTGAAGTACTCGTCGCGGACACGGTTGACCGTGCATTCGAGGCCGCCCCACAGTTCCAGTGGGGGGATTTGGCTGTTCGTGCTCTTTTGTGGATTCATCAGTTTCACCAAATATTAGTTTTCTAACAACAAATTCCCTACAGTTCGGCGTCCCAGGAAATAAAGTGTCGAAAGGGGAGCCGGCCCGCAGGCCATGGGACCCGAAGCGGTTGACATCCTCGCGCCAACCTGCAACCATGCGGTCCATGAATTTTCCGAAAGCACATCATCTTTTGTTGACCTGGTGGCGCCGCTCCTAACGCGCGGCCACAGGAATGATCTGCATTTCGACTAACGCCGCCTCGATCCGGGTGGCGTTTTCACATCTAGCGCGGCAGGGATCGGGGCACTAACAAGGAAACCCGATGAGCTCCACGACCCCAAACAACACCGCACCCATCATCCTCACCGGCGACCGTCCGACCGGTCCCCTGCACCTCGGCCACTTCGTGGGCAGCCTGCGCAACCGCGTCGCTTACCAGGACAGCTACCGCCAGTTCGTCATGCTGGCAGACGCCCAGGCGCTGACCGACAACATGGATGACATCGGTAAGGTACACCGGAACGTGGTGGAAGTGGCGCTCGATTACCTCGCGGTCGGGATCGATCCGGCCCGTACGACCATCCTGATCCAGTCGCAGATCCCGGAACTGACCGAGCTGACCTTTTATTACCTGAACCTGGTCACCGTCGCGCGCCTGGAGCGCAACCCGACCGTGAAGCAGGAGATCATCCAGCGTGGTTTCGAGCGCGATATCCCGGCCGGCTTCCTGACCTACCCGGCCAGCCAGGCCGCCGACATCACCGCCTTCAAGGCCAGCGTGGTGCCGGTGGGCGAGGACCAGATCCCGATGATCGAGCAGTGCAACGAGATCGTGCGCAGGTTCAACCGGACCTACAGCCCGGACAAGGACATCCTGGTCGAGTGCAAGGCGATCGTGCCGGAAGTCGGCCGCCTGCCGGGCATCGACGGCCGCGCCAAGATGAGCAAGTCGCTCGGCAACACCATCAACCTGGGCGCCAGCGCCGACGAGATCCGCGCCGCGGTCAAGCAGGTCTACACCGACCCGCTGCACCTGAAGGTGTCGGACCCGGGCCACCTGGAAGGCAACGTCGCCTTCATCTACCTCGACGCCTTCGATACCGACAAGGCGGGCCTGGAAGAGATGAAGGCCCACTACACCCGCGGCGGCCTGGGCGACAGCGTGGTCAAGAAGCGTCTGGAAGGCATCCTGCAGGACATGCTGGCGCCGATCCGCGCCCGCCGCGAAGAGTTCGCCAAGGACCGTGGCCAGGTGCTGCAGATCCTGAAGGACGGCACCATGAAGGCGCGCGAAGTGGCGGCGCAGACCACCGATGAGGTGAAAAAAGCGCTGGGCCTGTCGTACTTCTAAGCGGTATCGCTTCCTGATACCAAACGTCGTACCGCGTGCCGCTCTTGCCTTTGATGCTGGAGCGCACGTTCTTTCGGTGGCAAGCTAGGACCTCATCGTCATCGGAGGAATCCCATGAGCAAAGGCCTGCGCCTCACCGAGAAGTGGATGCAGCGCGCCCTGTGGCTGGTCGCGTTCGCATTCGCCGCCTTCTTGATCGGCCTCGGCGGCAAGATTGTCGGCAACCTGTGGGACGTCGAACAGCCCCTGACACTGGAGCAGTTCATGGACCCGGCCCGGGTGGCGGAACTGCGCGCCGGGCAAGCGTCAGCGCGGGCGCGGCGCGAGGCGGCCCAGCTCGACCTGGAGCAGGCAACCCAGCAGCACGAGGTAGCGCGTGCCAACACCCGTTCGGCGCGCGAGACCTTCGACAACTGGCTGGCCACGCGCCGCGCCACCGCCCGTCCCGACCAGGATCCCGAGCTGATCGAACGGACCCGTGGGCTTGATAAACTCGAAGCCGACGAGCGCAGCGCGCTGTCGCTTGTGCAGGCCCAGCAGCAGCGCATGCTCGATGCCGAGCAGGCCCTGCAGCGTGCGCAAGCCAGCTGGGAACGCATGGAAACACCGGCGCGTGCCGCCTATGCGAAAGCGGAAACGGCCAAGGAACTGCGGGTGTTCCTGTATCGCCTGGCAGTGACCTTGCCGCTGCTGGTGCTGGCCGGCTGGCTGTTCGCGCGCAAGCGCCAGAGCCAGTACTGGCCCTTCGTGTGGGGATTCATCTTCTTCGCACTGTTCGCCTTCTTCTTCGAACTCGTGCCTTACCTGCCGAGCTACGGCGGCTACGTGCGCTACCTGGTCGGCATTGCGGTAACGGTGCTGGTGGGTCGCTACGCGATTCAAGCGCTGCAGCATTACCTGGCGCGCCAGAGGGAAGCGGAAGCGCTGCCGGACGTGCAACGCCGCCAGACGCTGCGCTACGACAACGCCCTGGCCCGACTGGGCAAGAGCGTGTGTCCGGGCTGCGAGCGGCCGGTCGACCTGAAGGACACGAGCGTCGACTTCTGCCCGCACTGCGGCATCGGCTTGTTCGACCGCTGCGGCCGCTGCAGCAGCCGCAAGAACGCATTCGCCCGCTTTTGCTTTTCGTGCGGGACGCCGGCCAATACGTCCTTGGCCGACTAGCCCGGTTTAGTCACGCAAATCAGCGGGAACCTTGCCGCCGTTCGCCGCCAGCTTGTTCATGACCTGGCGGTGCAGCCAGATGTTCATCGAGGCCGAGTCGCTGGTGTCGCCGGTGTAGTGCAGCTCGGCGGCCAGCTCCTTGCGCGCCTGCAGGCTGCTGTCCAGGCCGAGCAGTTTCATCAGGTCGACGATCGAGGTGCGCCAGTTCAGCTGTTGTCCCGAGGACTTCTGCATCGTGGTCAGGATTTCCTCGACGTCCACCTGATCTATCATGGCCGGCGCGGCCTGCGGCTGGGCTTGTGGGGCAGCCTGTGGAGCCGCCTGTGGCGCTGCCTGGGGCGCGGCCTGCGGTGCAGCCGGCGCCTGGGCCTGCGGCTGTGCTGCCGGGCCCTTGTTCGCGGCGTGCGATTTCGGGAAGATCTTGCTGAAGATATTGCTCAGGATGCCCATACAGTCCTCTCGTGTTGGTGGATGAATTATTGACGGCGCATGTTCTGCGCCATGTGGCCGAGCGCGATGGCGAGCGCGGCGCCGCCGATGGCCTTGACCAGGGTCGGGTTCTGGGCATAGAAGTCGCCCATCCGGTCGACGATGCTCGGGTTCTGCTGTTCGGCCTTTTCGGCCAGTTCGCGCACCTGTTCGGGCGAAACCTGCGAAGCCTGTTCCGGCGTCACCTGGGTTGGCGTACGGCCGCCGAACAGGTTGCCGAGGCCGCCATTGCCCAGCTGGGCCAGCACGGCTGGGCCGAGCGTAGCGAGCAGCTGGTTCAGCATGCCGGCGCGCTGGTTCGGGTTACTCTGGCCGAACATCTGGCTCACCATCTGCGGGAAGGGCGGGGTCTGGTCGGAGCGCAGCGCGCCCGACAGGCCGCGCGCCAACGCGTCCTGGGGCGCGTTTTGCGCCACCCGGTCGAAGTCGTCGTGGGCCTGCTGCTGGTTGGCGTTGGCGCCACCCAGGTACTGATTCAGTAAATTGCCGAGATCAAATGCCATGTCGTACTCCTTGCTTGACTGGTTCGAAGGTCGAGCGTAGGGTTTTGACCTCGCATTCTCTGTTCGGTATCGAACGCCCGCCGAGGGAAAGAAGTATTTTGTTTCCATGTGGACATCAACCTGGAAAGCGGGTTAAGCTCGTCGCATGCCTTACCTGCCACTCCTGCTGTTCGCCGTCCTCTACGCTGCCGCAACCGCCGCGTGGGACCTGCCGCTGGCGGTCGGCGGCGCCTACCTGGCGATCAGCCTGGGTTGCTTCGTGGCCTATGCGATCGACAAGTCGGCGGCCCGGCGCGGAGAATGGCGCACGCCGGAATCGACCCTGCTGCTGCTCGGCCTGTGCGGCGGCTGGCCGGGCGGCCTGCTGGCCCAGCAGTGGTTGCGGCACAAGACGTCGAAAACGTCGTTCCAGTGGAAGTTCTACCTGACGGTGGTGCTGAACGTGGTGCTGTTCCTGGTCATGGGGCGGCAGATCGGCAGCTACCCGCTTACCTGACCTGGCGGAGGTGTGAGCATGTGGCGATATCCCCGGATCCTGGCCCATCGCGGCGGCGGCACGCTGGCTCCCGAAAACACCTTTGCGGGCCTGAAGCGCGGCATGGAGTTCGGCTTTCGCGCGGTGGAATTCGACGTCATGCTGGCGCGCGACGGCGTGCCGGTGGTCATGCACGATCCCTATCTCGGACGCACCGTGAGCGGCGCCGGCCACGTGTTCGACTACGACGCCCTGGAGCTGGCGCGGATGGATGCCGGCAGCTGGTTCGGCGCCGACTATCGGGGCGAGCCGGTGCCGCTGTTCGTCGAATTCGCCCAGTACTGCAAGGCCAACGGCATCTGGATGAACATCGAGCTCAAGCCGGCGCGCGGCTTCGACCGCGAGACCGGCGAGACGGTGGCGCGCATCGTGCGCGCCATGTTCGCCGACCAGATCGCGGCCGGTGAGCTGGACCGGGTGCCGCTGCTGTCCTCGTTCAGCCTGGCCTCGCTCGAGGCCGCGGTCGATGCCGCCCCCGAGCTGCCGCGCGCCTTCCTGATGAGCGAACTGCCGCCCGGCTGGGAACCGCTGGCGCGCTCCATCGACGCAGTCGCAATCCACACCAACCACCGCCACCTGACCTTGGCCCTGGCCCGGGCCGTGCGCGACGCCGGCTTCGGGCTGTTCTGCTACACGGTCAACGAGCCGGTACGGGCGCGCGAGCTGCTGGACTGGGGCGTCGAAGCCGTCTGCACCGACCGCATCGATTTGATCGGGCCCAACATGGCCTGAAGTGGCCATATAAATATTTCAAGAGCCCCCTTCAGAAAATTGACCGGTTGTCGATAAGTTGTGACAACTGCCAAAACGGGATGACTGTCATGTCATTGTCAATTAATAACAACTCGCTGTCGCTCAGCGCCCAGCGCAGCCTGGGCAAGCACGTCGCCGCCCAGGAATCGCTGATCAACCGCCTGACGGCGGGCACGCGCATCAACAAGGCCTCGGACGACGCGGCAGGGCAGGCCATTGCCGCGCGCATGGACGCCGGCTTGCGCGGCAACACCCAGGCGATGCGCGCCATCAGCGACGGCAGTTCGATGCTGCAGGTGGCGGACGGCGCGCTGGCCAACATCGGCGACAGCCTGCAGCGCCTGCGCGAGCTGGCGGTCGCGTCCGGCAACGGCAGTTACGGCGACAAGGACCGCACCACGCTGCAGAACGAGGCGAACGAGATCCTGAACCACATCAACCAGGTGGCGGCGCAGACCCAGTTCAACGGCGAGGCGATCTTTTCGCAGGACCGGCTCAGCATCGGCGGGCAGGACGAAAAGAAGCGGGCAGTGATCGACGGACTCAAGACCGGCTGGCTGAGCTCATCGGAAAAGATGCTGAAGGACTTGTTCGGCCTGGAGGCGGACGGCGTCAAACTCACCGTCAACCTCGAAGACAGCGACGGCGCCTCCAACACACTCGCTTCGGTATCGGGCACGATCTCCGGCGGCAAGTTCACCAATGTCCACCTGAACATCGACATGGCCGACTTCGGCACCGGCACCACCGCCGACGGCGGCGGCGCGCCCTTCTACAGCGACCGCATCATCGCGCATGAGATGGCGCACGCCATCATGTCGCGCTCGATGAACTTCAATGCGCTGCCGCAGTGGTTCATCGAAGGCACGGCGGAACTCATCCATGGCGCCGACGAGCGGGTGAATCCTGCCGCCGCGGCCGGTATCGTCAGCACCATCGCAGGGGGCGGCTTCAGTTACGAGGGTGGATACGTCGCCTCGCGCTACCTGCACGACAAGCTCAAGGGCCTGGGCGTGGAGGGTGGCATCAAGGGCGTCATGCAGTACCTGACCCAGAACCAGAGCGCCGACCTGAGCACCGCGCTGAACGCCGTGACAGGTGGCCGGATCGCCAGCACGGGGGCCTTCCTTACCGACTTCGGCAACAACGGAGTCGCCTACATTGGTTCCCGCATCAATGTGACCAATGCCGACACGGGCGCCATCGGCGGCTTCGACGCCGACGGCAAGGCCGTCAAGACCGCGCGCAGCGTGGTTGCCGATACCGGCGACAACAACGCCAGCGATGGCCTGAGCGGCTTCGACGTGGTGTATCCGGAGCTGGGCGGGGTGACCGGCACGCGCCGGGTGCAGGTACAGGTGGGCGACAACGCGGGCGACCTGATCGACCTGCAGTTCGGCGCCATCAACGCTTCCGCGCTCGGCCTGGCGAACCTGGACATGAAACGCGGCGCGGTGGCGCTGCTGCACGTGGACCAGGCACTGGAATACGTCAACCAGCAGCGCGTGGTGGCGGGGGCGTCCGGCAACCGGCTGGACATGGCGGCGGACTCGCTGCAGGCCGGCTCCACCAATATGGCGGCGGCCAAGGAGCGGATCGAGGGCATCGACTACGCCGGCTCTGCGGCGGGGCTGACCCGGGCGCAGATCCTGCAGCAGGCGGCGTCGGCGATGCTGGCGCAGGCGAATAGTCAGCCGAGGGCGGTGTTATCGCTCTTGCGGTAATCTACGAAAGTCAACTTAGGTTCCGGCCTTCGCCGGAAGTCGTGGGCGCCAGTGGCGCGCATGACGGTCTTCGGGCTAACGGAAGAATATCGTTGCCACTATTTTAGCTCGCAGCCATAGCACGTCGTCCCGGCGAAGGCCGGGACCCAATTCCGTCGCACCCCCGCAGCGCCACCTTTCCCTGCAGCCCGTAAATATCACCCGGACTAATATTCCGGCAAGCAGCTACGCTATAATCGTTTTTTTATAGCGCACGCTCCCTCATTCCGCCCCTACGACATGAAATCCTCCGAAATCCGCGAAAAGTTCCTCAAGTTCTTCGAGTCCAAAGGCCACACCATCGTCCGTTCCAGCCCGCTGGTGCCGGGCAACGACCCGACCATGCTGCTGACCAACAGCGGAATGGTGCAGTTCAAGGATGTGTTCCTGGGCCTGGATACGCGCCCGTACTCGCGCGCCACCACCGTGCAGCGCTGCGTGCGCGCCGGCGGCAAGCACAATGACCTGGAAAACGTCGGCTACACCGCGCGTCACCACACTTTCTTCGAAATGCTGGGTAACTTCAGCTTCGGCGATTACTTCAAGCGCGACGCGATCAACTACTGCTGGGAGCTGCTGACCAAGGTGTACATGCTGCCTGCCGAGAAGCTGACCGTCACCGTCTACTTCGAGGACGACGAGGCCTACGACATCTGGGCCAACGAGATCGGCGTGCCGAAAGAGCGCATCATCCGCATCGGCGACAACAAGGGCGCGCGCTACGCATCGGACAACTTCTGGCAGATGGCCGACACCGGTCCGTGCGGCCCGTGCACCGAAGTGTTCTACGACCACGGCGCCGACATCTGGGGCGGTCCTCCGGGCTCGCCGGAAGAAGACGGCGACCGTTTCATTGAGATCTGGAACCTGGTGTTCATGCAGTTCAACCGCGACGAGTCGGGCACCCTGACCCCGCTGCCGAAGCCGTCGATCGACACCGGCATGGGCATGGAGCGCCTGGCCGCCGTGCTGCAGCACGTGCATAGCAACTACGAGATCGACCTGTTCCAGGCACTGATCAAGGCCGCCGCCCGCGAAACCGGCGCCACTGACCTGAACAACAATTCGCTGAAGGTCATCGCCGACCACATCCGCGCGGCGTCCTTCCTGATCGTCGACGGCATCATCCCGAGCAGCGAAGGCCATGGCTACGTCCTGCGCCGCATCATCCGCCGGGCGCTGCGCCACGGTCACAAGCTGGGCCAGACCAAACCGTTCTTCCACAAGCTGGTGGCCGACCTCGACATCGAGATGGGCACCGCCTACCCGGAACTGCACGAAGCGGCAGCGCGCGTGGCCCAGGTCCTGAAGGCCGAGGAAGAGCGTTTCGGCGAGACCCTGGAAAACGGCATGAAGATCCTGGAAGCGCAGCTGGCGAAAGATGCGAAGAACCTGGACGGCGCCACCGCCTTCACCCTGTACGACACCTACGGCTTCCCGCTGGACCTCACCGCCGACATCTGCCGCGAGCGCGGCGTGACGCTGGACGAAGAGGGCTTCACGGCCGCCATGGAGCAGCAGAAGAAGACCGCGCGTGCCGCCGGCAAGTTCAAGATGGCCGCCAAGGTCGAGTACGCGGGCGAAAAGACCAAGTTCGTCGGCTACGAATCGCTGGCCCACAACACCCACGTGCTGGCCCTGTACGCTGAAGGCGTGTCGGTGCAGGAACTGAAGGCCGGCCAGGAAGGCATCGTGGTGCTCGACACCACCCCGTTCTACGCGGAGTCGGGCGGCCAGGTGGGCGACCAGGGCGAGATCCGCTCGGGCGGCAACGTATTCGAAGTCGAAGACACCCTGAAGATCCAGGCGGAAGTCTTCGGCCACCATGGTGTGCTGCGCGAAGGTTCGCTGAAGGTCGGCGACACCGTCGACGCGCAGGTCGACACCGGCAAGCGCGCCCGCACCATCCGCAACCACTCGGCGACCCACCTGATGCACAAGGCCCTGCGCGAAGTGCTGGGGCCGCACGTGCAGCAGAAAGGCTCGCTGGTCGATCCGGACAAGACCCGCTTCGACTTCAGCCATGGCGCCCCCTTGACCGCGGACGAGATTGCCAAGGTCGAGATGATCGTCAACCGCGAGATCCTCGAGAACCACGCGACCCAGGCGCAGCACATGACGTTTGACGACGCCGTGAAGCACGGCGCGATGGCGCTGTTCGGCGAGAAGTACGGCGACACCGTGCGCGTGCTGGACATCGGCTCCTCGAAAGAGCTGTGCGGCGGCGTGCACGTGACCCGCACCGGCGACATCGGCCTGTTCAAGATCGTGTCGGAAGGCGGCGTCGCTGCCGGCATCCGCCGCGTCGAAGCCGTCACCGGCGAAGGCGCGCTGGCGCTGGTGCAGTCGATCAACCGCAAGCTGCAGGAAGCCGCCGGCGCCCTGAAGACCAGCCCGGACGAACTGCCGTCGCGCATCGCCCAGGTGCAGGACCAGGTCAAGTCGCTCGAGAAGGAAGTGGCGACCCTGAAGTCGAAGCTGGCCGCAGGGCAGGGCGACGAGCTGCTGACGAAGGCGGTGGACGTGAACGGCATCAAGGTGCTGGCCGCGACCATGGAAGGCGCCGACGTCACCGCGCTGCGCGAAACCATGGACAAGCTGAAGGACAAGCTGAAGACCGCCGCCATCGTGCTGGCCAGCGTCGCCGACGGCAAGGTCAGCCTGATCGCGGGCGTGACCAAGGACGCGACCGGCAAAGTGAAAGCCGGCGAGCTGGTGAACTTCGTCGCCCAGCAGGTGGGCGGCAAGGGCGGCGGCCGTCCGGACATGGCGCAGGCTGGCGGTACCGATCCGGCGGGTCTGCCGCAGGCGCTGGCTGGCGTGGCCGGCTGGGTGGGTGAGCGCGCTTAAGCGGCTCTCCATGCCAAGTGAAACGCCGCCCTCGGGCGGCGTTTTGTATTTGTAGGGTGGGCGGCTCGTGATCTGGTCCGCTGGACCAGATCACCCCACGCGTTCAAATTAAGCAAGATCAGCCTGCTCGGCACATCGAGCATCAACTATCACCGCGTGGGCGTTCGTATTTCAGGCCACTGGCCTGAAATACCCCGCCCACCCTACGGATCAGCGGCGCGAGCGTCGGCGGACCAGCACTGCCGCACCGACGACAAACAAGGCGATCGAAGCCGGCTCCGGCACCGCCGCTGCATCCGTGGCATCGAGCCGGAACGCCGCCACCACGAAGTTCTGCACCTCCGGCCCCATTGCCCCATCCAGGCCGATGAACGCGCCCTGGTTCCACTGTACATTCTCGTTGTTGTAGTAGAAGTTGCTGTTGGCCTCCCCGGCAAACGCGAACTCCAGCAGGTACAGCCGGCCCGTCTCGAGCACGACGCCGCCCAGCGCGTAGTCGATCCAGTCGCGCCCATTGGTGCTGACGGTGGAGCCGCCGCTGGCGAGCGTATTCAGCTTGTTCAGCGTGATGCCATTGGTCGAGATCTCGTACAGACCGTATGTCACATCCATGTTGCTCAGGTCGTGCCGGAAGCCGATGCTGGTGAGCGACTGGCGCGTGTCGACGCCGAAGGTGATGCCGCGGCCCATCCACCAGCTGTCGTTGGCGCCAGGGTAGTCGGTGCCGGCCGTGTCATTCGGCGGGACGAATTCGATCGGCGCGGCGACGCTGGCGCCGCCCAGGAAGAACGCAGTGCACAGCAGGGTAGTGCGAAGCAGGTTTGCGAACATGGTGGTCTCCTTATTGTGGAGTTACCAGAAGTGCAAAACCTGTGCCACCCAAGCGGTTCCTTGCCGAATCAAGGACTTAGCGAAACCAGATTGGTAACGTTTCCATTTTGTGTAATCTTTTCCGACATGGAAGTTCGACGCCGTGCTCGCTTGCAATTGCGGCGCTGGACCACATTTACCGTGTGTCGCACCATGCCAGTGCCGTCGATGAATGCTTGTGTCGCGTCATGGTGCGCAAGCATAGATAATTTTACAATCGGTTGCAGTCATGCAACAATATGTGACTATTTTGGTGCGCTGCGTCATACTGCCGGAAAAGGAGTAGTATTCGACTTCCGAGCACCTCCTACTGAGCAGGCAAGCGATGAGCGACATCACTATCGACATTGATACCATGGAATTCCAGAGAGACCTGGATGCGCGCGGGCTGAACTGCCCGCTGCCGATCCTCAAAGCCAAGAAGGCACTTGCCGAGATGGAGAGCGGGCAGGTGTTGCGTATCGTGGCAACCGATACCGGTTCCGTGCGCGACTTCCAGGCGTTTGCCAAGCAGACCGGCAACGCCCTGCTGGCCCACACCGTCGAGAACGGTGAGTTCACCTTCCTGATGCGCCGCAAATAAGCCTCCACAGCGCATCGCAACGGCGGGGCAGGCCTGCGCCAGCCCCGTTTTCAGTTCCCCGATTCCGGCATGATGACGATTTAGTCGGAATCCTCTAACTAAAAATCGCACGATCGTGCTTTAATTTCGACCTGAAGCCGAATTTCTCTTATAATCTAGGCCATTTTCGTCTGTCACCCATTCCATTTTCTAAAGGCACCCTATGAAAGTCCTGGTACCCGTCAAACGCGTGGTCGACTACAACGTCAAGGTCCGCGTCAAATCCGACGGCAGCGGCGTGGATATCGCCAACGTCAAAATGTCGATGAACCCGTTCGACGAGATCGCGCTGGAAGAAGCCACGCGCCTGAAGGAAGCCGGCAAGGTCACCGAAGTGGTCGCCGTGTCGGTGGGCGTGGCCCAGTGCCAGGAAACCCTGCGTACCGGTATGGCGATCGGCGCCGACCGCGGCATCCTGGTCGAGACCAGTGTCGAGACCGAGCCGCTGGCCGTGGCCAAGATCATGAAGGCGCTGGCCGATAAGGAACAGCCGCAGCTGATCATCCTGGGCAAGCAGGCAATCGACGACGATTCGAACCAGACCGGCCAGATGCTGGCGTCGCTGCTGGGCTGGCCGCAGGCCACCTTCGCATCGAAAGTGGTGCTGGAAGACGGTAAAGTGACCGTGACCCGCGAAGTCGACGGCGGCCTGGAAACCGTCGCCCTGTCGCTGCCGGCCATCGTCACCACCGACCTGCGCCTGAACGAGCCGCGCTACGTGACGCTGCCGAACATCATGAAGGCCAAGAAGAAGCCGCTGGAAACCATCAAGCCGGAAGACCTGGGCGTCGACGTGACCCCGCGCCTGAAGACCCTGAAAGTCACCGAGCCGGCCAAGCGCTCGGCCGGCGTCAAGGTGCCGGACGTGGCGACCCTGGTGCAGAAGCTGCGCACCGAAGCCAAAGTCATCTGATCGCAGCGTCCCTCATACATAGGAAAGAACATGGTCGCACTCGTCATTGCTGAACACGACAACGGCTCCCTCAAGGGCGCTACCCACCACACCGTGACCGCGGCCGCCCAGTGCGGCGGCGAAGTCCACATCCTGGTCGCCGGCTCCGGCTGCGGCGCGGCTGCCGAAGCCGCCGCGCAGATCGCGGGCGTCGCGAAAGTGCTGGTCGCCGATGCGCCGCACTTCGCCGATGGCCTGGCCGAGAATGTCGCCGAGCAGATCCTGGCGATCGCCGGCAGCTACTCGCACATCCTGGCTCCTGCCACCGCCTACGGCAAGAACATCCTGCCGCGCGTGGCCGCCAAGCTGGACGTGGCCCAGATCTCGGAAATCACCAAGGTCGATTCCCCGGACACCTTCGAGCGCCCGATCTACGCCGGTAACGCCATCGCCACCGTGCAGTCGAGCGACAGCGTGAAGGTCATCACCGTGCGCGGTACGGCGTTCGACGCCGCCGCAAGCGGTGGCTCGGCCGCCGTCGAGCAGGTGGCAGCCGTCGGCGACGTCGGCAAGTCTTCCTTCGTCGGCCGCGAGCTGGCCAAGTCGGACCGTCCGGAACTGACCGCCGCCAAGATCATCGTGTCGGGCGGCCGCGGCATCGGCTCGGCCGAGAACTTCAAGCTGCTCGAGCCGCTTGCCGACAAGCTGGGCGCCGCCATGGGCGCCTCGCGCGCTGCGGTGGACGCGGGCTTCGTGCCGAACGACTGGCAGGTCGGCCAGACCGGCAAGATCGTCGCCCCGACCCTGTACATCGCGGTCGGCATCTCGGGCGCGATCCAGCACCTGGCCGGCATGAAGGACTCGAAGACCATCGTCGCCATCAACAAGGATCCGGAAGCGCCGATCTTCTCGGTGGCTGACTACGGCCTGGTGGGCGACCTGTTCGAAGTCGTGCCGCAGCTGGTCAAAGAACTGGGTTAATAGCCCTTATATGCTGTTCCTCGTCGTTCCCGCGCGCCTATCTGGCGGGCCGGAACGACGTTTTCACATCAGGAGACAAAGGTGAGCTATCAAGCCCCGCTGAAAGACATGCAGTTCGTGCTGAACGAACTGGCGAACCTGGCCGAGATCAACCAACTGCCCGGCTGCGAAGACGCGACCCCGGACACCGTGAACGCCGTGCTGGAAGAAAGCGCGAAGTTCTGCGGCGAAGTCATCGCCCCGCTGAACCACGCCGGCGATAAAGAACCGAGCTTCTGGAAGGACGGCAGCGTCACCACCTCGAAGGGCTTCCGTGACGCCTTCCGCGCCTTTGCGGACGGCGGCTGGCAGGGCATCCAGCACCCAAGCGAATTCGGCGGCCAAGGCTTGCCGAAGCTGGTCGCCACGCCGTGCATGGAAATGCTGCACGCCGCGAACCTGTCCTTCGCGCTAGCACCGCTGCTGACCGACGGCGCCATCGAGGCGCTGCTCACCGCAGGTTCGGATGAACAGAAAAAGCTGTTCCTCGAGCCGCTCATCAGCGGCAAGTGGACCGGCACCATGAACCTGACCGAGCCGCAGGCCGGTTCCGACCTGGCCGCTGTGCGCACCCGCGCCGAGCCGCAGGGCGACGGCACCTTCAAGATCTTCGGCACCAAGATCTTCATCACCTACGGCGAGCACGACATGGCGGAGAACATCATCCACCTCGTGCTGGCGCGCACCCCGGACGCACCGGCGGGCGTGAAGGGCATCTCGCTGTTCATCGTGCCGAAGTTCCTGGTGAACGCCGACGGCTCGCTGGGCGCGCGCAACGATGCGCACTGCGTCTCGATCGAACACAAGCTGGGCATCAAGGCCTCGCCCACCGCCGTGCTGCAGTTCGGCGACCACGGCGGCGCCATCGGCACCCTGGTGGGCGAAGAGAACCGCGGCCTCGAATACATGTTCATCATGATGAACGCGGCCCGCTTCGGCGTCGGCATGCAGGGCGTCGGCCTGGCCGAACGCGCCTACCAGCAGGCGGTCGCGTTCGCAAAAGACCGCATCCAGTCGCGCGAAGTGGCCGGCTCGCCTGGTCCGGTCGCCATCATCAATCACCCGGACGTGCGCCGCATGCTGATGTCGATGCGTTCGCAGACCGAGGCGGCGCGCGCGCTGGCCTACGTCGGCGCCGCCTTGTCCGACCTCGCGCACAACGGTGCCGACGAGGCGACCCGCAAGTCGAATCTCGCGGTCTACGAATACCTGGTCCCGATCATCAAGGGCTGGTCGACCGAGATGAGCGAGAACGTGGCGCGCGACGGCGTGCAGGTCCATGGCGGCATGGGCTTCATCGAAGAGACCGGCGCGGCTCAGCACTACCGCGACGCCAAGATCCTGACCATCTACGAAGGCACCACCGCGATCCAGGCCAATGACCTGGTCGGCCGCAAGACCGTGCGCGACGGCGGCGCCGTGGCCAAGTCGCTGATCGAACAGGTGCGCGCAACCGAGGCGCAGCTGGGCGAACTGCAGGGCGACGAGTTCGCGGCCATCCGCCGCCAGCTGGCGCTCGGTTCCGCCGCGCTGGAGCAGGTAGTGGACTTCGTCGTGGCCAACGCCAAATCGGACGTGCGCGCCGTGTTCGCGGGCAGCGTGCTGTACCTGAAGCTGGCCGGCATCGTGCTGGGCGGCTGGCAGATGGCGCGCGCGGCCGTGGTCGCCCAGAAGAAGCTGGCGGCGGGTGAGGGCGACGCGTCCTTCCTGCGCGCCAAGATCGCGACCGCGCGCTTCTTCGCCGACCACGTGCTGTCCTCGGCCCCTGGCCTGCGCACCGCGATCGTCGAAGGCGCGCCGGGCGTGCTGGCGCTGGAGGTGGAGCAGTTCTAAGAGCGTCCTGCGCTCTTCCGGAAGCGGCCTGCGGGCCGCTTTTTTATTGTCCGTCGCTTTGCGTTGAGGCTGTTTCCAAACAGCTAGGTGTCTGCAAATAATCTTTGCAGTAAATCCATTATGTGCAAAGGAAATTTGCATATAAACATGTATCACAATACTTAGTTTGGCTCAAGGCGGGCTCATCCTTACGGAACTACCTTGTCATCAAGCCGCGCATGAGCCGTGCGGCCCTCCATCACACGGGCTCGACGAGGAGATCATCATGGGTATCGAGAAATACGGCGACAACCACGATCACGACGACGACAAAGATTGCGGCCACGACCGCGACCGGGACAGGGATGACGGCAAGGACGACGACAAGGAGCGCGACTACTGCAAGTGCAAGAAGGAGCGGGCCGAGTTCAAGAAGGAGCGCGACGAATACCGCAAGGAGCGCGACGAGTACAAGAAGGAGCGCGAGGAGTGGAAGAAGAAGGCCTGGAAGTACAAGAAGGAACTGTACGAACACAAGGCCTTCATCAAGAGCGCGCTGGAACGCCTCGGCATCTTCGCGCGCAAGCTCGACCACCTGCAGCACGACCTGGTCGACGAAGCCGGCAAGCTGGGCAAGCATCATGATCACGACAAGGATCATGACAAGGACGACGACAAGGAGCACGACTAGTCGAGTGTTGGCGGCCTGTTTAACAGCTAGTGGTCCGCTTATAAGCTTGAGTTCCCGCGCAGGCGGGAACTCAAGTTCTGCATGAACGTCGTCAGCCGTACGACCCACCCGTATAAAGCAGATCGAACACCCGCGCGATCGTCCCGATCAGCACGATTGCTCCCACTCCCAGGATCAGCACCAGCAGCAGCGCCAGCATCCAGTTCGAGCGCGACGTCTTGCCGCTGCCCTTGTTGTACTGCGCATCCCATGCCTCGTCCGGCGTCAGGCCGATGATCAGGCCTTCCACGAAGCCCGCGATATACGACACCAGCAATGGCAGCACCACATAGAACGGATGCGGCTTCACCGCGCCGTACAGGATGCCCACGAGCGGCAGGCTGCACAGGTGCAGCAACCCGAGCCGGTCGGTGCCTCCCTTCAGGTAGAAGCGGTGGGCACCGAAGCCGCCCAGCAGCAGGGCGAGCAGGGTGGCGAAGGTCTTGTTCTTGTGCGCGACAGCCATGAGCATTGCCAAAAGTTCAGGAAGACAGCAGTATCGTGCAAAATGACAAGGAAGGCACGCATTGCGTGAACCCGCCAAAGCTCATCGGTCCTAATACCATGCTCAAGACACGCTCTTACCTGGCGGAAGTCCAGCTCAAGCCGACCGCCCCGGTCGACCCGCCGCTGTTCCCGTTCACGCTGCCGGCCATCCGCTCGCTCGATCGCCTGGCGCTGCATCCGAACGTGACTTTCCTGGTCGGCGAAAACGGCTCGGGCAAGTCGACGCTGCTGGAAGCGATCGCAGTCGGGATGGGCTTCAACGCCGAGGGTGGCAGCCGCAACTTCAACTTCGCCACCCGTGCCTCGCATTCCGACCTGCACGAGTATCTGCGCTTCGTACGCGGCTTCGAGCGCCCGCGTGACGGCTTCTTCCTGCGCGCCGAAAGCTTCTACAACGTCAGCAGCGAGATCGAGCGCCTCGACCAGGGGCCCGGTGGTCCGCCGATCATCGACTCCTTTGGCGGCAAGTCCCTGCACGCGCAGTCGCATGGCGAATCCTTCCTCACCCTGTTCATGGAGCGCTTCGGCGGCCAGAGCTTCTACATGCTGGACGAGCCCGAGGCGGCCCTGTCGCCCCAGCGCCAGCTTGCCCTGCTGAGCCGCATGCACGACCTGGTGGGGCAACGCTGCCAGTTCGTAATCGCCACCCATTCGCCCATCCTGATGGCCTACCCGAACGCCACCATCTACGCCTTCAGCGAAGAGGGCATCCGCGAAGTTGCCTACGAAGATACGGAACACTACCGCGTCACCCGCGACTTCCTTGCCAATCCGGCACGGATGTTGCGCGTGCTGATGGGCGAGGAGTAGGGCGGAGCGCCCGGCGGTGGTCATGTGGCGAAAAATGAGCGATAATGCTCAATTCGCCGAACCTCACGCTGCGTGTCCGCCGTGTTGCTATAAACGCTTGCCCCTATCTAGGCTTACGCGCTATAATCGTCGGCTTTCTCCGTCCAATACAACTTTTTGGAAATATTATGGTCGTTATCCGTTTGGCTCGTGGCGGCGCAAAAAAGCGCCCGTTCTACAACATCGTTGCAACCGATTCGCGTAACCGTCGCGATGGCCGTTTCATCGAGCGCATCGGTTTCTACAACCCGATGGCTTCGGGCGCTGAAGTTGGTCTGCGTATCGCTGCTGACCGTCTGGCTCACTGGCAAGGCGTTGGCGCACAACTGTCGCCGACCGTCGCTCGCCTGGTTGCCAACCAGACCCCGGCTGCTTAATTAAGCATCAGGTTCAAGGTTTGACCGATTCAGCAGCAAGCGGGGCAGTGCCCGACGACCTGGTCCAGGTCGGCTATGTGTCCGGCGCATTCGGGATCGTGGGTGGCCTGCGCGTCACTCCGTTCTCGGTGGACGCCGACGCGCTGCTGAAGGTCAAAACCTGGTGGCTCGACAAGCCGGCCCTGCGTTCCGTCTCGGTGCGTACGGCAAAGATGCATGGCGGCGACGTGGTCGCCACCCTGGTCGGCATGCGCGACCGCAACGACGCCGAAGCGCTCAAGGGCGCAGCGGTGCATGTGTCGCGTAGCGAGTTCCCGAAACTCGAAGAAGACGAATACTACTGGTCCGATCTCATCGGGCTGGATGCGGTCAACCTGGAGGGCGAAGCCCTCGGCAAGGTGACCGACATGATGCACAACGGCGCGCAGTCGATCCTCCGGATCACGCCCGTGGCATCAGAAGATGCTGGTGCTCCGGATGTGAAAGTGTCGGAGCGCCTCGTGCCGTTTGTCGACGCCTTCGTCAAGAAGGTCGATCTCGGCGCAAAGCTGATTACCCTGGACTGGGGTCTGGATTATTGACCTGTCTAATGTGAAGCGAGGTCCCGATGCAGTTTGACGTCGTGAGCTTGTTTCCAGAGATGTTTGCTGCCTTGACGCAGTCGGGCGTGACCCGGCGCGGCATCGAGCAGGGGCGCTGGGGCTTGACGATCTGGAATCCGCGCGATTTCACGCAGGACCGCCACCGTACCGTGGATGACCGCCCCTACGGCGGCGGCCCCGGGATGGTGATGCTGGCCAAGCCGCTCGAAGCCGCGATCGCTGCCGCCAAGGCGCGCCAGGTCGAGATGGGGCTGCCGGCGCCGCGCGTGGTGTTCATGTCGCCCCAGGGCAAACCGCTGACGCACGAACGTGTCGTGGCGCTGAAGGACGAGCCCGGACTGGTCGTGCTGTGCGGCCGCTACGAAGGCGTGGACCAGCGTTTGCTGGACCGCTGCGTTGACGAGGAAATCTCGCTGGGCGACTTCGTGCTGTCGGGCGGAGAATTGCCGGCGATGGCGCTGATGGATGCGGTAGTCAGGCTGCTGCCTGGCGTGCTGGGCGACGAAGCCTCGGCGGTCGAAGACAGCTTCGTCAACGGCCTGCTCGATTCGCCGCACTACACGCGCCCGGAAGTGTACGAAGGCGAGCCGGTGCCGCCCGTGCTGATGGGCGGCAACCACGCCGAGATCATGAAATGGCGCCGCCAGCGTATGCTGGAGGCGACGTTGAAGAAACGGCCGGATCAGCTGGAGCGTGCGCGTGCCGCCGGCCAGCTGACGAAGCTGGACGAAAAGTTTCTGGCAGAGCTGAACAAGCCTGCCGAGTAAGAATATGCCGCAAGGCGTATGCGACGGCGGGCATGTTGCCCGCATGTTCAACCCCATCCTCTACTGGGCATCCACACAGCGCCAGCAAGATGGTTTTTGGAGTGATAAAAATGGATCTGATCCAACAACTCGAGCAAGAAGAAATTGCGCGCCTCGGCCGCAGCATCCCTGACTTCGCACCGGGCGACACCGTGGTCGTCAGCGTCAACGTCGTCGAAGGCAACCGCAAGCGCGCCCAGGCATACGAAGGCGTCGTCATCTCGCGTCGTAACCGTGGCCTGAACTCGAACTTCATCGTTCGCAAGATCTCGTCCGGCGAAGGCGTCGAGCGTACCTTCCAGCTGTACTCGCCGCTGATCGCTTCGATCGAAGTGAAGCGTCGTGGTGACGTGCGTCGTGCGAAGCTGTACTACCTGCGCGAACGTTCGGGCAAATCGGCACGTATCAAGGAAAAGCTGCCGCAGCGTAAAGCAGCTACCGTTGCTGCTGCTGAGTAATAGCGTCTGTGTTCTGAAAAAGGCATCCGCAAGGATGCCTTTTTCTTTATGTGCTAGAGGAATGTGTTTTGGTTAAGTCCGTGTTCGATCCCACCGAGATGCCGGTCGAAGGCCTTGCCGGCGAAGCCGCGCTGGCGCCTGCCCAGCTGAGCGTGGAAGCCGTACGCGCCCGCTTTGCGCGCACGCTGCCCTGGGATCCGGAAGCCTCGGATGAGGCCCTCGCCGCACCCGCCCTGCGCCTGCGCCGCGCCGCCGTCCTGGTGCCGCTGGTCGAACGACCCGAGGGCCTGCACGTGCTGCTGACGAAACGCACCGATCACTTATCGAGCCATGCCGGCCAGATCAGCTTCCCGGGCGGCCGCGCCGAAGAGCTGGATTCCTCGCCGATCGAAACCGCCCTGCGCGAGGCCGAAGAAGAGATCGGCCTGCACCGCCGCCACGTCGAGATCATCGGCGTGCTGCCGGAACACGTCACCATCAGCGCCTACCGCGTCACGCCGGTGGTGGCCATCGTCACCCCGCCCTTCGCGCTGAGCGCCGACCCGGGCGAGGTGGCCGAGATTTTCGAAGTCCCCCTGAGTTTCCTGACGTCCGGCGCCAACCACGAGCGCCGCTCGGTAACGCTGCCGGAGGGGCAGGGCAGGCGCACGTTTTATGCGATGCCTTACCAGGATTACTTCATCTGGGGGGCGACGGCGGCCATGCTGCGCAACCTGTACCACTTCCTGCGGGCTTGAACTCGGTAGGGGTGATCTAGTCCAGTGGACTAGATCACGCTGTGCCGACCGCGCGTTCAGCCAGGCTGATAGCAGTCACAGTGCAAACCGGAGTTGGACGCGCGGTCGGCAAGCCGACCACCCGACCATTCCAGACTTCCCGATTTGATTCCGGCAGGCTTCTCCGCTATCGTAGCGGGCAGCACAGTATTGCCAGAACAAAAAAGGATTCCTGAATGACATTTTTCTCCATCCTCGTCGCGCTGATCATCGAGCAGCTCAAGCCGCTGCGCGCCGACAACCAGGTCTACGCTGGCATCAAGGGCTTCGCGATGCGCATCGAAGGCTGGTTCAACGCGGGCGAGCAGAAGAATGGCCGCATGGGCTGGATCCTGATGATGCTGGCGCTGATCCTGCCGACCTGGCTGGTGTACTGGGTCCTGATCCACTATAACTGGTTGCTGCTGGCCTTTGCCTGGAACGTCCTGATCGTCTACCTGACCCTGGGTTTCCGCCACTACAGCCACTATTTCACCTCGATCCAGCTGGCCCTGAACCAGGGCGACGAAGCCGGCGCGCGCCAGCTGCTGGCCGAATGGACCCGCAGCGATACGGTCGGCATGGACGCCACCGAGATCTGCCGCGTGGCCGTCGAAAAATCCCTGATCACCACCCACCGCAACGTATTCGGCGTATTCTTCTGGTTCCTGATGCCGCTCGGGCCTGCGGGCGCGGTGCTGTACCGCGTGTCCGAATACCTGGCGCGCGCCTGGAACGAACCCGACCACATGCGCAACGAGGCCTTCGGCCTGTTCGCCGCCAAGGCCTTCTACTGGATCGACTGGATTCCGGTGCGCCTGACGGCGGTGGCCTTTGCCGTGGTCGGCAACTTCGAGGACGCCATCTATGCCTGGCGTAATTTCGCCCGGCGCTGGGCCGACGAATCGAAGGGCATCATCCTGGCCGCGGGCGGCGGAGCGATGGGCGTGCGCCTGGGTACGCCCAACGAGAACGCGCCGCAGCTGCTGCCGGCGGACGCGGCCACGGTCGACCTGGGCGACAGCGAGGCCGAGGTGCTGCCGGGCGAGGAACCGAACCTGCGCGCGCTGCAGAGCACGGTGGGGCTGGTGTGGCGGGCGCTGATCCTGTGGATGATCCTGCTGCTCCTGCTGTCGAGCGTGGTGTGGCTTGGATGACGACGGCCCGGTCGAATTCGCGCGCCGGGTCTCGTCCGCCAGTCTTCTATAAGATATAATACTGAGCTGAGGTTGTTCATCCACGCAGTATTCTTGTTTCAGCAAGCAGCACTATGGCCGACTTACCCCAGACCACGGAGACGAAACTCAAGGACGAGTTTTTTATCCTGGGCATCACGAGCAACGGCAGGCAGTTCCGTCCCAGCGACTGGGCCGAGCGCCTGTGCGGGGTCATGTCGTGCTTCGCACCCGGCGTCGCCGGTCGTAACTCCCATCTGCAATTCTCCCCCTGGGTCCACCCGACCATGGTCAACGGCGTGAAAGCCGTGGTGGTCAGCCGCGAGCTGCAGAAGGTCGAGCCGCTGGCTTATCACTTCGTGCTGAACTTCGCCAAGGACAACGACCTGCAGGTGGCCGACGCCTGTTTCGTGCCGCCGCCGGACGCGAAGAAGCCGGCTGCATAAGACCTTTCGGATTCGGGAACTGGCGCTATGATGAAAGTCGTAGCGCCAGTTTTGTTTTGGGGTGGGGAGGACCACACCATGCACATCCGCGACATCTGTACCAGCGAAGCCGCCCACTGCACCCGTGACGAAACCGTGCAGGGCGCGGCCCTCATGATGCGCCGCCTGCACGTGGGCGACGTCATCGTCGTCGACCAGTTCGACGGCGCCAGGGTCCCGGTCGGCATCTTGACCGACCGCGACATCGTGGTCTCGGTCATCGCCCCCGGCCTCGACCCGGCCAGCCTGCAGGTTGGCGACATCATGACCGACGACCTGCTCACCGCGCGCGAGACCGACGATGTCTACGAGACCATCGAGCGCATGCGCCTGCGCGGCATCCGCCGCGTGCCCGTGATCGACAATAACGGCAGCCTGACCGGCATCGTCAGCGCCGACGACCTGCTCGAATTCCTGGCCGAAGAGATGGGAGAACTCTCCCGTATTAGCCCATATCAACAAGCGCACGAACGCCGCGCCCGCCAATAGCAGATCGCTCTGTTACCATCCTGCATTGTTCAAGAACATGCAGGACGGAATTGTCCTGCCAACATGACAGGACACCATGAACCGCATGACGATCAAGCGCGGCATCGCCGCGCCCCTGGTGGCGGGCAGCCTCTGCTTCGTGATGGCGGGCGCCGCCTGGGCCGCGCCGCAGCCGAAAAGCGCGCCCCTGCCCAAGGGCGTGAGCCTGGGCCCGTCGGCCGAGGGCATTACCGAATATCGCCTGGCCAACGGCCTGAAGGTGCTGCTGTTCCCGGACGCCTCGCGCCCGACCGTGACGGTGAACGTCACCTACCTGGTCGGCTCGCGCCACGAGAACTACGGCGAGACCGGCATGGCCCATTTGCTCGAGCACCTGCTGTTCAAGGGGACCAGAAAGAATCCGGACATCACCGGCCAGTTCGCGCGCCGCGGCATGGATTTCAACGGCACCACCTCGCTCGACCGCACCAACTACTACGAAGTGTTCCAGGCGTCCCCGGATAACCTGAACTGGGCGCTGCAGATGGAAGCGGACCGCATGGTGAACTCTCCGGTGGCGCAGAAGGACCTCGCTTCCGAGATGACCGTGGTGCGCAACGAGTTCGAGAGCGGCGAGAATTCGCCGGCCCAGGTGCTGTTCAAGCGCATGCAGAGCATCGCCTACGACTGGCACAGCTACGGCCGCTCGACCATCGGCAACCGCAGCGACATCGAGAACGTCAAGATCGCCAACCTGCAGGCCTTCTACCGCACTTATTACCAACCCGACAATGCGGTGCTGCTGGTGGCGGGCAAGTTCGAGCCGAATGCGACGCTTGCCACGATCAGCCGCCTGTTCGGCGCGATCCCGAAGCCGACCCGCACCCTGCCGCAGTTCTGGACCGTCGAGCCGACCCAGGACGGCGAGCGCAGCTTCGCCGTGCGGCGCCAGGGCGACATCCAGATCGTCGCGGCCGGCTACAAGATCCCGTCCGACCTGCAGGCCGATTCGGAATCCCTCGGCTTCGCCTCCGAGATCCTGGGCGACGCGCCCAACGGCCGCCTCCATAAGCTGCTGGTCGAAACCGGCAAGGCCAGCCAGGTCTTCAGCTTTGGCCAGACCGGCTACGCCCCCGGGCTGCAGTTCTACGGCGCCGTCGTGAAGAAGGGCGAGCCGATCGAGCCGGTGCGCGAAGCGCTGACCGAGGCGGTCGAGGGTCTGGCCAAGCAGCCGCCCACCGCCGAGGAGATGGAGCGCGTGCGCCGTTCCTGGCTCAACAGCCTGGAACGCAGCATCAACGACGCCCAGGGCTTCGGCGTCGCCCTGTCCGAGGCGATCGCGCTGGGCGACTGGCGCCTGTACTTCCTGGGCCGCGAGCGCATCAAGAACGTCAAGGCGGAGGAGGTGGCTGCCAGCGCCGGCCGCTACTTCGTGCGCAGTAACCGCGTCACCGGCAGCTTCCTGCCCGAGGACGCGCCGGTGCGCGCCGTGATCCCGGCCGCGCCGTCGGTCGAAACCGTCATGAAGGACTACAAGCCGTCCGCCTCCAGCCTGGTGTCGGAAGACTTCGACCCCAGCCAGGCCAACATCATGAAGCGCACCACGCTTACGACCGCAGGCGGCGTGAAGCTGGCGCTGCTCCCCAAGAAGAACCGGGGCGAGACCGTGACCGTGCGCCTGAGCCAGCACATGGGCGATGAGAAGAACCTGTTCGGCAAGAGCATGATCTCGGGGATGACCTCGGCGATGCTGATGCGCGGGACCAGCAAGTACAGCCGCGCCCAGCTGGCCGACGCATTCGACAAGCTCAAGATGACGGGCAGCCCGAACGGCTTCCAGACCACGCGCGAGAACCTGGTCGAGGCGCTCAAGCTGGCCGCCCACGTGCTGAGGGAACCGGCCTTCCCGGCGAGCGAATTCGAGCAGATGCGCAAGCAGATGCTGGTCGGCCTGGAAGCCAGCCGCGCCGAGCCGCAGGCGGTGGCGGCACGTGCGCTGTCGACCCACTTCAACCAGTATCCGCGCGGCGATATCCGCCATGCCAACACGCTGGAAGAGGACATCGAAGACGTGAAAGCGGTGCATTTGGAAGACCTGCCGGCCTTCCACCGCGAGTTCTACAATGCCAACCCGGCCGAGATGGCCATCGTCGGCGACTTCGATCCGAAGGAGGTCGTGCCGCTGGTCGACACGCTGTTCGGCAATTGGAAGGCGCCCGCCAACGTGGCGCCGGTGCTGCGCCGCCATGCCGAGGTCGCGCCCCTGGCGAAGACCCTGGACACGCCGGACAAGGAAAACGGCTTCTACATGGCGAACATGAACCTCGACCTCAACATCGAGGACGCGGACTATCCGGCGCTGATGCTCGCCAACTACATCTTCGGGGAGGGCGGCCTGAAGTCGCGCCTGATGGACCGCATCCGCCAGAAGGAAGGCCTGTCCTATGGCGGCGGCTCCGACCTGGCGGCGGGTGATCTCGACCGCGCCGGCGGCTTTTCGATCAGCGCCATCGCCGCGCCGCAGAATCTGCGCAAGCTGGACGCCGCCGTGCGCGACGAACTGGGGCGCGCGGTGAAGAGCGGCTTCACGGCGCAAGAGCTGGCGGACGCCAAGTCCGGCCTGATGCAGCAGCGCCAGCAGACCCGCGCCACCGACGCAGCCCTGGCCTCGGGCTGGACCGCCTACCTGTACCGCGGCCGTACGTTCGAGTGGTCGGCCGAGTTCGAGCGCAAGCTGATGGCAGTCACGCTGCCCCAACTGAATGCGGCCTTCCGCAAGGCGATCGATCCGGCCAAGCTGTCGGTCGTCATGGCGGGCGACCTGGGCAAGGCAGGAAAATAGCCGACTGCACCTAGAAGCAACAGTCTACGAACCGTTTGTGACAAGGGCCACGATGCTGCGTTAAAATGTTTCCCTTGGGAAGCATTAGTTGCGAAGCATCAGGAGCATCATGAAAGGCATATCAAAAGCGCAAGCCCCGAACGAGGCCCCGTTCGCCGGCAAGGTAGCCATTGTGACCGGCGCCGCCAGCGGCATCGGCCGCGCGACGGCGCTGGCATTCGGGCGCGCGGGCGCCCACGTGGTGGTGGCCGACACCGCCATCGACGGCGGCCATGCGACGGCGGCGATGATCGTCGAATCGGGCGGCAAGGCGCTGTTCGTGCGCAGCGACATCACCAAGTCGAACGAGGTCGAAGCGCTGGTCGAGAAGACCATCAACTACTACGGCCGCCTCGACATCGCGGTGAACAACGCCGCGATCGACGAAGAGTGCGCACCGCTGGCCGAGGGCGACGAAGAGCAGTTCGAACGCATCATGGGCGCCAACGTCAAGGGCGTGTGGCTGTGCATGAAGTACCAGCTGCGCCACATGCTCAAGCAGGGCAGCGGCGCGATCGTCAACGTGGCCTCGGTCTCGGGCCTGGTGGGGGCGCCGAACCGCGCCATCTACGCAGCCAGCAAGCACGCCGTGGTCGGCCTGACCCGCAGCGCCGCAGCCGAGTACGCGCGCGAAGGCATCCGCATCAACGCCCTGTGCCCGGCAGCCGTCAAGACGCCAATGCTGACGCGCGCGGTCGAGCGCGATCCGGCCAGCGAAAAGAAGCTCAAGGCTTCGCATCCGATGGGGCGCTTTGCCGAGACGGTGGAAGTGGCCAATGCGGCGCTGTGGCTGGCGTCGGAACAGGCGTCGTATGTGAATGGGCACGAGCTGGTCGTGGATGGCGGCTTTACCGCTGTCTGATCCTGCGTAGGGTGGGCGGCTTTGCCGCCCACGCGGTCAACGGACGCAGGAGCTTTCGCGACGATTCGAGCACCAACCATCACCGCGTGGGCGGGAGACCGTAATCTGGTCCACTGGACCAGATTACCCCTACGATGCGTTCAACTCCGCCACGAAGTCGTACATATCGCCCCTGAAGTAAGACCGGCAAAACTCCACCGCCCGCCCATCCCGGGCAAACCCCAGCCTTTCCACGCACAGCCCCGCATCGCCTTCGCGCGTCTGCAGCAGGCGCGCCTGTTCGCTATTCAACAGCAGCGCCGACAGCCGCTGCAGCGCCCGCACCGGGCGGTTGCCGGTCGAGCCCAGCGCCTCGTACATCGAATCGCCCACGGCATCGAGCGAGCCGAGGGCGAACGCGGCGATAGTGGCGTATTCGAGGCACATCGGCACCTCGTCGGCATAGCGGATGCGGTTGAAGCGGTACACCGGCGTGCCGGGCGACAGGCGCAGGCGCAGCGCTTCCTCAGGCGTGACCAAGCCTTCCGAACGCTTGAGCCACTCGTTGCGGGGAACGCGGCCGCGCGCCCGCATGTCTTCGGAAAACGAAGTGAGCTTGGCGAAGTTCTTTTCGATGCGGGTGTTGATGAAGTTTCCCGCGCCGGCGCGGCGCACCAGCAGGCCTTCCTCGACCAAAGCATCGATCGCCTTTCTCACCGTGATGCGCGAGATCCCGAGTTCCTGGGCCAGCTGGCGCTCCGCCGGCAGGGCCGAGGCCGAACCCCAGGCGCCTTCGTCGATGGCGCGCCGCAGCGCGTGCTGCAGCTGCTGGTAGAGGGGTAGCTTGCCGCCGCCGGCGGCCGATTGCATCAGTTCCGAGAGTGCGTTCATGCGCGCATTTTACGCGCTACTTCGGACGCGGGTCCCGCAGCCGGTGCTGCGACACGGCCACGCGGCCGGCGCGGATCTCGCGCACCGCTTCGGCCACCGCGCGCGCCACGTTGCGCACCTCTTCCTGCACCGCCGTGTCGCGGTCGAAGGTGGCGTGGCTGTCGGCATATGATTCGTAGTAGCCGATGTAGCGGTCGAGCTGGGCGAAGCTGCCGGCGTCGACGAAGTCCATCCACGCGAACCAGTCGGCCAGCGAGCGGCGCGTGCCCTCGATGCCGGCGACGTCGCCGTGCACCACCAGGCCGTAGGCACGGCCGGCCAGGTGCTTGGGATAGTCCCAGCCCTGCAGTTCGAGGGCCTTGGCCTGTTCCGCCTTCTTGCCGTGGGTGGAGGAGGGGTCGGGGTTGCCGCCGTCGGCGCACACCAGGCGGTCGATCATGAGCTTGAGCACGGCGGGCGCCTGGTACCAGTAGACCGGCGTGACGATGATGACGCCGTGCGCCAGCACCCAGCGCTCGTAGATCTCGTTCATCCAGTCGTTGACCTGGCGCTCGGCATGGTTCGGGTAGCAGCTGCACGGCCAGTGGCACAGCGGCATGGCGGTCGAGACGCAGCCCTTGCAGGGGTGGATGTGGCGATCGTAGTCGGAATTGAGCAGGCTGAGGTCGAGCACGTCGACCTCGAAACCTTCAGCGGCCAGGATCTCGCGCGCCAGCTCCGTCATGCGCCAGCTCTTCGAGACCTCGCCAGGGCAGGTGCCGTCGTTGCGCGCCGAGCCGTTGATCAGGAGGATGCGGTTGCGCGAGTCCGGGTCTTTCTGGTGGCGCTCGGCCGCCAGCAGTCGCTCGTGCGCTTCCTTCCATTCGACCGACAGGTCGTAGCCCGGGTCGGCAAAGCCAGGGCCGGCCTTGACGGTGCGCGGCGCCTTGCGGCCCTCGTGGTAGGCCTCCCAGGCGACCTGCTCGATGGCCTCGAGCTCGCGTTCGAGCGGCTCGTAGGCGGGGTCCTGGAAGGCCTTGCGAAAGCGGAGGCGGAATTCGTTGCGCCCCAGCTTGGCTGGAGCCTGTCCTTTGCGTACTTCAGGTACCTGTGTCATGCCGCCTCCGTGAATTGCCGAAATTATCGAGCCGCCACGGCAGTGCCGATGTTCGCACGCGCACATAAATCCGAGAAAGTCTGGACAAAGCAGGGACGAAAAAAAACCGGACCAGGGTCCGGTTTTTTCGAAGTGCGCCAGCTTACTGGGCAGCGACCGCGTTGCCGCCCTGCTGCTGCAGCAGCAGGACCCAGTACTTGGCCAGGTCGGCCGCGCCGCCCTTGCCGTTGATGCCCTGGAAGGTCTGGATCGCTTCGGCCTTCTTGCCGGCGCGGGCTTGTGCCATGCCGAGGCGCAGCTTGGCTTCGTCCGGGGCTTTCAGGCCGCCCTTGGCGATACCCTGCTGGATGAAGCCGATGCCCTTGTCGGCCTGGCCCATGGTGGCGTAGGCCCAGCCCAGGTTGACGAGGCCGGCGCCGGTCTTGGCTTTCTGGGCGTTCGCTTCGCCGGCGGCGATGGTCTTGACGTCGTCCGCGGCCTGCTTGGTCGCCTTGGTGCGCAGGGCGTTGTGGGTCTTGGCATCGCTGCCCTTGCCCAGCACGCCGGCGGCAAAGCCGGCATCCAGCACGTCCTTGGCTTCGGCCGGGAAGCCGTCGCGCAGGGCCACTTCGGCCAGGTAGGTGTAGTGCTCAGGCGGCACCGCTTCCTTCTTCACGGCGGCCATTTCCAGGCGCAGCATGGTGGTGCCGTAGGTCGGCTCGTCGAAGCCCGGCTTGCGGGTCACGCCGCGGCTCAGCAGGTCCAGCCAGAAGTCGTCGGTCGGGTAGTACTGCACCAGGTTCTCGAGCGCGAACAGGTAGGTGGCGCTGTCCTTGGCCTTGTTGGCTTCCTGGCCCAGCAGGCGCAGGTCGTTCTCGGACGGCTTCTGGCCCGCCTGCTTGGCAGTGTTGATGTTGTTCATCAACATGTCCTTGGCGCCGGCGAAGTTGCCGCTGTTGACCTGTGCACGCGACAGCGCGCCGCGCACCTTGGCCGGGTCGCCGCCTTCCTTCTCGAAGCGGGTGTACCACTCGATCGCCTTGGGGTAGTTCTTCGAGTTGTAGTTGGCGTCGCCCAGGGCCTGGTAGTAGTTGAGCTGGTCGGCCTTTTCCAGGCGGCCCGAGTTCAGCACCGCTTCCATGGTCGGGATCGCGATGGCGTTGTTCTCGGTCGCCAGCGCCCACGACAGCTTCATGCGGTTGATGACGTAGTCTTCGTACGGAGTACGGTTCGGCATGGCTTCGGCCTGGGTGATGCGGGTCTGCACCTCGGTGTAGTTCTTCGCATCCATCAGGGCCTTGATGGCAGCCGGGTCGAGCAACTTGAACATGTCGGGACGGACGGTGTCCTTCGCCGCTGCCTGTGCGGCAGCAGCCGCATCGCTCTTCTGCTGTGCGTGGGCGCTGGACACCAGTGCCGGGGCGGAAACGCCGATCGCGGCGAGCATCAGGCAGAGGCGGGCAAGACGGAATTGGGCCATGGATAATCCTTCTATCAAGTCGATAATGTGAGTAATAAACTCTGGGACATGCATACTCGTCAATATAGCGAGAATGCTATCCCGGACAAAGTGTGCATTGTCCCATAAAAGTGCCATTTTCAGGCCCGGCAATTGTGACGTACCGTGCGCTACTTTGCGCGCGCCGTTACATAGCGTTACCTGATGTATTCGGGAAAGAAAAAGGGGGCATCGCCCCCTTTGTGTTTCAGCGCGCGGCGCGCTCGCCGAAGCCCGGCACCGGACAGTGGCCGGGGGCCTCGATCTCGCCCGCCAGCCAGGCGACCACCGCATCCACGGCCGGCGCCGCGAAGCCATAGGTCAGCAGGGCAGGGGCGTCGAAGTCGAGCGCCTGGTAGGGGTTCCACAGCGCCACGTGCAGGTCCGGACGCCAGTTGGCACGGGCATGCGGGCCATAGCGGCGGCGCGAGGTCGAGGCCAGGATCGTGAAGCAGCCGTCCTGCGGCAGCGCCTTCCAGTCGAAGCTCTCGGCATCGGCAAAGGTCACCAGGTCGACTTCGTACAGGCGGCCCAGCGCGGCTGCCACACTTGCCGCCGGCACGCCGGCTTCGGACACGCCGTCGCTCACCACGTCGGCGCGCGCCACCAGGCGAAGCTTGCTGCCCCTGGCCGGACGCTGCGGCTGGCCGAGCGCGGTGAGGCCCGCGCGCCAGGCACGCGCCATCAGGGCGCGGTCGTCGGGCTCGGCCAGATACGCCACCGGCCCTGCCGGGTGCGCGTCCGCCAGCTTTGCCAGGCGCGCCAGGCGCGCTTCGACCTCAGGCAGCGGCAGCACGCCGTCGCGAATCGCCTGGGCGATCGCGTGCACGGTCTCGACCTGGGTCTCGCGCGTACCGATCGCCATCACCATGTCGGCGCCTGCCACCAGGGCGTTCACCGCCGCTTCGCCGGCGCCGTAACGGTGCGCGATCGCGTGCATGTCCATGCCGTCGGTGATGATCACGCCCTCGTAGCCGAAGCGCTCGCGCAGGATGCCGGTCAGGATGGGGCGCGACATCGTGGCCGGGAATTGCGGATCCAGCGCCGGATACACGATGTGGGCGGTCATCACGGCCGAGGCCTTGGGAGCCGCGATGCGGAAGGGCGCGAATTCGAAGCGCTCCAGTTCCTCGAGCGGCTTGTCCACGGTCGGCAGGTCGCGGTGCGAATCGACGTGGGTGTCGCCGTGGCCCGGGAAGTGCTTGACGCAGCAGGCCACGCCTTCGCTTTCCGAACCTTCCATCCAGGCCATCGCGATGCCGGCCGCGGTCTCGGGATCGGCGCCGAAGGAGCGCTCGGCGATCACCGGGTTGTGCGGGTTGTTGTTCAGATCCAGCACCGGCGCGAAGTTCCAGTTGAAGCCGAGTGCGCGCACCGCGCGCGCCACCGCGGCGCCGACCTCGCGCGCGAGTAGCGGGTCATTGGCGGCGCCCAGTGCCATGCCGCTCGGCGGCGCCGGCACCCAGGTCGAGCGCACCACGGCGCCGCCTTCCTGGTCGAGGGCAATCAGGGCCTGCGGCCCCATCGCCTCGCGCAGGGCGCCGGTCAGGCGCGTCAGCTGGCTTGCGTCCACCATGTTCTGGCGGAACAGGCAGGCGCCGCGCACCGTGTACTGGCGCAGGAAGGCGTCGGTCTCGGCATCGAGTTCGGTGCCGAACAGCCGCACCATGATCAGCTGGCCGGCGAGAGCGAGGTAATCTGTCATCGTTTAATTCGTCTTGGTGACTTTGCTCAGGTGGCGCGGCTTGTCCGGATCGAGCCCGCGCGCTTCCGACAGGCACGCCGCCATCATGTAGAAGGCCTGGACCGCGGCGATCGGGTCGAGGTCCGGGGTGGCGGCGGTCGGCAGCAGCAGGTCGCGGCTGGCGACGTCCTCGGGGGCAGCCAGTAGCACGCGCGCGCCGCGGCCGCGCATTTCCTCGGCCAGCGCCACCAGGCCTGCCTGGGCCGGACCACGGGTTGCGAAGATCAGCAGCGGATAACCTTCCTCGATCAGCGCCATCGGGCCGTGCTTGATCTCGGCGCCCGAGAAGGCTTCGGCTTGCAGGGCCGAGGTTTCCTTGAACTTCAGCGCCGACTCCAGCGCCACCGGGAAGCTGATGCCGCGGCCGACCACCATGATGTTGCGGGCCGGGGCCAGCACCTCGAGCGCCGGCGACCAATCCACTTGCGCGGCCGCGCGCAGGGCGTCGGGCAGGGCGGCAATGCCGTCCTTCAGTTCCGGATCGTTCTGCCATTCGGCCACCAGGCGCGCGCCGGCGACCATGCTGGCGATGAAGCTCTTGGTGGCGGCCACGCTCTGCTCCTTGCCGGCGTGCAGGGGCATGGTCCATTCGGCGGCCTGCGCCAGCGGCGAAGCCGCGTCGTTCACCAGTGCGACAGTCGTGGCGCCGCCGTCGCGGAAGTACTTGATCGGCTCCACCACGTCCGGGCTCTGGCCCGACTGCGAGATCGACACCGCCAGGGTGTCACGCGTCACCAGGGGCGATTTATACAGCGTGATCAGGGACATCGGCAGCGAGGTCACGAGGCGCCCCATGCGCGCCATGATCAGGTAGGCCAGGTAATTCGAGGCGTGGTCGGAGCTGCCGCGCGCGACCGTCACCGCGCTGTGGAAGTTGGTCGAACGCAGGGCGCGGCCCAGGTCCGCGTAGCGTTCGGCATCCTGCGCCAGTTGCTGCGCCACGCAGTCCCCTGCGGACAGGGCTTCCTGGTACATGAGGGACGTTGGGGTGGGGGCGGTCACTGCGCTTCTCCTTCGATATAAACGGTTTTGATGTTCAGCTCGCGGTCGAGGACCACGAAGTCGGCGTGGCAGCCCGGCGCCAGGCGGCCGCGCTGGGTTTCGCCGAGGTAGTCGGCGGCATTCAGGGACACGCGGCGGCTGGCCTCCGCGAGGGGCAGGCCGATCTTGACCAGGTTGCGCAGTGCCTGGTCCATGGTGAGCGTGCTGCCGGCCAGGGTGCCGTCCGCCAGGCGCACGCCGCCCATGCATTTATGGACGGTCTGGCGTCCCAGCATGTATTCGCCGTCCGGCATGCCGGCGGCGGCGGTCGAATCGGTCACGCAGAACAGCTTCGGGATGCAGCGCAGCGCGGTCTTGATCGCACCCGGATGCACGTGCAGCAGGTCGGGAATGATCTCGGCGTATTCGGCGTGCGCCAGCGCGGCGCCGACCATGCCGGGATCGCGGTGGTGCAGGCCGGGCATGGCGTTGAACAGGTGGGTGAAGCCCGCCGCACCATGGTCGAGCGCCTGTACGCCGACTTCGTAGGAGCCGTTGGTATGGCCGATCTGCACGCGGATGCCGGCGTCGGCGATCGCGCGCACCAGCTCCATGTGGCCGTCGATCTCCGGCGCCACCGTGATCAGGCGCATCGGGGCCATCGCATGGAAGCGCATCACCTCGTCGAGCGTGGCTTCGCGTGCGAACGGCGGCTGGGCGCCCAGCTTGCCCGAGTTGATATACGGGCCTTCGAGGTGCACGCCCAGGATCCGCGCTTCGCCCTTGCCGCGCGCCTTGCATGCGGCGCCGATGGCGCCCAGGGCCCGGTCGATGTCGTCGACCGGCGCGGTCATGGTGGTGGCCAGCAGGGAGGTGGTGCCGTGCCTGGCGTGCAGGGCGGCGATCACGTGCGGCGCGTCGCCCCCTTCCATCATGTCGCGGCCCGCACCGCCGTGCACGTGCACGTCGATGAAGCCGGGCAGGATGTAGTCGTCGCCATTGGCCGACGGGTCCACTTCGTGGCCCTCGACGGATTCGATGAAGGCGCCGTGGCGCAGTTCGCCGTGGATCCAGCCGCCCGGAGTAAGAATGTTGCCCTTCATTGTGCTGCTCCTTCACGCATTTGTTCCAACCTGCGGGCGATCATGCGCAGCGCGCCGGCGGCGGAATCGCCTTGTGCGGACACGCAGCGCGCCAGCGTATCGGCCGGCAGCCAGGCGCGCAGGGCTTCGCCCAGGCCGCCGCACAGGGCCAGCGGCAGGGTGTGGCTGCGGTCGAGCGCGTCCGCAATGCTGGCCACTTCGCGGCCCGCGTGTTCGAGGATGGCGCGCGCCACCGGATCGGTGTCGCCATGCGCAACCACGAAGCGCGCCAGGCCGGCGTAGGCGGTCTGGTTGGCGCGCCCTAACCAGACCTGTACCGCATCGCGCGAGCCGCCGCAGAATGCGATGACTTCGCGTGCAAAGGCGCGGCCTTCGACGCGGCCGTCCAGCACCTGTTCGATATGGTTCAGTGCGCGCAGGCCCATCCAGGCGCCGCTCGCTTCGTCTCCGGCCGGGAAGCCCCAGCCGCCGACTTCCACCTTGGTGCCGTCTGCCAGCATCGCTTCGCCGACGCTGCCGGTGCCGATCGCGACGATGGCGCCGGGCTTGCCGCCGTGGGCGCCCATCAGGGTGGTGAAGCCGTCGGTGTCGAGGGCGAGGGCGGCATAGCCGGGATTGGTAGCGACGAACTGGGCCGCCCATTCCTTGTTGTGCACGCCCGCGAGGCCAAGGCCGATGGCGCAGGACTGCATGGGAATGGTGTCGATGCCGAGCGAGGCGAAGGCTTCGGCGACGACGCCGTTGATGGTGGTCCAAGCATTGTCGATGCCGCGAGACAGGGCCGAGGGGCCGCCGCTTGCCTGCGCGATTTCAGTGCCGTCGGGACGAGCCAGGCGCACGCGGGTACCGGTGCCGCCGCCGTCGACGCCGATGAGATAGTCGGTCATGGTGTGAATGTTGAGCCGGGAGGTCAGCGCACTATAGGCAGGCGCCGAGACGGTGTCAACAGGTATTTAACTGGTATGCAAATTTCCTGTGCGCGGCGCGCTGAAAATGCCTCCAAAATTTGCGTAAGTCTTTGAATTTGCAAATATTTTTATTGGTATGAAAACTGGTATTGTCGAGCGAGGGAAAAATGGCTGGTATTGCTTCTGGCAGAGGTGGCCTCCTTCTCCTTGTCATTGACGCTCCAGCGCATGGCGAAGTTATATTAATCTGTTCCGTTACAAGAAGATCGATGGAGAACCGTTGAAGACAATTATCCCGGCAATGCTCGCCGCAGCGCTACTCGCGACCCCTTGCCAGGCCGCGGCACAAGCGGCCGCCGATGCGAATCCAGGCGCACGCTGGTTGCGCGCGGCTGACGCCTCCCTGGCCCGCCAGGAAATCTACCCGGCCGTCCTCGGCGACAGGATCATCGTGGCAGGCGGCGTGCTCTCGCAGCAGCCCGGCTTCACCGACCACGTCGAAGCCTACGACGTGACAGCCGGCCGCTGGACCACGCTCGCCCCTCTGCCCGAAGGCCGCCATCACATCGCCCTGGCCGAGGCCGGCGGCAAGATCTATGGCATCGGCGGCTTCTCCGGCGCGATCCCCGACTGGCGCGCCCATGCGACGGTGTTCGTCTACGACCCGCGGGCAAACCGCTGGACCGCCGGTCCATCCTTGCCGCAGCCGCGGGCCGAAGGCGTGGTCGCGACGGTCAAGGGAAAGATTTATTTCATCGGCGGCCGGGTGCCGACCAGCCCGGACGCGGTGCACATCAATGCCCACGCGGATACCGCGAGAAGCGAGGCGCTGGACCTCGGTTCCGGCCGCTGGGAGCGCATCGCAGACGCCCCCACCGCGCGCAACAGCGCGGCCGCGGCCGTCATCGACGGCAGGATCTACGTGGTCGGTGGCCGCCAGATGGTGGAGCAGGCCGATGGCAGGCGGCGCCCGGTCAACCTGGCGACGCTGGAGGTCTACGATCCCGCCACCAATCGCTGGGAAACGAAGGCGCCGATGCCCCAGGCGCAGGGCGGCCTGGCCGCTGTCGCTGTCGACGGCAAGCTGATTGCGTTCGGCGGCGAGCAGTTCGTGCCAAGCACCAAGGTATTCGCGGAAGTCTGGGCCTACGATCCGAAGGCGGACCGCTGGTCGCCGCTGCCCGACATGCCGCTGCCACGCCACGGCCATGGCGCAGTGGTCGTCGGCAAGCGCATCTATGCGATCGGCGGCGGCGAAAAGGTGGGCGTCGGCGCCAGCCGGGTGCTGCAGGTACTCGAGCTCCCGGCCAACTAGCTTCTTACGGCGCGTTGTGGCGGCTGCCGTTGCGGTCGACCAGCAGCAGCGCTGCCTGGCGCTCGCCGCGCGAGGCCTTGCGGCGCTCATTCTCGCCATGGACATTGACCGCCGCGCTGGCCGGGCCGGTGACGGCGATGTCGGCGCGGCCGGCCGTCAGGCGGCGGCCGTCGAGTCCGCCGGAACCGCTGAGCCGCGCCTTGACCAGCTCGACGCTGCCGCCGATGTGGGCGGCGCCCGGGCCGGTGATCTTGAGCAGCAGGCGCTTGCCTTCGATGCGCGCGTCCAGGCCGCCGGAGCCATGCAGCTCGGCGTCCAGGGTGTCGGACACCTTGGCCAGCTCGATGCCGCCCGGGCCGCTGGCCTTGACGGCCGCCCGCCTGACTGTCAGGCCGCCGGCCTCCAGGTCGCCCGAACCGCTGATGTCGGCCGTCAGTTCGCCGATGCTGCCGTCCAGTTTGGCGCTGCCGGGGCCGCCCAGGCGGACGATGGCGCTGGCCGCCTGCAGGCCGCTGGCCTGCAGCTCGCCCGATCCTTCTACGACCGCGTCGAACTTCTTTATATTGCCGAACACGCAGGCGCTGCCCGGGCCCTGCTGGACCGTGGTCGCCGCCTCGACAGCCAGGCCGCAGGCTTCGAAGTCGCCCGATCCGCTGGCTTCAAGGCGCAGCTCGCGCGCGCTGCCCGCCAGTTTCATGCCGCCGGGGCCGCTCATGCGCGCAGTCAGGCGCGCCAGGCGCAGGCCGTCGGCTTCGAGGTCTCCGGGACCGCTGAGGGTGGCCGCCAGCTCGTTGCCGACGCCGGACAGGCGCACGTCGCCCGGCCCCGACATGTCGAGGTCGACATTGGCCGACTTCACGCGGTGCAGGTCGACGTCGCCGCTGCCGCTGGCGCGCAGCGTCAGCTCGCGTACCGCGCCGGACGCCTGCAGGTCGCCCGGGCCGTCGACGCTGAGGCTGAAGCGGTCGCCGGAGAGCTGCAGCAGTTCGACGTCGCCGCTGCCGTTCATCCTGAGGCTCTTGAGCTGGCCGGCGGTGATGCTGATCGTGGGCGTCTCGCGCTTGCCCCAGCTGAAGTGAAAACCGTTGCGCTGCACGGGGCGCACCACCAGGGTGTCGCCACGCACGGAGGTCTCGATCTCGTCGAGCTCCTTGCGCTCGCCCCGCAGTTCGAGCGCCTGGCGGCCCTGGGCGCGCACCACCACCTTGTACGGGCCCGACAGCTCGATGGCGCTGAAGGGCTGGACGCTGCGCTGCTGCGCCACCGGGGCGGCCGGCGACTCGGCACGGCTGGCCTGGGCGGCGAGGAAACCGGCCGAGATGGCGGCGGCAAGGAGGACGGGCTTGAGGACGGTTTTCATGTTCTTGTCGTCGATCGAAACAGGGGAGCCTGAACATTAAGGCAAGCCGCTGGCGGCCGCATGCGGAAACCGACGGACGTGCGAAATCGGGGACCAGAATGCATACCGAACGGATGAGCCGTGCCGTCGGCCTCGTCGTTCCCAGCGGAAGCCTGTTGGCATGGGCCGCCGTTTTGGCATAGGCTTTTTCGTCCCGACATTGACTCGCATCGGCACCTGATGAGTTACAACGCCCCGCCGCAGGCTGTGGCCGAGATCGACGACCTGGTTGTGACACACGAACTGGCCACCCGGCCGGCTCGCGCGCCCGATCATGCCGCCGAAAACCGGGCCCTCGCCGCGCTGGCGCAGGACCTGGCGCAGAAGCCGGACCGGATGCCCGAACGGCTGGAGGAAGTGCTGCGCGCGCTGTGCGGCGTCGAGGCATGCGGCGTCGGCCTGCCGGCGGAAGCGGACGGCGGCGTCGACTGGCACGCGGCGGGGGCGGACGGTGTCGTGCTGATGCGCCGGCCGGCACGCGTCTTCCCCTTCCTGGAGGGCGCCGCGCCGCCGGCTGAACTGCTGCTGGCCGCCTGCAGGGGCGAGGATGGCGCTATCTGCGCTATCTGGGTCGCCAGCCGCGGCGACGAACGCCGCCTCGACGCCGAAGATGCGCGCCTGCTGCGCAGCCTGGCGCCGTTTGCCGCCGCCGCCCAGCGCCTGGCGTGTTCGCATGGCCATGCGGGCCAGGCGCGGCGCGAGATGGAACGCGACTTTGTCCGCCGCACCGACGAATTGCAGGCCACCCAGGCGCGCCTGGCCGACGAGGCGGCCCAGCGCTTGGCCGCCGAGCGCGAGCTGCGCGAAAGCCATGCGATCCTGGAGGCGGCCATGCACACCGAAGCGGTCGGCCTGGCCTTCTATGCGCTCGACGGCAGCATCATCGACTGCAATAGCGCGCTCGAACGGATGAGCGGCTACGGTCGCGAGGAACTGCGCAGCGCGGTGCGCTGGAGCGATCTGGCCACGCCCGAGTTCACCGACACCACGCTGCGCGCGCTATCCGAACTGCGCAGTGGCGGCCGCACGGCCCCGTACATCAAGCAGCTCGCACGCAAGGACGGCAGCCGCTGGTGGGCCATGGTGGCGCCGACCTGCCTGCCCGGCGAAGGCGATGAGCGCAAGTGCATCGCCTTTGTCATCGACATCACCGAAACGCGCCGCGCCGAAGTGGCGCTGCAGGCCAGCGAAGAGCGCTTCCAGGCCCTGATGAAAGGCCTGGCCCAGGCCACCTGGGAAACCGATGCCGACGGCGCGGTGCGCACCGACTCGCCCGGCTGGCGCCGGATGACGGGCCAGAGCGTGGAAGAATCGGCGGGCCTGGGCTGGGTCAACGCGGTGCATCCCGACGATCGCCATTTCGTCATGCGCCATTGGCACGAAGCCGTGGCCCAGGGCTCGCCCGTCAACGCCGAATTCCGGGTGCGCCAGGCCGGCGGCGGCTGGCGCTGGACCAATGCGCGCGCCGCGCCGCTGCGCAATCCGGACGGCAGCATTGCGCGCTGGATCGGCATGAACATCGACGTCGATGCGCGCCGCCAGGCCGAGGCCGCCCTGCGCGAAAGCGACGGCCGCTTCCGGGTGCTGGCCGAAGCCTCGCCGGCGCTGATCTTCCAGCTCGACGAGCAGGGCCAGGTGAGCTACGCCAACCGGCGCAGCCTGGAGGTGGTCGGCATGCGCGCCGGGACCGGGCCGGCCGACGGCTGGGGCGCGCTGCTGCATCCGGACGACGGCCCGCGCTACATCGAGCGCGTGCGGACGGCGATCGCGGAACGCGCCCCCTTCCAGCAGCGGGTGCGGGCGCGCGCCGCAGACGGCGGCTGGCACTGGTTCGAAAGCCATGGCGCGCCCCTGTTCGGGGCCGGCAACGCCTACCGCGGCCATGTCGGCATCTCGATCGACGTCACCGAAGCGGTGCAGGCGGAAGAGGCGCTGCGCAACGCCGACCGCCGCAAGGACGAGTTCCTGGCGACCCTCGCGCACGAGCTGCGCAACCCGCTGGCGCCGATCAGCAACGCGGTGCACCTGCTGCGCCGCCCGGACGGGCGCCGCACCGCCGACCGCATGGTCGAGATGGTGGGGCGCCAGGTGCGCCAGATGGTGCGCCTGGTGGACGACCTGATGGACGTCTCGCGCATCACCCAGGGCAAGCTGGAGCTGCGCCGCGAACCGCTGTCGCTGGCCGAGATCCTGTCGATGGCCGTCGAGACCAGCATGCCGGCGATCGAGGCCGGGCGCCATGAGCTGACGGTGTCGCTGCCGGAAGAGACCCTGGTGCTGGAAGCGGACAAGGTCAGGCTGACCCAGGTCTTCGGCAACATGCTCAACAACGCCGCCAAGTACACCGACCGCGGTGGCCATATCTGGGCGAGCGCATGGCGCGAGGACGACCAGGTAGTGGTCTCGGTGCGCGATAGCGGCATCGGGATCCCGGCGGCCAAGCTGCCGCACGTGTTCGAAATGTTCTCGCAGGCCCACCGCGACAGCGTGCGCGGCCAGGCCGGGTTGGGCATCGGCCTGACCATGGTGCGCAGCCTGGTCGAGCTGCACGGCGGCAGCGTCGAAGCGCGCAGCGAAGGGCCGGGCAAGGGCAGCGAATTCCTCGTGCGCCTGCCACTGGCGCCAGTGGCGGCGCCCGTGGCCCACGACGGCCTTGATGAGGGTGCGGCGCCGCTCGAGGGCCGGCGCGTGCTGGTGGTCGACGACAACGGCGACGCGGCCGAGTCACTGGCCCTGCTGTTGCAGGCCGCCGGGGCCGAGGTGCGCACCGCGCGCGATGGGCCGGCCGGGCTGGAGGCGGTGCGCCAGATGACGCCGCATGCGGTGCTGCTCGACCTCGGCATGCCGGGCATGGACGGCTTCGAGGTGGCGCGCCGCCTGCGCGCCGATCCGGCCAATGCCGCGCTGGTGCTGGTGGCCCTCACCGGCTGGGGCCAGGCCGAGGACCGGCGCCGCACCCAGGCCAGCGGCTTCGATCATCATCTCACCAAGCCGGTGGATGTCGACCTGCTGCTGGATATCCTGGGGCGTATCCGGGCGTAGGGTGGGCGGGTTCCCCGCCCACGCGGTGACAGTTTGCTGCAAGATCATCCGGCACGATATTGGAGCCAGTAACGATCACCGCGTGGGCAGGAGACCTGCCCACCCTACAATGCTGCGCATATAGTGGCTGAACGCGCGGTCGGCAGAGCCGACCACCCTACAGTGCTATAGTTATTCCTCACCTGAGGAGCCTGCATGTCTTCGCTTACCGTCCGCCAGCTCGACGTCGACCTGTCGCGCGGCTTCGGCCGCCGCTGGCTGGGCGGCGATGCCTATCGCACCCAGCTGTTCAATGCGCTATCGATGACCTTCCCGATCGGGGAGCAGATGTTCATCGACAGCCTGCGCGCCATCCCCCAGGAGCAGCTCACCGATCCGCTCCTGCGCGCCGAGGTCAAGGATTTCATTGGCCAGGAAGCGACCCACCGCCACATGCACGTGCAGTACAACGCCGAGCTAGAACGGCAGGGCCTCTCCTTTGTCACCGGCGAGCGCCTCGCGCGCCGGATACGCCGCGTGACCGGTTTCAGCGTGCGCAGCCGGGTGGCGATCACCTGCGCGCTGGAGCACTACACTGCCATGCTGGCCGACGGCGTGCTGCGTCATCCCGAATGGATCGCGGATGCCGAGCCCCAGCTGCGCCGCCTGTGGGAGTGGCATGCGGTGGAGGAGCTGGAGCACAAGGCGGTGGCGTTTGACGCCTACCGCGCCGCCGGCGGCGGCTACTGGCGCCGGGTGCTGTGGTTCCTGCACGTGAGCCTGGTGTTCTGGTTCGATAACTTCGTGCAGACCGCCCACAACCTGCGGCGCGACGGCGCGCTGTGGAAGCTGTCGACCTGGGCGAGCGCCGCGCGCATGTGGTTCGGGCGGCGCGGGCTGGCCTGGCACATGGCCGGGCCCGTGCTGCACTATTTCTCGCCACGCTTCCATCCTTGGCAACATGACAATCGCAGCCTGGTCCAGATGTGGCTCGACCGCAACAGCAGCGCCTACCGGGCAGTGCGCACGACCACGCCTTGACCGCTGCCGGGCCTGCCGCGTGGCGGGGGAGGGGTGGGCGGTGTCATAATGCGGGCATGGAAGGAGAACTCCCGTGATTCGCTATATGGGCACCCGCAAGAACGACGAAGGGGCGGCCGTCTACGTCTTCATTGTCAACGGCATGCACAAGGAAGTGCGTGAGCATGCGCTCAAGCAGCATCCTGGCTGCTTCGAGGCCCTGCCGGCGTCGGTAAAGGCCAAGATCGCGGCCAACCGCGCCTGGCTGTCCAAGCTGTAAGCCGCCGTGCGAGCCCCCCGACTGGCGCTTGCCGCCGCGCTATTTACTTCTTCCCTGGCCGCCCAGGCCATGCCCTCGACCTTCGGCCAGGTGGTCGGCAATGCCTTGCTGTGCCGCAGCGCCCTCGACAACCGGTACTTCCACGACTACCTGACGACGTCCTTCGGCCCGGCCTACAAGCGCGAGGGCGGCGCGTGGTGGTTCAAGGTCGAAGCGACCCTGTGGGGCGCCGAGGTAAAGGAAGTGATGGTCAGCGACGATACCAGCGAGCTGGTCTTTATCGCCGCGCTCACCGACAGCACGCCGCAGGAGCTGGAGGGGGCGATCAAGGCTGCCTCCGGCACCGCCTTCCGGGCGGTCGACGCATCGCCCTTTCCTTTGCGTGTGTCAAATCCGGGCAGCACGATCGCTTACATGAATGACAAAAGCAAGATATATTGCGCGAAGTTCAAATCGCTGCCGGTCCGCTAGACGCGCCTGCATCACAGCATGTACAACCACTATTTCCACCTGAAGGGCGCGCCGTTTTCGATCGCCCCTGACCCGCGCTACCTGTTCATGAGCGAGCGCCACCGCGAGGCGCTGGCGCACCTGCTGTATGGCATCGGCAGCGGCGGCGGTTTCGTCCTGCTGACCGGCGAGATCGGGGCCGGAAAGACCACGGTGTGCCGCTGCTTCATCGAGCAGATCCCCGAGAACTGCCGCCTGGCCTATATCTTCAATCCGCGCCTGAGCGTGGAGGAACTGCTGCTGAGCGTGTGCGACGAGTTCCGCATCGAACTGCCGCCGGCCGGTACGGCCATCGGCCTCAAGGGTTACGTCGATGCGATCAATCGCTACCTGCTGGAATCGCACGCCCAAGGCCTGAACAACGTGTTGGTGATCGACGAGGCGCAGAACCTGTCGGCCGAGGTGCTGGAGCAGCTGCGCCTGCTGACCAACCTCGAGACCAGCGAACGCAAACTCCTGCAGATCATCCTGATCGGCCAGCCCGAACTGCGCAGCATGCTGGCGCGCCCCGAACTGGAGCAACTAGCCCAACGCGTGATCGCGCGCTACCACCTCGGACCGCTCTCGGAAGCGGAAACCGGCGCCTATGTCGCACACCGGCTGGCGGTGGCGGGAGCGGGCGGCACGCCGTTTCCGCCCGCGCTCACGCCCCTGATCCATGCGCTGACCCACGGCGTGCCGCGCCGGATCAACCTGCTGTGCGACCGCGCGCTGCTCGGCGCCTATGTCGAGAACAGCCCGCAGGTGACGCGCGCGATCCTCAGGAAAGCGGCAAGCGAAGTCTTCGCCGGCGAACCGGCGCCGCGCCGCCTCCGGATGCCGCTGGCGGGCGGTGTGCTGGCGCTGGCGGCGGTCAGCGCCGCGGCCTGGCAGGCGCTGCCATCAAAGGCGCCGGTGTCCGCGCCGCCGGCACTGGCAAGCAAGCCGGCCAGGGCGGCGCCGGCTTCGTCCACCGTGCCGCCGGTGCAGGCCGAGGAAACCAATGCGCTGCGCGAGCTGGCTGCGCTGTGGGGCCAGCCGCTGGCAGGGGACAAGCCCTGCGAAGCGGCGCTGCGCCTCGACCTGCGCTGCCACCAGGGCCGCGGCGGCCTGTACGAACTGCGCCTGCTGGACCGTCCGGCCGTGGTCACCCTGCACGACGGCCCGCGCACCGGCTACGCCGTGCTGTCCGCCATGGATGCCGACAGCGTCACCCTGAGCGCCGGCGCCCGGCGCGAGCGGATCGACCTGGCCACCTTCGTCGCCCGTTTCGGCGGCGAGTTCACCACCTTCTGGCGCATGCCGCGCAATTTCCGCGAGGAGCTGGCCGAGGGCGCGCGTGGGCCGGACGTCGATTGGCTGGCCGGGCGCCTGGCCCAGCTGAACAAGGCCCCGGTCCCGAAGGCCGATCGCCCGCTCGACGCCGATACGCGCGAACTGCTGCGGCGCTTCCAGGCGGCCCAGAACCTGAAGGCGGACGGCCTGGCCGGCCCGCGCACCTACATGCGCCTGAACCAGCTGTCCGGCGTGCCGGAACCGCGCCTGCTGGCGCACGCGACGGGAAAATAACGAATGTCGTACATCCTCGAAGCCCTCAAGAAGGCCCAGGCCGAACGCCAGCTCGGCAACGCCCCGACCATCCACGCGCCCGCGCCGAGCTATACGGCGCCGGTGACGCGCAGCAGCCGCAATCCGCTGATCGTCGGCCTTGTGGCCGGCACGCTGGTGGTGGCGCTGGGCGCGCTGTTCCTGCTGCGCCAGCCCGCTTCGGCGCCGGCGCCGGCTGCCGTCGTCGCGCAGGCGGCTTCTGCTCCTGCTCCCGTCCAGGCGCCGGCGCCGCTTGCTGCTCCACCGGCGCCGGCGCCGGCGCCGATGCCGGTGCCGGCTTCCGCCGCGCCCGCCAAGCCCGTGGAGGCGGTGAAACCGAAGCCAGCGCCGCCTCCCGTCAAGCCGGCGCCGCGCCCGGAGCCGGTCGAAGCCGTGCCCGAGGCGCCATCGCGTCCCGTGCTGGTGGCGGCCGCTCCCGCGCCGGAAGACAACGTCGGCACGCTGCAGTCCCTGCCGGACGCGGTGCAGCGCGAGATCCCGAAAGTGAGCTTCGGCGGCTATATCTATTCGCCGAACCCGGCCGAGCGCCTGCTGCTGGTCGACAAGATGCTGCGCCGCGAAGGCGAAGAAGTCGCGCCCGGGCTTGTACTCGAGCGCCTGCTGCCGAAGGCGGCGATCATGAATTTCCGTGGCTACCGCTACCGTGTCGGGTACTGAGCGCGGCCCGGGTCCCGTATTGGGCGTAGTGGGCTGGTCCGGCAGCGGCAAGACCTCGCTGCTGGAACACTTGATCCTGCGGCTGGCGGGGCAGGGGTTGCGGGTAAACGTCGTCAAGCACAGCCACCACGACGTCGAACTGGAACCGCCGCGCAAGGACAGCGCGCGCCTGCGCATGGCCGGCGCGGCCGAGGTGATGCTGGCCTCACCCTACCGCGTCGCCATCCTGCGCGAGCTGCGCGACGCGCCCGAACCTTCGCTGGCCGAGCACCTGGCGCGGCTCGCGCCGGCCGACCTGACCCTGGTTGAAGGCTACAAATGGGAGCGCCTGCCCAAGCTGGAAGTGTTCCGGCCCAGCCTGGGGCGGCCGGCGCTGTATCCCGACGATGCGGACATCGTGGCCGTGGCGTCGGATGGTCCGCGGCCTGCCGGGGCGGGTGGGCTGGACTGGTTGGACCTGAACGATCCGGACGGGGTGCTGGCGTGGTTGCAACACTGGATGCGCTGAAGGCCTAAAGTTCTGCTCCGGGGCGCCGTTAATGGTGGATACGCCTCAATGGGAGAACGACATGGATGTGTCCAGTATTGCCAAGCTGTCCACCAGCATCGCCGAAACCGGCAACCGCCAGGAAGTGAGCCTCGCCGTTTTCAAGAAGGCGCAGCAGATCCAGGAAGCGACCGCCACCCAGCTGCTCGAAGCGCTGCCGGCGGTGCAGTCCTCGAATCTGCCGTCGCATTTAGGCAATAAAATCAATACGACGGCTTAGGTCGGCGCTTCGACTGTTCGTGCAAGATTGGGTCCCGGCCTGCGCCGGGACGACGTGCTTGCGCTGACAACTAGCGGCTGAGTCGTCGTCCCGACGAAGGTCGGGACCCAAGTTCCTTTGATCCGCCACTAACCCCAGCAACACCCCACCTTGCATCTTTCCCTCACCTGATAAATACTGGCGCCTTTCCCCTGCCAGGAGTACCCGCATGACCCATCGCCACGCCCTGATCGCCGCTGCCCTTGCCAGCGTCTGCGCCCATGCCGCCGCCCAGGACCAGATGGGCACGCCGAAGGCCGACCAGGAAACCTGCTACGGTGTCGCCAAGGCCGGCCAGAACGACTGCGGCACCGCCACCCACGGCTGCGCCGGCGTCGCCAAGGTCGACAACGATCCGAACGAGTGGAAGTTCGTGGCCAAGGGCACCTGCACCAAGCTGGGCGGTTCGCTGGAAGCCGGCAAGGCTGGCAAGGCCGACGCCGACAAGACCGAAGCCAAGAAGTAATCCATGCATGTCCCCGGCGCGGCAGGGGTGGGGCTGCGTGCCCCGCACTACCGTGCCTTCCTCGAACAGCGTCCGCCGGTCGGCTTCATCGAAGTCCATAGCGAGAACTACCTCGCGCGCGCCGGCTGGGACTGGCACGTGCTCGGCACCCTGCGCCGCGACTATCCCGTCAGCCTGCACGGCGTCGGCCTGGGCCTGGGTTCCGCCCGCGGCTTTTCCGAGGCCCACCTGGAGCGCGTCCGCGCCCTGGTCGAGGCCGTCGATCCCTTCCTCGTTTCCGAACACCTGAGCTGGGGCGCGCTGGCCGACCGCCAGCTCAACGACCTGTTGCCGCTCGCGCTGGACGAGGCCGCGCTGGCGCTGCTGTGCGAGCGCGTCGACCGGGTACAGACACGCCTCAAGCGCCGCTTGCTGGTCGAAAACGTCTCGACCTACGTGCGCTTTCGCGCCGACACCATGAGCGAGGCCGAATTCCTGGCCGAGCTGGCGCGGCGCACCGGCTGCGGCATCCTGCTCGACGTGAACAACCTCTACGTCAACCAGCACAACCATGGCGAGGATGCGCGCGCCGCCATCGCCGCGCTGCCCGTGGGCAGCGTCGGCGAGATCCACCTCGCCGGCCACCTGCACACGCCCCTGGCCCTGGTCGACCACCACGGCGCCGCGGTGGCCGAGCCGGTCTGGGAGCTGTACCGCGCCGCGCTGCAGCGCCTCGGCCGGGTGCCGGCGCTGGTCGAATGGGATGCCGATCTGCCTGAGCTCGCCGTCCTGGTGGCGCAGGCGGCGCAGGCCGACGCCATCGCGCGCGATGCGCCGCCTGCCGCCGCGGCGCCTGCGGTCCGGGCTACGCCGCAGCCGGCGCCCGTGGACGACCGGCTCGCCACGCTCCAGCAGCGCTTCGGCGAAGCGCTGTTCGACCGCTGTCACGAAGCCGACCTGGAGCCCTTGCTGAGCGAGGGCAGGGTGGACCGGCTGGCGCTGTATCGCGGCAATCTGAGCGCAGGCTGGGAACGCGCCCTGGGCGAGGCCTATCCGGTGTTGCGCCAGCTGGTGGGAGAGGAATTCTTTGCCGGCCTGGCGCGCGTCTATGGGAAGGCGCTACCTTCGCAAGACCCGGACCTGGCCGGTTTCGGCGCCCGTTTCGCGGAATTTCTGGCCGGCTTTGCCCCGGCCGCCGCGTATCCCTACCTGCCGGACGTGGCCAGGGTCGAGTGGGCGGTGCACCGGGCCTATCTGGCGCCGGATGTGGTATCGCCCGGCGTCGAGGCGCTGGCTGGGCTGGCGCTGGACGCCGTCGAGGCCGCCCGTTTCACCCTGCACCCGTCCGTGGCGCTTGTACACAGCCGCTGGGCGGTCGCGGCGCTGTGGCAGGCGCACCAGCCGGGCGGTCCGGCGCTGCCGGCGCGCATGGACCAGCGCTGCGCCGCCCTGGTGGTCCGGTGCGGCTGGCAGGTACAGGTGGTGGAACTGACTGGTGCGGAAGCGGCCGCCCTGGAGTGCTTGGCGGCGGGCGCCAGCTTCGGTGAGGCGATCGATGCCTTGCTGGGCGCTACAGGGGAAGAGCGGGCGCCGGACATCGGCGCCATGCTGCAAGGCTGGTTCAGGCTGGGCGTGGTGGCCGGGATTGCGGCCTAAAGCCGGAAAGGCCGCTGGAACTCAGTGGAAAGCGCGCAGGATGCGGTCTTCGCCGGTGCGGTCGCAGAAGCGTTCGTTGGCGGCGCGGGTGGCGGCCATCATGCGCTCCAACTGGGCGTCTTCGAAACGCGCGAGCTCCTCGTTGGCCGCTTCCAGCGCCAGCGCCAGCTTGGCGCGCGCGTTCTGGTACAGGGCGCTGGTGTAGTGATCGGTGTTTTTCAGCAGCTCTTCCGCGTTCTCGATGACGAGACGCAGGTCGCCAATGAGCTGTTCCTGAGACTGGGCGCGGTTTGGGGTTTCCATGGCTCCACCTATGGCCGGTTGATATAAGTCGTGTCCTGATGACTTAAAATATAAACAAGGAAGCCCCGCTCTGTTTGTTAGGGCGCAAACATAAGCCCGCCGTTTTTTGCTCCCTTTTACTGAACGCGGATCTGCAGGTCGCCCACGCTGACCGTCTGTCCACTGCGGATTTTCGCGCTCTTGCGCAGTTCCTGCTTGCCGTCGACCGACACCACGCCGCTGGCGACCATGTTCTTGCCGGCGCCGCCGCTGTCGACCAGGCCGACCAGTTTCAGCAGCTGGTTGACCTCGACGAATTCTGATGTCAAATCGAAAACTATTTTTTGCATTCTATCCTCGGGGTGGTGGGTTTACTCGACTTGGTCCGGCCGGGTCATATCGATCGGCACGATCCACTGGTCGAACTGGTCGTCGGTGACGAAACCGGACTGCAGCGCGGCCTGGCGCAGGGTCAGGCCCTCGTGCGACGCGGTCTTGGCGATCTGGGCGGCGCGATCATACCCGATATGCGGGGCCAGTGCGGTCACCAGCATCAGCGATTTTTCCATCAGCTCGGCGATGCGCGCGTGGTTCGGCTCGATGCCCTGGGCGCAATGTTCGTCGAAGGAACGCATGCCGTCCGCCAGCAGGCGGGCGCTCTGCAGGAAGTTGTGCGCGATCATGGGCTTGAACACGTTCAGCTCGAAGTTGCCCTGCGAACCGCCGACCGTGATCGCCACGTCGTTGCCGAACACCTGGCAGCACAGCATCGTCAGCGCTTCGGCCTGGGTCGGATTGACCTTGCCCGGCATGATCGAGCTGCCCGGCTCGTTTTCCGGAATCGTGATCTCGCCCAGGCCCGAGCGCGGACCGGAGGCCATCCAGCGGATGTCGTTGGCGATCTTCATCAGGGCCGTGGCCAGGGTCTTCATGGCGCCATGGGCGGCGACCATGGCGTCGTGTCCGGCCAGGGCCATGAACTTGTTGGGGGCGCTCTTGAAGCTGAGGCCCGTGCGCGAGGCGAGTTCGGCCGCGATGCGCGGGGCGAAATCCGGGTGCGCGTTCAGGCCGGTGCCGACCGCGGTGCCGCCGGCCGCCAGCGCCAGCAGGCCGGGCAGGGTAGCGCGGATCGCGCTTTCGGCGAATTCCAGCTGGGCGACGTAGCCCGAGAACTCCTGGCCCAGCGTCAAGGGCGTCGCATCCTGCAGGTGGGTGCGGCCGATCTTGACGATGTCTTCGAAGTCGCGCGACTTGCGCAGCAGGGTCGCCCGCAGCTGGGCGAGGGCCGGCAGCAGGTTCTGCGCCACCGCGCCTGCGGCCGCCACGTGCATGGCGGTGGGGAAGATGTCGTTCGAGGACTGGCCCATGTTGACGTGGTCGTTGGGGTGCAGCAGGCGCTTCTCGCCGCGCTCGCCTTTCAAGAGTTCGGAACCGCGGTTGGCCAGCACCTCGTTCATGTTCATGTTGCTCTGGGTGCCGGACCCGGTCTGCCACACGGCCAGCGGGAATTCATGCGGATGGCGGCCTTCGAGCACTTCGTCTGCGGCGCGGATGATGGCCTCGGCCTTGTCCGCCGGCAGCTTGCCGAGCGAGCGGTTGACTGCGGCGGCGGCGCGCTTGACCTGGGCCAGGGCGGCGACCAGTTCCGGCGCCATGCGCTCGGTCGAGATGTGGAAATGGTGGAGCGAACGCTGGGTCTGGGCGCCCCAGAGGTGGTCGGCCGGCACCTCGATCGGGCCGAAGCTGTCCTTTTCAATCCTGTTTTCCATAGGGTGTCCTGTCGAATGAGGGCTGTTATTAAAGAGTTTAGCCGATTGTCCGTTAACTACGCTCTGGCTTCATTTTCTTGCTCCTATGGCTAGCCGCCTTCCACTGTTACTTATTTGCGCCTTGCTGGCCGGCGCCGTCCAGGCGGCCGAACTCGGCGAAGCGCGTGTCAGCTCCTTCATCGGCCAGCCGCTGGTGGCCGACATCGAGCTGACCATGCTGGAAGACGCCGCCACCCCGGTCCAGGTGCGCCTGGCGCATCCGAACGTCTACCGCGGCGCCAACATCGGCATGCCGGCCGTGCTGTCGACCTTGCGCATGTCGGTGATGCGGCGCGACGGGCGCCAGTTCCTGCATGTGACCTCGCTGGGGACGGTGGACACCGAACACCTGCACCTCTACCTGGAACTGGCCGACGGCTCGCAGCGCAGCGTGCGCCTGGCCACCCTGTGGCTGACGCCGGATCCGAATCCGGCGCCGCCGCCGGTACCGGTCCCGGTCGCGCCGCCGGTCGTCGCCAAGGCGGAGCCCGCGCCAAAACCGGCGCCAAAGCCAGCGCCAAAGCCAGCGCCTGTGCCGAAACCAGCGCCTGCGCCCAAGCCGGTCGCTGTAGCGCCCAAGCCGGCTGAAGTCGTGCCAGCGAAGCCTGCAGCGGCACCGGAAGGCGCCAGCTGCACCCCCGTCGTGCGGAAAGATGTCGACGCCTGCGTCATGCTGGGGGCGAAGAACGCCATGCTGCGCGAGCAGCTGGGCCAGCTGGAAGACAAGGTGAAGGTGCTGCAGGTGGCGGCGGGCGCCTCACCGGCGTCCGTTGTGCCGCCGGTCAAGGTGCACAAGCTGAAGAAGAAAAAGCCTGAGCCTGCGCCTGAGCCGGACACGTCCTGGCTGCCGCTGGCCGGCGCCGGCGCCGCCGTGCTGGCCCTGCTGGCCGTCCTGGCAATCGTCCTGCGCCGCCGCAAGGCGAAGGGGCGCGCGGTCGAGCCCCGGGTCGGCCTGGTGGCGCGCCTGAAGGCCCGCTTCAAGCGCAAGCCTGCGCCCAAAACAACGGTCGAGCCGACCCTGGAAGAGGGCGCGCACGAGTCGTCTACACAAGTCTGATAATTGCGCTATACTGGTTTCGTGGTCGCGAGATCACAAACGGCACAGAGACCTGGCGCAGCCACCACCGATAGCGTGGCGCGGAAAGCAGGTGACGCTGAAGAAGCGCCTGTGTCCGGAAGCGGTTTGTCTGCCAACTGCGGCAGCAAACGCCGGATGCAACCGGCAAGAGGCGACGCCAGGAGATACCTGGAGGTCGCTCTCCCCAATTTCGTAGCCGAGCCTTCCGCTCGGGTACATCGACAAAAGCGCCCGCGGGCGCTTTTTTCTTTTCCGGCTCCTGTTTCGCGGCGCGCCTTGTCATGTGGCGTGCATATCCGGCCTGCCGCCAGTCGGCCGGACAGGCTACAATCCCTATGCGGGACAGACCCGGGCCTACTATGAAAAATTGGATCAATCGTTTATTGAGCGGCGAGCAGGCGCAGACGGCGACGCCGCAAGCCGGTGCTGCCCAGCCCGGCGTGCAGGAGGGCGGGGCGGACAGCGGCCGCACCGACGCCCTGTATTACCGCTGGCTGGCCGGTCCGGCCGTGTTCGACGCGCCGGCCGACACCGAACGCCAGGTCCTTGAGCAGATAAGCGCGCTGGCGCAGAACCCCGCCGTGGCGGCGGAACTGGTGCCGCGCGTGCCCGAACTGATCCCCCGGCTGCTGCGCAGCCTGCGTGACGAAAGCGTGTCCACCGGCGAACTGGCCAGCCAGTTGGCCGAGGACGTGGTGCTGGTCGCGGAAGTGCTGCGCGAAGCGAACAGCGCCTACTACCGGCCTGCCACCCCCATCAAGACGCTGGACGCGGCCATTATGCTGATGGGCCAGAACGGCCTGCGCATGCTGCTGGCGCGGGTCGCCTTCCGTCCCGTCATCAAGCTGCACGAAGCCGGCTTCGCACGCCGCGCCGCGCCGCTTATATGGAACCATTCCGAGAAATGCGCCGTCGCGGCCAGCCTGATGGCGTCGGCCGTGGCGGCCGATATCTTCGAAGCCTGCCTGGCCGGGCTGATACAGGACGTGGGGCTGGTGGTCGCCTTCCGCCTGGCCGACCGGATCTGCCAGAACGGCAAGGTGCCGCGCTCGGAGGAATTCGGCATCGAACTGCTGGCGCGCAGCCGCGCGTTGTCGGCGGTGATTGCGGCGCACTGGGATTTCCCGCCAGCCGTGGGCGATGCGATCGTGGAAGCGGGAGAGGGGATTGGCTCGAGCCTGTCGCAGGCGCTGGCCCAGGGCGACCAGATCGCCAAGCTGCGGCTGCTGATCGACGCCGGCCTGATCGACGAGGACGATGCGCTGGTCAGCCAGGGCTTGAATGGCTACCAGCGGCGTTGCCTCGGGAAGCTGAGCAATCTGGACTCGTAGGGTGGGCGGGGTAATTCTGGGCAGTGCCCGGAATTACAAACGCCCACGCGGAAATGGGTGTGGTTGATTACGTCGCGACAGTGCTGGCGAACGCTGACCGCGTGGGGTGCTCTGGTCCGGTGGACCAGAGCACGAGCCGCCCACCCTACGGCAAACAAAAAAGGCACCCGCAGGTGCCTTCGATGCTCGATCCGTCCGGATCAGTGTGCGCACATCGCGCGGTCCAGCTGCCCCATCCACGGCTCGGTCACGTCACGAATCGCGCGGTCATTGGCCATCAGCTGCTTGAGCAGGTCGATCTTACGCTGGCGCATGCTGCCTTCCAGTGCCGGCACGCCGCCGATTGCCGCGCCTGCAGCCACCGACGCCTGCACGTTCAGCTTGTCGAAACCGGTCCAGTCGCCAGCCTCGGCGGCGCCCTTCATCTGACCGCTCAGGCCAGCGAGGTTTTCGTACATCGAGAGGACGTCGTTCGAGGTCATGTTAGCACCAAGGCAATTCACGCCGGCCGGATTGCCGGGTATCTAAGGCATTTACGGTCTGGGTTTTGGGAACTTTAGGGTTTTTCGAAAATATTTTTAAAAATTTTTCGGCTGCCACGAATGTTGTCAGTCATACATGTTCAATCCCTCCGGCGTGGTCCAGAATGCCCCCGCCATTCCCCGGTTTGCGCAGTCTGGCCCCGTTTTTTGCAGTCTGTCGCAATTCGCGCGCAGCGCATGCCCGGCTTTCATAGAGTGCATGCTGGGTTCTTGCGCCATGGAGCGCAACAGCCGCGCCAATAAAAACAGATTCGAGAGAGAGACTTTTATGAGAGACATGCCAGTCGCGCGTAGCGTCGCCGCGGCAGCGTTCGCGCTGACCGCCGCCACGGCGCAGGCCGAGGCGCCGTTTTCCTTCGCAGCCACGCCGGGCAAGCTGCCGAAGGACGTGATTCCGCTGCAGTACGCGGCCCACATCATGCCCGACGTCGCCGGCAATACCTTCCGCGGCACCCAGACGGTGGAGATCGAAGTCCTGAGCCCGACCTCGACCATCATGCTGAATGCCGACAACCTGCAGATCGACGAGGCCAGCCTGGGCGGCAAGGGCATCGGCAAGCTGAAACTCGAGCCCATCCTCGACAAGGAGCAGCAGACGCTGCGTTTCAAGCTGCCACAACCGCTGGCGCCCGGTAAATACGAACTGGCGCTGGCTTTCCGCGGCCAGATCAACCGCGAGGGACGCGGCCTGTTCTACGTGAACTACAAGGCCGGCAGCCAGGAAAAGAAACTGATCGCCACCACCATGGCGCCGACCGACGCGCGCCGCATGCTCCCGACCTGGGACGAGCCGGCCTTCCGCGCCCGCTTCAGGCTGACGGTGGACGTCCCTGGCAACTTCAAGGCCTATTCCACTACCCCGATCGAGAAACGCGAAGAGCTCGTCGGCGGCATGCAGCGCATCAGCTTCGGCAATACGCCGAAGATGCCGAGCTACCTGGTGGTGCTGGTGGCGGGCGAACTGGAGCGCCTCGCCAGCAAGCAGGACGGCATCGACATCGGCATCGTCACCACCGAAGGCAAGCTGGGCTCGGCCACCTTCCCGCTGGCCGCCACCCGCGACCTGCTGCGCTACTACAATAATTACTTCGGCATCCCGTACCCGCTGCCGAAACTCGACCAGATCGCCATTCCCGGCGGCTTCAACGGCGCGATGGAAAACTGGGGCGCGGTGGTCTACAACGAGCCGACCCTGCTCTACGACCCGAAGAAGAGCCCGGAAAAGGTCAAGAAGTTCACCTTCAACATCAACGCGCACGAAGTGGCGCACCAGTGGTTCGGCAACCTCGTCACCATGGCCTGGTGGGACAACCTCTGGCTCAACGAAGGCTTTGCTTCGTGGATGGCGGCCAAGGCCACTCACCACTTCCATCCCGAATGGCGGCCCTACCTGGAAGCCATGGCCGAGCGCGAATACGTGATGAACCTGGACGCGCGCAAGACCACCCACCCGATCCAGACCCGCATCGATACCGAAGAGCAGGCCGCCGCCGCGTTTGACGCGATCACCTACATGAAGGGCCAGGCCTTCCTGCGCATGCTGGAAGCCTATCTGGGCGAAGAACCCTTCCGCAAGGGCATGCGCGCCTACATGGCGAAGCACCAGTACTCCAATACCACTTCCGCCGACCTGTGGGCGGCGCTGGAAAAAGCGTCCGGCAAGCCGGTCGAGAAGCTCGCTTCGGACTGGACCCTGCAGCCGGGCTTCCCCTTGATCAAGGTCGAGCAGGCCTGCGAAGAGGGCAAGCGCAAGGTCACGCTGTCGCAGGAACAGTACCGTCTCGACGAGCCGCCGAAGCAGCAGCGCCTGTGGAACGTGCCGCTGCAGGTCGGCACCGTCAACGGCAAGGCCTGGTACACGCTGCTGTCCGGCCCCAGCACCACGATCACCCAGGCCGGCTGCGAGGGCGCGCTGGTGGTCGATCCGTACAGCGTCGGCTACTTCCGCGTCCAGTATGACCCGGCCAGCTTCCGCGCCCTGGCCGAGCAGGCGCCGCGCCTGCCGGACAGCACCCGCCTGAAGCTGCTCACCGATACCTGGAGCTTCGCTTCAAACGGACGCATGGGGCTGGACGGCTACCTGAAACTGGTCCGCAGCTACGGCGATGAGCCGCGCATGGCGGTCTGGGATTCGATCCTGTCGAACCTGCGCACCCTGGACTCGCTGGCGCGCGGCGAGCCTGAGCAGGCCCTGATCCGCCGCTTCCTGCTGGAGTTCATGCGCCCGAAAATGGACAAGCTGGGCTGGGACGAAAAGCCGGGTGAAACGGCCGAGGACAGCCAGCTGCGCGGCACGCTGGCCACCGCCCTGGCACGCGCGGGCGACCCGCGCGCGATCGAGGAGGGCAAGGCCCGCTTCGCGCGCTATTTGCAGGACCCATCCTCGGTGCCGCCGTCAATGATCGACTTCGTCACCGGCACCGCCGGCCGCTACGCCGACGCCGCCACCTACGAGGCCCTGGCCGCACGCGCCGCCAACGCCCCGACCAGCGAGGAGCGCAACCGCTTCGGCCGCGCGCTGACGGGCGTGCAGGACCCGGCGCTGGCGGCGCGCACCCTGGGCCTGCTGCTGTCGCCGCAAACCCCGCCCGACCTGACTCCCTACATCCTGGGCGGCGTCGCCAATGAGCACCTCGACCAGACCTGGAACTTCGCAGTCGCCAACCGCGAAGCGCTGCTGAACAACATGGAAGCGCTTGGGCGCAACAGCATGTTCGCCGGTATCGTCGCCTCGTCCGCCAACCCGGCGCATGCCGAGATGATGGAAGCCTATATGCGCAAGAACTTCGGCCCCGATGGCGTTGTCGAAGCCGAGCGCGTCGGCAATGGCGTGCGCATCCGCGCCGACCAGAAGGCCCGCCTGCTGCCGCAGGTGCGGGCAGCCCTGCAATAAAACAAAACCGATTCACGAGACACACCACAGAGAAGGGAATCTATGAAAACCAGCTGGACTCCGATCAAGACCGCCGTCACCCTGGCGCTGTGCGGCGCCGCGTTCGCCTTTGCCCCGCTGCACGCGGCCGAACAAGCCGCCGCCGGCACTGCCCAGACCAAGCCGGCCGCCGCCACCATGCTGCCGGGCGACGACTTCTATGCCTGGGCCAATGGCGAGTGGATGGCCAAGACCGAGATCCCGGCCGACCGCGGCGCCTGGGGTTCGATGTATGCGCTGGCCGAGGAGACCAATGCCCGCATCGTCAAGCTGATCGAGGAAGCCGGCAGCAGCAAGTCCGCCAATGCCGAGGCGCGCAAGGTGGCCGACTTCTACAAGGCTTACATGAACGAAGCGGCGATCGAGTCCGCCGGCCTGAACGCGCTCAAGCCGCGCCTGGCGAAGATCGAAGCAATCAAGGACCGCGCGGCCCTGTCGCGCGTGCTGGGCGAGTTCCTGCGCGCCGACGTCGACCCGCTCAATGCCACCAACTTCAACACCCCGAACCTGTTCGGTGTGTGGATCAACCAGGGCCTGACCGAGCCGTCGCGCAACGTGCCCTACATCCTCCAGGGCGGCATCGGCCTGCCTGACCGCGCCTACTACCTCGACAACAGCCCGAAGATGGCCGAGCTGCGCACCAAGTACCAGCAGTACATCGGCGCGATGCTCAAACTGGCCGGCTACGACAACGCCGAAGCGCGCGCGGCCAAGATCTTCGCCCTCGAGTCGGAACTGGCCCAGAGCCACGCCAGCCGCGAGGAATCCGCCGACATCCAGAAGGCCAACAACCCGTGGACCATGAAGGACTTCACGGCCAAGGCGCCCGGCATGGACTGGAACGCCTTCATGCAGGGTGCGCGCCTGTCCGGCCAGGACCGCTTCATTGCCTACCACCCGGGCGCCATCAAGGGCGCGGCCCAGCAGGTGGCAAGCACCGACCTCGCTACCTGGAAGGACTACCTGGCCTTCCACAGCATGAACCAGTTCGCCAGCACCCTGCCCAAGGCCTACGGCGACCTGCGCTTCGAGTTCTACGGCAAGGGCCTGACCGGCTCGCCGCAGCAGTCGGCGCGCTGGAAGCGTGCGCTGTCGGCCACCAATACCGCGATGGATGAAGCAGTGGGCAAGATGTACGTCGCGAAGTACTTCCCGGCGCAGGACAAGGCGCGCATCCTCAAAATGGTCGGCGACATCAAGACCGCTTTCGAACGCCGCATCGACAAGCTCGAATGGATGGCGCCGTCGACCCGCGCCCAGGCCAAGGAAAAGGTCCGCACCATGTACGTGGGCGTGGGCTATCCGGATGAGTGGAAGTCGTATGGCGCCCTGCAGGTCTCGCCGCTTGATGCGCTCGGCAACGTGCTGCGTGCGCAAGAGTTCAATTACACCCAGCAGCTCGCCAAGCTCAAGCAGAAGCCGAAGAAGACCGACTGGGCCATGCCGCCGCAGCTGGTCAACGCCGTCAACCTGCCGCTGCAGAACGCGCTGAACTTCCCGGCCGCGATCCTGCAGCCGCCGTTCTACGATCCGAAGGCCTCGGACGCGCACAACTATGGCGCGATCGGCTCGGTGATCGGGCACGAGATCAGCCACAGCTTCGACGACATGGGCGCCCAGTTCGACGCCCAGGGCCGCCTGCGCGACTGGTGGACCAAGGAAGACCTGGCGCACTTCAAGACCGCGTCGCAGAAGCTGGTGGAGCAGTACAACGCCTACAAGCCCTTCGATGACCTGGCTGTCAACGGCCAGCTGACGCTGAGCGAGAATCTGTCCGACCTGGCCGGCCTGGCCGCGGCCTACGACGCCTTCAAGTCCTCGCCGAACGGCAAGGGCACCGGCGTGGAGGCGGACCGCCAGTTCTACACCGGCTTCGCACAGAGCTGGCGCACCAAGATGCGCGAAGCCTCGATGCGCCGCGCCGTCCTGACCGACGGCCACGCCCCGGGCCAGTACCGCACCTACACCGTGCGCAATTTGGACTCCTGGTACAAGGCCTTCGATGTGCAGCCGGGGCAGAAGCTGTATCTGGCGCCGGAGCAGCGGGTTCGCGTTTGGTAATGGGGGCAACGGGCTAGGAGCCGCCAGACAAACCCGATCCTGCCCGTCCCCTTGAGACCGTCATCCCGGCGCAGGCCGGGATCCAATTTCCCATGCTCCGTCGAACAGCACGCTTTAGCTGCGATGCACGCAAACTTGGGCCCCGGCCTCCGCCGGGGCGACGTGCTCACGCAGCGGACTAACGGTGCCGCACACACTGCACCAATTCCGCCGATAATGCCGTCATGACCCCCGACGATATTTCCCGCCGCACGCTCGCGCACTACGAGCAAACCGCCGACGCCTTCTTCGCCGGCACCATCGACCATGACGTCTGCCAGAACATCGACGCCCTGCTCGGCGCCATCGAAGCACCCACCCCGCACACCATCCTCGACCTCGGCTGCGGCCCCGGCCGCGACCTGAAGAATTTTACGCAGCTCGGCCACAAGGCCATCGGCCTGGATGGCAGCAGCCGCTTCGTCGACATGGCGCGTGCCTACAGCGGCTGCGAGGTCTGGCACCAGGACTTCCTGCACCTTCAACTCCCGCCCGAGACCTTCGACGGCGTCTTCGCCAATGCGTCGCTGTTCCACATCCCAAGCGCCGAACTGCCCGGCGTGCTGGACAAGCTTTTCAACACCCTGAAACCCGGCGGCGTCCTGTTCAGTTCCAACCCGCGCGGCGACAACCGCGAAGGCTGGAATGGCCCGCGCTACGGCAGCTACCACGATTACGACGCCTGGGAACGCTACCTGACCACGGCAGGTTTTACCCCGGTGCATCATTACTACCGCCCAGCCGGCCTGCCGCGCGAGCAGCAGCCCTGGCTCGCCAGCGTCTGGCGCAAGCCCGTGTGTTAATCAGCGAACAGAGTTGCAGCTCTATCAGGCCTATGGTGGGACCTCGTTCCACGAACAGACGAGGTGACTGAAATGAACGACGATCAAATCAAGGGCAAGGCCAAGGACATCGGCGGCAAGATCCAGGAGAAGGTGGGCGAAGCTGTCGGCAACCGCCAGGCCCAGCGCGAAGGCGTGTCGAACCAGGCTGAAGGCAAGGTGCAGGAAAAGGTCGGCGACGTGAAGGACATCTTCAAGGGCAACAACTAATTGCTCTCGCCACAGCAAAAAGCCGCGCAGTGCGCGGCTTTTTTATTGCTAGGCGGCTAGCCCGAACTGGATGTGTGCGCGGGTCTGTCCCCGAGGACATCCTCGATGTAGAGCATCTTGACCAGCACCGACAGCCCGGCCGCCAGCGGCGTGGCGAGGGCCACCCCGGCAAAGCCGAACAGCGTGCCGAAGATTAGCTGCATCACGATCACCAGCGCCGGCGGCATGTCCACCGCCTTGGCCTCGATCAGCGGCTGCAGCAGGTAGCCCTCGACCAGCTGGATGCCGACGAACAGCAGCACGGTGTACAGCGCCAGGTCGGGGCTGATCGACAGCGCCAGCAGTACCGCAGGGATGCCTGCCATGATCGGACCCAGGTAGGGGATGAAGTCGAGCAGGCCGGCAATAATGCCGAGGATCAGCGCGAGCGGCACGCCGAGCAGGCTCAGGCCGATCGACGTGGCGACACCGACGATCAGCATCGATGCCCCCTTGCCGAGCAGCCAGCTGGCCAGGGTGTTGCCCAATTCCTGCTGCACTTCACGCGCGCGGCTGCGGCGTGGTTTCGGAATCAGGCGGATCACGCCGGTCGTGTAGGTGTGGGGACTGGCGGCAAAATAAATCCCGACGAACAGGATGATGACCACGTTGCCAAGCGCGCCGATCACGCCGCCAAAGAAGAGTCCAGCATTCGGCACCATATTGCCCATCTGCTTGACGACCTGCTCAGGCGGCGGCAGTTCCGCCACGATGCGTTTCATCAGCGGATGCTGCTCGACGCTCGTCTTCAGACGCTCGACGGCAGCCGGCACTTCCTTGGCAAGCTTGGTGGATTGTTCGGAGATCTGCGGCGCCATGGCCCAGCTGCCGAGCCCGATGATGGCGAGCAGCGCGACCACGACAATGGTGAGCGCCAGCTTGCGGTTCATGTGCAGGCGCCGCGCCATGATCTCGCTCAGCTTGTAGAGCAGAATGGCGCACAGGATGCAGGCGAAGATCAGCAGCAGTGCATCGGCAGCCAGTACCACGGCGGCGGCGAGGGCGATAAAGAGGATGGCGATCCCGCTGATCATCGTGACCCGCTTGGCGACGCGGCGTTGCGAGGGCGGCGAGTCGGCGGCGTGTTCTTGAGCTTGTTCTTTCATGGCATCACCTTTGTGCGCTATTGTCGAGTTGACAAAATGTTAGCACTGTCGACGTCTTGACGTCGCGCAAATGCTGACATTTGTGCAATGTGCGGGCACGAACAGAAGAGCTCCGCCGACAGTCGTATTCTGTACCCATGCATGGCCATCCGGACATGTACTTCTAAGGAGAAGACCATGATTAACGAAAATCAAGTTAAAGGTAAACTGAAAGAAATCGGTGGCAAGATCCAAGAAGAATTCGGTGACGCGATCGACAGCCCGACCCAGGAAGCCAAAGGCAAGGCGACCAAAGTCGAAGGCAAGACCCAGAAGACGCTGGGCGATGCGCAGGAAAAAGTGGAAGAAAAGCTGGACGACGCCGCGCGCCGCTCGCACTGATTCGCTTTTTACGCTTCGAGAACAGCCGCCTGAGGGCGGCTGTTGTTGTTTACGGGCTGCGGTGCGAACTTAGATCCCGGCCTGCGCCGGGAGTCATGGGCGCCAGTGGCGCGCATGACGTTTTTAAAGCTGGTGGTACTGTCCGCTACGTTTCAATTCATCGTTAGCAGTAGCACGTCGTCCCGGCGGAGGCCGGGACCCAATTCCGTAGAGCAGCTACTACCAAAAGCAAACAGCCGCCCAAAGGCGGCTGTTTCCACTAAGCAGACAGTAAGCTTACTTCGCCGCCGTTCCAACCAAGTTCTTCTTGAAGAAGGCCTCGATCAGCCCATACACGTGACGCTGGTTGACCTTGCCCGAGATGCCGTGCTTGGCGCCCGGATAGGTCATCAGGTCGAACTGCACGTTGCGCTTCACCAGCTCGTCGATCAGGCGCGTGGTGTTGGTGAACAGCACGTTGTCGTCGGCCATGCCGTGGATCAGCAGCAGCGGCGACTTCAGGCCGTCCAGGTGCGCGAACACGCCGCTGCGCTTGTAGGCTTCCGGATCGGACTTCGGGGTGCCGCCCACGAACTGCTCGGTGTAGTGGGTGTCGTACAGGGCCCAGTCGGTCACCGGGGCCACCGACACGCCCATGGCGATCTTGTCCGAGGCTGCCGACAGCAGGCGCAGGGTCATGAAGCCGCCGTAGCTCCAGCCAAACACGCCAATGCGCTTCGGATCGACGAAGCTCTGCTGGGCCAGCCAGTCGATGCCGGTAACCTGGTCTTCCACTTCGACCTTGCCCAGGTTGTTGTAGAGGGCGTCGGTGAAGACGCGCTCGCGGCGGCTCGAGCCGCGGTTATCCAGGCGGAACACCACGAAGCCCTGCTGGGCCATGTACTGGTCAAAGTAGTTGCCCCAGGTGCGGGTCACGCGCTGCGAATGCGGGCCGCCGTAGGTGAACAGGAACACCGGGTAGCGCTTGCTCGCGTCGAAGTTGGCCGGCTTGATGATCGAATAATGCAGGGTCTGGCCATCCTTGGCCTTCATCGTGCCGAATTCGGTCGGCAGGTGGTCCGGCATGTACTTGGCGTACGGGTGGTTCGCGTTCAGCTCGTTCTTCTCGAGCCATTCCACCATGCTGCCGTCGGCGCGGCGGATCGACACTTGCGGCGGGGTCTTCGGGTTCGAGTAGGTGTCCACGAAGATCTTGCCATTGCGTGCGAACACGGCGTCGTGCCAGCCGTCGCCGGCGGTGACGCGCAGCGGCGCGCCGGCATTGCTGCCGTCGAGCTTGACCGCATAGGTCTGCTTGTCGATCACGGCATCCTTGTTCGACGAGACATAGACCTTGCCGTCGATCTCGTCGATCGCCAGGATGTTGTCCACGCCCCATTCACCCTTGGTCAGCGGGTGCATCAGCTTGCCGTCCAGGCTGTACAGATACAGGTGGTTGCGGCCGCTGCGCTCGGAGGCCCAGATGAAGGCTTTCTTGCTGCGCAGGAAGCGCAGGTCGTTGTGGATGCTGACCCAGGTCTTCGAGGTCTCGGTGAGCAGCGGGCGCTGGGCCAGCGTGTTCACGTCCACGGCCACCAGGTCGAGGCGCTTCTGGTCGCGGGTCTGGCGCTGGTAGACCAGGGTCTTGGCGTCGTCGCTGAAGTCGGCGCGCACCAGGTAGATGTCCTTCTCGGCGCCCAGGTCGACCTTGCGCTGCTGGCCGGTGGCCGGGTTGACGATCATCAGTTCGATCAGCACGTTCGGATCGCCCGCGGCCGGGTAGTGCTGGTCGATCACTTCGGTACGGTCGGCGAAGATCTCGAAGCGGCGCACGACCGGGACGGGTTTTTCATCATAGCGGCGGTAGGCGATCGCGGAATCGTCCGGCGCCCAGTAGTAGCCGGTGTGCTGATCCATCTCTTCCTGCGCGACGAATTCCGCCTCGCCGTTGTGGATGGTGCCCTTGCCATCGGTCGTCAGCTGGCGCTCGACGCCGGTCTGCAGGTCGATCACGACCAGATTCTGGTTACGCACGAAGGAAACGTAGCGGCCCTTCGGCGAAATCTTCGGGTCGATCACGTTGCCCGAGGCGACCTTGCGCGGCGCATCCGGCTTGGCGGCATCGACCAGGTAGAGGTCGCCACCGATCGGCACCAGCAGCTGCTTGCCGTCCGGCGACCAGAAATAGTTCAGGATGCCCGACAGGCCGGCGGTACGGGCGCGCTCGCGGCGCGCTTTTTCTTCCAGCGACAGTTCCTCGTTCGGCACCAGGCGCTTGGAATCGACCAGGCGCTGGGTGCTCTTGGTCTTCATGTTGTATTCCCACAGGTCCAGCTGGTACTGGTTGTCGGCACGGCCGCGCAGGAAGGTGACGCGCTCGCCGTCGGGCGACACGCGCAGGTTCTTGACGCTGGCGCCGGCCAGGGCTGGGTCGCCGTAGATACGGTCCAGCGTCAGGCGTTCGGCCGAAGCGGGAGCGGCCGCAAGGGCGGCCAGAAGAAGCAGGGTAGGGCGCATGAAATGTCTCTGGTATAAGTTAATTTGCTACAACTGCGGAACGATACCAGAGTCAGCACCCGAACGCTGTAATTACGTATGCATTTCCTTAGCCGGCGCTGCGATGCCGGCTGCACCTTCCCGAATGCGCTGGCGCGCCAGCTTCTCGAAGGACCAGGTCAGCAGCACCGCCGCCACCGTCAGGGCGATCACCAGGCCGATCCAGAAGCCGGTGGTCGACATCGGCGCGTCGGGCCGCCACGGGAACCAGTCGGGCGCCAGCCCCAGGATACAGCCGAGCGGCAGCGAGATGCCCCAGAAGGCGACCAGCTGGATGATCATCGGCGCACGCGTCACCTGGTAGCCGCGGATGGCCGAGGCGGTCGCCACCTGGGTGGCGTCGGACAGCTGGAACAGCGCCGCGAGCAGCAGCAGGTTGGCGCAGGCCGCCTGCACCGCCGGGTCGGAGGTGTACATGGCGGCGATCTGCCAGCGGAACAGGGCGATGAAGATCGCCGACAGCGCGCCGAAAGCGACCGAGGTGCCGACGCCCACCCAACCCACGAAGCGGGCGCGCACCGGGTTGCCTTCGCCCATGGCCTGCCCGACGCGGGTCATCATGCCGATCGAGAAGCTGAGCGGCACCATGAACACCAGCGAGGCGAAATTCAGCGCCACCTGGTGCGAAGAGACTGCCACCACGCCGAAGCGCGCCACCAGCAGGCCGATCAGGCCGAAGGCGCTGACCTCGGCAAAATAAGTGACGCCGATCGGCAGGCCGAGACGCAGCATCGAACCGATTTCTTTCCAATCCGGGCCTTCCCAGCCGGTGAAGGGATAGGTCATGCGGTAGGCCGGCGCATACTTGATCCAGACGATCATGGCGCCCAGCATCAGCCACATGCCCACCGCGGTCGACACCGCGCAGCCGACCGCACCCAGCTGCTGAAAGCCCCAGTTACCGTAGACCAGCAGCCAGTTCGAGATCACATTGAAGACCAGGCCGAAGATCGCGATCCACATGATCGGCTTGGTCTGGTTGATGCTGGTGGTGTAGCCGTACAGGGCGCGGTAGCAGGCAAAGGCCGGCATGCCGAGGCTGATCACGTGCAGGAACAGCGAGGCGCGGTCGGCCACGTGCTGCTCCAGCCCGACATGGTCGAACAGCAGGGTGCACAGGTTGGCGAACAGGCAGGCCACCAGGCCCACGATCAGGCCCTTCCACAGCGATTGCCGCACCGAATGCGGAATCTGGTCGTAGCGGGCGGCGCCGATCTCGTGCGCGACCACGGTATTGATCGCCATCATGGTGCCCATGACGGTGACCAGCACGATCGACCACACCGAGGTGCCGAGCGAGACGGCCGCCAGCTCTTCGGCGCTGACGTGGCCGGTCATCGCCACGTCGGCCACGCCCATGCCGACGGTCGCCAGCTGGCCCACCAGCATCGGCCAGGACAGGCGCCACAAGGTGGCGACCTCGGCGCGGACGGGTGAGGCGGAAGGGGAAGCGGCGGCGGTGGTCATGTTGTTTTGGTGGCGATGCTGTCAAGCCCTTCATTTTACTGACTTGGCAACAAGTTCGCGTCACGCCTTCGTACCCATGCATGCCGGATAGCTCCTGCTCATCAGTTCTTGATTGGCCACAAGGTCCTGCGCGCAAAACTGCACGACCTTTAATTCTTCGGAGAGGAGTGCGCCATGGAAGAACTGTTGCCGTACTACGAGCGTGAACTGGTCTACCTGAACACGGTCGGGCGCGAATTGGCGCACCAGTATCCGCGTCTGGCGAGCGAACTGGGCCTTGGCGCCGAAGGATTGGAAGACCCGCACATCCGGCGTCTGATCCAGGCCTGCGCGCTGCTCAACGCGCGCACGGCGCGCAAGCTCGACGACGACTATCCGGAATTCACCGAAGCCCTGCTGGGCAGCTTGTATCCCTACTTCCTGCAGGGCATCCCATCGTGTTCGATCGCCCGCATCGGCGGCGCGCCGGGGCCGCAAGCGAGCGGCCGGCCGGAACGGGTGGAGACGATCCCGCGCGGCACCGAGATGAGCGCGCTGCACCACAAGGGCACGGCTTGCCGCTTCCGCACCACCAGTCCCTTGACCCTGGCCCCGGTCGGCGTGGCCAAGGCGCGCTACGAACCGGTGGTGCATGCGCCGGCCCACGTGCGGCTACCGGCGCGCGCCACCGGGCAGGTAGCCATCACCATCGACAGCGCGGCGCCGGCGCGCCTGCTGCGCCAGCTCGGTATGCCGCGCCTGCGCCTGTATGTGGAAGCCGATCCGCTGCTGGCGGCAGCCCTGATCGACACCCTGTTCATGCATGTGGGAGCCAGCTACCTGGAGATCGGCGACGGCGGGCCGTGGCGCCAGCTCGAACGCATGCCCTTGTCGCTGGGCGGCTTTGGCGACGACGATGCGCTGGTGCCGCTGCGCCCGAGCGAACATGCGGCCTACCGGCTGCTGAGCGAATACTTTGCTTTCCCAGACAAGTTCCACTTCATCGACATCGACCTGGGCAAGCTGGCGCCCATGCTGCCGGCCGCGGCGCACCGCTTCACGCTGCACCTGATCGTGGGTGGCCTGCACGGCGACAGCGGCGCCGCGCGCCTGCTCGGCACCCTGCAGGCGTCGCACCTGCTCGCCGGCTGCGCGCCAGTGGTCAACCTGTTCCACCAGGCTGCGATGCCGGTCCGGATCACCCACCGCACCGCGATGTACGATGTGCTGCCGGGACGACACGAAGAAGACGTGGAGGTCTACAGCATCGATAGCGTGAATGTGCTGCGCACGGCGGAGGGCAGGGTGCAGTCGATCGCCTACCGGCCCTATTACGGCCTGCGTCACGGCGAAGGGGCGGAGCTGCGCGAGCGCTACTGGTTCGCCCGCCGCGACGACCGCGGCGTGCAGCGTCAGCGCACCAAGATCGGCTTCACCGATGCCGGCTTTTCGCTGGCCGCCGACGAGCAGTGCGTGGCCTCGATCGACCTGACCTGCACCAACGGCGCGCACGCCACCAGTACCGGCTTCGGCGCGCCCGGCGGCGACATGACTAGCGAGACCGCTGCTGGCGGCCTGCCGATCCACCTGCTGCGCCGTCCCACGCTGCCGCACCGCTTCCCTTCGTCCGGCGGCGCCCACTGGCGCCTGGTGGCCCAGCTGGCGCTGAACCACCGCTCGCTGGGCGATCTCGACGCCTTCCGCGAAGTGCTGACCCTGTACGACGTGTCGCGCTCGGCGGCGACCCAGCGCCAGATCGCCGGCATCACGGCGATGGAAACCCTGTCGTCCACGGCCTGGATGCGCACCCGCATCGGCGCCACGATGGTGCATGGCCTTGATGTGCGCATGACGGTCGACGAAGACGCCTTCGCCGGCAGCAGCGTCTACGTGTTCGCGGAAGTGGTGAACCGCTTCTTCGGCCTGTACGTGCACATCAACAGTTTCACGCGGCTGGTGGTGCGCTCGGCGCAGACCGACAGGGAGCTCCTGCGATGCGAGCCACGCAACGGCAACCTGACGCTGGTGTGATCGACCAGCTCCTGGCCGAGCCCTGGCGCTACGAACTGTTCCAGGCGGTGCGCCTGCTGTCGCGCTGGCTGCGCCGCTATGGCCTGTCGCCGGACACCGCGATCCGCTTCGAGAACAGCCTGTCGCTGGCCTTCCCGACCAGCGACATCGAAGCGCTACGCCTCGACGGCGACCCGGCCGACGATGGCGCCATGCGGCTGCGGATACGCACGGCGGTCATGGGCCTGCTGGGCGCGCACGGCGCGCTGCCCCTGCATTACACCGAGCGCATCGCATCTTGGGAACACGCGGCCCATGATGACGGCCCTCGCGCCTTTTACGATGCTTTTTCCTGCCGCCAGGTGGCGCTGTTCTACCGCGCCTGGCGCAAGTACCGCGTGCGCGGCGGCCCGGATGAGCATAACCGCGACCGCTTCCTGGCCATGCTGGCGGCGCTTGGCGGCGTCGCGGGCCAGGGCCAGCTGGATGCCGGCCTGCCTTTCGAGAGCCTCGCCTATTTCGCCGCACAGCTGCGCAGCCGGGTGGTGCCGGCGGAGCTGATCGCGGGTGTGCTGCGCGACTACCTGCAAGTGCCGGTCACGGTCGAGCAGTTCGCGGGACGCTGGGACCCGCTCACCACGTCCGACCGCAGCCGGCTGGGCGAGAACAACTGCGACGTCGGCTTCGGTGCCACCCTGGGCGAGCGGCTGCTGCGTCCGGAGCTCGGCATCCGCATCCGCGTCGGGCCGCTGTCCTCTAGCATGTTCGAACAGTTCCTGCCCGGCGCCGCCGGGGCGCGGGCGCTGGCGGCCTTGCTGGGGCGCTTCGCGATCGAAGTCCCGTACCGCGAGCTGCAGGTGGTCTTGCGTGGCGACGAGGTTGATGGCGCCAGCCTCGATGGCACGGTCCGGCTCGGGCTGGACGGCTTCCTGTCCACGCAGCCGGACAAGCGCGACCGCGAAGACGTCTGCTACTTGCTGGCTTAGTTCCTCTACCCGCGGGCATCATCCGCGCGACGCCTGCCGAAGCCGCGACCTACAATCGACCCGACGACTGAATGAACCAGACAGGAGGGCATATGGAAAATATTGTGAATGCAGGCGACCACTTGGACCTGGTGAGCGAGAAGGACCTGGTGGGCCGGCGCGTGGCGGTCCTGATGACCGATGGCGTCGAACAGGTCGAATACACGGGGCCGCGGACTTTCCTCGAAGGGAAGGGCGTGCGGGTGACCCTGATTTCGCCGAAGGCTGCGGGCGAGGACGTGCAGGGCATGAATCATGACCAGCCGGGGGACAAGTTCAAGGTAGAGCTAAGCCTGTCGCAGGCTCAGGTCAACGATTACGATGCGCTGCTGCTGCCGGGTGGTGAAGAGAATCCGAAGAAACTACGCCAGATTCCGGAGGCGATTGCCTTCATCAAGGCGTTTGACGATGCCGACAAGCCAATCGCGGCGATCTGCCATGGACCATGGCCGCTGATCGAGGCGGGGATTGCGGAGTCGAAGCACCTGACCAGTTATCCGGCGATCCAGGATGACCTGAAGGCGGCGGGCGCGGAGTGGACGGATGATGAGGTGGTGGTGGACGGCAAGCTCGTCACGAGCCGCAAGCCGGAGGATATTCCGGCGTTCAACGATGCGCTGATGAAGGAGTTGATGGTGATTCAGCAGGCGGGGACGGATCCGGGGCCCACTTCCTGATAATGAAGTAAAGAGAGCAGAGGAGGCAGAATTGCCTCCTCAAGCTAGTTCGACAGGCCAAATTTAATCACTGCAATTATCGTTTAGTTCGAAACCAATAAGCTTCTTTGCAAGTTGCTCCTGCAGAGTGAGCTCCCCTATGCGACGGCGCGGATTGCCACACATCCAGCAGCTACATATAGTCGCTGTATGGCCGAGCCTACCGATATGCCTAGCTTGTTCGTACGGCGCCAACTGTCGGATATACCCACCACCGAAAGCTGAGCGCTTTTTCTTAAGGCGTTTTAAATGATGCCGGCGCACGGCGCGCGAAAGATTGATTCGCATGACAATTCTCCACTTGGGGCGGAGGCCACCACGGCCTCTGCGTCAGGGTGAAGTGGATGTTGCAAGCGGCATTCGAGATTTTCATCATCTTGATTCAGGCGTAAGTGTGTTGTAGTGACGGTCAGTGCGTCATTCACATCGATTGCTTGCTTGATCATAGCGGCACTTATAGGGCAGCTCTGTGACAACGGTTACAAGCACGCGCAAATAAAAAAGCCGCTGACGAATCAGCGGCTTTTTGGAAGAGGTTGGTGGAGGCGGCGGGAATTGAACCCGCGTCCGCAAGCACTCTACAGACAGTTCTACATACTTAGCACTATCAATTAATTTAACCTGGACAACGGGGATGTGCACCCTTTGGACAGGCGAGTCACCTATTATTTAACAGTCGACCAAGTAACCCGGCCTACTGCGAGCCCCTGTAAATGAGTCCACGAACCTTGCGGTACACCCCAGGGGCGAGGTGGTGTGGACCTAGCAGCAATTAAGCTGCGAGTGCGTACGAGTTATCGTTTGCAGTTATTGATTTCTGGATGTATTTACGAGGTAACCAGTCCTCGGTATGCCCTGCGCTGCTTTGCAACCCACGTCGAAACCAGGTCGCCCCCAACGAGAGAACCCCCATTGTACTCCAATCTGTCGGTACGTGCAGTCTCCCTGCTTAGAACCAGCTTAAGCTCAAACAGGTCTAAAAGATATGCTCCAAGCATGACGAAACTGCAATATGATTTCCTGGCTACGCCGTCTGCATCACGTCTTTTTGACAAGGAATGGGAATGGTTTGTATCGTCTGCGGTAACACTCAAACGGCCGGGCTCGCATCGTGGCATGCGACCTGTCCGGCATGTCACTACGAGAGCGCGGCGCTGTCCGTCGCCATCAACAAGCACACCGGCCCTGAGGTCAACGAAGCCGAGCGCGAAGCCGGCCTGAAGGCCCTGCGGCTCGAGAATTTCCGCGCCATCGTCCAGTACGCCAAGCGGCATGTCCGGCCCGGGGCGCGCAGCCTGCTCGATGTCGGCAGCGCCCATGGCTGGTTCCTGGAAACGGCGCGCGAGGATTTCGATGTGCTCGGCGTCGAGCCGGATGCCGTGGTCGGTTCGCGCGCCGCCGCGCGTGGCCTGCCGGTGCGGGCCGGCTTCTTCCCCGACGTGCTGAAAGATGGCGAGCGCTTCGATGTGATCGTCTTCAACGACGTCATCGAACATATCCCGGACATCCGCAGCGCCCTCGACGCCTGCCAGCAGCGCCTGAATCCCGATGGCATCCTGATCCTCAACCTGCCGAACAGCCGCGGCTTCTTCTACCGCCTGTCGAAAGTCATCGCCCGCCTGGGCTGGCGCACGCCTTTCGAGCGGCTGTGGCAGAAAGACCTGCCGTCGCCGCACGTGCATTATTTCAGCAGCGACAACCTGGCCCGGCTGGTGGCAGGGCGGGGCTTCGAGATGGTCGACAGCGCCGAGTTGCCGGCCCTGCGCGCCAAGGGGCTGCGCGAGCGGCTGAGCTGTGCGGGCAACGTGCCGCTGTTGTCGCTGTGGGCGCAGTACATCGCGATCATGTGCGCGATTCCCGTGCTGCGGATTTTCCCGAGCGACATCATCGTCTGCATCTTCCGAAAAAAAACCGCAGGTTGACAGCGCCTGCGGTTTTTTCGGGAAGGAGGAAGGCTTAGCGGTTGCGGTTGGCGATCTCGTTGCCGATCATGCCGCCGCCGATGATGCCGGCCACGGTGGCCAGCTTCTTGCCGTTGCCGCCGCCGATCTGGTTGCCGATCAGGCCGCCGATGACGGCGCCGGTGCCGATGCCGACGTAGTTCGGCTGGGCCTGCGCCGGGGCAGGTGCGTGCTGCGGGTAGTAGCGCGGCTCGCTCGCCTTTGCGTGCACCACGCGGGTCTTTTCAACCACCTTGACCACCGGCTTCTCGCGGATCACTTCCTTGATCACGACCGGCGCCGGCTGCGGCGCGGGCTGGGCGTAGGCGATCGGCTGGGCGGCAGCCACCGGCATCATCTGCGGTGCGGAGCCGGCGGCGAGCTGAGTCGCCAGCTGCGGCGTCACCGGGGTGGCCGACAGCGGAGCAGCGACCGGAACCTGGCCCTGCAGGGCAGCGGCCGGCACCATCACGACCTGGCCTTGCGCATTCGTCATCGGGACCATGCCCGGCTGTTGCGTTGCGTACGGCGAGGCGGCTGCCAGCGGCATGGCCGGGACGTCGGAGGAGCTCTTCGAGCTCGGCAGCAGGCCGGTGATCGCGGCGGCGCCGGTGAGGCTGACGATGACAACCGACGCAGCGGCTGCGGCCATCAGGGGATGAATGCGGTTAAAGCGTGCGGTGGTTTCCATGTTCTAGCTCCGTATGAGACGTTGTGTTGTCGTATGGGAGTAGATTACCGGCGAGCCTTTTCCAGAACTAGCCCTGAGGCTGTATCAGTCGTAATGAGATGTAAGCGGAGGGGAGAGGCAGGCCGCAGGTTGCGGCCCGCTCGAGGGAGGAGATTCAGGCAGCGGACGCGGTTGCGCGGGCGGCTTCAACCACCTGGCGCAGGGTCTGCAGCAGGTCGGTCGGGGTGTCGAGCAGGTACTCGGCGCCCCAAGTCGACGGTTCGATGGCGCCGCAGTAGCCCCAGTTGCAGGCGACCGTCACCATGCCGGCGGCGTGGCCGGCCTCGATGTCGCGCTTGTCGTCGCCGACGTACCAGCACTGTTCCGGCGCCACGCCGAGGCGGCGTGCGCCTTCTAGCAGCGGGGCAGGGTGGGGTTTCGGGAAACCCGTGGTGTCGCCCGAAATGACGCAGCCGGCGTGCGACAGGCCGATCTGCGGGATCAGCGGATCGGTAAAGCGCGCTGGCTTGTTGGTGACGATGCCCCAGGCCATGCCGGCCTGCTCGATCCCGTGCAGCAGTTCCGTGATGCCGCCGAACAGCGAGCTGTGCACCGCCATGGTTTCTTGGTAACGGTCGAACCACTGCATGCGCAGCTCTTCGTAACCCTCGTCGCCCGGTCCCAGGCCGAAGGCCGCGCCGATCATGCCGCGTGCGCCGGCGGATGCGGTCGGGCGCAGCACCGAATACGGGGTCGGCGGCAGGCCGCGCTCGGTACGCAGCCAGTTGACGGCGGCCGCGAGGTCGGGCGCGGTGTCGGCCAGCGTGCCATCGAGGTCGAACAGAACGGCACGCGGTGCCGGCAGGACAGTCGGAAGAGTCATGGGAAAGGTAAGTTAAAGCGGCTTGCTGCACGCCACCATGTAGTTCACATCGGTGTCGTTGTTGAGCGAGTAAATCTTGGTCAGCGGATTGTAAGTCAGGCCTTTCAGGCCGTCGACCTGCAATCCAGCGAGACGCGCAAATTGCGACAGTTCGGCCGGCGTGATGAATTTGCCATAGTCATGGGTCCCGCGCGGCAGCATGCGCAGGATGTATTCGGCACCGATGACGGCGAACAGGTAGGACTTCGGATTACGGTTGAGCGTCGAGAAGAACACGTGGCCGCCCGGCTTCACCAGGTCGGCCGCGGCCTGCACGATCGAGGCCGGATCCGGCACGTGCTCGAGCATCTCCATGCAGGTGACCACGTCGAACTGGCCCGGTTCCGCAGCCGCCATTTCTTCAGCTGCGATGTGCTTGTAGCGCACTTCCACGCCGGATTCCAGGCTGTGCAGGTCCGCCACCTTCAGCGCCTTCTTCGATAGGTCGATGCCGGTCACCTTGGCGCCCTTGCGCGCCATGGCTTCGGACAGCACGCCGCCGCCGCAGCCGATGTCGATCACGTTCTTGCCCAGCAGCGGGGCGCGGGCGTTGATCCACTCGAGGCGTAGTGGGTTGATTTCGTGCAGGGGGCGGAATTCGGACGTCGGGTCCCACCAGCGGTGGGCCAGCTCGCTGAATTTCTGGATCTCTAATGGGTCTGCATTCGTATTCATACTCGGGATCATACTGGAAATGGTGAAGCTCACGGCATGCCGCACGGAAAATATGCAAGCACTTGTCGCCGTAAGCGTACGGGGAAACGAAAAAAAACCCCGCCGTAGCGGGGTTCATTAAGCAATCAGCAAGGATTACTTGTTGACGGTACGGGTACCGACGACTTCGATTTCCACGCGGCGGTTCTTTGCGCGGCCTGCCGAGCTCTTGTTGTCGGCTTCCGGCTGCTTCTCGCCCTTGCCTTCGGTGTAGATGCGGTTTTCTTCCACGCCCTTGCCCTTCAGGTAAGTCTTGACGGCTTCAGCGCGGCGGATCGACAGCTTCTGGTTGTAGGCATCGGTACCGATCGAGTCGGTGTGGCCGACGGCGATGATGACTTCCAGGTTCATGTCGCCCAGCTTCGAGACCAGTTCGTCGAGCGAGGCCTTGCCGGCCGGCTTCAGGACAGCTTTGTCGAAATCGAAGAAGGCGTCAGCCGAGTACGACACTTTTTCCGAGGTCGGCACCGGGGCCGGAGCAGGAGCCGGGGCTGGAGCCGGTTCGGCGACTGGCGGCGGCGGAGGCGGCGGCGGAGCAACGCACTTGCCGTTTTCCAGCTTCTCAGGCGGGACGCACAGCGGCGCGTCGCAGCCCGGGACCGCGTCGGCCGGGGTCCAGTAGCCGGTGCGCCAGCACAGGCCGAAAGGATTGCGGGCGATCACGCCGCGGCTGTCCTGCACGTAGGCGCTGTACGGTGTGCGCGCCTTGATGTCGGTGGTCAGCGGTGCATACGGTGCATCGCTCTGGGCAAAAGCGTTGCCCGCGATCGCAGCCGAAGCAGCGAGCATGAGGGTTGCCAGTTTATTCATGTTCTTTTTTCCTTTCGGGTAAATGCCTTGCGAAACTCAACGTGGGCGTTATGGTCAAGATACTAACACGTCCAGGGAAGGGCTTAGTTTCGCATTGTGAAACAAACAATTAATTTCCTGTCCATTTTGCCACATGCACCAAAAACGCACGACTGCACCTAAATCAAACTTCATGCATATTCTCGATGCGTTGTTTTGTTGCAACATTTGGGCAAGCGGACGGGGCTGACATCGACAACGCTGGAAGGGTCTGGCCCCCTGAACGGTTTTGTGCTGGTGCTAACTAGGGCATGGTAGAATCATCCGTTGCAGTCAATAACCATTAGCCTGAAAGCAGTCGACCCGCCCAATGGATCAATTCGCAAAAGAAACAGTTCCCATTTCCCTAGAAGAAGAAATGCGCAAGAGCTACCTCGATTACGCGATGAGCGTGATCGTGGGACGTGCTCTGCCGGACGTGCGCGACGGCCTCAAGCCGGTGCACCGTCGCGTGCTGTACTCCATGCACGAGAGTAACTACGCGCACAACCGTCCGTACGTGAAGTGCGCGCGCGTGGTCGGCGACACCATGGGTAAGTACCACCCGCACGGCGATGCGTCGATCTACGACACGCTGGTCCGCATGGCGCAGGACTTCTCGCTGCGCTATACCCTGGTCGATGGCCAGGGCAACTTCGGCTCGATCGACGGCGACTCCGCCGCGGCGATGCGTTACACCGAGTGCCGCCTGGACAAGATCGCCAGCGAGCTGCTGGCCGACATCGACAAGGACACGGTCGACTACCAGCCGAACTATGACGGCAAGGAAAAGGAACCGACCGTCCTGCCGACCAAGATCCCGAACCTGCTGATCAACGGTTCCTCGGGCATCGCGGTGGGCATGGCCACCAACATCCCGCCGCACAACCTGTCGGAAGTCATCAACGGCGCCCAGCACCTGCTGAAGAACCCGGAGTGCAGCATCGACGAACTGATCGAGCTGATCCCGGCGCCGGACTTCCCGACCGCCGGCATCATCTACGGCGTCTCGGGCGTGCGCGACGGTTATCGCACCGGCCGCGGCCGCGTGGTGATGCGCGCCAAGACCCACTTCGAGGAATACGGCAAGGACGGCGGCCGCGTCGCGATCATCATCGACGAGCTGCCCTACCAGGTAAACAAGAAGTCGCTGCTCGAGCGTATCGCCGAGAACGTGCGCGACAAGAAGCTGGAAGGCATCAGCGACATCCGCGACGAGTCCGACAAGTCGGGCATGCGCGTGGTCATCGAACTGAAGCGCGGCGAAGTGCCGGAAGTGGTGCTGAACAACCTGTACAAGCAGACCCAGCTCCAGGACACCTTCGGCATGAACATGGTGGCGCTGGTCAACGGCCAGCCGAAGCTGCTGAACCTCAAGCAGATGCTCGAGTGCTTCCTGTCGCACCGCCGCGAAGTGGTCACCCGCCGCACCGTGTTCGAGCTGCGCAAGGCGCGCGAGCGCGGCCACATGCTGGAAGGCCTGGCCGTTGCACTGGCCAACATCGACGACTTCATCGCAATCATCAAGGCCGCGCCGACGCCGCCGATCGCAAAGACCGAACTGATGCAGCGCGCCTGGGATTCGTCCCTGGTGCGCGAAATGCTCAACCGCACCGAGACCGGCGCGGCCGGCGGCATCGAAGCCTTCCGTCCGGAGCACCTGCCTAAGCACTACGGCATGCAGCAGGACGGCCTGTACAAGCTGTCGGACGAGCAGGCCCAGGAAATCCTGCAGATGCGCCTGCAGCGCCTGACCGGCCTGGAGCAGGACAAGATCGTCAACGAGTACAAGGAAGTGATGGCCCACATCGCCGACCTGCTCGACATCCTGGCCCGCCCGGAGCGCGTCACGACCATCATCAGCGACGAGATGGCGCAGATCAAGGCCGACTACACCGAGAACGGCAAGGATGCACGCCGCTCGGCCATCGAGCACAACGCCAGCGACCTGGAAACCGAAGACCTGATCACCCCGCAGGACATGGTGGTCACGCTGTCGCACTCGGGCTACATGAAGTCGCAGCCGATCTCCGAATACCGCGCCCAGAAGCGCGGCGGCCGCGGCAAGCAGGCGGCGGCAACGAAGGACGAAGACTGGATCGACCAGCTGTTCATCGCCAACACCCACGACTACATCCTGTGCTTCTCGAACCGCGGCCGGATGTACTGGCTGAAGGTGTGGGAAGTGCCGCAGGGCTCGCGCAACTCGCGCGGCAAGCCGATCGTCAACATGTTCCCGCTGCAGGACGGCGAGAAGATCACCGTGATCCTGCCGCTGTCGGGCGAGAACCGGACCTTCCCGGAAGACCACTACGTGTTCATGGCGACCTCGCTCGGCACCGTCAAGAAGACGCCGCTGAAGGACTTCAGCAACCCGCGCAAGGCCGGCATCATCGCGGTCGACCTCGACGAGGGCGACGTGCTGGTGGGCGCCGCGCTGACCGATGGCCAGCACGACGTGATGCTGTTCTCGGACGGCGGCAAGGCGGTGCGCTTCGACGAGAACGACGTGCGTCCGATGGGCCGTACCGCGCGCGGCGTGCGCGGCATGAACCTGGAAGAGGGGCAGAACGTCATCGCCCTGCTGGTGGCCGAAAACGAGCAGCAGTCGGTGCTCACGGCAACCGAGAACGGCTTCGGCAAGCGTACCCCGATCACGGAATACACCCGCCACGGCCGCGGCACCAAGGGCATGATCGCGATCCAGCAGTCCGAACGCAACGGTAAAGTCGTGGCCGCGACCCTGGTCGACGCCAACGACGAGATCATGCTGATCACCACCGGCGGCGTCCTGATCCGCACCCGCGTGGCCGAGATCCGCGAGATGGGCCGTGCGACCCAGGGCGTGACCCTGATCGCAGTGGAAGACGGCACCAAGCTGTCCGGCCTGCAGCGCATCGTCGAGACCGACCTCGAAGAGGTCGAGCTCGAACAGGCGCCGGAGTAATAGCACCCCACGGGCCGCTTTGATGCGGCCCGTTTTTTTCACATAATCAGGGCCTTGGGCCCAGCATAATTACATGAAAAAATTTGTACTCGCCCTGACCGCAGCCGCCGCCTTCGCGGCCTTCCCGTCCTTTGCATCGGCTGCCGACGCACAATCCACCGCGGCCGTGAAAACCATGTTCGACGCCATGGAGATGCGCAAGAACATGACCGCCATGTATGCCGAGATGCAGAAGGCCATGCCGGCCATGATGCGCCAGCAGGTGCTGGCCATGATCCAGGCCGACCCGCAGCTGAACGCCGAGCAGAAGAAGGAAGCGATCGCCAAGGCCGAGCAGATGCTGCCGGGCGTGGCGCAGGCCGTCAACAAGGTCTTCAACGACCCGGCCCTGATCGATGAAATGCTCAACGAGATGGTGCCGCTGTACGCCAACAACTACACGGTCGACGAGATCAAGCAGCTGACCACCTTCTACAAGAGCCCGGTGGGCCGCAAGATGATGACCCTCACGCCCAAGCTGTCGGCTGAAGGCATGGCCATCGGCCAGCGCATCATGACGCCGCGCCTCGGCAAACTGATGCAGGATGTGATGCAGGAAGTGCAGAAAAAGTAAGCGAGAAAGGACCGCATGACGCAGGTATTCAACTTCTCGGCCGGCCCGGCCGTCCTCCCGAAGGAAGTGCTGCAGCAGGCAGCGAGCGAGATGCTCGACTGGCACGGCAGCGGCATGTCGGTCATGGAGATGAGCCACCGCGGTCCGGAATTCATCTCGATCTATCAGCAAGCCGAGGCCGACCTGCGCGAGCTGCTGGCCGTCCCGGCCAACTACAAGATCCTGTTCATGCAGGGCGGGGGACTCGGCCAGAACGCCATCATCCCGCTCAACATGGTCGGCTGCTGCCCGCAGCCGGCGACCATCGACTTTGTGCACACCGGCTCCTGGTCGGGCAAGTCGATCAAGGAAGCCAGGCGCTACGCCCACGTCAACATTGCAGCGTCGAGCGAGGCGAACGGCTTCACCGGCGTGCCGCCGCAGGACAGCTGGAACCTGACCCCGCACGCGGCCTACCTGCACATCTGCACCAACGAGACCATCGACGGCGTCGAGTACAACTTCGTGCCCGAATCGAAGCCCAAGGTGCCGATCGTGGCCGACATGTCCTCGCACATCCTGTCGCGCGAAATCGACGTGTCGAAGTACGGCGTGATCTTCGCCGGCGCCCAGAAGAATATCGGGCCGGCCGGCCTGACCCTGGTGATCGTGCGCGACGACCTGCTGGAGGACGCGCTGCCGATCTGCCCCTCGGCCTTCCACTGGAAGACCGTGGCCGAGCACGAATCCATGTTCAACACCCCGCCGACCTACGCGATCTACATCGCCGGGCTGGTGTTCGCCCATCTCAAGAAGCTGGGCGGGGTGGCGGCCATGGAGAAAATCAATATTGAAAAAGCGCGCCTGCTGTATGAGGCGCTGGATGCCGACGACTTCTACCAGAACCGCGTCGCGCCCGAATACCGTTCGCGCATGAACGTACCGTTCTTCCTGCGCGACGAATCCCTGAACGACAAATTCCTGGCCGGCGCGAAGGCGCGCGGGCTGCTGCAACTGAAGGGCCACAAGTCCGTCGGCGGCATGCGGGCATCGATCTACAACGCGATGCCGCTCGAGGGTGTGCAAGCCCTCGTCGATTATTTGAACGAATTCGCGGGCCGGTAACCATGCGTTGGCCGGCGTGTGCGGTGACGCATGGGCCGGTTGACCGCGTGGGCGGGGACCCGCCCACCCTACGAACACCACGGTATCGTAGGGTGGGCAAGTCTCTTGCCCACGCGGTCAATTCCCGCACGAGCAGCCCGCGACATAGATAACGACCGAACGATGAACGACAAACTCCTCCCCCTGCGCGAGCAGATCGATGCGATCGACGCGCAAATCCTGGACCTCCTGAGCCGGCGCGGCCAGATCGCCCAGCAGGTCGGCCACGTCAAGGCCGAAACCAATGCCCCGGTGTTCCGTCCGGAACGCGAAGCGCAGGTGCTGCGCGGCGTGGCCGAGCGCAACCCGGGTCCGTTAAATAGCCGCGACGTCCAGACCATCTTCCGCGAGATCATGTCCTCTTGCCGCGCGCTGGAAAAGCGCGTCACGGTGGCCTATCTCGGCCCGTCCGGCACCTTCAGCGAGCAGGCCGTGTACCAGCAGTTCGGCACCGCCATCGAGACGCTGCCCTGCGTCTCGATCGACGAAGTGTTCCGCGCCACCGAGGCCGGCACCGCCGACTTCGGCGTGGTCCCGGTCGAGAACTCGTCCGAAGGCGCGATCAACCGCACCCTCGACCTGATGCTGGCCACCACCACCGTGATCAGCGGCGAGATCTCGATCCCGGTCCACCACAGCCTGATGACGAAGACCGGCAGCATGGATGGCGTCACCGTCGTGTGCGCCCACTCGCAGGCGCTGGCGCAGTGCCAGGTGTGGCTCAACCTGCATCATCCGGGCATCGAGCGCCGCGCCGTGGCATCCAACGCGGAAGCCGCGATCATGGCAAGCCAGGACCCGACCGTGGCTGCGATCGCGAGCGAGATGGCGGGCGAGCAGTACCAGCTGGGCGTGGTCCAGGCCCACATCCAGGACGACCCGCACAACCGCACCCGCTTCGCCGTGATCGGCAGCCTCGAAACCGGGCCCTCGGGACGCGACCACACCTCGATCGTGCTGGCCGTGCCGAACAAGGCGGGCGCCGTCTACAATCTGCTGGCGCCGCTGGCCAAGCACGGCGTGTCGATGACGCGCTTCGAGTCGCGCCCGGCGCGCATCGGCACCTGGGAGTACTACTTCTACGTCGACATCGAGGGCCACGTGCGCGACGCAGCGGTCGCCCGCGCCCTCAACGAGCTGAAGGACAACGCAGCCTTCTTCAAGGTGCTGGGCTCCTACCCCCAAAGCCTCTGATTTCCATTTTTATTCGAGAACATTTATGTCGCAATTAGGTCCAGATTACGTCCGCGCCATCGCCCCTTACCAGGCCGGCAAACCCATCGCTGAAGTCGCCCGCGAGTTCGGTCTCGACGAAGCCAAGATCGTCAAGCTGGCCTCGAACGAAAACCCGTTCGGCGTGCCGGAATCGAGCCGCGCCGCGATGGCGCAGGCAGCCGCCGACCTCGGCCGCTATCCGGACGCCAACGGCTTCGAACTGAAGGCAGCGCTGTCCACGCGCTACGACGTGCCGGCCGACTGGATCACGCTTGGCAACGGCAGCAACGACATCCTGGAAATCGCCGCGCACGCCTTCGTGCAGAAGGGCGAATCCGTGGTGTACTCGCAGTACTCGTTCGCCGTCTATGCGCTGGCAACCCAGGGTGTGGGCGGACGCGCCATCGTGGTCCCGGCCAAGGAATACGGTCACGATCTCGACGCCATGGCCGCCGCGATTGAAAGCGACACCCGCCTGGTCTATGTCGCCAACCCGAACAACCCGACCGGCACCTTCATTCCTGCCGCGCAGATCGAAGCCTTCCTGCAGAAAGTGCCGTCCAACGTCGTGGTGGTGCTCGACGAGGCCTACAACGAATACCTGGCGCCCGAACACCAGTTCGAATCGAGCCAGTGGGTGCGCAAGTACCCGAACCTGATCGTCTCGCGCACCTTCTCCAAGGCCTACGGCCTGGCCGGCCTGCGCGTGGGCTTCGCCATCGCCCAGCCGGCGGTGACCGACCTGATGAACCGTATCCGCCAGCCCTTCAACGTCAACTCGCTGGCACAGGCCGCCGCAATCGCCGCGCTGAACGACACGGCCTTCCTGGACAAGGGCGCGCAGAACAACGCGGCTGGCTACCAGCAGCTGACCGCCGCCTTCGACGAACTGGGCCTGGAATATGTGCCCTCGTTCGGCAACTTCGTGCTGGTGAAGGTGGGGAGCGACGAGCAGGCCGGCGCACGTGTCAACCTGGCGCTGCTGAAGCAGGGCGTGATCGTGCGCCCGGTCGGCAACTACGGCCTGCACCAGTGGCTGCGCATCTCGATCGGCCTGCCGGAAGAGAATGCGGCGTTCATCGCGGCGCTCAAGAAGGTATTGAGCTGAATGATTGAACGCCTCGTCGTCATCGGCGTCGGCCTGATCGGCGGTTCCTTTGCGCTGGCCTTGAGGGCAGCCGGCGTGGTCCGCCACGTGGCCGGCCTCGGTCGCGATCCGCAGGCGATGGCGCGCGCGCTGGAGCTGGGCATCGTCGACGAGGTGTGCGAGTCGCCTGAGCAGGCGATGCGCGGCGCCGACCTGGTGCTGCTGGCGGCGCCCGTGGGGCAGACCGGGCCGATCCTGGCCTCGCTGTTGCCATTCCTCGAGCCGCAGAGCATCATCACCGACGCCGGCAGCACCAAGTGCGACGTGGTCCTTGCCGCGCGCGGGGTGCTGGGCGAGCGCATCGGGCAATTCGTTCCAGGCCACCCGATCGCCGGCAGCGAATCGAACGGTCCGGACGCGGCGCGCGCAGAGCTCTACCGCGGCAAGAAGACGGTGCTGACGCCGCTGCCGGAAAACGAGCCGGCGCTGGTGGAGCGCGTGGCAAGCGCCTGGCGCGCCTGTGGCTCGCTCATCCATACCCTGAGTCCGCAAGACCACGACCGCGTGTTCGCCGCGGTCAGCCACCTGCCGCACCTGCTGGCCTATGCGCTGGTGGACGACATCGCCGCCAAGCCGCATGCCGACATGCTGTTCCAGTACGCCGCCAGCGGCTTTCGCGATTTCACGCGCATCGCCGGCTCGTCGCCGGAAATGTGGCGCGACATCAGCCTGGCCAACCGCGATGCGCTGCTCACCGAGCTGGATGCATATCTGGCACAATTGACTACATTGCGGGCGACGCTCGCAGCCGCCGACGGTCGCGGTCTCGAATCCGTGTTCGCCAACGCGCAGCGTGCGCGACGCGAATGGATCGAGGCGATCGAGGCCGGCTCGCCGCCACCGCAACACCGGGATACAGAATGACGCAGTCTAAACACTACCCCCAGCACATCGACCTCGAACCCGTGATCCACGTCGAGGGCACGGTGCGCCTGCCAGGCTCCAAGAGCATCTCGAACCGCACGCTGCTGCTGGCCGCGCTGTCCGAAGGCACCACCACCATCCACGACCTGCTGGCCTCGGACGACACCATGGTGATGCTGGGCGCGCTGCGCTCGCTCGGCATCCAGTGGGATGAAGTCGACGAGCGTACCGTGGTCGTGCATGGCAACGGCGGCGTGCTGCCGAAGCACGAGGCCGACCTCTTCATGGGCAATGCCGGCACCGCGATCCGTCCGTTGACGGCCGCGCTGGCCGTGATCGGCGGCGACTACACGCTGCACGGTGTCTCGCGCATGCACGAGCGCCCGATCGGCGACCTGGTCGACGCGCTGAACGAAGTCGGCGCCCAGATCGAATACACGGGAGAGCAGGGCTTCCCGCCGCTGCGCATCCGCCGCGGCCACATCCACGCCAATCGCATCGCCGTGCGCGGCAATGTGTCGAGCCAGTTCCTGACCGCGCTCCTCATGGCTGCGCCACTGATGGCCACGACCCACGCAGTGTCGATCGACGTGGTCGGCGAACTGATTTCCAAGCCCTACATCGAGATCACCCTGAACCTGATGCGCCGCTTCGGCGTCACGGTCGAGCAGAACGGCTGGGCCTCGTTCACCGTGCACCCGGGCCAGCGCTACACCTCGCCGGGCAGCATCCACGTCGAGGGCGATGCCTCGTCGGCGTCCTACTTCCTGGCGGCCGGCGCGATTGCCGGCGGTCCGGTGCGGGTCGAAGGCGTGGGCGAGCACAGCATCCAGGGCGACGTGCGCTTTGCCGATGCGCTGGAGCGCATGGGCGCTATCGTGACGCGCGGGGACAACTGGATCGAGGCGCGTTCGAACGGCGTGCTGAAGGCGATCGACGCCGACTTCAACCACATCCCGGACGCCGCGATGACCATCGCCGTGGCCGCGCTGTATGCGGACGGCCCGAGCACGCTGCGCAACATCGCCAGCTGGCGCGTGAAGGAAACCGACCGCCTGGCCGCCATGGCGACGGAACTGCGCAAGGTCGGCGCCGAGGTGGAGGAGGGCCCGGACTACATCCGTATCACGCCGCCCGAACAGTTGAAACCGGCTACCATCGACACTTACGACGACCACCGGATGGCGATGTGCTTCTCGCTCGCCTCGCTGGACGGCAAGGCGCGCCGCGGCAACGCGATGCGCATCAACGATCCGAAGTGCGTCGCCAAGACCTTCCCTGAATACTTCGAGGCCTTCGCGGGCATCGCCAAGAACGAACTGTTTTGAACAATGACACCGCGTGGGCGGCACAGCCGCCCACCCTACACTATGCCGAATAATCCAATACCTGTGATTGCCATCGACGGCCCGACCGCTTCCGGCAAGGGCACCGTCGCCGCCAGGGTCGCCGAGCGCCTGGGCTTTCACCTGCTCGACTCGGGCGCCCTGTACCGCCTGACTGCGCTGCAGGCCCTGCGCCGCGGCGTCGAACTGCGCGACGAACACGGGATCGCCAAGCTGGCCGAGCACCTGCCGGCGCGCTTCGTGGGCGGGGATATTTTCCTGAACAACGAGAACGTCACTGGGGCCATCCGCGCGGAAGAGGTCGGCAACATGGCATCGAAGATCGCCGCACTGCCGAGCGTACGCCAGGCCCTGTATGCCCTGCAGCTGGGCTTTCGCGAGACCCCCGGCCTGGTGGCCGACGGGCGCGATATGGGGACGGTGATCTTTCCCGGAGCGAAATTAAAAGTTTTCTTGACCGCAAGCGTCGAGGCGCGGGCGCAACGCCGGTATAAGCAATTGATTGACAAAGGATTTTCTGCTAATATGGACGATCTGCTGAAGGATTTGAAGGAACGAGACGAGCGCGACACCAAGCGCGCGATCGCTCCCCTGGTCCCGGCAGAGGATGCGCATCTGCTCGATACCTCGAACATGACGGCTGCGGAAGCGGTTGAGCAGGTACTTGCCTGGTATGCGCATGCGTGAGGTTTAAAAGTTTGAAATGACGGGAATAGGGCTGGATTAGCCGGCCCAAAGACCGTCATTCCGGCAAAGGCCGGAATCCAATTTTCCTTGCGTCTAGTTGGCTTGAGTCATCGCCGCGAACATGCAAACAAACTTGGGTCCCGGCCTTCGCCGGGACGACGTGCGGGAGGAGGTGGTCGGAATGACACTTCCACTGTGCGAAGTCCTTGTAGGGTGCCTGCGACGGCAATTCCGCTGCCGCAGGTGTGTTTCAACCTAACCCCAGTTCAGTCCGCACTATCGCCGGCCTGCTGGGCTAACTCGAGTAATAACCTTTATGTCTACTGCAACCACCAAAGATACCGGCATGGAAAGCTTCGCCGCCCTGTTTGAAGAATCGCTGTCGCGTCAAGACATGCGTTCGGGCGAAGTCATCTCGGCTGAAGTCGTGCGCCTGGATCACAACTTCGTGATCGTCAACGCCGGCCTGAAGTCGGAAGCCTTCATTCCGGTCGAAGAATTCAAGAATGACCAGGGCGAACTGGAAGTCCAGATCGGTGACTTCGTTTCCGTGGCCATCGAATCGCTGGAAAACGGTTTCGGCGATACCATCCTGTCGCGCGACAAGGCCAAGCGCCTGGCATCGTGGCTGGCTCTGGAAAAAGCAATGGAGTCGGGCGAGATCGTCACCGGCACCGTGAACGGCAAAGTCAAGGGCGGCCTGACCGTCCTGACCAACGGCATCCGCGCATTCCTGCCGGGTTCGCTGGTCGACACCCGTCCGGTCAAGGACACCACCCCGTTCGAAGGCAAGACCCTGGAATTCAAGGTCATCAAGCTGGACCGCAAGCGTAACAACGTCGTCCTGTCGCGTCGCGCCGTCATCGAAGCATCGATGGGCGAAGAGCGTGCGAAGCTGATGGAAACCCTGAAAGAAGGCACCGTGGTTACCGGCGTCGTCAAGAACATCACCGACTACGGTGCGTTCGTTGACCTGGGCGGCATCGACGGCCTGCTGCACATCACCGACCTGGCATGGCGTCGCGTGCGTCACCCGTCGGAAGTCCTGTCGGTTGGCCAAGAGATCACCGCTAAGGTCCTCAAGTACGATCAGGAAAAGAACCGCGTCTCGCTGGGCGTCAAGCAGCTGGGCGACGATCCTTGGACCGGTCTGTCGCGTCGTTACCCGCAAGGCACCCGCCTGTTCGGTAAAGTCACCAACCTGACCGACTACGGCGCGTTCGTCGAGGTGGAACAAGGCATCGAAGGCCTGGTCCACGTGTCGGAAATGGACTGGACCAACAAGAACGTGGCCCCGAACAAAGTCGTGCAGCTGGGCGACGAAGTCGAAGTCATGGTCCTGGAAATCGACGAAGAGCGTCGCCGTATCTCGCTGGGCATGAAGCAGTGCAAGGCGAACCCATGGGACGACTTCGGCATGACCCACAAGAAGGGCGACAAGGTCAAGGGTTCGATCAAGTCGATCACCGACTTCGGCGTGTTCATCGGCCTGCCGGGCAACATCGACGGCCTGGTGCACCTGTCGGACCTGTCCTGGACCGAAGCCGGCGAAGAAGCCGTGCGTCGCTTCAAGAAGGGCGACGAGCTGGAAGCCGTCGTGCTGGCAATCGACGTCGAGCGCGAGCGTGTCTCGCTGGGCGTCAAGCAGCTGGAAGGCGACCCGTTCAACAACTTCGCTTCGCTGAACGACAAGGGCACCCTGGTCACCGGCACCGTGAAATCGGTTGAGCCGAAAGGCGCCGTGATCGCGCTGAACGAAGAAGTCGAAGGCTACCTGCGCGCTTCGGAAATCTCGCGTGACCGCGTGGAAGACGCTGGCACCCACCTGAAAGTGGGCGACAAGGTCGAAGCTCTGGTCATCAACATCGATCGCAAGGCTCGCAGCATCCAGCTGTCGATCAAGGCGAAAGACAGCGCCGACACCCAGGAAGCAATGAGCAAACTGGCTTCGGACAACAGCGCAGCTTCGGGCACCACCAGCCTGGGCGCACTGCTGAAGGCCAAGTTCGACAACAAGGGCTAAGACCTCCTGAGGCGACCAGATGACCAAGTCCGAGCTGATCAACCGCCTGGCTGAGCGTTATTCCCAGCTGGTGGCGAAAGATGCCGAGTTCGCTGTCAAGACCATCCTGGATGCGATGACGAATGCCCTGGCAACGGGGCAACGCATCGAAATCCGCGGTTTCGGCAGCTTCGCGCTGAACAGCCGGCCACCCCGCATCGGCCGCAACCCGAAGTCCGGCGACAAGGTGATGGTGCCCGAAAAACGGGTGCCTCACTTCAAGCCAGGCAAGCAGTTGCGCGAGCGGGTGGACGCGATGGTCGGGCAACCGATCATTGAAGACTGAAGTCGTCTGCCGCGTGCAGACCAAAACGGCGTCCTTCGGGATGCCGTTTTTTTTTCGTGCATTCGTGGGGCGTATGCAAACTTGGGTTCCGGCCTTCGCCGGAACGACGTTGCTTGAGTTCACCTCTAACCCTAAGACCGTCATCCCGGCGAAGGCCGGGATCCAATTCCGTGGCGCAACGTTAGCTCCACCTTGCACCGCCTTTTGAAATATCATGTTGGATATGCGACACTTCGCCTTTGTGCACTCAACCAGCGGGCACTGCTGATGAAATTTGTCTCGACCCTCGTCGGAATCGTCCTGTTCGTCCTGTTCTTCGGCTTCGCCCTGAAGAACACCCAGGAAGTCGACCTGCGTTTCTTCCTGAACTATGAACTGCGCGGCCCGCTCGTGCTGATGCTGCTGGCCTTCTTCATCGCCGGCGCCGCACTCGGCATCCTGGCCCTGGCGCCGACCGTGTTCCGTCAGCGCCGCCAGACCTCGCAGCACAAGAACACCATCCAGGCCCTGCAGAGCGCCGCCGGTACCGGCAGCGCCCAGCCGACGCCCGATGCCGTGAACCCGGCGCAAAAACTGGCCCAATAAGCTCTTCTGAGCGCCTCAAACAACAAGAACACATGGAATTCGAAATCTGGATGCTGCTCGGCATCCCATTCTTCTTCGGCCTCGGCTGGATCGCCGCCCGCGTCGACATCAACGAACTGGTCTCCGAATCGCGCACCCTGCCGCGCGGCTACTTCAAGGGCCTGAACCACCTGCTCAACGACCAGCCGGACAAGGCGATCGATTCCTTCATCGAGATCGTCAAGCTCGATCCGGAATCGGCCGACATGCACTTCGCTCTCGGTAACCTGTTCCGCCGCCGCGGCGAGACCGAGCGCGCCATCCGCGTCCACCAGAACCTGCTGGCGCGTCCGGACCTGCCGCTTGAGCAAAAGGCCCACGCCCAGTACGAGCTTGGCATGGACTACCTGAAGGCCGGCCTGCTCGACCGCGCCGAGGAAACCTTCAACCTGCTGGTCGACACCCCCTTCGAGGTACAGGCCCGGCGCGCGCTGCTCGAGATCTACCAGCGCGAAAAAGAATGGCGCCGCGCGATCGACGTGGCCGTCGGCCTGCAGGAGTCCGGCGCCGGTGCGCGCCAGAAGGAAATCGCCCAGTTCTATTGCGAGCTGGCGCAGGACGCCCTTGTGCACCTGCAGCCGAGCGACGCCATGCAGCTGCTGGACAAGGCCCTGCAGGCCGACCGCTCCAGCGTGCGCGCCACCATCCTGATTGGCGACGCCCAGCTGGCCCAGGGCGACACCGAGGCGGCCATCATGACATGGCGCCGCGTCGAGCACCAGAGCGTGCCGCACGTGGCCCTGGTGGCCGGACGCCTGATGGACGGCTACCGCAAGGTCGGCCGGCCGCAGGAAGGCGTCAACCTGCTGCGCTCCTACCTGGCCGAAGCTTCGTCCATTGACCTGATCGAGGTGGTGTTCAAGGCCGTGATCGAACTCGACGGCGTGGAAGCTGCCAAACAGCTGGTGGTCGAGGAACTGCGCCGCAATCCGACCCTGCTGGGCCTGGACAAGCTGCTCGAGGCGCGCCTGATGGACGCCCCGGCCCATGTCTGGGAAGAACTGTCGATGGTGAAGAACCTGGTGCAGCGCTACACCCAGAAGCTGGCGCGCTACCAGTGCAGCCAGTGCGGCTTCAAGGCGCGCCAGTTCTACTGGCAGTGCCCGGGCTGCAGTCGCTGGGAGACCTACCCGCCGCGCCGTACCGAAGAACTGAACGTGATGAATTAATGAACGACATGACCCCAAGCCGCCTGCTGGCGGCAGACAGCTTCCGCCTGCAGGCGGCCCCCGACCTTTCCAGTGTGCGCCTGCTCGTGGTGGGCGACGTCATGCTCGACCGCTACTGGTTCGGCGAGGTCTCGCGCATCTCGCCGGAAGCCCCGGTGCCGGTGGTGCGCATCGAGCGCCGCGAAGAACGCCTGGGCGGCGCCGCCAACGTGGCGCGCAACGCCGCCGCGCTGGGCGCCCACACCGGCCTGCTGGGCGTGACCGGCCAGGACGAAGCCGGCGAGGAAGTGGAAAAGCTGCTGCGCGAATCGCGCATTCACAGTTACCTCAAGCGCGACGATGCGATCTCGACCATCATAAAGCTGCGCGTCATCGGCCGCCAGCAGCAGATGGTGCGCATCGACTTCGAAGATGCGCCGACCGAGACCGTCCTGGTCGAGAAGCTCGACCAGTTCCGCGCGCTGCTGCCAAGCTATGACGTGGTGATCCTGTCCGACTACAACAAGGGCGCGCTGGCGAACGTGGCCGAGATGGTCAAGGAAGCGCGCGCAGCCGGCAAGATCGTGCTGGTCGACCCCAAGGGCGACGATTTCACGCCCTACCGCGGCGCCAGCATCCTGACCCCGAACCGCTCGGAACTGCAGCGCGTCGTTGGCGGCTGGAAGACCGAAGCGCAGCTGACCGAAAAGGCGCAGCGCCTGCGCGCCGAGCTGGGCCTGACGGCCCTGCTGGTGACGCGCTCGGAAGAGGGCATGAGCCTGTACAGCGAGAACGAGGTGCTGCACGTGCACGCCGACGCGCGCGAAGTGTTCGACGTCTCGGGCGCGGGCGACACCGTGATCGCCACCCTGGCCGCGATGCTGGGTGCCGGCGCACCGCTGGATGCGGCCCTGGCCACCGCCAACCGCGCCGGCGGCATCGTGGTCGGCAAGCTGGGCACGGCGACCGTCACCCGCGAGGAACTGTTCCCCGCTTGATCTTGATCAAACCGAGCTCGTCAACGACAGCCGGTGGGCCCCGTTAGTGCTGGATGGATGGCGCCGCCGTCCATTTAGCGAACCTACGGAGAACAATCAATGATCAAGAAACTGATGCTTGCCGTTGCCGCACTGGTCGCCTCGACCGGTATCGCCTTTGCCCAGGTCGACGTCAACAAGGCCGACGCGGCCGCGCTGGACGGCGTCAAGGGTGTGGGCCCGAGCATGTCGAAGATGATCCTCGACGAGCGCGCCAAGGGCGAGTTCAAGGACTGGGCCGACTTCCAGGACCGCATCAAGGGCGTCAAGGGCAAGAAGGCCATGAAGCTGTCGGAAGCCGGGCTGACCGTGAATGGGAAGCCGATGGAAGCGGCGGCTGCCAAGCCGGCGAAGGACAAGACGGCGGCCAAGACGGACAAGAAGGCGGCGCCGGCCGAGCAGAAGGCGGCGATGTAAGGCGAAAAAAACCCGCGGCGACGCGGGTTTTTCATTCAGGCTCAAAGCCGCAGGCCTCGTTCAGGCTGGAGATTGACGCAGGATCTTGTCCATGGCCTTTCCTTTCGCCAGCTCGTCGACCAGCTTGTCCAGGTAGCGCAGTTTCTGCATCAGGGGATCCTCGATGTCCTCGACACGGATGCCGCACACGACGCCCTTGATCAGCGCTGCATTCGGGTGGAAGGCCGGCGCCCCGTCGAAGAAGTCCCTGAAGGTGGCGTTCAGTTCGATCTGCTGCTGCAGTCCGGCCTGGTCGTATCCCGTCAGCCAGCAGATGATCCGGTCCAGCTCTTCCTTCGTCCGACCCTTCGTTTCCACTTTTTTTATATACATCGGATACACCTTGGCGAACGGTGTCCCGAAGATTCGGTGTTCGGACATGGATGTACTTTCATCAAGGGATGGGTGGCGATACCTTACACCATGTATTGACTGACACCAAGCAATCCGCATGAGAAGATGTGCATGTCATTTCGCACACCACGACTAGAAAGGTACTCATGCCTCACGCCCGCATTTCTTCCTCCCTGCTGGCCGCGCTGCTGGCCGCCGCTGCTGGTTCCGCTGCCGCCGCACCAAGCGCCCAGGCTACCCCGGCCAGCCCGGACCTGAAGCGCCAGCAAGCCCAGATCAGCAAGATCGTCGCCGAGGTCTCGCCCAAGCGCATCCAGGCCTATGTCGACAAGCTGGTCAGCTTCGGCACCCGCCACACGATGTCGGAAACCGAGTCCGAGACCCGCGGCATCGGCGCCGCCCGCCGCTGGATCAAGAGCGAACTGGAACGCTGCGGCGCGGGCACCCCGCTGCAGGTCGCGTTCGACAGCCACATCGCCCCGGTCTCGGCGCGCATCTCGCGCCCGACCGAGATCGTCAACGTGGTCGCCACGCTGCCGGGCACCCAGGACGCCTCGAAGGACCGCCTGTACGTGGTCAGCGGCCACTACGATTCGCGCGTCAGCGACGTGATGAACTACACCGCCGACGCCCCTGGCGCTAACGATGACGCCTCCGGCACCGCGGCTGTGATGGAACTGGCCTGCGTCATGGCCAAGTACAAGTTCGACGCGACGCTGGTGTTCATGACCGTGGCCGCGGAAGAGCAGGGCCTGCTGGGCGCGCGTCACTGGGCCGAGCAGGCCCGCAAGAACAACCTGAACGTGGCCGGCATGTTCACCAACGACATCATCGGCAGCTCGCGTTCGGACAAGGGCACGGTCGACAACAAGCAGGTGCGCCTGTTTGCGCAGAGCATCCCGGCCACCAAGGAAATGAGCGAGACCGTGCGCCAGCTGGTGTCCACCGGCGGCGACAGCGATTCGCTCTCGCGCCAGCTGGCCCGCCACACCAAGGAGCAGGGCGAGCGCTACGTGAAGGGCTTCAAGGTGTCGGTGATCCACCGCGCCGACCGCTACCTGCGCGGCGGCGACCACATGCCCTTCCTGGAGCAGGGCTACGCCGCGCTGCGCTTCACCGAGCCGGCCGAGGACTTCGCGCACCAGCACCAGGACCTGCGTACCGAAAACGGCAAGGTGTACGGCGACCTGGTGGATTTTAATGACTACGACTACATCGCCAAGGTGGCGCGCGTGAACGGCGCGACGCTGGCCTCGCTGGCGCTGGCCCCCGCTGCGCCGCAGAACGTCAAGCTGCGCACCGACAAGCTGACCAACGATTCGACCCTGGTGTGGCAGGCGAATCCGGAACCGGACGTTGCCGGCTACCGCATCGTCTGGCGCGATACCACCGCGTCCGACTGGCAGGGCGCCAAGTGGGTCGGCAAGGTCACCGAGGCCACGGTCGATCTGTCGAAGGACAATGTGTTCTTCGGCGTGCAGGCGGTCGACAAGGACGGCAACGTCAGCGTCGCGACCTATCCGCTGCCGCAGCGCTGATTTTTGTAGGGTGGTGCGGCTACACCGCGCGCGTCGATTCATCGTCGACGTGAACGCCGCCCACGCGTTCAGGCACGATTCGAGCAGCGGAAGCGTCTGCTCGAACGGGCGTTGAACGCGTGGGCGGCGTCAGCGCTGATGGCTGTTCATGCTGCCGGGTAGAGCCGCACCACCCTACAAGAGGCCCCGACAAATACGCCACCTTGCGGACCGGATTAGAATAGCGGTTTGAGAAATCGCGAAAGAGCAAGGAATGGCTTACAAGACCATTGAAGACACGATCGGCAATACCCCGCTGGTGCAGCTTGTGCGCCTGCCCGGCGCGGATGCTGCCGCCCGCAACAACATCATCCTCGGCAAGCTCGAAGGCAACAACCCGGCCGGCTCGGTGAAAGACCGCGCCGCCATGTCGATGCTGCGCGGCGCCGAGGAGCGCGGCCAGATCAAGCCGGGCGACACCCTGATCGAAGCCACCAGCGGCAACACGGGCATCGCGCTGGCGATGGCCGCCGCCATCCGCGGCTACAAGATGGTGCTGCTGATGCCGGACAACCTGTCGATCGAGCGCCGCCAGAGCATGGCGGCCTACGGCGCCCAGATCATCCTGACGCCGAAGTCGGGCGGCATGGAATACGCGCGCGACATGGCCGAGCAGATGCAGAAGAACGGCGAGGGCATCATCCTCGACCAGTTCGCCAACGGCGACAACCCGCGCGCCCACTACGAGAGCACCGGGCCGGAAATCTGGCGCGACACCGAAGGCCGCATCACCCATTTCGTCAGCGCCATGGGCACCACCGGCACCATCATGGGCGTGTCGCGCTACCTGAAGGAACAGAACGAGGCGGTCCGCATCATCGGCGCCCAGCCGGAAGAGGGCTCCTCGATCCCCGGTATCCGCAAGTGGCCGGAAGCCTACCTGCCGAAGATCTACGACAAGGCACGCGTCGACCAGGTCGAACCGGTGAGCCAGGCCGCGGCCGAGCAGATGGCGCGACGCCTGGCAGCCGAAGAGGGCATCTTCTGCGGCATCTCGGCGGCCGGCGCCTGCGAAGTGGCGCTGCGCATCTCGCAGACGGTGGAGAACGCGACCATCGTGTTCATCGTGTGCGACCGGGGCGACCGCTACCTGTCGACGGGTGTGTTCCCGGCCTGAGCCGGCCAGAGCCCTAAAACAAAAAGCCATCCTGACGGATGGCTTTTTACTTTCTGCAACTCTCGGGACGCAGCCTGGAAACGCGCAAGAAGCGCGAAGCGTGCATCGGCGCCTGCGCGGCGCCCGCGTCCACTGGGGCGCGCGGCCCCTGCAGGATTACGCCTCTTTCGGGGCGGCGCCTTCTTTCGGCTTGAACTGCTTGTCGCTGATGCGGAACTTGGCGCGACGGTCGCCCATGAGGTAGCGCAGGTCGCGGATCGACAGGTCGCTGACTTCGTGCATGCGGATCAACAGCGATGCGCCGACCGGCAGGCGGTGGTGGCGGATCTTCGAAATCACCGGCGGCGCCACTTCCAGGGCGCGCGACAGGGCTGCGTCGTTCTTCAGGCGCAGGTTCTCGATCAGGGTGTCGAGCAGGCGATTCGGGTTGTACTGCAGGAGTTCATCGGACTCCGAATCGCTGTTCATATCAATGCCGACTTGGTTGGTCATGATTCAATATCCTATTTTGGGTTGGACGGAGCCCCATGCGGCGCTCGGCTCCAAGGTTCGGTATTTCGTAATTTTCTATTCAATTGTACAACTAATTTCTAATCTGATACTCGATAGCAATAAAAATCAGATTAACTTCATCAGTATTGTTGTCTCATCGCAACAATAGCTGCAATGCAATTCTCTCACAAACTCACGGAAATAATAATTGTTTTTTGGTTAAGCGCCAGTGTAAGCCCAAGCAGGCTTTGATGCCGCACGGTATGAAAAACGCTGACAGAATGCCAAGAAAAGTGGGGGTATGGCAGCAGGAGGGATGTTTCTGCAGAGAATCTGCAAGAAAGCGAAGGATACCCCGGGGGAGTATCAGGAGGGGAACAGGGCTCCGCAGAGCCCTAAACGCGGAAAACCCGTTACAACTCGATACAAAATTTCCCGCCCGGCAATGCTCAACCGCCGCGCGAGGCCCGCACAGCCTTGCCCAGCTCAATCACCGACATGGCATAGAAATAACTGCGGTTGTACTTGGTGATGGCAAAGAAGTTATCGTTGGCGACCCAGTACTCGGTTGCCTCGGCGCCGTTCTGCAGGTCGATCAGGCCGTACAGGCGCTCGGCCGGCAGCGCGGCAGTGGGTTCCACGCCCGCGGCGCGCAGTTCTTCCGGACGCAAGGTCGCCGCCAGGCCGCGCTCGAGCAGGGGTTCCCAGGCACGGTTGGGCGAGACGTCCGCCGGGATGGCCGGGCTGCCACGGTGTTCCGGCTTCCAGCCATGCTGGATCAGGAAATTGGCCACGCTGCCGATCGCATCTTCCGCCGAAGTGCGCAGGTCGATCTGGCCATCGTTATTGAAGTCCACGCCATATTTCAGGATATTGCCCGGCATGAATTGCGGCATGCCGACGGCGCCGGCAAAGGAGCCCAGCAGCGAGAACGGTTCCACCTTGTGCTCGCGTGCGAAGATCAGGGTGTTCGACAGTTCGCTGCGGAAGAAGGCCATGCGGCTGTCGCGGTTCGGCGTTTCCGGATAGGCGAAAGCGAGCGTCGCCAGGGTGTCGAGCACGCGGAACTTCCCGGTGTCGCGGCCGTAGATGGTCTCGACGCCGATGATGCCGACGATGATCTCGGCCGGCACGCCATAGGCCGCTTCGGCGCGCGCCAGCGCTTCGGCATTCTCGTTCCAGAAGCGCACGCCGGCGGCGATGCGGATCGGCTCGATGAAGCGCTCGCGGTAGGCCTGCCAGTTCTTCGGCTTGCCCGGCGGGGCCGGCTTGACCAGCTGCACGGCCGAATCGATGAAGCGCGCCTGGCCGAACAGGCCTTCGAGATAGCTGCGCTCGAAACCCTGCCGCGCCACCATCTCGTCGATAAAGGAGCGCACGCCCTGCCATTCGAGGAAGTTGTGGTGCTCGCCGTCGTAGTCGATGACGGCCGCCGCCGGAGCGGCCTTCAGCACGCGCGTCGACTTGATCGACACGCGCTTGCCGTTCTTCTCTTTCTTGGCTTTGGCCTTGGCTTTGGTGGTGCTGCGGGCGTGGGGATCTTTCGCGGCGGCTCCGGCGTACCCGATCGGGGCAGCAGCGAGGGCCAGCGCGGCAAACAAAGAAACGATAGCTTTCATCTAACTTGCGACAGTAATCTCTTCAAGGTAGCGGCCAGCTGGCGGCCATGCGGGGCCGGCGCGGGCTGGGGCGGCGCATAGCGCCAGGCGCTGTAGCGGCGCAAGATCTCGGCGGCGGCTTCGCGTGATGGCGGCGCCAGCTGCTGCGTGGCCGCGATCCGGGCCGCATAGGCGGTGGGCCCTTCGTCCGCTGCGCGTGCCAGGCCCAGGTGGGCAAGGCGCTTGCATAGGGAGGAGTATACCGCCTCGATAGGATCAATTTCCCTGCGGAGATACAAAATTCTCGCCAGCAGCAACACTGCCGCGCCCGCCATGATCAAGGCGACAATACGCCAGTTGGCGAAGCCCGATTGCAGGCTTTGCATGAAGCTGCGCTGGCGTTCCGGCGTGTAGTTGAGTATCCACTGGTTCCAGCCATTGTTGACGGCGCCGATTGCGTCGCGCAGGCGTCCCAGCAGCGCCTTGCCGTCGCCATCGAACAGCGACATGCCGCGCAGCGCGTCGATGCCGAAGGGCGCCGGCGGATCGACCGCGGCCGAGAGGTTGCGTTGCACCCGCTCCGGCGCCACCGCCGCGGTGGGGTCGACCCGTACCCAGCCGCGGCCGCGCAGCCAGACTTCGGCCCAGGCGTGGGCGTCGGACTGGCGCACGGTCACGTAGCCGTCGATGGGATTGAGTTCGCCGCCCTGGTAGCCGGTAACCACGCGCGCCGGAATGCCGGCGGCCCGCATCAGGAACACGAAGGCGCCGGAATAGTGCTCGCAAAAGCCGGCGCGGGTCCCGTACAGGAATTCGTCGATCGAGTGCCGGCCCAGCAGCGGCGGCTCGAGCGTGTAGCGGTAGGGCTGTTCGCGGAACTGGCGCAGCACCTGCTCGATGCGGCGCGCCGGCAGGGGCTCGCGGCGCAATGCCAGGCCGGCCGCCAGCGCCTTCGGGTTGTAGCCGTAGGGCAGCAGCAGCCACTGGCTCGGGTCGTCCAGCGCCGTGCGGCCGTCCAGCGCGTAGTCGGGATACGAGATCATCGAATAGCGCACCCGCTGCGTCAGCGGCTGCACGGTGCTCAGTTCGAGCTGGTGCGAGGCGCGCACGCGGTAGCCCGCCACCTCCGGCATGTGGCCGGGCATCTCCAGCGTGAACAGCCAGCGCGTTTCCGACGGCTCCAGCGTGATCTCGTAGCGCTGCGCCTGGCCGCGCACGCTCAGCGAGTTGCCGGACTTGGTGGGAATCGAGCCGCCGCGGGTCCAGGCCAGGCCGTCGAAGGCGTCCAGCACCAGGCCGCGCCAGTAGAGCTGCTCCTTGGGCGGCACCTGGCCCTCGAAGCGTACCCGGAAGGCCGGTTCGTCCGACATCGCCAGGTTCGACATCTGGCCCGGCGCCATGCGGTCGGACAGGCCCGACTTGCCGCCGCTGTTGCCGCCCGCGCCAGGCATGCCCCACAGCGGGCTGCCGAGACGCGGGAACACGAAGAACAGCGCCACCGCGAGCGGCGCGGCGAACAGCAGCATCTTCGCCGCCATGCCCGCGCGCGCCCTCAGCTGCGGCACCGCGCCCGTGAACTGGAACGAGAGCTGGGTGGTCAACAGAGCCAGCACCGCCACCACCATCAGCAGCGCGGTGCCGATGCCCTGCGCGTAGAAGAAGTTGGTCAGCACCAGGAAGAAGCACAGGAAGATCACGACATACAGGTCGCGCCGTGCGTGCATCTCCAGCATCTTGAAGGCGACCAGCAGCACCAGCATGGCCACGCCCGCGTCGCGCCCGAGCAGGGTCTGGTAGCTGACCTGGATGCCGGCCATCGCGCCGGCTGCGATCGGCAGCAGCACCATGGTCGAAGGCATGCGCTTGCCGCGCAGGGTGATCACGGCGCGCCATAGCAGGGTGGCGGCGCACAGCAGCGTCACCCACAGCGGCAGGTGGCTCACGTGCGGCGCCAGCACCAGCAGTGCGCTGCCCAGCAGGAGCAGGGTGTCGGACTTGTCGCGCGGCAGGGAACGCAGGGCGCTTCGCAATGCGCTCATGCCGCGTCCCCGATACCGTACAGCGCCAGCGCGCGCAGGCAGGCCGCCTGGTGCGCCGCGCCGTTGCCGGCGTCATGCCGGATGCCGCCCAGGCGGAAGGCATAGGGCAGGGCGCGCTGCTCGGCGTCGAGCACCCAGCGCGTCATGCGCGACAGGCGCAGCTCGAGGTCGAGATGCGCGGGCAGCTGGGCGAAGTCGAGCACCAGCTCGTCGCCCACGCCGCCTTCGAAATGCTTGGTGACGAGCTGGCCGCCGAGCGCCGGGTCGAGCCGGGCAATCTGGCGCCAGGCCAGCTGGCGCGGCGAGTCGCCCGCCTGGTAGCTGCGCACGCCGGCGAAATCGTCGTTGCCGGCAGCGCGGCCGCTGCCGACGGCGTTGCCCGACACCGGCAGCGGCGGCGCGCCTTCTTCCGGGCGCGGATAGACCAGCGCGCGGGTGGCGGGACGCCAGTAGCTCCAGGCGCGGAACAGGCCAAGCGGAAAGCGGGTGGAGAGCACCACGCGCTCGAGCTGCAGCCAGCCGCGCGCAGTGGTTGCCACGCCAAGCAGCACGCTGGCGCTGCCGTGGGCGGCGATGTCGGTGGCGTGGCGCGGCTCCTTGATGTCGGCGAAGTCGATCCAGACGCCGTAGCGCGCCAGCGCGCTGCGGTTGGCGACGTGCAGCTCGAACTGCGCCTCCTGGCCGGCGAACACGGTCGGCACCCGGCCCTGCTGCAGGGCCAGGTGGGCCAGGTTACGGTAGGTGAAGACCATGTCCACCAGCGCGCAGGACAGCGCGAGGAAGGTCAGCGCGAAGCCCAGGCCGAGGCTGTAGTTGATGGAGCCGATCAAGAGCACCAGCAACAGCAGGGCAAAGCCGATCCCGGCGCGGGTGGGCAGGATGAACACGCGGCGCTGGCTCAGCACCACTTCGCCGGCATCAAGCGTGCCGCGGCGCGGCAGCCAGTTGCCGGTGGTGCGCCTGACCCAACCGCGGAATCCCATCGAGCTCAGACCGGGACCGATTTCTGCAACTGCAGCACCAGGTCGCGGCTGGCCAGCGCCGCGCCGTGCGCTGCCTTGAGCGGGCGCAGGCGGTGCGCGCAGACCGGCACCAGCACCGCCTGGATGTCTTCGGGGATCACGTGGTCGCGTCCCTCGAGCGCGGCCCAGGCGCGGCCGGCCTGGAGCAGGGCGATCGCGGCGCGCGGCGACAGGCCTTCGGCGAACATGCCGTTCTGGCGCGAGGCCTGGGCCAGCGCCTGCACGTAGGTGACCAGGGCCGGCGAGGCGTGGATCTCCTTCAGCGCGCGCTGGGCCTGGGCCAGCTCCTCCGGCTGCATCGCCGGCTGCAGGGCGCGCAGCATGGCGCGCCGGTCTTCGCCCATCAGGAGGGCTCGCTCGGCAGCGGCGTCCGGGTAGCCCAGCGAGAGGCACATCAGGAAGCGGTCGAGCTGGGACTCGGGCAGCGGGAAGGTGCCGACCTGGTTGGCCGGGTTCTGAGTCGCGATCACGAAGAAGGGTTCCGGCAGGGGGCGGGTGACGCCGTCGGCGCTCACCTGGCGCTCTTCCATCGCCTCCAGCAGGCCGGACTGGGTCTTGGGCGTGGCGCGGTTGATCTCGTCGGCCAGCAGCACCTGGGTGAAGATCGGGCCCGGGTGGAACACGAAGTCGTTCTTTTCGCGCTCGTACACCGAAATGCCGGCCACGTCGGCCGGCAGCAGGTCGCTGGTGAACTGGACGCGGTTGAATTTCAGGCCGAGCGAGATCGCCAGCGCGTGCGCCAGCGTGGTCTTGCCCACGCCGGGCAGGTCTTCCAGCAGCAGGTGGCCGCCGGCCAGCAGGCAGGTGATGGCGAGGCGGACCTGCTGGTCCTTGCCGACCACGACCTGGCTGACCTGGCGTGCGGCGGCATGCAATTGATTGAACATGGTTGGGGTTCCGGTGAACTGTTCGGTGCGACTAAGTAGGCTCCCATGGTAGATTAGCGCCATTGGCAAGCTTCATACTCCGTCGGCAACAAACCATGGGATCGATTCTATGCGAGAACGGCCCCGAAGGTGTGCGATGGATGAGCAGGGACACAAGCGAGAACGATGAGTACAGCAATCTACAGCCACGCCGACTGCCTGCGGCACGAGATGGGCGACTGGCACCCGGAGTCGCCGGCGCGTCTGCAGGCGATCGACGACCAGCTGATCCTGGCACGCCTGGATGGCTTGCTCGAGCAGCGCAGCGCGCCCCTGGCCGACCTGGCCGACGTCCTGCGCAACCACAGTCCGGGCGCGGTGGCGCTGGTGCGCGACAACGTGCCGGCCGCCGGCGACTACTATCCGCTCGATGGCGACACCATCCTGTGCCACCACAGCTACCAGGCGGCGCTGCGCGCGGCCGGCGCCGCCGTGGCGGCCACCGACGCCGTGATCGCGGGCGAGGTCGACAACGCCTTCTGCTCGGTGCGCCCACCCGGCCACCACGCCACGCCGACCGAACCGATGGGCTTTTGCTTTTTCAATAACGTCGCCATCGCCGCGCGCCATGCGCTGGACGTGCACGGGCTGGAGCGCGTGGCCATCGTCGACTTCGACGTCCACCACGGCAACGGCACTGCAGACGCCTTCCGCCACGACCCGCGGGTGCTGATGGTGAGCCTGTTCCAGCATCCTTTCTATCCTTACTGCGACCCGGAGCCGATCACCGCCACCAGTGTCAACGTGCCGGTGCCCGCCCTCGCGGACGGCGAGGCCGTTCGCAAGCTGGTGCAGGACCTGTGGCTGCCCGCGCTGCACGCGCACCGGCCACAGATGATCTTCGTGTCGGCCGGCTTCGACGGCCACCGCGAGGACGACATGGGCGGCATCGGCCTGGTCGAGGCCGACTACGCCTGGATCACGCGCCAGATCGTCGCCGTGGCCCGCCAGTACGCCGGAGGGCGCATCGTCAGCTGCCTGGAGGGCGGCTACGCGCTGTCGGCGCTGGGGCGCAGCGTGGTGGCCCACCTGAAGGTGCTGGCCGACCTGGAATAGGCGCGCTGCGGCAGGGAACGCGGCGCGTCCGCGCGCATCTAAGGTTTCATTACTCATCCATCGAGGAGACGGCCGTGAGACCCTTCCGCACCCTGCTTGCGCTGTGCCTGTTCCTGGTGTCAGGCATGGCAGCCGCCGCCAACTACACGCTCTGGATCAACGGCCGCGCGGGCAGCGGCCCCGACGGGACGCCCGGCAACTACCGCGACTTCAGCTACTGGGGTCCGTCCTCGGTGCTGGCCGGGGTCAACAAGCAGGCCGTCAACTGGGATGGGCGCAGCAGCATCGCCTCGCAGAGCGGCAGGGTACGCGACGCGCTCGACTGCTTCTGCACCGGTGACAACTGGTGCTACCTCGTCACCTACAGCGCCGGCGACCTCCTGACGGGGTATACGCTGGCCAACTACGGCGGCACCATCCGCCAGAAGAAGAACGCCAGCCCGAACGCGGCCGGCGTATGCGGCAACAGCCCCACCAACGGCAGCGGCACCCAGGCCGGCTGGAACATCAAGTGGGTGCGCGCCGCAGCGGGTGCGGCCGGCGGCAGCGAGCTGTCGGACATCGGCGCCTGGACCACCTCCGAGCCGCTGGTGCAGGACCTCAAGACCTCGACCGCGCGCGCCATGTACAACCACAACGTCACCCGCAATATCTGGTTCTACATGTACGCCGGCGCCAGGGGCACGCTGTATTCCTTCGCGCTGCCCGGGCAGGACGACGAAGTGGTGGCCTACCACAGCGCAGGCGGCGTGGCCGGCAGTTCCGGCCGCTCGCTGTGCAATCCGGGCGACTGGTTCTGCAATGACCTGCGGCTCGGCACCGAGCCCAACCAGGGCGGCAGCGTCAAGTGGAACTACCACGCGGTGGCCTTCCGCGACGATGGCGAAGACTACGACCACTACGCCCGCGGCAACTGGGCCGGCATCGTCGGCGTGGTCCGGAATGCGGTGGTGAGTACGGCCCAGTGAAACGGGGGCGGGCGGCTTCGCAACACTCCTGAAGTGTGTGGTTTGACACGCCCCCATGTCGGGCGTAGTGTCGAACTCAGCCGTATATGCATACGGTACACAATGAGATAGGAGACGACAGTGAAAGCAATCCGCATTCTGTGTGCGCTGTGCCTGCTTTTGTCGACGGGCTGGGCGTCCGCCGCCAACTACACCCTCTGGATCAACGGCCGCACCGGCGGCGGGGCCATCGGCAACTACAATGACTTCACCTACTGGGGCCCGTCCACCACGGCGGCCGGCGTCAACAAGAAGGCCGTCAACTGGGACGGCCGCAGCAGCATCGCTTCGCAGAGCGGCCGGGTGCGCGACGCCCTCGACTGCTTCTGCACCGGCAGCAACTGGTGCTATGTCGTCACCCACAGCGCAGGTGACCTGATGATGGGCTACACGCTTGCCAACTACGGCGGCTCGGCGCGCCTCAAGAAGAACGCCAGCCCGGGCAGTACCGGCGTATGCGGCAACAGCGACGGCAGCTCGCAGACCGGCTGGAACATCAAGTGGGTGCGCGCCGCGTCCGGCGCGGGCGGCGGCTCGGAACTGTCGGACGCCGGCTCCTGGACCACCTCCGAACCGCTGGTGCAGGACCTGAAGACGAGTACCGCGCGCGCCATGTACAACCACAACACCACCCGCAACGTCTGGTTCTACATGTACGCCGCCGCCAAGGGCACGGCCTATTCCGGCATCCTGCCCGGCCAGGACGACGAAGCCGTCGCCTACCACAGCACCGGCGGCGTGGCGGGCAGCTCTGGCGGGTCCTACTGCAACCCGAGCGACTGGTTCTGCAACGACCTGACGCTCGGCACTGCGGCCAACGAGGGCGGCAGCACCAAGTGGAGCTACCACTCGGTGGTCTTCCGTGACGACAGCGAAGCCTACAACCACTACGCCAACGGCAACTGGGGCGGCATCGTCGGCGTCGTGCGCAGCGCCGTGGTGAACAGTGCCCTCTAGGTACACGAGACCCCTGATCGCCGCGGGCGTGGCGCTCTGCGTCGCGCTCGCCCTGTGGTTCGGGCGCGGCGAGGACGCCGCGCCGCCCACGGCCACCGCCAGCCAAGCGCCGGCCGGGCCGCAGTTCTTCGGCCAGGTGCCCACCAAGAGCGGGCTGGCGATTCCCGATGAGCGCGCCGAGCGCCGCCGCCAGCTGCTCGAGAACGTCCAGCTCACCGACCACACCTATTGCAGCTACCGCGAAGGCAGCAAATACCCGGTGGAGTCGCGTCCGGCCGCGCAGAACACGGACCAGATGCAGCCCAACCAGCCCGTCACCGAGATGAACCCGATGCGGGTCGAAGGAGGCGGCAGCAACACCAATGTATTCCTGCAGACCTCGCAGTCGCGCGTCTACCTGGCCGCCGGCGAGTCGGTCGCCTTCTCGCTGCGCGCGGTGACGCCGCAGGGTGAAACCGTGCCGCTGGTGGTCACGCGCGCGGTGGCGCAGGGCATGACCTACGGCGGAAGCCGGCCCACGCCGCAGGTGGCCCTGTCCTTTGCCGATGATGGCGGCGGGGCCGACCCGGTGGCCGGCGACCAGGCCTACGCCGGCGTGCTGGCGCCCGCCCAGACCGGCCTGGCCGGCTTTCACGGCACCATCCGCACCGAGGTGCGCTACACGGCCGGCGGGCGCAGCGGCTTCGTCCTGTTCGACGTGATCCACACGCCCGTGCTGCCGGCCAGCTGGACCGGCCAGGTGCGCGAAGCGGTGGAAGGTGGATCGCTCCAGTTCTACCTCGGCCTCGAAGTGCGCCAGCCCGGCCGCTACGTGATCACGGGCCGGGTCGACGATGCGGGCGGCCGGCCTTTCGCGCTGGCGAGCTTCAACGACGTGCTCGCGGTAGGGACGCGCGAGGTGAAACTGACCGTGTTCGGCAAGCTGCTGACCGACGAAAAGCCCGCGCTGCCCCTGCGGCTGCGCGACGTCGACGGCTACCTGCTGCGCGAGAACGTGGACCCGGACCGCCTGCTGCTGCCGCGCCTGGAAGGACGGGTGTTCGCCAGCCGCATGCAGGGATTGACGCGGGTGTCGGACGCCGAGTGGGAAAGCGAGGAGCGGGCGCGCTACCTCACCGAGTACGAGAAAGACCGCAATGCCGCGCGCGCCCAGCTGTCCGCTTTCGACCCCGGCCAGCCGCTGCCGGCCAGTGCCTGTGCGCCGGTCCCGTAGTAAGCGATTTCAGCCTTGGAGCAGCGGGAAGCGTTCGACCAGGCAGGCGGCGCCGACCATGGCGCACAGCATGCCGAACGCGACCCAGCGTCCCAGCGATGTCTTCGGTAGCTGATGCATGTGATTCTCCGGGCGAAAATTTCAGTGTGTGCCGGCGCCGCACAAATGCGTTGCACTGCATCAACAGGCCGGTCGATCCGGGCGGTCTGTTTCTTCGCGCGCCCGCCAGCAGCGTAAAATAGCGCCCTGATCGAAGATAAAGAGAGCACAAGCATGTCCATTCAATGGTTCCCGGGGCACATGAACGCGGCCAAGAAGGAAGCCGCCGAGCAGATGGAGAACACCGACCTGGTGATCGAAGTCCTCGACGCCCGCCTGCCCGAGGCCAGCTGCAACCCGCTGGTGGAGGAGCTGCGCAAGTTCCGCCAGCGTCCCTGCCTGAAAATCCTGAACAAGATCGACCTGGCCGACCCAGCGGCCACGGCGGCCTGGAAGGCCTTCTACGACGCCCAGGAAGGCGTGACCGCCTACCCGATGACGACCAAGAAGCCGGCCGACGTGGCGCGCATCCCCGACATTTGCCAGTCGCTGGCGCCGCACCGCGGCGTGCCGACCAAGCCGCTGCGCATCATGATCATGGGGATCCCGAACGTCGGCAAATCGACGCTGATGAACGCGCTGCTGAAAAAGCGCGTGGCCAAGGTGGGTGACGAGCCGGCCGTGACCAAGACCCAGCAGAAGCTCTATCTCGGCAAGCACATCGTGCTGGTCGACACCCCCGGCATGCTGTGGCCGAAGATCGCGATGGCGAGCGACGGCCTGATGCTGGCGGCGAGCCACGCGGTCGGCTCGAACGCGCTGATCGAAGAAGAAGTGGCGGAATTCCTCGCCAACCTGCTGCTCGAGCGCTACCCGCAGCTCCTGAGCGCGCGCTACGGCTTCAAGACCGAGGGCCTGGACGGCATCGCCGTGATCGAGCACGTGGCCCAGCGCCGCGGTTTCCGCGTGCGCGGCGGCGAGTTCGACTACGAAAAGGCGGCGCACGTGCTGTTGCACGACTACCGCACCGGCGCGCTGGGACGGATCAGCCTCGAGACGCCGGAAACGCGTACTGCGGCGCTGGCGCGCCATGCCGCCGAGATGGCGGAAAAGGCGCGCATCGCCGAAGAGAAGGCTGCGCTGAAGGCGGAAGAGGCGATGCGCGGCAAGCGCGGGACCTGAACCCGACCACACCACGAAACCTGAACGCTGTTGTAGGGTGGGCGGATTCTCCGCCCACGCGGTGATCGTTAGCGACTGAATTGCCGCGCGGGGGACAGCACCTTCAGTTGACCGCGTGGGCGGGAAAACCCGCCCACCCTACGAACCCCCGAAGCGGAAACTCGAAACGGTCAAGGACCCAAAAAAATCCTCCTCGTGATACACGCACGCCGCCGGCTCCTGTTCGGCAGCGCCGAGCGCCACCATCAGCGGCAACAGGTGCTCTTCGCGCGGATGCGCGGCGCGTGCCATGGGCGCGGTTTCCCAGCGCAGCAGCGCCGCTGTGCGTTCGGGCGGCGCCAGCGTCATCGTCTGCTGCAGCCAGCCGTCGAAGGCCTTGGAGGCCGCAGCTCCGCTTGGGCCGAACTGGCGCAGGTTGTGAAAGGAAAGGCCGCTGCCCAGGATCAGCACCCCTTCGTCACGCAGCGGCGCCAGCGCACGGCCGGCCTCGATGTGGGCCTGCGGATCGAGGTCGCGCCGCAGCGACAGCTGCACCACCGGCATGCGCGCTTCCGGATACACCGGGTACAGCATCGAGAAGGTCCCGTGGTCGAAGCCGCGCTCCGCATCGAGCCCGACCGGATGGCCGCCAGCCCCGAGCAGGGCGGCGACACGCTGCGCCAGCGCCGGGTTGCCGGGCGCCGGGTACTGCACCTGGTAGGTATGCGGCGGGAAGCCGCCATAGTCGTAGATCATGCCGGGCGCGCCGCCGGATGACACCATGAAGCCCGGCGTCTCCCAGTGGCTGGTCACGACCAGCACCGCGCGCACGGCCTCGCCATGTGCCTGGCGAATGCCTACCAGCGAGGCTTCCAGCTCGGCATAGGCAGGACCGTACTGGTCCTTCATCCAGGGCCAGGGGCCGCCGCCGTGCGATACGAAATAAGTAGGGAGGCGCATGGGTGCTCCGTCGATACGTGGACGCACCCATGGTAGCCGATGGCGCGATTCAGCGTGCGGCGCCGCTTCTCGCCACTTCCATCAGGGCGAACAGGCGCGCGCAGCGCATCCAGGCCAGCGCCAGCACGGCGAGCTGGGTCAGCAGCAGGCCGCCGAGGAAGCTGCCCACGCCCAGCGCCGGCACGTTCAGGCGCGCCACTGCCAGCGCCGCCGCCAGCGCCAGCCCGCCCAGGGTGATGCCGAACCAGAGGCCGAAGGCGGCCAGCGGACGGCGCGCCAGCACTCCCAGGCCGTCGCACCAGGCCAGCACCGCCGACTTGCGGCGGCGGTCGAGCGCCAGCACGGCGCGGCCGGCGTCGAGCGTGGCGTGGGCCAGCAGCAGGAGCAGGCCGGTCACCAGGACCGCCCCAAGCGCGGCATCGCCTGCCGATGATGCAAGCACACTGCTGGCCGCGTGTTCGTCGGCGGCGCCGCCCGCGATCGCGCCCAGGAAGCCGGCGACGCCGAGCGGCACGACGGCCCACAGCAGCATGCGCAGCAGGCGTCCGTATTCGTGCACGCCGCCGGCCGCCAGGGCCGCGAAGCCGGGCGGCGCTGGAGCGCGCGCCGCGGTGATGGCGGCGCCAGTGAGCAGCGGCGACAGCAGCAGCGTCAAGACCAGCGCCACGGTGCCGCCGCCGGCCAGCGCAGAGGCGTGCTGGCTGTGCAGGCTCATGATGTCGGTGATGGCCACCAGGTCGAGGCGCCGCGCCAGCGCGGGGGCGCCGACTGTGCGATCGAGCGCATCGCCCAGCATCACCCAGACCGGCAGCGCGGCCGCGAGTGTCGGCAGCAGCAGGGCCACCAGCCAGAGCAGCATCAGGCGCCATTGCCGGGCAGGGCGCAGTGCCCGCAGGAGGCTGCCACGGGTGGCGGCAGGGGAAACGGACGCCGCCTGCGGCGCCAGGGGAGCGGTAGTGGTCGTCATACGGTGGCCAGGAAAGACAGGATCAGTTGGATGAACGCGGCCGCGTCGCTGCTCCAGCGGGTGGATGCGCCGCGGTCGGGAGTGATGCTGCGGCTGTCGTCGAGCTTGTTGACGTCGAGGTAGTGGCTGCGGCGCGGGTCGATCTCGGCCGACACGGCGCGCGCCGGCTTGACCCAGCTGAAGCTGCGCCATTTTTCCGCGGGCGAAGCCGCGCGCCACTCGACTGTTTCGCTGCTGCCGTCGGCGAAGCGCACCACCAGCGTCTGCGGCACGCTGGCGCCGTCGCGGCGCACGGTGACTTCGGTGCGCCAGGGGAAGGGGCCGCTGCCTTCCTTTGCTCCCGGATTGGCCTTCTTCCAGTCTTCGCGCAGCTTCGCAACGCGCCTGTTGACCGCCGCCTGCGTCTCCTCCAGTCGCCGGCCGCCCTCAAGCCGGGTGCCTGCCGGCGGCAGTTCTTCTTCGCTGGTCAGCTTAAAGACCTTGTCGTCGACCCGGGCCGTCGCATAGACCTGCTGGGCAAAGACTTCTTCGACGGCGGCGCGTTCGCCGCTGCCGTCGGCCAGGGCTTCGCGCAGGTCGGCGATGCTCGGATGGCGGAACTTCCAGCGGCGGTAGTATTCCTTGAAGCCGCGCTCCATCGCCTCGCTGCCGATCCGCTGTTCCAGGTCGCGCATGACGAGGGCGCTGCGGTTGTAGACCGGGCCGATACCCTGCAGGCGCTGCCAGGCGTTGGCGCCGGGCGCATCGGCAGGCCGGTCGCGCGGCGAAGCGAGGCGGATGAAGTCGAAAGGAGCGAAGGCCGGATCGACCCCGATGCGCTTCAGCCAGCCCGGGGCCGGATGGATCATCTGGCCGCGCCCGCGCAGCATCCGGTTGCTCCAGAATTCGTTCAGGCCCTCGTCGAGCATCGGTTCTTCGAACTCGTTGCTGGCCAGGATGCCGTAGAAGTAGCCATGCCCGAATTCATGGACGGTCACGGCGTCGAGCTCGAATGCGGACAGCGACTTCGGCGCCACCTCGGCATAACCGGAGGCGGTAACAAAGGTGGGGTACTCCATGCCGCCGGCTTCTTCCGCGTTGTAGGGCGGGATCACGACGGTGAGCGTGCGGTAGGGGTAGGGGCCGAGCGTGCGCGAAAAATAGGCCAGCGCATCCTTGGCCGCCTTCATCGCCGGCCTGGCGCTGGCTTCGTATTCGGGCGGATAGATCACCTCGACCCTGACGGTCGGGCTGCCCGGGCCGGTCCAGGTTTCCACCAGCGGCTTGGCGCTGCGGCGGTCCGCGGTCCAGGCGAAATCGTGCACGTCGTGCTGTACGTAGCGGTGCGTCAGCATGCCGTTCTTCTCGACGGGCGGCCCCTGCAGCTCGCCGGTGGCGCCCACCGTATAGCCCTTGGGAACGGTAAGGCTCACGTCGTAGCTGCCGAAGTCGGCGTAGAACTCGGACTCCATGTGGAATTCGTGCGCGTTCCAGCGCGGCGCGGTCGCCCCGCGTTCACCCGGCAGTTCCAGCACCGCGATCTTGGGGAACCATTGCGCCACCAGGTGGAAGCTGTCGAAGTAGCCGGTGCGCGCGATCACGCGCGGCAGCTGGGTGCTGAAGGCCATGTCGAGCGTGGTGGAGGCGCCGGGCGCCACCGCCGCCGGCAGGTCCAGGCGCACCACCGTGTGGTCGGTGGACGGCCCCTTGTCGGGCTGGACGAAGCGCCATGGCACGCTGCTCCCGCCCTGGCTCACGCTGCGCAGGGCGATGTGGCCCCATTCGCCATCGCCGGTGCCGACGCCGCTCCGGAATCCCTCACCGCGCCGACGCTGCTCGGTGAAGAAGGTGCTGCCTTCGCCTTCGAAGGCGTTCATGTAGAGGTGCAGGTAGACGCTGCGCACCGGGACCGCGCTGCGGTTGCGCCAGGTGAGCGCTTGCCGTCCGGTGACGACGTGCTTATCCGGGTCGAGCGTCGCGGCGATGCGGTAGCTCACCACCCGGTCCGACAGCGTCGGCTGGTCGCCGCCGCGGATGCCGCCCCATGCTCCCGGGCTGCTGGGGACGCTGACAGCGGCGGCGTCGGGTGCGGCCAGTGCGATGCCGTCGAGTAGAGGTGCAGCCACGTCAAGCGGTGCGTCCGCCTGGGCGAACCAGGCCGCCGTGCCGCCGGCGACCAGCAATGCCGCGACAAGCAGCCCGCGCAAGCGGTGCCGGCTTCCTTGTATCCTCATGCAAGACTCCCTGTCGATGTCGTTTTGGTATGAGCGCGACTATATCGAGAAGCTTGGCTAATTTCCAAGCGCTTCGGATAGAAGCCCGGATTTGGCGACGAAATACCCGAAAAGCTTGTCAGGTTATAATCTCGGGGTTCTGGTGCCCGCGCATGCTTCTGCTCATGCGCAGTTAAACGGGAAACACGAGGCAAGGTCGCTACGCGTCCGCGCCGAGGTGTGCTGCCCCCGCAACGGTCAACAAGCGTCATCGTCCTCATAACGATGACAGGTCGCTCCGAAAACCACTGTGCCAACGCATAGGAAGGTGGAGCGGTTCGTCTTGCAAGCCCGGATACCGGCCAGACAGGTGGGAGTGCCAAGGCGCTTCCGTTGAACTCCGGCCTGCGGGGACGCGGGCCGGTGCCATTACCGAGAACATCCAACATGAATTTTGCTGCCGTTCCACGCAGCGCGCCGGCCATGAAGCCGCTCGCGCTGGCCTGCGCTCTGTCGCTGTCCGTCCTTGCCGCCAACGCTCTCGCCCAGGAAGCGCTGCCTTCGATCGTCGTCACCGGCGCGCGCTTCCCGGCGCAGGCCGCCACCGCGCCGATCGGCGCCACCGTCATCACCGCCGAGGATATCCGCCGCGCCGGCGCCACCGACGTGAATGCCGCGATCCGCAAGATCGGCGGCGTCTACGGGCGCCAGAGCCTGGACGCCTCGCCCGACTTCGCGCTCGACCTGCGCGGCTTCGGCTCAAACAGCGCCCAGAACCTGGTGATCCTGGTCGACGGCGTGCGCCTGAACGAGAATGAACTGGCGAACGCGGTCCTGTCGAGCATCCCGGTCGATACCGTCGAGCGCATCGAGATCCAGCGTGGCGGCAGCAGCGTGCTGTACGGCGAAGGCGCGACCGGCGGCGTGATCAACATCATCACGCGTCGCGGCGCCCAGGACGGCACCCACGGTTCGCTGTTTGCCGAAGCAGGGCGCTTCAGCGCGCGCGACCTGCGTGCTTCGCTCAGCCACGGCGCCGGTCCGCTGACCGTGGACGTCGTTGTGGCCGACCGCCGCACCGACAACTACCGCAAGAACAGCGACTTCAAGCAGCAGACCGCCAGCGGCGGCGTGCAGTACAACTACGGCGCCGGCCGTGCCGGCCTGCGCTTCGAACGCTCGGAACAGGACGCGCGCTTCCCTGGTTCGCTTAGCGAAGCCCAGTTCCTCTCGATCCCGCGCCAGACCCTGACCCCGGACGATTTCGGCACCCTCGACACCGACCGCATCACCGCTTTCGTCGAGCACCGCATCGGCGGCCTCGAGCTGGCCGCCGAGCTGTCGCGCCGCGAGCGCGAGGTCGAGGCCAACTACTTCTACATGATGGGCGGCACGAAGGTGGCGTCGCGTTCGGCCTATGACGCGCGCCAGACCCAGTTCTCGCCGCGCCTGCGCCACACCGCCAGCTTCGGCGACAAGCGCAACGAACTGGTTGCGGGCATCGACCTGGTGCGCTGGGAGCGCCAGACCAGCTCCGATTTTTCGCTGGGCGACGCCGAGCAGGATTCGAAGGCGGTTTACCTGCGCAATGAAATCCTGTGGAATGCTCCACATAACGCGCGCCTGGCCATCGGCGGCCGCCACGAGCGCTTCATCAAGGACTACTCGGACCCGCTGGCCTTCCCGCCGGTGGTGAACGAGCACCGCAAGCAGTCGATCAACGCCTGGTCGGTCGAGGGCAGCTTCGATGTGCTGCCCGGGGTGACGACCTTCGCCAGGGCAGGCCGCAGCTACCGCATCGCCAACGTCGACGAGAACAGCCTGCGTGCCGGTCCCGAAGTGCTGGCGCCGCAGACCTCGCGCGACCTCGAACTGGGCGTGACCGCGGGCCCGGCCGGCCGCCAGCTGAGCGCGCGCCTGTTCCGCCACCGCCTGGAAAACGAGATCTTCTACGACCCGACCATCGGCTGGGGCGCCAACACCAACCTCGACCCGACCCGCCGCCAGGGCGTCGAGGTGGAAGGCCAGTACGCCCTGAGCCAGGACCTGCGCCTCACGGCCCAGTGGCAGCGCGTGGACGCCGAATTTACCGCCGGCCCGAACGCCGGCCGCGAGATGGTGCTGGTGCCGAAGAACGTCGTTACCGCGCGCCTGGGCTGGACCCGCGGCGGCCACAACGCCGACCTCGGCGCCCAGTGGGTCGACAGCCAGCGCTACGGCAGCGACTTCACCAACAGCTGCGGCGCGCGCATCCCGTCCTACACGACGCTCGACGCCCGCTACGCGTACCGCGTGGGCGGCTGGGAAGCGGCCTTCAGCGCGCTCAACCTGGCCGACCGCCAGTACTACAGCAACGCCTTCGGCTGCCGCTCGGGCATCTATCCGAGCGATGGCCGCCAGCTGAAGCTGTCGCTGCGCTACGATTTCTGATGCGCGCGCGACTGGCTTACGCAGCAGCACTGCTGGCCCTGGCGGCCGGCAGTGTGCAGGCCGCGGTGACCGTGGTCGACGACGCCGGCCGCCGCGTCACGGTGCAGCAGCCGGCGCGCCGCGTCATCTCGATGGCGCCGCACGCCACCGAGCTGCTGTTCGCCGCCGGCGGTGGGAAGCAGGTAGTCGGCGCCATGAACTACAGCGACTACCCGGAAGCGGCAAAGAAGATCCCGCTGGTGGGCAGCAACAGCGTGATCGACATGGAGCGGGTGCTGGCCCTGAAGCCCGACCTGATCGTGGTCTGGCACAGCGGGAACACGGCGCGCCAGATCGCCCAGCTCGAAACGCTGGGTGTGCCGGTCTTCCACAGCGAGCCGCGCCGACTGGCCCAGGTGGCCGACAACGTCGAGCGCCTCGGCCAGCTGCTGGGCACGGGGCCTACCGCCACCGGGGCAGCCACGGCGCTGCGCACCAGGCTGGCCGCGCTGGAAGGGCGTTACGCAGGCCGCGCGCCTGTGACGGTGTTCTACCAGATCTGGGACCAGCCGCTGTACACCCTCAACGACGCCCAGATCGCCAGCGATGCGATCCGCGTCTGCGGCGGACGCAACGTGTTCGGCGCGCTCAAAGTGGTGGCGCCGGAAGTCAGTCTGGAAGCGGTGCTAGCGGCCGACCCGGAAGCGATCATGGCGGGCAAGCGCATCGATCCCGCCAACCCGGGCCTGAAGCTGTGGGAGCCGTACAAGACGATGACGGCCGTCAAGCGCGGCAATCTGCTGAAAGTAAACGGCGAACTGCTGACCCGGCCGGGGCCGCGTACCATCGAGGGCGCGGCACTGCTGTGCGAGCAGTTGGAGGGCGTCAGGCAGCGCCGGCCGAAGTAAATCGCCAGGGATCGGCTTGGCAGTCTGCTAATGCTTGTCAATCTGCCGTATCCCTTGCGTTAATTCGGTAAGCAAATGCAAAATTCCCGCCTTCCCCCGTAAGGGGACCCAAAAAAGTGGTAATCTCCCGGCGTTTGCTCAATCTATTCTGGAAGGATACCTATGCGTTCTCTGCGTTTCGCCCTCATCGCCGCCACCATGGTCGCCAGCACCGCGTTCGCGTCGCCTGCCGACCCGAAGAACGGCGTCGATTACCAGACCCTGAGTGCGCCGCAGCCGGTGCAGGCGACGGGCAAGAAGGTCGAGGTCATCGAATTCTTCGCTTACCACTGCCCGGCATGTAACGCGCTGGAGCCGACGCTGAACCAGTGGATCAAGAAGCAGGGCGATAACATCGTCATGCGCCGCATCCACCTGCCGTTCCAGGGCCCGGCCGATCCGGAAGCGCACCTGTTCCTGACCCTGGAGGCGATGGGCAAGCTGGAGGAATACCACCCGCGCGTGTTCCAGGCCGTGCACGTCCAGCGCCAGCGCCTGATGAAGGATGACGCGATCATCGAGTGGGCCGCCAAGAATGGCTTGGACCGCGCCAAGTTCATGGAAACCTGGAACTCGTTCGGCGTGACCACCAAGCTGCGCCGCCTCGAAGCGATCTCGAAGAACTACAAGGTCAGCAGCACCCCGACCATCATCATCGATGGCAAGTACGTGGTGTCGCCGGGCCAGGTCTCGGAATCGAACAAGATCCAGGGCCTGGAGCCGACCATGCAGGCAACCACCCAGGTCATGGACGCACTGGTCAAGAAAGCAGCCGCCTCGAAATGAGCAATGACGTCGAACGCGAAGTCCTCAAGATGTACGATGGGTCCCGGCCCAACGAGGACGACCTGTTTGAGACCAGCTACGTGAACCACGTGGCGTGGGGGCTGGCGATCTTCTTTGCGGGGATCGCCATCTGGCTCGCGATCGCCCTCGTCAATGCGGAGAACCAGCGCTACGCCCTGATGACCAACCAGTGCGTCGACCCGCTGTTCAAGGGCGGCGTCGACAAGACCTGCCTGAAAACCGTGCGCTCGCGCGAACACTGGTGGGAACACCTGTGGGTCGGGGTCACGCACGTGCGCGGAGAATACGAATACGTCTCGCGTTATCCCGCCCGGCGCGAGGCCGAACGCTGAGCTCTACGGGGTCAGCGCCTTGCGCTCTTCCAGCGACAGTACCTGCACCTCCTTCACCGGTTCGCCAGCGGCGGACCGGAAGAAGGGGTTCTCCCGATAGCCGCCACCCAGGCGCGCCTTCACGAGCATCACTCCCACCTTGAACACCACGCCGGCCGTGCTCAGGCCGCTCGACTGCACGGGCGCCGTGGCCGATTGCGTCTCGACCCGGCAGCGCAAGGGGCCCAGCTCGCGCGCGAGCTGCTCGTCCGACTCCGCCAGGCAGGCCCGGACCAGGCCGACGTAGGACGTCTTCGGGTCGCGCGGTGTGTTGCCGATCGGGGTGCGGCAGCAGCTGGCGTACCAGCGGTATAGCCCCTTGGGACCCAGCGATATGCAGGCCAGGTGTTCGAGGCCGGCCTCGAAGCGCACCGCCGCCGGCAGGGTGGCGGCCACTTCGGTGCCGCCCGCGGCGTCCAGCACGCCGGAGCCGAGGAAGTGGCCATAGGCCTGGCAGTCCTTGCAATAGCAGACCGCGCGCGCGGCCACGCGCCGGCTGTCGACCTGGCCGCGCAGCTGGCCGCAGCGGCAACGCAATGTGATTGTCATAGTGGGCCTCCATCCAGGATCATCGAATAATGCTCGACCGTCGGGAACGGATCGTAGAAATGGTGCAGCAGCGCCTTCCACTCCTGGTAGCCGGGCGAACCGCGAAAGCCCACCGTGTGGTCTTCCAGCGTCCGCCAGTTCACCAGCAGCACGTAGCGGCTGCGCCGCTCCAGGCAGCGCTGCAGCTGGTGCGACACGTAGCCCGGCATGCCCGCAATGATGCCTGAAGCCTGGCGAAAAGCGGCTTCGAACGCTTCTTCCTGGCCGGGACGCACGTCGAGGGTGGCGACTTCGAGGATCATGGTTTCTCCGTGGTGGCGACGGCGGCTGCCGGCGGTTTGCGTTTGGGCTGCAGGATGATGGTGCCGCGGCTGCCTGGGGCCAGCGGGCGGATGTCGATCATTTCCGTGCGCAGGTTGTAGATGATGGCATCCCCCTGGATCTCGTCGCCTGCCGTGCCGTCGACGACGCGGCGCACCCGGCCCTCGTCGAACAGCTTGACCATGCCGCTGCGCTCGTCGTATTCGACGCGACTGGCTTCGCCTTCCATCCATACTTCTCCCGGACCGTCGCTCTTCTGGCGGAAGCGCACCTTGCGGCCCGGATCGGCCTGCACGGCGGCGCTCTGGTAGCCCTCGGGCGAGCGCAGCGCCTCGCCACGGTCGGCCTCGATGCGCAGGGTGCCGCGCGTGATGATGATATTGCCGGCCATGTTCGCCTTGCTGGTGACGCTGTCGAAGCGGCATTCATCGCATTTGATGGTGGTCTGCCTGTAGACGTCGGCCTTCTCGGCCGCTGCCGGGAGGGTTGCGGCGAGAAGCAGGGCCGGCAGGAATCGTTTCATGGGCGGTGTCGGGTTCCTGTCAGGTGGGTAGGTGGATCACGAAGCGCGCGCCGCCCAGCGGCGAGCTGTCGGCGCGCAGGCTGCCGCCGTGCAGGGCCACCGCCTTGCGCGCGATCGACAGGCCGAGGCCGAAGCCGCCGGTGGCGCGGTCGCGGCTGCGGTCGAGGCGGTAGAAGGGCTCGAATACCTTTTCGCGCTCTTCTTCCGGAATGCCGGGGCCGTCGTCGTCCACCGTGATCTCGACGCCGCCTTCAGTGCGGGTGGCCGACAGCAGGATGCGGCCGCTAGCGTACTTCTGGGCATTGCGCAGCAGGTTGCAGACGGCACGCGCGAGCAGGCGCCGGTCCAGTTCCAGTTCGCCGAGTTCCTCGTCCAGCCTGCACTCGAGCGTGTGCTCCGCGGGCGGCAGCATCTGCGTGCATTCCTGCAGCACTTCGGCCAGCACGACCGGCTCGGCCTGCAGGTTGCGGGCGCTATCCAGCTTGCTCATGTCGAGCAGTTCGTTGACCAGCGAATTCAGTTCGCGCAGGTCGCCTTCCATGGCCCGCACGCGCTTGCTCAGGTCCGGGTCCTTGGCGCGGGCGTCCAGCAGCTCGAGGCCGAACTCCAGCCGCGCGATCGGGGTGCGCAGCTCGTGCGACACCGAGTGCAGCAGGCTTTTCTGCGCTTCCAGCAGGTCTTCGATGCGGTCGGCCATGTGGTTGATGCGTTCGGCCAGCGGATAGACCGCGGCCGAGGGCTTCATGAGCGCGCGTGCGGTCAGCTTGCCGCTGCCGAATTCGTCGGCCACGCGCGACAGCGACTGCAATCCCTGCCAGTGCGTGCGCGACCACAGCGCGATCGGCACCAGCAGGGCCACCGCCACGATCACGTAGCGCAGCGCTTCCATCTTGAGCGCCTGGCCGATGTCGACCGGCAGGTTCTGGGCGCGCAGCACTTCTTCGTGGCTGCCGATGTAGCGCTCGCCCTCCAGGTCGACGCGTCGGTAGAAGCTGCGGCTGGCCGCATCGAGCACGATCTCGCCGTTGTCCAGCTGGACCCGGCGCCCGCCCGGCAAGGCATTGCGGGCCTCGGCCAGCGGAATGAGGTCGTAGCGCACGTCGGAGACGATCCGGACATTGTTCAGGCGGGCCAGCCACTCGTCGGGCGGGGCCTGGTCGACATACTGTTCGAGCAGGAAAATCTGCGCAGCCGCCTGGCGGCGTGCGATGTCCTCGAGCGGATCCCCGAACAGCCGGCTGAAAGCGAAGTAGATCACGAAGGTGGCCGCCGTGATCGACAGCATGACCAGCACGAAGAAGCGGAAGAAGATCCGGTTCACGTGCCCATCCTGCATGACTGGCGGTTACGGATTGCTGCGCAATACATAGTTTCTCCTTGGCTGCATTGTATAGGAGCAATCAGCAATGTTGTACCTCTTTGATACCACTTTGGATAGCTTTCCACTGCCTTACAAATTGATGACAATTCCTCGACAGATCGAGGGGGAATGAAATCCGGGGAATTCTTACTATGCTCATACATCAGGTTTTGGTTTATCTGGTTTTCCGTTTGCCCGCCTGATATGCGAGTGTCGGCGGGTTTTTTTATTCCCAAGGAAACGATCGGTGCGCAGCCAGCACCGGCTAGTCTGGAGAAGAACAAGATGAGCATGGTTGGACGCACTGTTGTCACTGCCGCCGTGGTCGGCATGACCCTGGCAGCCTGCGGTGGCGGTGGCGATGACACCGCCGTCATGAAGAACCAGCAGGCAGGGCAGGGGATCGCCGTCGGCGAACCGAATGGCGGCGTTCCGGTCGTTTCCGAGTACATCAAGATGGCGCAGGAAGCAGACTGCGCATCGACCCGCAACAATCTGTATGTCGTCGACAGCAAGTATGTCGTGTCGGACCGCGCCGACTACGGCTGCTATGACGCTTCCTGGAGCGTGAGCCTGATGGGGCCGACGCCGCAGGCCGTCCTGTGCACGTCGAGCGACAGCTTCGCCGGCCCGCGCACCAGCTGCAGCGACGAAAGCCTGCGTCCTCTGTTCGACACCATCTCGAAGAACCTGGACAAGGCCGACCTCGGCCTCGGCGCCGCTCACAAGGTCGAGCGCGTCAGTTTCCTGCCGAAGTCGGGCAGCCCGGTCGCCTTCAAGACCGTGGTGAGCGACGCCTTCTCGAACATCGAGACCCCGCGCGAAGTCGTGATCAAGGATGCGGCCGCCTGGAGCGCCCTGTGGGCCGAACACAGCAAGACCCGGATCGCGGCGCCGCAATTCGATTTCACGAACAATATGCTGGTGGCCGTGTTCGCGGGCAACGGCAAGATCGACTGCGGTACCTTCGACGTCGTGTACGTCGGTGCGAAGGACGGCAAGCTGCTGGTCGAGTACGAATACCGCGACATGTCGCCGGTGGCAACCTGCCTGGCGGTCGTCACCCAGCCGATGCGTGTCGTCGCCGTGCCGAAAGTCGATGTCCCGGTCGAATTCCGCAGGATCAACTCGCCGTACTTCAACCTCGAGACGATCGGCAGGGAAGTCCGCACCAATATCCAGACCCAGCGCAACGTCGTGGTTCGCGACGAGGCGGCCTGGGCCACCCTGTGGGCCGAGCATGCCGGCGCCGGCGTGGCCCTGCCGAAGGTCGATTTCAGCCAGAAGATGGTGATTGGGGTGTTCCGCGGTCCCAAGCCGAACCTCTGCTACGGTGGCGGGATCGCCAGCGTGGGCTTCCAGGACGGCAAGCTGAAGGTCGGTATTACCGATACCGAGCCGGGCCCGGGCGCCGTCTGCGGCCAGGCGATCGTCTACCCGGCCCACCTGGTAGTCGTGAACCGCAGCGAGGCGCCGGTAGAATTCGTGTCGGAAATTCGATCCCGATAGTAACAATGCGTGAGAGTTCGGCTTGCTCGACGTAAAATATTCGATCGCCGAACTCTCGAGCCTTGAACACATGAAAAAGCTTTTCGCCCTGGTCCTGGCAGTCTCGGGCAGCGCCGCAAGCGCGCAGACGCCGACCACCAACCCGATGCCCGACGGCAGCCGCGATATGTATGCGGGGCTGGGCGTCGTGTCGGCGCCGCGGTACGAGGGGGCGGACAGCAGGAAGACGTCGGTACTGCCGGTGCTCCAGGTCCAGTGGAGCAATGGCGTGTTCATTTCGGGCATGAGCGCAGGGATGCACCTGTCCTCCAGCCCCACGGTCGAATACGGCCCGCTGCTGGCCGTTCATCCGCGCCGCACCGAATCGGGCACCGGCGGCCGCGTTGGCGGCGTCGAGGCGGGGCCCAGCTCTACCCTTGCGCCCACCAAGGTCCTCGAAACTTTCAGGTCTGACAATCCACTGGCCGGCATGGACGAGATCAAGGCGCGTCCCGAGGCTGGCGCCTTCTTCAACTATTACCTGGCCCCCGAATGGCGCCTGACCAGCAGCGTGCTGGCCGGCGCCGGCAACGACCGCAACGGCGTGCGCGGCGAGATCGGCGTCCAGCGCCTGGCGATGCAGCTGGCTCCGCACCACACGGTGTCGGTGTCGGCCGGCGTCAGCTTCGCCAACCGCGCCTACCAGCAGAGCTATTTCGGCGTCAGTGCGCGCGAGGCCGCCACCACCGGCCACCGCAGCTACCGTCCGGACGGCGGCGTGAAGGACGTGCGCATCGGCGCGCGCTGGAACTGGGCGCTGTCGCCTTCGTGGATGCTGACATCCAGCGTGCAAGCCACCCGCCTGGCGGGTGACGCGCGCCGCAGCCCGCTCGTCGAGCGGCCCACCAATGTGACGGTTTCGACCGCCTTCGCCTACCGGTTCTGATGATGCGACTCGCACACGCCACCGCATGCGTAATGCTCCTGAGCTCGGCCAGCCTGGCCGTGGCGCAGGCGCTCGCGCCCGCGTCGGAGTGGGCGAGCTACCGCGACGCCTACCGCGCGGTGGTGGTGTTCGAAAAATACGGCGGCGCCAAGAGCCTGCTGCAGAACCACCTGCAGCTGGTGCCGCGCGAGAAGGGCGCACTGGGCGAGGGCGTGCAGCTGGTCCTGACGGGAAAGACGGTCCAGACCAGCCTCGCGCTCGACGCGCTGGGGCGGGGCGTGCTGCCGCTGCTGAAGGCGGCCTACGATGAAAACGCCGTGCTGGCGCCGAACCGCCGGATCGGCCCGTTCGGCCTGCGCTCCCGGGTGACGATCGCGCCCCAGGCCGACAACATCTACGACACCGCCGAGCTGCGCACGGCCTGCGAACAGGCGCTCGCCTACGCGCGCTACGTCGACGCCGGCGCGCGTTCGCGCCAGTGCGTCGGGGTGCGCATGGTGTTCCCGCGCAAAGGCGTCGAGACCTCGGTCAAGCTGCGCCGCGCGGAAGGCGAGCAGGCCCTGGGCGTCAGCCTGGCGCCGGCCTTCGCAGGCGATGTCGACGCCGACCTGCCTTCCGTGAACTACCGCTTCGGGCCCGATCAGGCGCAGCTGATCACCTACAGCGCGCCGCTGGCCATCGTGCCCCTGTTCGAATAGCCGCTTTTCGTAGGGTGGGCGGCTTGTCCGCCCACGCGGTGCCAGCTGCTGCTGGCAATCGTGGACGGTGTGGGCGGAAGATCCGCCCACCCTACAGACCTATCAATCAGTTCCACGCCGAAGGCGAGAACAGGTAGCCTTCGCCCCACACCGTCTTGATCTTTTCCGATTCCGCGTCCTCGAACTTGCGGCGCAGCTTCGAGATGCAGTTGTCGATACTGCGGTCCAGGCCATCGAACTCGATCCCGCGCATCTTCTTGAGCAGGGCGTCGCGCGACAGCACGCGGCCGGCGGCTTCGGCCAGCACCAGCAGCAGCTTGTATTCCGTATTCGACAGCACGCAGGGCTCGCCGCGCCACACGACGCTGCGGTCGGTGGTGACGATGCGCAGCGCGCCGAACTGCAGCACGCGGGTATCGAGGCCGCCCTTGGCCTGGGCCGTGCGCCGCATCAGCGCGCGCAGGCGCGCCAGCAGCACGCGCGGCTGCACCGGCTTGTTGACGAAATCGTCGGCGCCCTGTTCCAGGCCCGAGACTTCATCATAGGAATCCTCGCGCGCGGTCAGGATCAGGATCGGCACCTCGGACATCTCGCGGATCTGGCGGCACACCACCATGCCGTCCAGGCCCGGCAGCATCAGGTCGAGCACGACCACGTCGGGCGAGAGCGCCTTGAATCGTTCCAGCGCCTGGTCGCCGCGGGTGACGAGGTCCACCGCGAATTCATAGCCGGACAGGTATTCGGTGACGAGCTCCGCCAAACGCGCATCGTCTTCCACCAACATCACTCGGTACATGCTTGTTTCTCCTTCGTCCGAGATTGTATAAGACTCGTTGCTCGCAAGCACAGCCCCTACAAAGGGGGGACATTTGCATACACCTGGAGACATCTGGCATGCGGGATGGGTGAGGGGCCGGACGTCCCGATCTGTCATCCACTGGAAACTTTACATCACTAGACTCGGCTGCGTTGACTTTACTGGAGAGCGATGTGGATCGACGTGGTTTCATACGGAGTGCTGCCTGGTTCACGGTAGCGGGTGCGGGCACCATGGTGGCGGGCTGCGGCAGTTCGGACGACTTCCCGCCCTCGGGTACCTATCGCTTCACGCACGGTGTCGCCAGCGGCGACCCGAAGGAGGCAAGCATCGTGTTCTGGACCCGCTGTGTTCCGGCGAGCGGCAGCGCGGCGGTCGAAGTGCGGCTGGAAGTCGCGCTCGACAGCGCTTTTCGCGAGCTGGTGACGGCGGTGGAGCTTGCGGCCCAGCCGGCCCACGACCACACCGTGCGCGCCAAGCTCACCGGCCTGGTCGCCAATACCCGCTATTACTACCGCTTCCGCGCCGGCCAGGACTTCAGCCCGGTCGGCCAGAGCAAGACCGCGCCGGCCGCGGCCTCGACCCCGTCCCAGATGCGCTTTGCCTGGATGACCTGCCAGGACTGGAGCATCAACCACTGGGCCGCGATGGAGCTCCTGGCGGCCGAGGAACTGGACTTCGTGGTGCACCTCGGCGACTACATCTACGAGACGGTGGGCGCCGCCTTCCAGGCCGGCGCTGCCGAGCCGGCGCACACGAAGATCACTTTGCCCAACGGCCTGGCGGCCGGCGGCGGCGCAGTGTACGCGAATACCGTCGAGGACTACCGCACCCTGTACCGCACCTACCGCGGCGACGCCCGCCTGCAGGAGATCCACCGCAAGTTCCCGATGATCGTGATCTGGGACGATCACGAGTTTTCCGACGACTGCTGGCAGGATCACCAGACCTACGACAACGCCAACCGGCAGGAAACCGCACGCCGGCGCAATGCCAACCAGGCCTGGGCAGAGTACATGCCGGTGGACTGGGGCGACGTCTCCTTCGACCTGAACAAGAGCAGCTACGACAACATCCGCATCTACCGTGACTTCCGCTTCGGCACCCTGATGCACCTGGTGATGACCGACGAGCGCCTCTACCGCGACGACCACGTGGTGAGCGAGGCGGCCTATGCCCAGCTGCTGCAGCACGATCCGGTGAATGGCGACGACTCGGTCGGGGCGCGCTATTTCGTGCCGCAGCCGCTGCTGCAGCAGTTCGAGGACCGTACGGCAGGCAGCCTGGGACGCCGCCCCGGCATTCTGGGACCCACCCAGACCCAGTGGTGGAAGGACACCATGAAGGGCTCGAGCGCCACCTGGAAGGTATGGGGCAACGAGGTGACACTGAACCGCATGTGGCTGGACCTGCGCACCCAGGCGCCGGCCCCCTACAACCAGCTCTACATCGTCAATGCCGACGGCTGGGACGGTTACCCGTCCTACCGCGCCGAACTGATGGCCCACCTGAAGACCAACAACGTGCGCAACGTGGTGGCGATCACGGGCGACCTGCACGCTTTCCAGTGCGGCGTGGTGTACGACAACCAGGACCCGCGCAGCGGCACCCCGGTGGCGGTGGACTTCGTCAGCGCCGGCATCAGCAGTTCCTCGTTCTACAAGTACCTGCGCGCCGGCGCCGGCACCACGCCGCTGGCGCCGCTGGTGGCCACGCCTCAGACCTTCGACGGCGTGATGCGCATGCAGAACCCGGCCTTTGCCTACGCCGACCACGACGCCCAGGGCTATGCGGTGGCGACCGTGACCCCGGCCGCGTTCACGGTGCTGTTCAACAAGGTCAAGCCGCTGAACGCCGACGGCAGCAAGCCGGCGACGCCGCTGGCCAAGCGCACTCGCATCACCCTGCGTGCCGGGTCGACCACGCCGCAAGTGGAAGACAACGTGAGCTAGGTCTGCCATTCGTCGCGGTCCGCCTCCGGGTCTTCCGGTGTAGAGTGTCGGTTCAACCGTTCTGTCACTACACTGGAGGACCTGGATGAGTTTCGTACCTCGCCCGCTCGGGCTGACCCTGATCGCCACGTTGTTCATCGTCGCCGGCGCCGCCATGGCCCAGGAGGCTACCGTCGCGCCACCGGCCGCGATGGTGCTGGAAAACGTCCCGCCCGTGCGCGCCAGCCTGGCCAGCCAGGTGGCGAAGTACAACGAGTTCAAGCCGACCTCGTACGCGGCCTGGCACCCGACCAGGCTCGAGATGATCGTCTCGCGCCGCCACAACAACACGCCCCAGCTGTTCCGCGTGGCGAAACCCGGCGCCCCGCTGGAGCTGATGACCGACTATGCCGAACCGGTGCGCAGCGCCCAGTACGAGCCGCGCCAGGGCAAGTTCTACGTGTTCGGGCGCGACAGCGGCGGCAACGAGGTATTCCGCGCCTACCGGCGCGACGTCGGCATGAAGGCAGCCAGCCAGGATGCGATCCCGATCACCCCGGACAACCGGCGCGTGCAGGACACCGCCTGGGCGAAAAAATCAGGCCGGCTGCTGTACGTGACGGTGCCGGTGGGCCGCCAGGGCTCGAACGACCAGATCAACTCGACCATCAGCATCGTCGACCCGGCGCAGCCCGAGCAAGCGCGCGTGCTGGCCGAACTGCCGGGCGGCGGCTGGGGCTCGTTCTCGTTCTCGCAGGACGACAAGCAGCTGGCCTACCTCGAGTACGTGTCGGCCAACGAGACTTTCCTGTGGCTGATGGATGTCGCAAGCGGCAAGAGCCGGCTGCTGACACAGAAGGGCGGCGAGAAGGTGGCCTACGGCGACCCGGTGTTCTCGCGCGACGGCAAGGGTGTCTACACCACCAGCGACCGCGGTTCCGAATTCCGCCGCCTGGTCTACCTCGACCTGGCGAGCGGCAAGGAGACCGTGCTCACGCCCGACATCAACTGGGACATCGACGAGATCGACTTGTCCGACGACGGCAGGCTGCTGGCCTTCGTGGCCAACGAAGACGGCAGCAGCGTGCTGCGCTTGATGAGCACGCGCGACCACAAGCTGCTGGCGCAGCCGAAGCTGCCGATGGGCGTCATCGGCCGCATCGAGTGGCACCGCAACAGCCGCAACCTGGCGCTGTCGCTGTCCTCGGCGCGCAGCCCGTCCGAGGTGTACAGCGTCGATGCGAAGACGGGCGCCGTCACGCGCTGGACCCAGCACGAGAAGATGGATGTCGACATGAACCGCTTCGTCGAACCCTCGCTGGTGCGCTGGAAGTCCTTCGACGGCCGCAGCATCTCGGGCTTCGTCTACCGTCCCGATGCCGCGAAATTCCCGGGCAAGCGGCCGGTGATGATCAACATCCACGGCGGGCCGGAAGGGCAGTCGACGCCCGGCTTCCTGGGCCGGAACAACTACTACACGGACGAGATGGGCCTGATCGTCATCTACCCCAACGTGCGCGGCTCGACCGGCTACGGCAAGAGCTTCCTGAAGCTGGACAACGGCAAGCTGCGGGAAGACTCGGTGAAGGACATCGGCGCGCTGCTCGACTGGATCGCCACCCAGCCCGACATGGACGCCGCACGCGTGGCGGTGGCGGGCGGTTCCTACGGCGGCTACATGAGCCTCGCCGTATCGACCATGTACGCGGACCGCATCGCAGCGGCGGTCGACATCGTCGGCATCTCGAACTTCGTCACCTTCCTCGAGCGCACCGAAAGCTACCGGCGCGACCTGCGTCGGGTGGAGTACGGCGACGAGCGCGATCCCGACATGCGCAAGTGGATGGAGGCGACGGCGCCGGCCAACAATGCGGCCAGGATCAAGAAGCCGCTGTTCGTCGTGCAGGGCAAGAACGACCCGCGCGTGCCCTGGCAGGAAGCGGACCAGATCGTGGCCACGGTGAAGAAGAACGGCACGCCGGTGTGGTACATGACGGCCAACGATGAAGGACACGGCTTCGGCAAGAAGGCGAATGCCGATTATCTGTTTTATTCGACGATCGACTTCTTTAACACCTATCTGCTGAAATAACACTGCGGCGTCCGTCGCTGTAGGGTGGGCGGCTATGCCGCCCACGCGGTGATGTGCGACCGCGTGGGCGTTCGTAATTCCGGGCATTGCCCGAAATCACCCCGCCCACCCTACGAAACTCAGGCGCTTTCCAGGTATCCGGCGATCGCTTTCCCCACGTCGGTCGTATTCGCCGTCCCACCCATATCTGGCGTACGCGGCCCGTTCACCAGGCAATGCTCCATCGCCCGCACGACCGCATCGTGCGCATCCTTGTAGCCCAGGAACTCCAGCATCATCGCCCCGGACCAGATCATGGCGATCGGGTTCGCGATGTTCTTGCCGTAGATGTCCGGCGCCGAGCCGTGCACCGGTTCGAACAGCGAAGGGAAGCTGCGCTCCGGATTCAGGTTGGCCGAGGGCGCAATGCCGATCGTGCCGGTGCAGGCCGGCCCGAGGTCGGACAGGATGTCGCCGAACAGGTTCGAGGCCACCACCACGTCGAAGCGTTCCGGCGACAGCACGAAGCGCGCGGCCAGGATATCGACGTGGTACTTGTCCCAGCGGACCTCGGGATAGGCTTCTCCCATCGCGGCTACGCGCTCGTCCCAGTAGGGCATCGAGATCGCGATGCCGTTCGACTTGGTGGCGGCGGTCAGGTGCTTCTTGGGGCGACGCTGGGCCAGCTCGAAGGCATATTTCAGGATGCGGTCGGTCCCGTGGCGGGTGAAGACCGCTTCCTGCAGCACCAGCTCGCGCTCGGTGCCTTCGAACATGCGCCCGCCGACCGCCGAGTATTCGCCTTCGGTGTTCTCGCGCACCACGTAGAAGTCGATATCGCCCGGCTGCTTGTTCGCGAGCGGGCAGGGCACGCCCGGCATCAGGCGCACCGGACGCAGGTTCACGTACTGGTCGAACTCGCGGCGGAATTTCAGCAGCGATCCCCACAGCGAGATATGGTCGGGCACCGTGTCCGGCCAGCCGACGGCGCCGAAGAAAATCGCCTCGCAACCGTCGAGCTGCTTCTTCCAGTCGTCCGGCATCATCTTGCCGTGCTCGAGGTAATAGTCGCAGCTGGCCCATTCGAAGTGGACGAACTCCAGCCCAATGCCGAAGCGCTTGCTCGCCGCCTCAAGGGCGCGCAAGCCTTCCGGCATGACTTCCTTGCCGATGCCGTCTCCGGCGATGACGGCGATCCTGTGTGTGTTCATGGTGCTTCTCCCGATAATCGATCTGCGTCAGCTTATCAAGAAAACACTCCGTTTATAATCGGCCGCACCGTAGCTTCATTAAACACGAATCGTGAACAATATTGAGAGCGCCGATTTGCGGGTGCTGGTGGCCGTGGTCCGCAAGGGAAGCTTTTCCGGGGCAGCCGACGAGCTGGGGATGTCGCCCGCGTTCTTCAGCAAGCGCATCGGGGTGCTGGAAGACGGATTGCGCGTGCGCCTGTTCGAACGCAGCACGCGCCGTGTAGTCATCACCGAGGACGGCGAGCAGGTCTATGGCCGCGCCCTGCGCATCCTGGAACAGCTCGACGACATGCTCGATGCGCTGTCGGACCGGCGCAGCGAGCCTGCCGGCCAGCTGCGCATCTGCAGCAGCTTCGGCTTCGGGCGCATCGCGGTGGCGCCGGTGATCGCGCAGCTGGCGGCCAGCTACCCGAAGCTGCAGATCCGCTTCGAGGTGTTCGACCGCCTGGTCGACACGGTGGCCGAGGGCTTCGACCTGGACGTGCGCATCGGCGACACCATCCCGCCGCAATTGGTGGCGCGCAAGCTGATGGACAACCACCGCATCCTGTGCGCCGCGCCAAGTTACATCGCCCGCCACGGCATGCCGAAGACGCTAAAGGAACTGGCCGGCCACCAGTGCCTGCCGATCAAGGAGCGCGACCACCCGCTCGGCAGCTGGCGCCTGCACGGGAAAAACGGCGAGGAGACGGTGCGGGTCTCGGGTGCGCTGTCGACCAACCACGGCGAGATCGCACTACGTTGGGCGGTCGAAGGCGCCGGCATCGTCCTGCGCTCGCTGTGGGATGCGCAGGGCTACCTGGACGATGGCCGGCTGCTGCAGGTGCTGCCCGAGTACACGCAGCCTGCCAGCGTGTGGGCCGTGTATCCCCAGCGCCTGGCCGGTTCCAGCAGGGTGGGGGCCTGCGTGGACTTCCTGCGCCGGCACCTGGCGCAGGGGTGAGGGTGTGCTTCACTTACTTCATCATCTCATCCAGCAGCGGCTGCATGGCATCCGCCCATATCTGGTAGCCCGCGGCGCCCGGATGCAGCTGGTCGGGCATGATGGAGAAGGGGATCTTGCCGTCCTGGCCGAGAAATGCCTTGGAGATGTCCAGGTAGCGCACGGTCTTGCCGTCATCCAGCTTCGCCAGCTCGCTATTCAATGCGTCGATCGTGGCCATCCGCGTGGCCGCTTCCGCCACCAGCGCAGGCGTGACCGGTCCGCCGAAACGGTCGCGCGGCCCGCGCGGGAAGACCCCAAGCAGCAGCACCTTGGTGTGCGGCAGGCGGGTGCGGATCATGCCGATGATCTTGCGGTTTGCCGCCGCGATCTCGGCTGCGCTGTTATGCAGGCTGTTGTTCGTGCCGAGCATCAGGACCGTGACTTTCGGCGCAATCCCGTCCAGCTCACCGTGTTCGATGCGCCAGATGACATGCTGGGTGCGGTCGCCGCCGATACCGAAGTTGGCGGCCTGGTATTTGCCGTAGTACGCGTCCCAGATGTGCGGCGCCTTGCGCCAGTTGTCGGTGATCGAGTCGCCGATGAACAGCAGCCCGACCGGTCCGCTTTTGGCACGCGCCAGGTTGACCCCGTGCTTCCTGAGGAACTTGCCGTCGTCCTGTTTTGCGTACGGCAGCGACGGGTTCTCGTCGGGGTATCCCTGGGCGAATACCTGGCAGCTTGCCAGGCACAGGATAAAGGCAAGGCGGCGCAATGTGGTGACAGTCATCTCGTGGGTTCCTTGTTTAAAACGCTTCAGAAATTCACGTCCAGCCGGGCAGTGTAATAGCGGAACGCGTCACGCGCCGGTTGCCAGCCATACGAGCGGATGTCCGGCCCCGACACCTGCCGGAAGTTCAGGAAGGAGCCGACATTACCGGCCGCGTAATGATGGTCGAACAGGTTCTTGACCCCGACGGAGAATTTGTATTTTCCGCGGCTGTCGGCGATCGAGGCGCCCAGGTCGACGATGCCGTGGCCGGGCCGTTGCAGGCTCGGGTCCTGGCTGATCGCGCCCTGCACCTTGGACTGGGCGCGCCAGTTGGCGTTGATGGCCATCCTGTAGGGCATCGCCAGCGGCAGCGTGTATTCGCCGCCCAGGTTCATCTTCCATTTCGGCGAATTCGGCATCATGCCGCCGCTGGCGTCGCGCAGGAAGGCGCCCGGCACCAGCTGGTTCGGCACGGTGCAGTCGGTGGCGCCGCTATAGCAGGGACCTTGCGTCCATTCCTCCACCGTGGCGCGCGTGAAGGCCAGGTTCGCCGTCAGCAGGAAGGAGCGCGCCAGCAGCGCCGTGGCGTCCAGTTCGAAGCCCTGGGTCTGCACCTTCGGGATGCTGTACAGGACGCTGGCCTGGCTGCCGTCCGAGAAGCGCTCGGTGGCCGAGGTCTGGTAGTCGCGGAAGCTGGTCTTGAACAGCGCCACGTTCAGCGTGGCCCGGTTGTTCCAGAGGTTGGCCTTGAAGCCGGCCTCGAAGCTGGTGGCTTCCTCGGGCGCCAGCGGCAGGCGCTTGAACACGTTGACGTTGTTGGCGCCGCTCGTCATGTCGTAGGCCACGCCCTTGGTGCCGGTCGACGCGGTGCCGTACACCATCGTCTCCGGCGTGAGCTTGTAGCCATAACCGAGCTTGCCGGTGACGTAGTTCTCGTGGTGGCGCGGGGCAGTGTACAGATGCGAGCCGGTGTGGACGTTATTGGGGGCGCTCGAGGACAGGCTGTCGATCGTGTGGAACATGTAATCGTTCGACTCGCGCGTGAAGCGCAGGCCCGCCGTGAGGGTGTGGCGCGGCATGAAGTCCCAGCTGCCGTTGGCGTAGATGGCGCGGTTCAGGCTGGCCGAGGTGGTGTGGTAGTTGGTCCAGTTGGTCTCTTTGACGAAGGGATTGCCGCGCAGGTAGTAGCGATCGACGCTGGTGCGCGCCAGCCACAGGCCGACCAGGTAGCGCAGCGCGCCGCTGTCGGGGGAGGTCAGGCGCAGTTCCTGGCTCGACATCTTGGTGTCCAGGGTCCCGTTGATCATCGGCGGCTCGGCGATGCCGGACGGCTTGCCCGAATGGTCCACCTGGTAGAAGGTGGAGATCAGGTCGATGTTGTCGTTGTCGCGGAAGTCGTTCGAGCGGTTCTTGTCGATCGAAGTGATCGAGGTGAGCGCGTGGCCGGCCAGCGGCGAGGCTTCCGGGAACTGGTAGTTGATGCGCACGCCCACGCCGCGGTCGGACGCATCCAGCCCGGTCGGGGAGTCGTTGCGGATGGTCGTGTTGAACGGGGTGACGGCGATCCCGCGCAGTACCTGGATGTTCGACAGCGCCGTGTAGTTCCTGTTGTAGAGGTAGCCGACGCCCGGTCCGATCGAGGTGATCGCGGCCGTGTTGCCGGTCCTGAGCGAATGGTCGTAGCGCGGCGAGATCTGCACGTCCAGGTCGGCGGTAGGCTGCCATTGCAGCTTGGCGAAGAAGGTCTTGCCGCCCGAGCCGTTCTGCATGCTGTCGGTGGTGAGGTTATGCAACAGGCCCGGGAAGTTGGTCTTGCTGGCGAACACGCGCAAGCCGACCTTTTCGGACACCCGCCCGCTGACGGAGGTGGCGACCCGGTATTCGTCGTCGCTGCTCTTGAACAGCGACAGCTTGCCTTTCATCGGACCGGCGCCGATCGGCTTGGTGGTGATGACCACCGCCCCGGCAATCGCGCTCTTGCCGAACATCGTGCTCTGCGGGCCCTTGAGGATCTCGATGCGCGCCACGTCGGCCTGGTCGCGAAACGCCTGCTGTGCCTGGGCATAGGGCATGTCGTCGACGATGATTGCGACATCGCCTTCGATGCCGATATTGTTCGAGGTGGTGCCGATGCCGCGCATGTTGATGCTGTTCGTTCCCACCTGGGTGCCGTGCGAGATCGTCAGGGCCGGCGACAGGTTGACGATATCGTCGAACTCGCGGACGTTGTTGCGCGTGAGTGCCTCTTCAGTCAACACGGAAATCGACATCGGCACGTCTTCGAGCTTCTCGATGCGCCGGTTGGCCGAGACGACCACCGTTTCGAGTTGCGGCGCATCGGCGGGGGCGGGTGCTTCCTGGGCCTGCACGGGTGTGGCGAACTGCAGGATCGCCAGGGCGGCGGCGATCGGTGTAAGGGAAGTGCGGAGTTGCGGATATCGCTGCTGGACTGCCATGGTTGTCTCCATTATTTGGTTTTGTGACGACAGCAGAATGCAAATAGGCCTATAAAACGTTGTACTGCAACGTTTTAGTAAACAGGGAAAATTTTTTGCATGTGATATGCATGCGGGTGACTTCACGAACGAGGCGCATACAGCACCTCAGCCAACACGCTTACTAAAACGATTTACTGCAACGTTTTAGCGAGGATCGTACGAACTGCTTTTCTTGTCAACAAGTTTCGTACTAGCGTGTGGACCTGGAGTCGTCCGATTCTTGTTGAGGCTGGATGGGTGCCGGGCTAAGCTGGCACGATCGAAGCACAAGAAAGAGACCACGGATGAAATCGACACTCCTGGGCCTGCTGGCCGCCTTCACCCTGGCAGCGAGTCCCGCCCACGCGGTTGACGCCAGTGGCCACTGGAAGGGCAGCATCGCGAATTCCCTGCACCTGTTCCTCCAGTTCGGCAAGACGGCGGACGGCAAGTGGGAAGGCACGCTCAAGGTGCCGCAGCAGGGTTTCACGACGAAAGTGGATCAGCTCGAGGTCGGCGCAGAGCAGCTCGGCTTCAAGCTGCTGCCGCTGAACGCCGGCTTCACGGCGCGCTGGAGCGAGCAGGACAAGGCCTGGATCGGTACCTGGAGCCAGAACGGCCAGACCGTGCCCCTGCGCCTGGAGCGCAGCGAGGCTACCGCGGGACAGCTGCGCCGTCCGCAGCTCGAAGCGATCGCCGCGCGCCAGGCGAGCTACACCAGCCTCGATGTCGGCTTCGCCAATCCGGCGGGCGGCGGCCATGCGCTGGCCGGTAGCTTCACGGTCCCGCGCGGCAAGGGCCCATTCCCGGCGGTGGTGCTGGTGCACGGCTCCGGCCCCATCGACCGCGACGAGACGATCCTCGGGCACAAGCCGTTCCTGGTGCTGGCTGACCACCTGAGCAGCCGCGGCATTGCGGTACTACGCTACGACAAGCGCGGCGTGGGCAAATCGGGCGGCGTGTACGGGAGCGCGACGACCGACGATTTTGCCAGCGATGCCGAGGCGGCGGTCGCCTTCCTGCGCGGCCGTGCCGAAGTCGACGCAACAAGGATTGGCATGGTCGGTCATTCGGAAGGTGGCATGATCGCACCGATGGTGGCGGCGCGCGATCCAAAGCTGGCGTTTGTCGTGATGCTGGCGGGCCCCGGCGTGCGCGGCGAGCTGCTGATGGTCGAGCAGCTCGCCCTGGCGGCCAGGGCTGCCGGCGCACCCGCCGAGGCAGTGGACCGGGAACGTGCGCTGAACCGCGCGGTGTTCGCGGCGATTGTGGCCGAAGCGCGGCCGGAGGTGGCCGGCGACAAGGCGCGCCAGATCATGGAGGAGGGCGAACGCAAGGGCATCCTGCCGCCAGGTACGGCCGCGGTCCGCGCCAGGGCATTCACCACGCCCTGGTTCCACAATTTCTTGCGTCATGAACCCGGCCGGGTCCTGCAGTCCGTGCGCCAGCCGATCCTGGCCCTGAACGGCGAGCGCGACCTGCAGGTGCCGGCCGAGCTGGATTTGTCCGCGATCCGCGCCGCGCTGGCGCACAACCCGCGCGCCGTCGTGGAAGAATTGCCGGCCCTGAACCACCTGTTCCAGACCGCGCGCACCGGCGCGGCATCGGAATACGCGCAGATCGAAGAGAGCGTCGCACCGCTTGCGCTGAATACGGTCAGCGCCTGGATCCTGGCCACGGTCGGGCAAGGCCGCAGCATGAAATAGTGTCAGTTCGATGGGTCCGCTGCCGACCATACCGCGAGCTCATAGCCGTCCGGATCGATGAAATGGAAGCGCCGTCCGCCGGGGAATGAAAAGACCTCGCGGCTGATGCGGCCTCCTGCGTTCCTGACCCTGGTTTCAGCCTGTTTTAAATCCTCACAGTAAAGGATGATCAAGGGTCCGCCTGGCCGAACGGCTTCTCCTGTCGTGAAGCCGCCTGTCAGCCGCTTGTCCGTGAATTCGGTATAGGCAGGGCCATAATCGACGAAGGTCCAGCCGAATACCTCGCCATAGAACTTCTTGCTCCGAGCAATATCGAGGACGTTGAACTCGATATTGTCGATTTGATTGTCTGCGCCCCGAATGCCCATTGCTTCTCCCAGGAAGTAGTCTGCTTATCTGACTGCTCCGAAACACGTCATGATTGCGTCCTGCAGCAATGTACCAGAGCTGGGAACACGGCCCGGTAAACGGACAACAGCCCGCTGGGCGGGCTGTTGGCAGAGCTACGAGCTGAGAATGGCTCAGGCCAGGTTCTGGTTCACGAAGTCCCAGTTGGCGACGTTCCAGAACGCTTCCAGGAACTTGGCGCGGGCGTTGCGGTAGTCGATGTAGTAGGCGTGCTCCCAGACGTCGGCGGTCAGCAGCGGCTTGTCCGAGGTGGTCAGCGGGGTGCCGGCGTTCGAGGTGTTGACGATGTCGACGCTGCCGTCGGTCTTCTGCACCAGCCAGGTCCAGCCCGAACCGAAGTTGCCCAGTGCCGACTTGTTGAACTCTTCCTTGAACTTGTCGAACGAGCCCCACTTGGCGTTGATTGCGTCAGCCACCTTGCCGGTCGGCGCGCCGCCGCCGTTCGGCGACATGCAGTTCCAGAAGAAGGTGTGGTTCCACACCTGGGCCGAGTTGTTGAACACACCGCCGGTCGACTTCTTGATGATCTCTTCCAGGGACAGGTTTTCGTACTCCGTGCCCTTGATCATGTTGTTCAGGTTGGTGACATAGGTCTGGTGGTGCTTGCCGTGGTGGTATTCCAGGGTCTCGGCCGAGATGTGCGGCTGCAGGGCATCCTTAGCATACGGCAGTGGCGGCAGGGTATGTTCCATGTTCTATTCCTTGTGCGTTGGTTGGACGGGTTTTGTTCCAAAACCGCGCTATTCTAAACCGGATGGCGCGATGTTGCATGCTTGGCCAGTTACTCAGGTGCGTCACCCGGCGCGCCCTGCACGGAGGACACGCCGATCACGGCGGTGCCACCGGCCAGGCGCACGCTCAGCTTGTTGCGCGCCTTGATCTGGCCCGGGTCGCGCAGCACCTCGCCCTTGGCGTTACTGACGATGGCATAACCGCGTTCGAGCGTGCGCTGCGGGTTCAGCAGTTCCAGCTGGGCCGACAGCGCCTCCAGGGCGTCGCGCCGCCGTTTGACAGCGTTGCACAGGCTGGCGTTCAGGTGGCGGCCGTCGGCCAGCAGCTGCGCGCGCATCGCCCGCATGTCAGGGCGGTGGCGCATCCAGCGCTGCTGCAGCTGGGCCAGCACCAGGCTCTGGCGGTTCACGGGCGTGCGCACCGCGTGCGTCAGCGCGGCCGCCATCGACAGCAGCTTCACGCGCTGGTGGCGGATCTGCGCGGATGGACTCAACAAGCGCCGGCTGTAGCCGTCCAGGCCCTGGCTGGCCTCCGACAGCGTGCGGCGCATGGCGCGGCGCAGGTCCTGGGCGTCGCTCTCGAGCGAGGCCAGCCAGTCGGCGCGCGGCGTGGCCGCCAGTTCGGCGGCAGCGGTCGGGGTAGCGGCGCGAACGTCGGCGGCGAAGTCGGCGATGGTGACGTCGGTTTCGTGGCCCACGCCCGACACCACGGGAATGGCGCAGGCATCGATGGCGCGCGCCACGCACTCTTCATTGAAACTCCACAAGTCTTCGATCGAACCGCCGCCGCGGCAGACCAGCAGCACGTCGGCTTCCTGCCTGCGGGAGGCGGTCATGATGGCTTCGGCAATCTTGTCGGCGGCGAACTGGCCCTGGACCGGGGCAGGGTAGAGGATTACCCGCACATGCGGTGCGCGGCGGCGCAGGGCGGTCAGTACATCGCGCAGGGCCGCGGCCTGCGGGCTGGTGACGATGCCGATGGTGCGCGGGAACAGCGGCAGCGGACGCTTGCGCTCGGCATCGAACAGGCCCTGTGCGGAGAGCTTTTCCTTGAGGCGCAGGAAGGCTTCATACAGCTGGCCGACGCCGGCGCGGCGGATGGTCTCGACATTGATCTGGTAGTCGCCGCGCGCGCCGTACAGGGTCACCAGGGCGCGTACCTCGACCTTGTCGCCTTCGCGCGGATTGAAACCGGCGTACTGGGCGCGGCTGCGGAACATGACGGCGCGCACCTGGGCGGCATCGTCCTTCAGCGTGAAATACCAGTGGCCGGAACTGGCGCGCGTGAAGTTCGAGATCTCGCCGCTGATCCAGACCAGTGGAAAACTCCGTTCGAGCAGGCGCGCAACCTGCTGGTTCAGGGCCGTCACGCTCAGGACGGCTGGGGCGGCATAGGCGGGATCGGCGTCGCTTCGGTATTCCATGGCTGCTTCGGTTGTCGGGCAAAGCTGATGCTTATGTCATATCTTGACGAAATCGACAAGTCTGGCTTGCCAAGCGTGCGCAGTTTCCACCGCCGATGCAAAGTTGCCGTTTTTCAATGCATTCTATTGAAAAAGCTTATGGATCAAGGGCTTACAGATGGGTCATCACGTCCTGGGCTGGGTTTATCCACAAAAACTGTGGGCAACTCATCCATAAGACCGGAGACTGCCCAAGAAACTTGCTCTCCCTACCCATCCCTTACGCATCAAGGACTTAGCATGCATATGCGTGGCTTGGGCACATTCTTGTCCACAAAAAATGTGAGTAGTGCTGGATAAGAGGCAGGGTACTCAGGACTGGACGCGAATAAAGAAAGTGCACGAGCTCAGGTGCTTAAAAATGACGCGTGGAAAGTTTACACTTACAAATCAATGGCTTAGTCTTGGCTTGCCCTCCTTGCGCACAATTTTGTCCACAAAAAGTGTGAACAAGGCTGCGGTCCAGGAGTATCGGAACACGAATCTGACTGTGGAAAGCACGCTCGGGCCGCCAGTAGCCTGCGATGAGTCCACGATGCATGTTTTCGCAGCAGCGCCTTGTAAAGCTTTTTAAATCAATGGCTTAAGGGAACCCGTACAGGCTTCATTACATCTTTATCCACAAAAAATGTGCAGATGTGAACTTTCTTTGTCTCCATGCTCTTGAGGCAAAATAAGTAGTGCGTACAAGGGTAGAGTTGCGCACAACACCTTGTTTTATTGCTGAGTGATTAAATTTTGTGCAGCGGTGGTTTTTTGTTTTGGATCAATCACTTAGCATTTGAAATGCTCCCTTGCTCACACTTTTGTCCACAAAAAATGTGAGAAACCGCACATAACCCCATTGCTGAGTACAGCTCGCAACACTGCCTGTTTTTTATGCCCTAGAACTTTCCCTATGTAAATCAGATACTTAAGCCTCGCTTAAGGCCATTGCGCACAATTTTGTCCACAGAATTTGTTCGTAACTGCGAACCCTTGAGCTGGATCAATACGGAGGATGAAAGTCGAGCCCGGCTGCCATCCTCGCTGCCATTTTCTTGCGCACGCGGGAAATCTCCTTTGTAATCAACGACCTTGCTTTCAACCAGGGCGCTTGCGCACATTTTTATCCACAGAACTTGTGCAGAACAGTTCCGGACTGCACTTGCCGCACTGCTGGCAACTTGTTACATTGCTGAATTGATTTCTTTACCTCAGGAGTTTCTCTTGTTCGCCATTTTCCAAGCTGCAGGCTGGCCCATCTGGCTCTTGCTGATCGCCTCGATCGTCGCTGTCGCCCTGATCGTGGAACGCCTGATCTACCTGCGGCGCGAGAAGATCCTCCCCAAGCAGCTGCTCGATGAAGTGATCCGCGTCCATCGCGCGGGCAAGGTCACTCCGGACGTGGTCGACAAGCTCGAAACCAACTCGCCGCTCGGCACCGTGCTGGCCGCCGCGCTGCGCAACGTCGACGCGCCGCGCGACGTCATGAAAGAATCGATCGAAGAAGCCGGCCGCGGCGTCGCCCACGGCCTGGAGCGCTTCCTGACCACCCTCGGCACCATCGCCTCGCTGGCTCCGCTGATGGGCCTGTTCGGCACCGTGGTCGGCATGATCGAGATCTTCGGCGCCCAGAACCCGACCGGCGGCAACAATCCGGCCCAGCTGGCGCACGGCATCTCGGTGGCTCTGTATAACACCGGCTTCGGCCTGGCGATCGCGATGCCGGCCCTGGTGTTCTACCGCCACTTCCGCGCCCTGGTCGACAGCTTCATCGTCGAGATGGAACTGCAGGCCGTGAAATTCGTCGACGTCGTGCACGGGACCCGCAAATGATGAACTTCCGCCGCGGCCGCCAGCGCGAGGAACCGGAGATCAACCTGATTCCGTTCATCGACGTGCTGCTGGTCGTCCTCATCTTCCTGATGGTCTCGACCACCTACAGCAAGTTCACCGAACTGCAGATCACCCTGCCCACGGCCGACGCCGAGAAGGTGCAGGAGCGCCCGTTCGAGATCAACGTCACGATCGACGCCAAGGGCAACTACACGGTGAACAACGTGCCGGTGTCCTTCCACAGCGTCGCCGGCCTGGCCGAAGACCTGAAGAACGCGGCCCGCAGCGGCGGTCCGAACGGCCAGGCGGCCATTGACCCGGTGGTGATCATCAATGCCGACCAGTTCGCGATGCATCAGATGGTGATCAACGTGCTGGAAGCGGCGCGCGTGGCAGGCTACGACAAGCTGACCTTCGCCGCCCAGACCGGCGCCAAAAAATAACACCAGCGGACGCGCAAGCGTCCGCCCCCGCATGTCTTCCAAGCTCGAATCGACCCTTACCCGCGCCTGGCTGCGCCGCGGCCCGCTGGCGCTGGCGCTGCTGCCGCTCGCATTGATCTTCCGGCTGCTGGCCGCCGTCCGCGTGCTGCTCTACCGCCTCGGCATCAAGAAGAGCGAGCGCCTGCCGGTGCCCGTGATCGTGGTCGGCAATATCTTTATCGGTGGGACCGGCAAGACCCCGCTGACGATCTGGCTGGCGGAAGCCCTGCGCGGGGCCGGCATGCGTCCCGGCGTGATCTCGCGCGGCCATGGCGGCGCGGAAAGCGCAGCGCGTGAAGTCACACCGCAGTCCGATGCGCGCGAGGTGGGCGACGAGCCGCTCCTTATCGCAGCGCGTGCAGGCTGTCCGGTCGTGGTGGGACGCAAGCGCGCGGAGGCGGGCAGGGCGTTGCTGGCGGCGCACCCCGAGGTCGACGTGCTGATCACCGACGACGGCCTGCAGCACTACGCCTTGGGGCGCGACCTCGAGATCGTCCTGTTCGACGGCCGCGGCGTCGGCAACGGCTGGCTGCTGCCGGCCGGCCCGCTGCGCGAGCCGCCTTCGCGCCGCCGCGATTTCACCGTCGTGAACGCGCCCCAGATCACGCCGCAGCTGGCGCGCTCGGTGGGCGGCCAAGCTTTCCGCATGCAACTGGCGGGCGATTTCGCCGAACCCCTGAACCGTCCGGAAGCCTGCCTGCCGCTGGCGCGCCTGCAGGGCCGGCGCATCGTGGCCGCGGCCGGGATCGGCAATCCGGGGCGCTTCTTCGCAATGCTGCGCGGCGCCGGCCTGAGCTTTCGCGAACTGCCGCTGCCCGACCACCACGACTTCCTCGACCGCCCATTTGACGGCGTTGACGCCGATGTCATCCTGATCACGGAGAAGGATGCAGTAAAATGTCGGCAACTTGATAACCTGAAGGACGACCCGCGGCTGTGGGTCGTGCCGGTGACGGCGCGGATCGATCCCGCGCTGGCCGAACAAATCGTGGAGAAATGTCGTGGACGCTCGACTGCTTGATATCCTGGTCTGCCCGCTGTGCAAGGGCCCCCTCCAGTACGACAAGAAGGCGCAGGAACTGACCTGCAGCCCGGACCGCCTTGCATATCCTGTTCGCGACGGTATCCCGATCATGTGGGCTGACCAGGCGCGCAAGATCGAACCGGTGTAACTCGATGGGCTTTACCGTCATCATCCCGGCGCGCCTTGCCTCGACCCGGCTGCCGAACAAGCCGCTGGCCGACCTCGGCGGCAAGCCGATGGTCGTGCGCGTCGCCGAGCGTGCGCGCGAATCGGGCGCCGCGCGCATCATCGTTGCTACCGATCACCCGGATATCCTGGCTGCCTGCCAGGCGCACGGCATCGAGGCCTGCATGACCCGCGCCGAGCACCCCTCGGGCACCGACCGCATCGCGGAAGTCGCGCAACAGCTGTGCCTGGCGCCTGAGGAAGTCGTGGTCAACCTGCAGGGCGACGAGCCACTGATCGACCCGGCCCTGCTGGCTGCCTGCGCCGCCCGCATTCGCGACGGCGTGCCGATGGCCACCGTTGCCCATCCGATCCACGACGTCGCGGACGTGTTCAACCCGAACGTGGTCAAGGTCGTGCTCGACAAGGCGGGCAGGGCCCTGTACTTCTCGCGCGCCACGATTCCCTGGAACCGCGACGCCTTCGCCGCGTCAAAGGAATCGCTGCCGGCGGGGTATGCGCCGCTGCGCCACGTTGGTCTCTATGCTTACAGCAACGCTTTCCTCCAGGCCTATCCGGCACTGGAAAGCTCGCCCCTCGAAACCATCGAGGCGCTGGAACAGTTGCGTGTGCTCTGGCATGGCTACCCGATCGCCGTCCACATCACGGACAGCGCGCCGCCGGCCGGTGTCGACACCCCTGACGACCTGGAGCGCGTGCGCCGTCACTACGCTGCCTGAAAGGCAAATCGCAGCTAGTTTATTGTTGTCTGCGCTACATCAAACCTGACTGGCGGAAGGCCCCGGAATTGGCGTTAAAGCTGACTTTTGTGGTAACTTTCGTATCAAGTAAGCAGATATGCATCAAGCGCGCATCTACAACATTGCTCGCCTACATAAAAATTATCAACATCCTCTAAGAATCTAGGAAACTCATGCGTCTCATTCTGTTAGGAGCACCCGGCGCCGGCAAAGGCACCCAGGCCAACTTCATCAAGGAAAAGTTCAACATTCCCCAGATTTCGACCGGCGACATGCTGCGTGCCGCAATCAAGGCTGGAACCGAACTGGGCCTGGCTGCGAAGAAGGTGATGGATGCGGGCCAGCTGGTGTCCGACGACATCATCATCGGCCTGGTGAAAGAGCGCCTGAAAGAGACCGATTGCGCCAACGGCTACCTGTTCGACGGCTTCCCGCGCACCATCGCGCAGGCCGACGCCATGAAGGACAGCGGCGTCACCATCGACTACGTGCTGGAAATCGACGTGCCGGACGAACTGATCGTCGAGCGCATGTCGGGCCGCCGCACCCACCAGGCATCGGGCCGCGTGTACCACACCAAGTTCAATCCGCCGAAGGCCGAGGGTGTCGACGACGTCACCGGCGAGCCGCTGGTGCAGCGCGACGACGACAAGGAAGAGACCGTGCAGAAGCGCCTGGCCGTGTACCACAACCAGACCGAAGTGCTGCTGGGCTACTACAACAAGTGGGCCCAGTCGGGCCTGCCGGGCGCGCCGAAGTACCGCAAGATCTCGGGTGTCGGCCCGGTCGAGCAGGTGCGCGACGCAGCCTTCGCCGCGCTGTCGGAATAAACCGTCAGCGCATGTGTGAAAACGGCCCCGCGGGGCCGTTTTTCATTGGTGCTTACAAATATTTCTCGACGGCCGCGGTCATCTCGTAGGGTGGTCGGCTCTGCCGACCGCGCGTTCGACTCCGGCACGCATGACGACTGCTCATTGAGGAGTTGAACGCGCGCACGGCCGAGCCGTGCACCCTACAGGTACTTCTCGACGGCGGCTGTTAGCGACTCGCGGTCCGAATCCCCGTGGTAGCGCTCGCCGTTGATGAAGAAGCTCGGCGTCCCGCTCGCGCCCAGCGCCTTGCCTTCATCTGCTTGGGCGCGGATCTGCTCGCGGTAGCGGCGCGCCGCCAGGTCTTCCTGGAAACGGCCGTTCTCGATGCCGAGCTGCTGGGCCACCAGTGGCAACTGGGCCGGTGACATCTGCGCCTGGTGCTCGAACAGCGCGTCATGCATCTGCCAGAACTTGCCCTGGGCGCCGGCCGCCTCGGCCGCCTCGGCGGCGCCTTCCGCGAACGGGTGCATGCCGAGCGGCAGGTGGCGGTAAACCAGGGCGAGGCGCTCGCCGTAGCGCTGCTGCAGCTCGACCAGGGTAGGGTGGGCACGCGCGCAATAGGGGCACTGGAAGTCGCCGTACTCGACGATGACGATGTCGGCGTCCGGGCGTCCGCGCACGTGGTCGTTTTCCGTGATCTGCAACTGGCTCATGCCTTCTCCTGTCGATATGTGTTGGCCCGATCTTCGCATGCCGTCCCGGGGCCATGCCGCCCGTTACCGCCCAACAATCATGTGAGGAATTGTTTCGCGTGCGCCGACGCCGCTTGCAGGGGCAGATAATGAGCTGTCCACATTTCAAACTCACGAGGTGCACCATGCGTCCCACCAAGTCCATGATTGCCCTGTTGTTCGCGCTGGGATCCAGCTGCGCGCTGGCCCAGAACGGGGCGTCGCCGCAACCGCCGACCGGCAAGCCGGTGTCCGACAGCGCCAGCTACGGTCCGGTACTGAACCCGCAGACGCCGCCGGCGACCACGCAGCAGCCTACCCAGGCCGCCGGTGAAGCCCGGCCCCAGGCCCAGGAAGAGCGGGCCGGCCAGCCGCCCGTTACCAGCAAGCAGGTCGAGGTCGATCCGTCGGCCCGCCCGGCCCCAGGCAGCAATCCACCGCAAGGGCAGGCGCAGCCGCAGACCCGGCAGCAGAACCAGCAGCCCATGACCGAGCAGGAAAAGCGCGGGCAGCCCGAGCGCCAGCAGCAGACCAAGAAGCAGGCCCAGCGCCGTCCGGGCGCGGTGCAGCAGATCACGAGCACGCCGCGCATCGTCGCGCCTGCGCCCACCCTGACGCCGCGCGCCCCGGCGCCTGGCGTGTCCGCGCCGGTGGGACCGCAAACCAGCCAGGTGATCGGCTGCGCCGGCAGCGGCTGCACCGATGTCAACGGCGGCAGCTACAACGCCAGCGGTCCGGGCAATACCACCGTGAGCAGCAGCGGCCGCCTGTGCACCCGCAACGGCGCCAACATGCAGTGCATTTGACGGGGCTGCGGGCCCGCGGATGGTTTTTCTTGCCAAAAATTCGCTACAATGCCGCTGTTTGACGTTTACGTTAACGTAAAAGCGCACAAGAATTTTTAAAAAGGGAAAACCATGCAAATTCAGAACAATGTGTTCATCGTGACCGGTGGCGCGTCGGGGCTTGGAGCAGCCACCGCGCGCATGATCACGGAGGCGGGCGGCAAGGTCGTCATCGCCGACGTGCAGGCTGAGGCCGGCGCGGCCCTGGCGGCAGAACTGGGTGGCCAGTTCGTCAAGTGCGACGTGACCTCGGAAGCGGACGGCCTGGCCGTGGTCGAGGCGGCCTCGAAGCTGGGCACCCTGCGTGGCCTGGTCAACTGCGCCGGCGTCGCGCCGGCCGTCAAGACCGTCGGCAAGGACGGCCCGCACCCGCTGGACGCCTTCCAGCGCGCGGTGAACATCAACCTGGTCGGTACCTTCAATATGTGCCGCCTGGCGGCCGACGCCATGGGCAAAACCGAAGCATCGGAATACGGCGAGCGCGGCATCATCATCAATACCGCCTCGGTCGCGGCCTTCGACGGCCAGATCGGCCAGGCAGCCTACGGCTCCTCGAAAGCGGCGGTGGCCGGCATGACCCTGCCGATGGCGCGCGACCTGGCGCGCAGCGGCATCCGCGTGATGACCATCGCCCCGGGCATTTTCGAAACCCCGATGCTGATGGGCATGCCGCAGGAAGTGCGCGACTCGCTCGGCAAGATGGTCCCGTTCCCGCCGCGCCTCGGCATGCCGAAGGAATACGCGCACCTGGCCAAGGCCATCATCGAAAACGTGATGCTCAACGGCGAAACGATCCGCCTGGACGGCGCGATCCGCATGCAGCCGAAATAAGCACATGCATATCGCTTCCTGAAGCGTGCTGCCAATTGTTGTAGGATTGGCAGATGTCGGGCGCGTGGCGCAAGCCGCGTGCCCGTTTTGCTTTTGGAGAAACGATTTGAACAACACGAAGTTGCGCAGCACCGTCCTGGCCCTGGCACTGGCCTTTACCGTTCACCCCCTGTTGGCGCAGGACGTGCGCCAGGCGGCGCCCGAAGCCGCCACCGGCTACCAGGAAAAAGCCGGCTGGCCGGCGAAAAAATACATGGTGGCCGCGGCCAACCCGCTGGCGGTGCAAGCGGGCTACCAGATACTGAAACAAGGCGGCAGCGCGATCGACGCGGCGATCGCCACCCAGCTGGTCCTGACCCTGGTCGAGCCGCAGTCCTCGGGCATCGGCGGCGGCGCCTTCCTCGTTCACTACGACGGCCGCAAGACCCAGGCCTTCGACGGCCGCGAGACCGCCCCCGGCAAGGCCGACGAGCGCCTGTTCCAGCGTCCCGACGGCACGCCGCTGTCGCGCACTGAAGGCATTGTCGGCGGCCGCTCGACCGGCGCGCCGGGCGTGCTGCGCATGCTCGAGCTGGCGCACAAGGAGCACGGCAAGCTGCCGTGGAAGGCATTGTTCGCGCCCGCCATCAAGCTGTCCGAAGAAGGCTTCGCGGTCAGTCCGCGCCTGCACGCGCTGCTCTCCGGCGACCAGCACCTGCGCAAGGACCCGGAGGCCGCGCGCTACTTCTACGGCAATGGCGGCCAGCCCTGGCCAGTCGGCCACATCCTGAAGAACCCCGCGCTGGCCAAGACCCTGCGCGAGATCGCCGACGGCGGCGCCGATGCCTTCTACAAGGGCCACATCGCACGCGACATCGCGGCCAAGGTGCAGGGCCACCCGACCAATCCGGGCCTCTTGAGCGCCGCCGACATCGCCGCCTACCAGCCCAAGGTGCGCACGCCGGTGTGCAGCGACTACCGCGCCTACACCGTGTGCGGCATGCCGCCGCCGTCTTCCGGCGGCATCGCCGTGGCCCAGATGCTGGGCATGTTCGAGACCATGGACATGAAGGCGCTGGCGCCAGCGAAGGGCGTGCCGGGACCGGACGCGCTGCACGTGTTCAGCGAAGTCGGGCGCCTGGCCTATGCGGACCGCAACCGCTACGCGGCCGACACCGACTTCGTGCCGCTGCCCGGCCGCGGCCTGCCTGGCCTGATCGACAAGGGCTACCTGGCCGCGCGCGCCAAGCTTGTCGGATCGCGCTCGATGGGCGAGGCGCCGGCCGGCAAGCCGCCCGGCATGGACCTGGCCTGGCACTGGGGCAAGGACAACGCCATCGAAACCCCGTCCACCTCGCACGTGGCCGTCGTCGATGGTTACGGCATGGGCCTGGCGATGACCACCACCATCGAAGACGCCTTCGGCTCGCGCCAGATGGTCGACGGCTTCATCCTCAACAACCAGCTGACCGACTTTTCCTTCGCATCGCGGGATGCGGACGGCCCGATCGCCAACCGCGTGGAAGCGCTCAAGCGCCCGCGCAGCGCGATGTCGCCGACCATCGTCTTCGATCGCAAGACGGGCAAGCTGGTGCTGACCGTCGGTTCGCCCGGCGGCCCGGCCATCATCAACTACGTGGCCAAGGTGCTGGTCGGCACGCTCGACTGGGGCCTGAACGTGCAGGAAGCGATCTCGCTGCCGAACTTCGGCAGCCGCAACGGCCCGACCGAGCTGGAAGTGGGGCGCTTCCCGTCCACCACGATCGAAGCGCTGAACGCGCGCGGCCACAAGGCACGACTTGGCGAGCAGACCTCGGGCCTGCACGGCATCCAGCGCATCGAGGTGCATGGCGTGCCGCTGTGGTACGGCGGCGCCGACCCGCGCCGCGAAGGCGTGGCAAAGGGGGACTGAACCCGGTCGCTACAAACCGGTGAAAAAGCCGGACAACTGATGACCAATTCGGGAAGCCTGTCCGACAAACTTGCGACAGATGGGTGACGGCGCCTGCCTACGATGACGGTATTGACACCGACATCGAGATTGCCATGCGCCCGACCACTGCCCGACCCATCCTGCTCGCCGCCAGCCTGCTGGCCCTGCTCAGCGCCTGCGGCGGCGGAGGAGGGGACGCCGGTGGCGGCGCCGGCGGCGGCAAGGACAATCCTCCACCGCCGGTGCAGACAAGCGTCGAGCACCGCGTGACCGGCGAAGCCGTCGTCAAGGTGCGCGGCGCCGGGGCCGGCTGGGTCGCGCTGGTCGACCAGCTGCAGCCCTCGTTCGCCTCCTTCCTGCGCCCGGCGCGGCGGCTGGTGATCGCCGAAGGCGCCGCCGCCTCCAGCGCCTATGCGCCGCCCGAGGGCTGGTCGCTGCTCGACTTCGCCGTGCACCCGAGCCGCGAGATCAGCGTCGTCATCGCCACCGACAGCGAGGTGCGGCTGCTGCGCCTGGACCGGCGCGGGGCGGTACTGGCGCAGCACGCCTTCCAGGACGCCGCCATCGCCGACGATCCTCTCTTCAGCGACCCCGCCATCCCCAATCACAAGGCCCTGCTGCCGAAGGCGACCCGCGACGGCGTGCGCCTGGCGCCGCTCGGCGAGCACCTGGCCATGGCGCTGCACACCGCCCGCAATTCGATCCTGGCCTACCGCTATGCCTACGGCGCCGGCGGCTTCGCCCGCAACTGGCGCACCCTGGTGGAGCCGGGCGTGTTCGTGAGCGGCCGCAGCGTCATCAGCGGCACCTACGATCCCTATGGCAGCCTGGGCGAGCAATGGCAGGTCTTGCTGGACGCCGATGCCAACGGACGCATCGCCGTCGGCGTCAACCTGAACCCGACCGACTATGCCGAGGCCCATGCCGAGCATTTCAAGGAGGCCTTGCCGGCCAGCTTCTACGCCGGGGCCCTGATCACCGAACTGGCGCCCGATGGACGCCGCGTCGGCACCAGCTACATCGAACCGCGCACGCCCTTCGAACTGAAGGCCGTGAAATGGCACGGCAACGCCATCGCCGCGGTCGGCCGCGTGCTGCCGGTGCGCCGTCCCGATGGCTACGGCTGGGACGGCGTGCTGAGCCTGATCCCGGCCGGCAGCAAGGGCCGGGCGGATTACCGCACGGTCGACGTCGACCGCGGCGACGTGCTGCTCGACGTCGCTTCGCTCCCGGACGGGCGCCTGCTGGCCTCGGGCAGCACCGGCTACTTCCAGAACCCGAACGGCGCCAGCATCTCCGAGGACGCCAGGCCCCTGCTGCTGGTGCTCGAGGCCGACGGCCGCGTGCGCGAACAGCTGCCGGCGGGCGTCGGGCCGCGCCACAACCAGCTGCGTTCGGTGGCGCCCTGGACTGGCGGCTGGCTGGCCGCCGGCATGGAGAACGGACCCGGCACCCATTCGGCCGATGCCGACCCCGCGCTGCTGCGCGCGGACGGCCATGTGCGCAGCATCCGGATCCCATGAACGGCATCCATGCGCACCAGGCCGGCCGCCATCCCCGCCCGCTGGTGCTCGGCATGCTGGCCTTTGCCGTGTGCGGCCTGGCGCTGTGGTTTGCACCCGCTCACCTGGGCGCCGCAGTCCTGTTCGCGATGGCGCTGGCCGTGCTGGCCGGGCGGGCGAGGGCGCTTGCCGACGACTTCTTCGCCGGCCTGGCGCTGGCCCTGGCCGGCTGGGGCGGCGCCGGGCTGGTGCTCGGCAGCCCGGCGCAGCGTTTCAGTACGCTGATGCTGTTGCCGGAAGTCTTCCTGCTCACCTTCATCCTCGGCAGCATGGGCTTCTTCCTCGGCGTCTGCCTGCGCCGCCGCCCGTGACAATGTGAGATTTTTTCGCGAGTCCGGCGCGGCTACACTGGGCCATGGACAAAAAACTGCTGGTACATGCGCAGCCGCCAGCCTGCACGCGGGAGCGGCGCGCATGAATATTCTCGATTTCATGGCCGGGACCTTCTCCGTCCGGCTTCCGGACGGCCGCTTCGTTTATCGGCCCTTGGGAGCCCGCGGCGCCTGCTACGTGATGACGCTGGCCCAGCGCCGCACCCGCGCCTGGGCCCAGCTGGCCTTCTACGGCGCGCTGATGGCGCTCGTCGCGCACTACCCGCCCGTACCGATCACCAAGGGCGTGGTCATCGGCGGCGCCGGCATCCTTGCCTTGAACTACCTGCTGCTCTGGCTGTACACCTTCGGCCTGGACAAGACCGAGCCGCCTGCGCCCATGACACGTGAGCAGCGCCACAGCGCCGTGGCGGACCAGGGCCGCGCGCTCGGCCGGCCGCTGCTGTGGATCATGGTCATCGTCAGCTGGCTGTTCGCGCTCGGAGGACTGTCCATGGTCCTGCTGCTCGGGAAATGGCTGAGCGGCGCGCTGTGCATGCTGTTCTTCGGCGCCTGCGCCGCCGTCTTCACCTGGCAGCTCCGGCTGACCCGCGCGGAACGTCGGTGAAAACCAACTAACAGGCTATTTATTTCCCAAGAGATAGTCGATTTTTGCTACCCTTGGGAGGTGGACAGCAACGAGAAAACAGGCCTGGTCCTCACAGGCGGTGGAGCGCGCGCCGCCTATCAGGCCGGCGTGATGCATGCGATCGCGCGCATCCTGGCCGACGCCGGCCGTCCGGCCCTGCGCTCTCCCTTCGACATCATCTGCGGCACCTCGGCCGGGGCGCTCAACGCCACCGCGCTGGCCTGCCGCGCCGACGACTTCACCAGCGCCGTGCGCGGCCTGCTGGGCGTGTGGGAAAGCGTGGCCGCCCACCAGGTCTACCGCGCCGATTCGTTGGCCGTGCTGCGCTCCGGCGCGCGCTGGCTGTCGCTGCTCTCGTTCGGCTGGCTGCTGCGCAAGTGGCGGGCGGCGCCGCCCCAGTCCCTGCTCGACAACACCCCACTGGCCGGCCTGCTGCACCGCGTGCTCGACCTGCCGCGGCTGGACGCGGCGCTGGCCGACGGCGTGCTGCATGCGCTGGCGATCACCGCCTCGTCGTACAGCAGCGGCCACCACATCACCTTCTACCAGGCGGCGCGCGAGATCACGCCCTGGCAGCGCCACCAGCGCCTGGCGCTGTCGACCCAGATCGGGGTCGAGCACCTGCTGGCTTCCAGCGCCATCCCCTTCATCTTCCCGGCGGTGCCGCTGTACCTGGCCGGACGGCGCGAATACTGCGGCGACGGCTCGATGCGCCAGCTGGCGCCGATCGCGCCGGCCATCCACTTGGGCGCGACCCGGGTGCTGGTGGTGGGGGCGGGACGCATGGCGGAGCCGGCGGTCGACCCTGTGCCCACCAGCGGCTATCCGAGCCTGGCGCAGATCGCCGGCCATGCGCTGTCCTCGATCTTCCTCGACAGCCTGGCGGCCGACATCGAGCGCCTGCAGCGGGTCAACCAGACCCTCGAGCGGGTGCCGCTGGAGGCACGCGCGGCGCTGCCGCTGCGGCGCATGGAACTGCTGGTGATCGCCCCCTCGGAGCGGCTCGACGACATCGCGCTGCGCCATGTGCACAGCCTGCCGGCGCCGGTGCGCACCCTGCTGGGCGGAATCGGGGCGCTGGAAACGCGCGGCGCGGCGCTCGCGTCCTACCTGCTGTTCGAGGGCAGCTACACGCGCGAACTGATCCGCCTCGGCGAACACGACACCCTGGCGCGGCGCGACGACGTGCTGGCCTTTTTCCCGCAATGAAGGCCTGGTGTAGACTCCTGGCGAGCATGCTGCTGCTGGCCGTGTGCGCGGGCGCGCTGGCCGGCCCGCCACGCCCGACCCTGCGCTTCGAGCACCTGTCGGTGGGCCAGGGCCTGCCCCAGGAAACCGTGCTGGCCGTGCTGCAGGACCGTGACGGCTTCATGTGGTTCGGCACCCAGAACGGCCTGTCGCGCTTCGACGGCTACCGCGTCATCAACTACCGCAGCGTACCGGGCAAGCCCAATTCGCTGTCGAACAGCTGGGTGCGGGTCCTGCACCTGGACCGCCACGGGCGCCTGTGGCTGGGCACCGACGGGGGCCTCAACCTGTACGACCCGGCGACCCAGTCCTTCACCCTGTTCGTGCCGGAAGAGACGGCCAGGCGCGGCAACGGCAACCGCCACATCAACGCCATCGTCGGCGACGGCGGCGACGGGCTGTGGATCGGCACCAACGACGGCCTGCAGTACTTCGACACGGCGCTGCGCCGCTTCACCACCTGGCACCACGAACGCGGCGACGAACGCAGCCTGAGCGACGACAACGTCAACGCCCTGGTGCTGGATACAACGGGGCGCCTGTGGATCGGCACCGGCGGGGGACTGGACAGCCTCGGCCCTAAACGCGAGCGGATCGAGCACCATCCTTCCGGCCTGGGGCCGCGCAGCAACCCGGTGCACGCCCTGATGATCGACGGCGAGCAGCGCTTGTGGGTGGGGCGGCTGGGCGGACTGGAACGGCATGCGCTGGCCGGCCCGGACGCCGGCAAGGTCAAGCGCTTCGATGCACAGGACGGCGTCGGTCCGTGGTGGATCACTACCCTGTACCGCGACGCCGGCAACGAGATCTGGGTCGGCACCCACGACGATGGCCTGCTGCGCTGGCGCGGCCGCGAGGACCGCTTCGACAACCACCGCCACGCCGTCACCGACCGCCACAGCCTGGGCGACAACCAGGTCTCGGCGCTGTACCGCGACCGCCTCGGCAGCTTCTGGGTCGGCACCTGGTATGCGGGCGTGTCGCGGGTCGACCTGGGCAGCGGCGGCTTCGCCCGCATCGTGCGCCGCGACGACGTGCCCAACACCCTGGCCGACAACAAGGCGCGCGCGCTGCTCATGGACACACGCGGCGACAACGAGCGCCTGTGGGTCGGCACCGGCAGCGCCCTGAACCACATCGACCCGGCCACCGGCTACACCACCGTGTACCGGCCCGACCCCGCCAAGCCCAACAGCCTGGCCGGCCTGCCGGCATCCGCACTGGCGCGCGACCGCGCCGGCATGCTGTGGATCGGCAGCCGCACCGGCCTGACTTCCTTCGATCCGGCCCTTGGACGCTTCGCGCGCCGCAGGCTGCCGGGCGATGCCGACGCCAACAACGTGCGCGCCCTGTACGCCACGCCGGACGACAGCATCTGGATCGCGACCCGCGGCGGGCTGCACCGCCTTGCGCCGGGCACGCGCGCGGTCGAGAGCTGGCGCCACGACCCCGCGCGCTCGACCAGCCTGGCCGACGACATCGTGCGCCCGATGCTGCAGGACCGGCGCGGGCGCATGTGGATCGGCACCTTCGACGGCCTGGACCTGATGGATCCCGCCAGCGGGCGCTTCCGCCACTTCCGCCACGACCCCTACGATGCGGCCAGCCTGAGCCACGACGAAGTGCATGACCTGTTCGAGGACAGCCGCGGCGACGTCTGGGTCGGCACGGCGGTGGGGCTGAACCGCATGGTGACCGCCGCCGACGGCTCGGTGAGCTTCGTGCGCTACACCACGCGCGACGGCCTGGTGGACGACGCCGTGGCGGCGATCCTGGAAGACGGCGACGGCCGCCTGTGGATCAGCACCACCAGCGGACTGTCCTGCTTCGATCCGGTCAACAAGCGCTGGCGCAACTACACGGCGGCGGATGGCCTCACCGAAGGCGCCTTCTTCGACGCCGCGGCGGTACGCGGCGCCGACGGCACCCTGTACTTTGGCGGCTTCAACGGCATCACCGCCTTCGACCCGCGCGCGATCCGCGACAACCGCGTGGCGCCGCGGCCCGTCATCACGGGCCTGACGATCTTCAACCGGCCGGCCGAGGAAGTGCTGCCGGGCGTGCTCAAGGGCCCGGTCGAGCATGCCGAGACGGTGACGCTGCCGGCTGGCGCCTCGGTGTTCTCGCTCGAGTTCTCGGCGCTGCACTTCGCCGCGCCGGAACGCAACCGCTTCGCCTACCGCCTCGACGGCTTCGACCAGGACTGGGTGCAAGGCGACGCCGCCAAGCGCTTCGCCACCTACACCAACCTCGACCCCGGCACCTACGTGTTCCGCCTGCGCGCGGCCAACAAGGACGGGGTCTGGAGCGACCAGGTGGCGGCGCTCGCGATCACCATCGAGCCGCCGCCCTGGGGCACGCCCTGGTTCCGCGCGATCGTCCTGTTCCTGGCGCTGGCGCTGCTGTACGCGGCCAACCGCATGCGCATGTCCGGCCTGCGCCGCCAGAAGGAGCAGCTGGCCCGCCAGGTCAGCCTGCGCACCGAGCAGGTGGAAGAACAGAACCGCACGCTGGAGCGCCAGACCGAAGAGCTGCGCGACCAGGAGCAGCGCGTGCGCCAGCAGTCCAACGAACTGGCGCGCGCCTACCGCGCGCTGCAGGAGAACGAGGAATTCCTGCGCCAGGCCAAGCAGCGCGCCGAGGACGCGACGCGCCAGAAGTCGGAATTCCTGGCCAACATGAGCCACGAGATGCGCACCCCGCTGGCAGGCGTGATCGGCATGCTCGGCTTCGCGCTGCGCGACGGCAGCCTGCGCGAGACCACGCGCGAGCAGATCGAGCGCGGCCAGGGCAACGCCCAGGCCCTGCTGGCGATCATCAACGACCTGCTCGACTTCTCCAAGATCGAGGCGGGCAAGCTGAGCATCGAGGACATCGACTTCGACCTGCATGCCATGATCCGCAACGTGGCCAGCCTGTTCGAGGAGCAGGCGGCCGGGAAGAGCGTCGGCTTCGAGGTCGTGGTGGACGAGGCGCTGCCGCGCTTCGTGGTGGGCGATCCGACCCGCCTGCGCCAGGTGCTGGTCAACCTGGTCGGTAATGCCTTCAAGTTCACCCGCTCCGGTTCGATTACCCTCGGGGTCGAGCTGCGGGGCGATGACCAGGTGCGCGGCGACGGCTGGAACATGGTGCGCTTCACGGTGCGCGACACCGGCATCGGCATCCCGGCCGACGCGCTGCCGCGCCTGTTCCAGAAATTCGAGCAGGCCGACACCACCACCACGCGCCGCTACGGCGGCACCGGCCTGGGCCTGGCGATCTGCCGCCAGCTGGTGGCCCTGATGGGCGGTTCCATCGGCGTCAACAGCCTCGAGGGCAAGGGCAGCACCTTCAGCGTGCTGCTGCCGCTGGCCGACGGCGTCGAGCCGGCCCACGTGGAAAGCGCGCAGCGCGCCCCGCACACGCACCGCCTGCGCATCCTGTGCGCCGAGGACTTCCCGACCAACCAGATCATCGCCCGCACCATGGTCGAGGAGATGGGCCACCAGATCGACATCGCCGACAACGGCGTCCAGGCGGTGGCGGCCTGCGCCCGCACCCGCTACGACCTGGTGCTGATGGACGGGCGCATGCCGGAGATGGATGGCGCCAGCGCCACCCGCATCATCCGCGCCGGCGGCACGTTCGAGGCGCGGGTGCTGGATCCGCACCTGATGATCGTGGCCCTGACCGCCAACGCCAGCGGCGAAGACCGGGCGCGCTACCTGGCCTGCGGCATGGATGCCTTCCTGACCAAGCCGATCGACGAGGACGCACTGCACCAGCAGATCTCGCGCGCCATCGAGCGCCAGCTGGCGCGCGGCATCTTGCTGCCGCCGATGCCTGCGCCGACACCGGCGCCGACGGTGGCGGTGCTGGACGCGATGTTCGGCGTCACCACCGCGCCTGCGCCGGCGCCCAAGGAGCCGGCCGATGCGCTGGCCGGCCGCCTGCGCGCCGCCTTCGCCGCCGACCTGCCGCGCCGCCGCGCCGAACTGGATGCTGCGCTGGCCAGCGGCGACCTGGATGCGGCCGGCAGGGTGCTGCACGGCCTGCGCGGCAGCGCCGCCTACCTCGGCGAAACCACCCTGGGCGCGCTGTGCGCTGAACTGGAAGCGGCCGCCGATGCCGGCCACCTGCCGCGCGTGCTGGCCGGCCTGGCGAGGCTCCAGCCGCAGCTCGATGCTTTCCTGCAGCCCTGAGCGCAGCTGTGCCTATAATGGCAACTAGTTGCAATGGCATGGGGGCACGGACTGGATGAAGGTGCTGGTGGTGGATGACGACGTGGTGGCGCGCATGATGCTGATGCATCAGATCGACCACTGCGGGCAATTCGAGATCGTGGAGGCGGAGGACGGCGAGGATGCCTGGCGCATGCTGGCGGACGGCCTGCGCCCCGGCATCATGTTCTGCGACCTGCGCATGCCGAACCTGGACGGCATGGGCCTGCTGGCGCGGGTGCGCGCCGATCCCGTGCTGGCGGCGCTGCCGGTGGTGCTGGTCTCAGCCGCTTCGGACGGCGACACCCTGTCCGAAGCCGGGCGCCTGGGCGCCGACGGCTACATCGTGAAACCCTTCGCGGCAGGGCAGGTGCGGGCCCAGCTCGCGCGCCTGGTGCAGCCCGACGCCGACCCGGCCGAGGTCGCGCAGCGCCTCGGGGTCAGCCTGGACCGCCTGCTGCTCTACCTGGGCGGCCTGCAGCGCCAGCTGGAAGAGGCGGGACCGGCCATCGCGTCCCTCCCGAGCCTGGCGCGCTCGGCGCAGCTGGAGCGCCTGGCCGAAGGCTGCGCCACGCTCGGGCTGGCGGATGGCGCCGCGCGGCTGCGCAGCGCCGGCACGCAGGACGATGCGCAGCTCGCCCAGACCGCGCTGGCCCAGGCCCTGGGCGGTGTCCTGCGCCAGCAGGCGCGCGCGCAAGCACAGCCCTGATTTCGCTTGCCGGCCAATTACTTTAGATTTAAAGTAATCCGCGACCTTGCTGCACCACTGCCGGACTTTCACAGGGACCCGACATGACCGATGCCTCCGCAGCACTTGCGCCGTCCGGCTATGCCGACGGCTTCGCCCGCGCCATGCTGCCACCGCTCGATGAGTGGCCGGAAATGCGCTTCGACCTGCCCGAACTTCAGTACCCGCCGCGCCTCAACTGCGTGGCCGAGCTGTTGGACGCCGCCACCCTGCGCGGCTGGGACGAACGCACGGCCCTGATCGGCGCGCGCGAACGGCTGACGTATGCCGAGCTGCGCGCACGGGTCGACCGCATCGCCCATGTGCTGCACCACGACCTCGAGCTCGCGACCGGCAGCCGGGTGCTGCTGCGCGGCGCCAACTGTCCGATGATGGCAGCCTGCATCCTGGCGGTGATCAAGGCCGGCTGCATCGCGGTGCCCACCATGCCGCTGCTGCGTGCCCGCGAGCTGGGTACCATCGCGTCGCGCGCCCGGGTCGACGCGGTCCTGTGCGCGGCCGCACTGCGCGCCGAGGTCGATGCGATGGAGCCGGGTGGACTTCCCTTGGTCCTGTTCGACGATCCCGACGCGCCGGATGCACTGGAGCGGCGCATGGCGGCCCACGACGCCCCCTTCGCCGCGCTAGACACGGCCGCCGACGATGTCTGCCTGATCAGCTTCACCTCCGGCACCACCGGCGTCCCGAAGGGGACCATGCACTTCCACCGCGACCTGCTGGCGATCTGCGACTGCTTCCCGCGCTATACCCTGGAGTCGCGCATCGATGACGTGTTCATCGGCACGCCGCCGCTGGCCTTCACCTTCGGCCTGGGCGGGCTGCTGCTGTTTCCGCTGCGGGTGGGCGCCAGCGCGGTCCTGATCGAAAAACTGAATCCGGAAGGCCTCTTGGGGGCGATCCAGGAACGGCGCGCCACGGTGTGCTTCACCGCGCCCACCTTCTACCGCCAGATGGCCCAGCTGGCGCCGCGCTTTGACCTCTCCAGCCTGACACGCAGCGTGTCGGCCGGCGAAGCGCTGCCGGTAGCGACGCGCGAAGCGTGGAAGGCTGCGACAGGCCTCGAGATGATCGACGGGATCGGCGCCACCGAGATGCTGCACATCTTCATCTCCGCCGCCGGCAGCGACGTGCGCCCTGGCGCGACCGGCAAGCCGGTGCCGGGCTACCTCGCCTGCATCCTCGACGAGGACGGACAGCCGGCAGCGCCGGGCGTGGTGGGGCGCCTGGCCGTGAAAGGGCCGACCGGCTGCCGCTATCTTAGCGACCCGCGCCAGCGCAACTACGTGCAGGGTGGCTGGAACATCACCGGCGACGCCTACGAGATGGATGCCGACGGCTACTTCTACTACCGTTCGCGGCTGGACGACATGATCATCTCGGCCGGCTACAACATCGCCGGCGCCGAAGTCGAGGAAGCGCTGCTGCACCATCCGGCGGTGGCCGAATGCGGCGTGGTGGGGCGGGCGGACGAGGAGCGCGGGCAGGTGGTCGAGGCCCATGTGGTGCTGAAACCGGGCGTCCCGCCGAGCAGCGAGACGGCGCTGGCCCTGCAGGAATTCGTCAAGGCCCAGATCGCGCCCTACAAGTACCCGCGCGTGGTGCGCTTCCGCGAACAACTGCCGCGGACCGAAACCGGTAAACTGCAACGGTTTAAATTACGCTTGGATGCGGTCTGAGGAAAACATGTCGGATCTCGAGGATGGCGGGCAGGGCAGGGAAGACGAGCTCGACCTGGCAAGCCGCTTGCGGCAGGAACACCACCAGTCGCTCAAGCTGTGGCTGCGCATGCTGTCGTGCACGGTGCGCATCGAAAACGAGATCCGTGCCCGGCTGCGCGCCAGTTTCGGCATCACGCTGCCGCGCTTCGACCTGATGGCCCAGCTCGAGCGTCATCCCGAGGGCCTGCGCATGGGCGAGCTGTCCAAGCGCATGATGGTCACGGGAGGCAACGTCACCGGCATCACCGACCAGCTCGAGCGCGAAAAGCTGGTGGAGCGGATGCCCGACCCGCAGGACCGGCGCGCCTGGGCGGTGCGCTTGACGCCGGCCGGCCGCAAGGCCTTTGCCGACATGGCGGCGGTCCACGAGCGCTGGATCGAAGAGATGCTGGCCGATATCCCGGCCGAGGACAAGGCCAGCCTGATCGGGCTGCTGGCCTCGATGAAGGGCCGGCTCAGGATCGCCGACCCGAAGTAGCCATCAGCCGCGACGGCGGCGTGCACCCGTTGCCGCGAGCAGGCCCAGGCCGAGCAGGACGATGCCGCCCGGTTCCGGCAGCTCGACCTGGTTGTAGGACACGCCCATGGTGGTCGTGTAGTGGCTCAAGCGGCCGATATTGCACTTGCTCTGGTTGTTCGCGCAGGCGCCGCCAGTGAGGAACTGCACCTGGTCGTCGGTCCAGACGAGCTGGCTCAGGTTGCCGGTGTTGCGGAAGAAGAAGGTGGTCGCGGTGGCATTGGTGCCGCCGGTGCCGAACTTCAGTGCGAAGTAACCTGGTTGGGTCAGGTCGGTCAGGAACCAGGCGCCGGGCATGCCAGGCACTGCGCTGGCGCTGATGAGGTCCGCGTCAGCCTTGCCGCTCAGGAACAGGGTCTTGTCGCCAGACAGTTTGCGCAGCATGTCGAGCTCGGCTGCGTCACTCGAATTGTTCATTTTCGCTTCGCCGATCTTGACGTCGACCGCGAAAATTGGCGCCGCTTGCGCAGCGGGGGTAGTCAGTGCTGCTAGCAAGCACAGCACAGCGAAAGCGATTTGGCGGGTTGCATTCATTGTCATATTATTTCTAATGGAGAAACTATGCTATCTATAAAGCAAGTTTTATGCCATAGTAGAAATATTTATGGAAATCAATGGGTTGCCAAGGATGCCTCTGTTAATAGGAGATGTTCTGTAAGGTTTTTCGACAGTGGGCCATGCTTCGGGACGACGGCAGTTCTGCTTTGGCAAGACGACTGGTACAATAGCGGTCTGCGCGTGTCGCCATAGTACAATGGATAGTACAAGGTCCTCCTAAGACTTAGATGCAGGTTCGATTCCTGCTGGCGACACCATTCTCCGCCCATCCGGGCAAGCGCTTTCCCGCCCGGCTATACTTGCCGCTCCGCTGGCCCGTCCGGGCGGCGCCCGTCATTCAATCGGACCCGCTCGATGTTCCTCACCGCTCCCACGCCCGCCGGCAAGTCCGATACCGTCGAGATGCTGATGGCCGCTCATGACTGGCGCGCCGCGCCTTGCGGCGAGCCGTCCGGGTGGGAACCGGCGCTGCAGTATGCGCTCCGCCAGATGCTCGATGCGGCGGTGCCGATGTTCATGGTCTGGGGCGAGGCCGAAACCTTCCTCTATAACGACGCCTACGTGCCGATCCTGGGGCTGCGCCATCCGCATGCGCTGGCACAGTCGTTCGAGCACGTCTGGCCGGAGGCCTATCCGGCCGTGGCGCCTGCCGTGGCAAATGCGATGGCGGGCCAGCCGACCAGTTTCTCGCATGCTCCTTTCGTCGTGACCCGCAACGGGGTCGACGAGCAGGTCTCGTTCTCCTTTACGTATTCGCCGCTGCGCCGCCTGGACGGCACGGTGCTGGGCTTCAGCTGCGTGGTGCTGGAGACGACCGATATCGACGCCTGGCGTCGCAGCGAGGCGGCGCTGCACGACGCCCAGCTGCGCCTGGAAGCCGCGCTCGGCGCTGCCCAGGTCGCAACCTGGAACTGGGACATCCGCGCCAACCGCGTGTATGCGGACGCCAACCTGGCGCGCATGTACAGCGTCTCGGACCGGGATGCCGACGGCGGACCGATCGAGGCCTACCTGACCGCGATCCACCCCGACGACGTGGCCAAGGTAGGGGCGCACATCGAGCATGCCCTGAGCACCGGCGACGCTTTCAGCGAAAACTACCGGCTGCGCGCCGCGGACGGCAGCTGGCGCCACGTCGAGGCGCGCGGCAAGGTGACGTTTGGGGCCGACGGGCTTCCCGAATGGCTGCCTGGCATCGCGCTCGATGTCACTGCCCAGAAGGAGGCCGAGGCGCGCCTGCAGCGCAGCGAGGCGCGCTTCCGGCGCCTGGCCGAATCGAACGTGCTCGGCATCGTGCAGTACCGCGCCGACGGCGCGCTGCTCGATCCGAACGATGCCTTCCTCGACATCCTGGGTGTCACGCGCGCAGAGTTCGAGCGCGCGGGCCTGTCGTGGCGGGCATTGACGCCGCCCGAGTGGCGCGAGGCGGACGAGCGCGGCTGGGCCCAGCTGCGCGCCACCGGCGTGATGGAACCCTACGAGAAGGAGTACCTGCGCAGCGACGGCAGCCGCGCCGCCGTCTACCTCGGCGCCGCGAACGTCGAGGGTAATCCGGACGAAGGCATCAGCTACGTGCTCGACATTTCCGGCATCCGCGCCGCCGAGCGCGCCCTCAAGGAAAGCGAAGCGCGCTTCCGCGTGATCGCCAATGCCATGCCGCAGGCGGTCTGGTCGACCCGTCCCGACGGCTTCCACGACTACTACAACGACCAGTGGTATGCCTTCACCGGCATGCCCTACGGTTCGACCGACGGCGACGCCTGGAACGGCCTGTTCCATCCGGACGACCAGGCGGCAGCCTGGGACAAGTGGCGCCATTCGCTGCGCACCGGCGAACCCTACGAGATCGAATACCGCCTGCGCCACCACTCGGGCCACTACCGCTGGGCGCTCGGGCGCGCGCTGCCGGTGCGCGCCGAGGACGGCAGCATCGTGCGCTGGATGGGCACCTGCACCGATATCCACGAACAGAAGCTGACCCAGCAGGCGCTGCAGGAAAACGACCGGCGCAAGGACGAATTCCTGGCGATGCTGGCGCACGAACTGCGCAATCCCCTGGCGCCGATCGCCACCGCGGCTTCGCTGCTGACGATGGCGGCGCAGGACCCGGCGCGCGTGCGCCAGGTAGGCGCCGTGATCTCGCGCCAGACGGCCCACATGACGGGCCTGATCGACGACCTGATGGACGTCTCGCGCGTCACCCGCGGACTCGTGACCCTGGAGCGCGAAGACCTCAGCCTGGCGCAGGTGATCGACGACGCCGTTGAGCAGGTGCGCCCGCTGGTCGAGGGCAGGACGCACCGGCTCGAGCTGCAGGCGGCCGGCGCCGCCGGTATACGTGTACGCGGCGATCGCAAGCGTCTGGTGCAGGTGCTGGCCAACATCCTCGGCAATGCGGCCCGCTATACGCCGGCGGGCGGACACATCGTGCTCAAGGCCGGCATCGACGAGGGCCGCGCCGTGCTGTCCGTGCGCGACAACGGCATCGGCATGTCGCCCGAGCTGGTCGCCAGCGCTTTCGAGCTGTTCCACCAGGGGACACGCAGCTCCGACCGCGCGCAGGGCGGGCTTGGTATCGGCCTGGCGCTGGTGCGCAGCCTGGTCGAGCTGCACGGCGGCACGGTGCGCGCTGCCAGCCAGGGAGAAGGGCGCGGCAGCACCTTTACCGTCAGCCTGCCGCTGCCGGAGCAGGGCGGCGCCGCGCAGACGCAGGCGGACGGCGTAGTACCGCAGGCTGCTCCCGCCGCGCTGCGCGTGCTGGTGGTCGACGACAATACCGATGCCGCCGAGTTGGTGGCGATGTTCCTCGGCCTGCTCGGCTACGACGTCTGTGTCGAGTTCAGCGCGGCCGCAGCGCTGGAACGGGCACGCCAGGTCATGCCCCAGGTCTGCCTGCTCGACATCGGCCTGCCGGGCATGGACGGCAAGGAACTGGCGCGCCGCCTGCGCCAGATGCCCGGCCTGGAAGACGTACGCCTGGCGGCGATGACCGGCTACGGCCAGCCACATGACCGGCGCGAGACCGAAGCGGCGGGTTTCGATGCGCACTTCGTCAAGCCGGTCGAGACCGATGCGCTGGCGGCGTGGCTGGCGACGGCGGAAGGCCGAGGCGCGGCGGACTGACGACGTCCCAGAACCGGGGTCACAGAACCGGGGTCGCACAGAACCGGGGTCAGGTCTGACATTCGGACACGAACTCGGCTTTAGGCTTGTTGGATACTGTCAGCTAAGTCTGATATGCAAGAACATCCGTACGCAGCTCGTGAATAAGCGCTGAGCTTGCGTCTGAATGTCAGACTTGACCCTGTAATCAATCTAGTGACACACCTGACAATTTCCATTCTCGACTTAGCCTGTGAATAGACCGCCGGCTCTGTAAGCAGTCAACTGCGAATACCATGAAGAGGCAAGAGAAAAGTGTAGCGTTACTCTCTGCAGACCGTAGCAGGGAAATGCCAGTATGTTCCTGTTAGGTCACTCGCAGCGGCACCTGTAGATGGCTGGCCTGTGTGGCGCTATGCTGGAATGCGCCGACAAACCCGGCTACCTGCCGGCTCAGTAGGTCGAACGCTTCAGTCTGGGTTGGTGTCAGGGGTTCACGGCGCAGCAGTTTCAGGATTTTCTGTTTGAGTAGGCTTAAAATCCCAAATGGGCGGATAACCTTGATGAGCCTTGTGGCTGTAGTGCTGAAGTCGTCGCAGTTCCGGGTAATTTCAAGCTTTTTCTGGTGGGACATGTCCAGCACACCCGGCAGGGCAAGTAGATGTTTTTTCTGCTCGCCGATGACCCGGTCAAGCTTGACCGTTTCTTCGTGGATTTCATTTGCCTTTTTGTGGGTGCTGTAGCTAGCGATAGCAATAAGTGGGACTGCGACTATGCCTCCCAGCACTGCCATGCCTCCACTTACACCTGCCCCACCCGCAGCCAGAGTGCCGCCACCCAGCCAGGCTAATGTTGCGTTGGTGGCTGCTGCACCCGACAGTCCGGAGATGGCGGCGCCAGTTCCGGCCGACCCGAGGGCACCGACAAGCGCCCACGAACCAACGGCGAGCGAACCGCCGGCTGCTGTCCCCGCCCCGATGCCAATCGCGGCATTGAAATCACTGTGGAATTTTTCAACACTGCTGATGGTTTTGACGGTATAGGTGAATTCTATGCTGCTCGCGTTATGTGTCGTCGTCTTCAGAATTTTCCCGCACTTTATCAACAGAGGGCGGATCGCGGTCAGTGAAGCACCAATCGCGGAGACGTTGGTATCAATCTCCTTTTTAAAACGCCGGGTTTCCTTGCAAAGCTTTTCATGTTCGGAATAGCTCGTCTGGTAAGCTGCCTTTGCCTCCTCCAGCCGATATGCGCCTCCAAGGGTTGCGACGTTGCTAATAACGTTAAAGGTGCCTTTGATAAATCCCATGATGTCAAATGAGTGCCAGCGGCAGCCTGTGTTGCAGGTTAAAGATGGAGTTGCGGAGGACCGAGCTTCCCCAGCAGCTTGTATTTGATAATTCCAGCTATTGTGCCGTCTCGCAGGTAGCAGCAGATCGGATCCACCGGACGAAGCACTCTTACAGATGAGCAGACCTAATTTATACGACTTGCTCGGAAGATAGCCATGATCTCCGGTTGTTCAATTTCTCTAGGAATCAATTGCACTCCATAAATTTTACATCATTGGACAAAATTTCTATGAGGATTCAGCGAGAGTCTCCCAGAAAATATGTCGACTGCGTACCTGTATGATCATGCTCTGAAAGTCTTCGCAGAGGCCCTCGTGAACGCGCTAAACGCCACCCAGCATCCATTCGTAAAGGCGACACCGGCATGTCATGCCGCTCCGGCAGTCGAGTTCGCGCGGCAGGTACTTCCACGGTATCCAGTCGCGAGGAAAAATAGGGTTCCGGTTAGGGCCACGCGGTCATCGATACGTGGGCGTCCGCCTTTTGGCGATCGGGATGGGCCGGAAGCTCGTAACGCTGGACAGGCTAGGAGCAAACTGCATGGGCGATACGGTCTTTTAGTCAGAAACGCTTTTTCTGGTCTAGAAAGCTGATGCCCAGCGCAACGATGAACAATCCAAGTGGAAGGCCTTTAGTATCATCGTGCAAATCGCCTGTAAGCTTCCAGCATGCCAACACGAAGACGAAGAAGCTTACCCACGACTTCTGGCTGTGCAATAAATTACCAAACGCAGGCCAAGCGCGACCAACGAGGTGCGCGGCTAGGTAGACCGCGCCAAACACCCCGATAAACAATAGCAAAATCCCCATGGCGGTCCCAAGAAATTAAGTCCTGTATCTCGTCGAGTTGGTTCCCCGGTCGCGAAATAGCATGAACTCGTGCTTTTCCGCCGCATCAATAATTGAATCTAACGGTTCAAAAATTATGGCCTCTTCAGTTGTGCTCAATGACCGCTATTGGCCGATAGCGGACGCTCGACAGATCCGGCCGGGAAGATCAGACGTTCCGGCCGGCGAACGTCAGTTATGAATGTACTTGGTGAACACGTCACTGAAGTCGCGCTTGGTATGCGTCTCCAGCATCGCCGTGTTCAGCGCGCTCAGTAGCTGCCCGTACGAGGCAACCAGACCACCTTCGCCCGGCGCCAGGTTCAGCTTGTGCACCGAGGCCGTCGCATCCAGCGTGCGCAGGGCATTGTCGCGGCACACGGCGTCGCGGTGCTGCTGCTTGCCGATCGTGATCAGGGCCTTGTAGATGTCCTTCAGCTGTTCGATGTAGGTCTTCTTGATGTCGATCGAGAAGCGGATGTTGTCGATGTCAAACTTGAGTTCGACGTCCATGTCCAGCGTGCCGGCGGTCTCGATGCTGACCTTCGAGACCTGGTGCGAGGCGTAGTCGTAGCGCTTGATCGATCGCTTCGAGGACACCGCCGAATCGCCGTCGACATGGATCAGCGCCAGGTTGGTGAAGCAGTATTCGTCCTTCTTGCTCTTGATGAGGAAGAAGATCTGCTCGCCGTCTTCGCTGAACAGGTAATCGTCGGCGTCGACCTTGTTGTAGTCCGCAGGCCCGACGATGACGCCGATATCGCTGATGCCCAGTGCTTCCGCTGCCAGTTTCTTGAACATGATCGTCCTCGCGTGGTGAAAGCAATCACATTAGCATTATTTTTCTGCAGGAAAAACGTTTCCGTGGACAGATATTGCGTTGTGTAGTGCTTCAGTTACGCCCCAGGCGCGCCAGTCGGTACAATGCACGCTTCTTTCAACATTTTGCGTCTGTCGCCCCTGGTGGCGGGCGGGTTCACGGATCATGGCTGTCATTTCCCTCACTTCCGCGCAACTGGCCTTCGGTCACGTCGCGCTGCTCGACCACGCTGACTTTTCCCTCGAGACCGGCGAACGCGTCGGCCTGATCGGCCGTAACGGCACCGGCAAGTCCTCGCTGCTGAAGATCATCTCCGGCCGCTCCAAACTCGACGATGGCCTCCTGGTCATGCAGCAGGGCGTCAAGATCGCCTACGTCGAGCAGGAGCCCGTGTTCGATCCCGAGTCCAGCGTGTTCGACGCGGTGGCGGCCGGCATGGGTGACCAGCAGGCCATGCTGGCCGAGTACGAGTCGCTGACCGGCCAGTTCGGCGGCGACAACGACGAGGCGCTGATGGAGCGCATGCACGAGATCCAGCTCAAGCTCGATGCCATCGATGGCTGGAACCTGGCGCACAAGGTCGACACTACGCTCGACCGCCTCGGCCTGAATCGCGACGCGAAGATGGGCACGCTGTCGGGCGGGATGCAGAAGCGCGTGGCGCTGGCCGTGGCCCTGGTGTCCGCACCCGACGTGCTGCTGCTCGACGAACCGACCAACCACCTCGACTTCACCTCTATCAAATGGCTGGAGGGGCTGCTGCGCGAATTCCGCGGCTCGGTGCTGTTCATCACCCACGACCGCAGCTTCCTCGACAATGTCGCCACCCGCATCATCGAACTCGATCGCGGCCGCCTGCTGTCCTTCCCGGGCAACTTCTCGACCTACCAGGAACGCAAGCGCGAACTGCTGGCCAACGAGGAAGTCGAGAACGCCAAGTTCGACAAGTTTCTCGCGCAGGAAGAAGTGTGGATCCGCAAGGGCGTGCAGGCACGCCGTACGCGCGACGAGGGCAGGGTACGGCGCCTGGAGGCGCTGCGCCTGCAGCGCGCGGCACGCCGTGAGCAGCAGGGCACGGTACGCCTCGACGTCGGCACCGGCGAGCGCTCGGGCAAGATCGTCGCCGAGCTGGAAAACATTTCCAAGTCGTACGGTGAGAAAGTCATCATCAGCAACTTCACCGGCACCATCATGCGTGGCGACAAGGTTGGCCTGATCGGACCGAACGGCGCCGGCAAGACCACGCTGCTGAAGATCATCCTGGGCGACGAGACCGCCGACAGCGGCACGGCCAAGCTGGGCACCAAGCTGAACGTGGCCTATTTCGACCAGATGCGCGCCCAGCTCAACGAAGAGGCGAGCCTGGCCGACACCATCTCGCCGGGCAGCGACTGGGTCGAAATCAATGGCCAGAAGAAGCACGTGATGACTTACCTGAACGACTTCCTGTTCGCGCCGGAACGCGCGCGCTCGCCGGTGAAGTCGCTCTCCGGTGGCGAGCGCAACCGCCTGCTGCTGGCGCGCCTGTTCGCCAAGCCGGCCAACTGCCTGGTGCTGGACGAACCGACCAACGACCTCGACATCGAAACCCTCGAACTGCTCGAGGAATTGCTTGAGGAATATTCGGGCACCGTCTTCCTCGTCAGCCACGATCGCACCTTCCTCGACAACGTCGTGACCCAGGTAATCGTGGCCGAAGGAAACGGTCTGTGGCGTGAATACGTCGGTGGCTACACGGACTGGGAGCGTGCGCGTGCGAGCGAGCCGGCCAGGCCCGCGTCCGTGGTACAAAAGGCCGTACAAGCCGCATCGGCCAGCCCCACGCAGCCCGCGGCCAAAGCTGGTGAAATGTCATCTACCGCACAGAGCGGGACTGGTAAAAAGGTAAAGTTGAGCTACAAGGAACAGCGCGAACTGGAGGAACTTCCCCAGCTGATCGCCACTCTTGAAGATGAGCAGTCCGCCATTACAGCCCAGCTGAACTCGGCGGATTTCTACAAGCAGAATCCCGGTGACGCGCGCCGTCTGAGCGAGCGTCATGCCGAGATCGACGACCTGCTGCTCGACGCCCTCGATCGCTGGGAGCGCATCGAAGCCCGCGCAAGGGGCGAGTAGCGTAACGAACGGGGCAGGCCAAGCGCCTGCAAGGAAAGGACCAGACCGGGACATGACCGAGCATAACGATCCACGTACCGCTCCAACTGCACCTCCCGCGTTCCCGGTCGACGCACCCCTCTTCAGCCGCGCCGCCTGGGCGCGCATCTTGCCATTCGGCGCCTACATCTTCTTCATCATCCTCGGTGACATGCTTGAACGCACGGGCATGTCCCGTGCCGACCTGCGCTGGCTGTACCCGGTGCAGATCGCCGTCGTCGCGCTGCTGCTGGGCGTCAACTGGCGCAGCTACCACGAGCTGCGCGCGCCGCTCCCTGGCCTGAAGCAGCTGCTGCTTGCGCTGCTGGTCGGCGTGCTGGTGCTGGTGCTGTGGGTGAATCTCGACGCGCCCTGGATGACGGTCGGCTCGAGCCCGGGCTACGACCCGCGCACCAACGGCGAACTCGACTGGCTCCTGATCCTCATCCGCATCGCCGGCGCAGCGCTGGTGGTGCCCGTCATGGAAGAACTGTTCTGGCGCTCCTTCGTCATGCGCTGGGTCGATGCCGCCGACTTCGAAGCTTTGGACCCGGCGCGCGTGGGCATCAAGGGTTTCCTGGTCTCGGTCGTCCTGTTCGGCTTCGAGCACAACCTCTGGCTGGCCGGCATTGTCGCCGGCGTCGCCTACAGCCTCCTGTACATGCGTCACCGCAACCTCTGGTCCGCGGTAATCGCCCACGCTGTCACCAACGGCCTGCTCGGGGTCTGGGTGGTCGCGACCGGCAGCTGGGCGTTCTGGTAAGCACAGGCTTCATATTCCAAGCGCAATGACTCTTGATAAGACGAACAACATGATGCATTCACGCCCTTACACACTGCGCCCGCTGGCGGCCCTGCTCGGCGCACTGTTCATCCTCCCGCTCCAGCACGCTGCGGCGCAGAATACGGCCCAGCAGGAAGAAGGCCTCAAGCTCTACGGTGGCATCGGCTGGGGCTATGACGACAACCTGCTGCGGGTGCCGGATAACCGCCCCGCCTTCCAGGGCAAGCGCAGCGACCGCTGGCGCCAGACCGAGGTAGGCGTCGTCTACAACAAGCGCATCAGCCGCCAGCGCGTGGCGGTGGTGGCCAAGGCCTCGAAGGTCGACTTCGACTTCTTCAAGCAGCTCGACTACAACGGACGTGACATGCAGGCCACCTGGTTCTGGGAACTGGGCAACAAGTTCGAAGGGCAGGCCGGTACCCTGTACGACCGCTCGCTGTCCTCGTACACCGACTTCTTCAGCGAGGAGCGCAACGTGCGCGAGCGCCGTCGCCAGTGGTTCGATGCCGGCTGGAAGATGCACCCGAGCTGGAAGCTACGCACCGGCTTTACCCGCGAGCGCTACGAATACGAGCTGCTGACCCAGCGCTGGAACAATCGCACCGAGCGCGCCGCGGAACTGGAACTGCTGTACACGCCGCGCACCCGCAACTCGGTGGGCCTGGTAGCGCGCCGGGTCAAGGGCGAATACCCGTTCCGCCGCCCCTCCAGCCCGGGCGGCCTCACCGACGACTTCACCCAGGACGAACTGAAGGTGCGCGTCAACTGGTACGCCACCGGTTCCACCACGCTGCAGGCCCTGGGCGGCTACGTGCGGCGCGAACAGCCCTCGTTCGGCGAAGGCAAGACCAGCGGCTTCAACGGCCGCCTGAACGGCTTCTATCAGCCGCGCGGCAAGGTCACCTACAACGCCTCGGTATGGCGCGAGTTCGCCCCGATCGAGAGCAGCATCGTCAGCTATACGCTGAACCGCGGCGCCAGCGTCGGCGCCAGCTGGCAGGCCACCGGCAAGATCAAGGTCGATGCCAACGCCGCCTACGAGCAGCGCGCCTTCGAGCCGCGGCGCGCCTTTGCCGGCTCGGACTCGCTGGAAGACTCGCTCCGCACCGCCAGCCTGCGCGCCACCTGGCAGGTCAAGCGCAAGATCGCCGTGTCGGCCGGCTGGCAGCACCAGTCGCGCAGCGGTTCGCAGACCCTGAACCTGGGCAAGTTTGACGCCAACACCGTGATGGTGAACGCGAACGTGCTGTTCTGAAGCAGGTTTCACGAAGCGACTTATGACGGTTAACGACATCCCGATCATTTCCTTTTTCCAGCGCGTGCTCGATCCCCTGATCATCATGGGGACCCTGTATCTCGCGACGCTGTACTACGGTGAGCCGTTCTCCGGATACTCGCTGGTGCTGATGATCCTGGCCTTCTTCATCTCCACCTCGGTCTACCAGCACGTCGATCCCTACCGCACCTGGCGCAGCGGCCGCATGCTGGCCTATGCGCGCGATACCGTGTTCGGCTGGTGCCTGACCATCGCCGTGCTGTACTTCCTGGGCTCGGCCAGCGGCCTGAAATATTTCTACGACGAGCGCGTGCTGCTGGCCTGGTTCATCGCGACGCCGGTGACCATCCTGGTCAGCCACCTGGCGGTGCGCAAGGCTACCGGCAGCCGCGACCGTTCGCGCGAAGTGCGCTCGATCGTGGTGGTCGGTATCAACGACGTCGGCATCAAGTTTGCCAAGGTCTGCGAGCGCCACCCGAACCTGTTCATGGAAGTCTGCGGCTTTTTCGAAGACCGCAACGACGAGCGCCGCCCGAGCGGAGTCGGCCACCCGGTGCTCGGTGGCATGGCCGACGTCTGCCACTACGTGCGCCAGCACAACATCAAGATGATCTTCATCAGCCAGCCGATCTCGGCCCAGCCGCGCATCCGCAAGCTGATCGACGAGCTGAAGGACACCACCGCCTCGGTCTACTTCCTGCCGGACGTCTATGTGTTCGACCTGATGCAGGCGCGCTTCGACACCGTGGGCGGCATGCCGGTGATCGCGATCAGCGAAACGCCGTTCATGGGCTTCAACAGCGTGATCAAGCGCGGCAGCGATATCCTGATCGGCAGCATCATCCTGCTGCTGCTGGCGCCGCTGATGGTGGCGATCGCCATCGCGGTCAAGCTGACATCAAACGGTCCCATCATCTTCCGCCAGCGCCGTTACGGCCTGTATGGCGAAGAGATCTACGTCTACAAGTTCCGCTCGATGACCGTCACCGAGGATGGTCCGAACGTGGTGCAGGCGCAAAAGAACGACCAGCGCGTGACCCGAATCGGCGGCTTCCTGCGCCGCACTTCGCTCGACGAACTGCCGCAGTTCATCAACGTGCTGCAGGGACGCATGAGCCTGGTCGGACCGCGACCGCATGCCGTGGCACACAACGAGCAGTACCGCAAGCTGATCAAGGGCTACATGCTGCGCCATAAGGTCAGGCCGGGGATCACCGGCTGGGCCCAGGTGAACGGCCTGCGCGGCGAGACGGCCACGCTCGACAAGATGGAAGCGCGCATCCAGTACGACCTTGATTACCTGCGCAACTGGTCGCTGTGGCTCGACCTGTGGATCATCGTGAAGACGGTTAAGGTAGTGCTGACGCGGGAGAACGCACACTGAGCGTGCACTCTGCGCGCATTGAACCCGGCCATGCATTCCGGTGTCGGACAGCTGGAAAGTCGAGGGTGTTCGGCTGCATCGAAAAGTAATTAACTGCTCGCAATATGCAGTTATTTACCAGTGAAAACACTTTAAGTTCGAGTTGGAAACAATTCGCTTAGAGCCGACTTAAAAGCAACGCGCACGATTGCTATCTTGCTTGCGTGACCATGCCAGCTGCGTAGAATCGTTGATGAGTTTGCAACTGCCGGGACGGGATTCGTCTGTTCCGCACGGGAAAAGAATATGAAGAAAGCACTGATTACCGGCGTGACCGGCCAGGATGGTTCCTACCTGGCGGAGCTGCTGCTGGAGAAGGGCTACGAGGTCCACGGTATCAAGCGCCGCGCCTCGCTGTTCAACACCGGGCGCATCGACCATATCTACGAAGACCCGCACGCCGACAATCCGCGCTTCATCCTCCATTACGGCGACCTCACCGACACTTCCAACCTGACCCGCATCCTGCAGCAAGTGCAGCCCGACGAAGTCTATAACCTGGGCGCGATGAGCCACGTGGCGGTGTCCTTCGAATCGCCCGAATACACGGCCGACGTCGACGGCATCGGCACCCTGCGCCTGCTGGAAGCGATCCGCCTGCTGGGGCTGGAAAAAAAGACCCGCTTCTACCAGGCCTCGACCTCCGAACTGTATGGCCTGGTGCAGGAAACGCCGCAGCGCGAGACGACCCCGTTCTATCCGCGCAGTCCCTACGCCGTGGCCAAGCTGTACGCCTACTGGATCACCGTGAACTACCGCGAGGCCTACGGCATGTATGCCTGCAACGGCATCCTGTTCAACCACGAATCCCCGCGCCGCGGCGAGACCTTCGTCACCCGCAAGATCACGCGTGCGCTGGCCAACATCGCCCAGGGGCTCGAGCCCCAGCTCTTCCTCGGCAACCTCGATGCGCTGCGCGACTGGGGCCATGCGCGCGACTACGTGCAGATGCAATGGCTGATGCTGCAGCAGGACAAGGCTGAAGACTTCGTGATCGCCACCGGGCGCCAGTATTCGGTGCGCGACTTCGTCGAGGTGGCGGCGCGCGAGCTCGGCATCGAGATCGCGTGGCAGGGGCAGGGCGTCGAGGAGCGGGGCCTGGTGGCCGCCGTGCACGGCGAACACGCCCCCGGCGTCGTGGTCGGCCAGCCGATCGTGGCGGTGGATCCGCAATATTTTCGTCCGACCGAGGTCGAGACCCTGCTGGGCGACCCGGGCCGTGCGCGCGAGCGCCTCGGCTGGGAACCGACAACCAGTTTCGAAGCGATGGTGAAGGAGATGGTGGCGCACGACCTCGACACGGCGCGCCGCCACAAACTCCTCGCCTCGCATGGCTACAACGTCGCACTTTCACTGGAGTAAATGTGTTGAATAATCAGCCTCGCATCTATGTCGCCGGCCATCGTGGCCTGGTCGGCTCGGCCATCGTGCGCGTCCTGCGCGCCCAGGGCTACACCAACATCGTCACCCGCACCCATGCCGAACTGGAACTGACCGACCAGGCCCAGGTGCGCGAGTTCTTCCGTACCGAACACATCGACCAGGTCTACCTGGCGGCGGCCAAGGTGGGCGGCATCCATGCCAACAACACCTATCCGGCCGAGTTCATCTACGACAACATGATGGTGCAGGCCAACGTGGTCCACGAGGCCTGGCGTGCCGGCGTGAACAAGCTGCTGTTCCTCGGTTCTTCCTGTATCTACCCGCGCCTGGCGGCCCAGCCGATCCGCGAGGAATACCTGATGAACGGCATCCTCGAGCCGACCAACGAACCGTATGCGATGGCCAAGATCGCCGGCATCAAGCTGTGCGAGAGCTATAACCGCCAGTACGGCACCGATTACCGCAGCGTGATGCCAACCAACCTGTACGGCCCGGGCGACAACTACCACCCGGAGAACAGCCACGTGATCCCGGCCCTGCTGCGCCGCTTCCACGAAGCGCGCGTCAACGATGCGCCGGAAGTGGTGATCTGGGGCAGCGGCAAGCCGATGCGCGAGTTCCTGTACGTGGACGACATGGCGGCCGCCAGCGTCTACGTGATGAACCTGCCTTGCGAGGTGTATGCGGCGAATACCGACCCCATGCATTCCCACATCAACGTCGGCACCGGCCAGGACGTCACCATCGCCGAACTGGCGCGCCTGGTGGGCGAGACCGTCGGCTACCGCGGCAACATCGTGTTCGATGCTTCCAAGCCGGATGGCACGCCGCGCAAGCTGCTCGACGTCTCCAAGCTGGCCGCGCTCGGCTGGCGCGCCAGCACGCCACTGCAGGACGGCCTGCGCCGCGCCTACGAAGCCTTCGTCGCCCAGCAGGACGAAGAAGCGGAAGCAGGGCCGGAGGCCGTCCCCGCCGAATTGCTGGGACGTGCGCCCGGCGGCGCGGCGCGTGTTGCCGCCTGAGCGTGACGATGGCGCGCCGATTGTTTCGGCGCGCTAGTAAAGTGTTAATTGACGAACAGAGAACGAATCGTGTGGAACCCAGAATGGTTGAGTCCCGATCCAGCTCCGGGTCACAAATGAAATGCGGAATAACAAGAGGAACAAAAAAGCGGATTTCCCGCTCACCAACGTCGAGGAAACTATCTTGAAAACCTTCCATTTGGCAGCCAACCAAACTTCCTTCCCCAGCCCCCGGCGCCTGCTGTCCGCGGCGGCGCTGGTGCTGTGCGCGGCAAGCCTGGCCGCTTGCAGCAAGGATGAAGCACCCAAGGAATCGAAGCCGGGCCAGGCCCTGGCCAGCGTCAACGGCGAAGAAATCACCGTGCTGCAACTGAACGAAGAACTGCAGCGCCTCGGCGTGTCGGGCCAGCAGCAGCAGGCGGCCGGCAAGCAGGTCCTGCAGGCGCTGGTCGACCGCGAGCTGCTGGAAAGCGAGGCTGCCAAGGAAAAACTCGACCGTGATCCAAAGGTGATGCAGGCCATCGAACGGGCCCGCTCGCTGATCATCGCCCAGGCCTACATGCAGAAGCGCCTGGGCGAGCCGGTGCGTCCGTCGCCAGCCGAAGTGGAAGACTACTTCAACAAGAACCCGCAGTTCTTCGCCAACCGCAAGCAATTCGCCATGAACGAACTGATCCTGGCGGCGAACGACCTGACCCCGGAAGTGCGCGCCGCCGCCGACAAGGCCAAGTCGCTGGAAGAAGTCGCCGTCTTCCTCGACGCCCGCAACATCAAGTACGGCCGCGCCCAGGTCACCCGCAGCACCGCCGACCTGAATCCCCAGCTGTCGAGCAAGCTGCTGTCGATGGACAAGGGCCAGCTGTTCGCCGTCAAGGAAGGCGACCGCGCGATGCTGATCTCGATCGCCGAAGTGCGCGATGCGCCCGTCACCCTGGCGATTGCCGGCCCGCAGATCGGCCAGTACCTGATGAACAAGAAGCAGAAGGAAGCGGCCGCCGCCGAAATCCAGCGCCTGCGCGGCACCGCCAAGATTGCCTACCTGAACAAGGACTACGCTCCGAACCCGAACGCCCCGGCAACTGCGCCGGCAGCCGTGCCGGCAGCTGGCGCAGCGGACCCGGCTGCAACAGCCGTCGCCGGCGCCGATGCCGCCGGCGTGGCCCCAGCCGCGCAGAACTCGGTCGCGCCGGCCGCTGACACCGGCGCGCCAGCCGACAAGGCGGCGCTCGACCGCGGCGTCGCAGGCCTGAAGTAAGCGCTGTCCCCGACCAATTCGAACAACAGGAGTGAAGGAGCAATCATGAAACGATTCGTCAAGTGGATGATGGCCGCTGCGCTGGTGCTGAGCATGGGCGTCGCAGGCGCCGCCGAAGTGCTGCTGGGACCGGGCGACGTGGTCAAGCTGTCGGTCTACGGCAGCCCCGACCTGTCGCTGGAAACCCGGGTCAGCGAAAGCGGCAACATCACCTTCCCGTTGCTGGGCCAGGTGGCGGTGGGTGGCCTGTCGGTGGCCGCCGCGGAAAAGAAGATCGGTGACATGCTGGAGAAGGGCGGCTACCTCAAGAAAGCCCAGGTCAACATGCTGGTGACCACGCTGGCCAGCCAGCAGGTCTCGGTGCTGGGCTATGTGAACCGTCCGGGCCGCTATGCGGTGGAAGGGCGCCGCAAGGTGCTCGACCTGCTGGCGATGGCGGGCGGCATCCATGGCGATGGCGGCGACATCATCAGCCTGGTGCGCACCCGCAACGGCAACACCACGCGCGAGACCATCGACGTGGTCGACATGGTCCGCAAAGGCGAGCTGAACAAGGACTACGAAGTGGCCGGCGGCGACATCATCTACGTCGAGCGCGCCCCGCGTGCCTATGTCACCGGCGAAGTCCAGCGCCCGGGTCCGTTCCGCCTCGAGCGCGGCATGACCGTCCAGCAGGCCGTCTCGGCCGGTGGCGGCCTGAGCCTGCGCGGCAGCAACAAGGGCATGAAGATCACCCGCAAGGACGCCAGCGGCAACCCGGTGACGATGGATGTCAAGGCCAGCGATCCGGTCCAGGTCGACGACGTCATCGTGGTGCGTGAATCGTGGTTCTGAGGTTTTTCGTTTTACGTAGGGTGGGCGGATTCCGCCCACGCGGTGATCGTCGGATGACGAATAGCCGCGCAGGCTGCAGTACCGTGATTTGACCGCGTGGGCGGAAATCCGCCCACCCTACGGTACTGCTGCAGCCGCGCCTCGTTTTCCGTTTTTGTAGCAAGGTAGTACCCGTCGTGTTTCTGTCCACCCCGCTGTCAAGGCATCTGATGCAAAGGTAAGGCCATGAACGTTCATCAATTCCTGCTGATTCTTCTTGCCAGGAAGAAGATCATCCTGTCGACCCTGCTGGTCACGGTCCTGCTCGCTTTGGGCTGGAGCCTGGTGCAGCAGAAGACCTACAAGGCAACCGCATCCGTGCTGTTGAACTACAAGGGCGTGGACCCGGTGAGCGGTCTGACCATGCCGGGCAACCTGATGCCGGGCTATATGGCGACCCAGATCGACATCATCAGCAGCAAGAACGTGGCCCTGCGCGTGGTCGATTCCTTGCGCCTGGCCTCCAGCCCGGCCGTGCAGGCCCAGTGGCGCGAAGCGAGCGAAGGCAAGGGCTCGGTGCGCGACTGGCTCGCCGACCTGCTGCTGAAGAAACTCGAGATCATGCCTTCGCGTGAATCGAGCGTGGTCGAGATCAGCTTCAAGGGCGCCGACCCGGCCTTTGCGGCGGCGGTCGCCAACGCCTTCGCCGACGAATACCAGAAGATCGCTGTCCAGCTCAAGACCGAGCCGGCCAAGAAGGCCTCGGCCTACTTCAACGAACAGACCAAGCAGCTGCGCGACAACCTGGAAGCGGCGCAGGCGCGCCTGTCGAAATACCAGCAGGAGAAGGGCATCGTCAGCCTCGACAACAACCGCGTCGACGTCGAGCTGTCGCGCCTGAACGACCTCTCGGCCCAGCTGGTGGCGGCCCAGACCCAGGCCATGGAAGCGAGCTCGCGCGCCAGCATGGCCAACGGCGTCGGTTCGCCCGACGTCGCCAACAACGCCCTGGTCCAGAGCCTGCGCGTGAGCCTGGCCAGCGGCGAAGCCAAGCTGGCCGAGGCGGCCTCGCGCTACGGCCGTAATCACCCGGCCTACCAGTCGGCCTCGGCCGAAGTGGGCAAGATGCGCGCCGAACTGAACGCCGCCCTGGGCAGCGTGTCGAAGAGTGTCGGTTCCAACGCCCAGATCTACCGCCAGCGCGAGTCCGAGCTGCGCGCCGAGCTGGCCGCCCAGAAGACCCGCGTGCTCGAGCTGAACCGCACCCGCGACGAGCTCGGCGTGCTGCTGAAGGACCTCGACAGCGCCCAGCGCGCCTTCGATTCCGCCAGCCAGCGCTTCTCGCAGACCCGCATCGAGGCCCAGTCCGAGCAGTCCGACATCTCGATCCTGAACCCGGCGGTGCCGCCGACCGAGCCGGCAGGCCCGCGCGTGCTGCTCAACACCCTGGTCTCGATCCTGCTGGGCACCATCCTCGGCGTCGGCCTGGCCCTGCTGCTGGAACTCCTGAACCGTCCGGTGCGCTCCGTGGGCGACGTCAAGGACATGCTGGGCATCCCGGTGCTCGGCACCATCGAGTGGCGCATGAAGCGCCCGCGCTCCGCCGGCATCCGCGCGCTGATGACCCCGCGCCGCCTGCTGCGGCTGAACTGAGGCACGCCCCCGGCGCGCCCACGAGGTGCGCCCGGGGCGGCGCTTCCGAACCAAAAGAATAGGACCAGACCATGAATTCATCCGTGCTATCCGCATTGCCCACCGGCGCACCGCATGAGGGCGCGATCCACAACGGTGCCCCGCTCGACTCGAGCATGGGCGCGCTGCTGCTCGATTCCGGCAAGCTCACGCCCGAGAGCGCGGAACGCGTGCTGCGCATGCAGAAGGATCTCGGGATCCGCTTCGGCGAAGCGGCCGTGCGCCTGGGGCTGGTCAGCGAGGACGATATCCAGCAAGTGCTGGCGCGCCAGTTCTCCTATCCGTATTTGCAGAAAGGGCAGGCCAACCTGTCGCCCAAGCTGGTGGCGGCCTACGACCCGTTCTCGCCGCAGGTCGAAGCCCTGCGCGCGATCCGCAGCCAGCTGATGCTGCGCTGGTTTGCACGCGGCCGGCGCGCCCTGGCCATCGCCGGCGTCACCCCGGAAGACGGTTCCAGCCTGTTCGCGGCGAATCTCGCGGTGGTGTTCTCGCAGCTGGGCGAACAGACCCTGCTGGTGGATGCCAACCTGCGCAGTCCGCGCCAGCAGGAAATGTTCGGCGTCAAGCCGCGCCAGGGCCTGTCCGACCTGCTGGCCGGCCGCGCCGACCTCGACGTCATCCAGCGCGTGCCGGCCTTTGTCGACCTGTCCCTGATGCCCGCCGGGACCCTGCCGCCGAACCCGCAGGAACTGCTGGCGCGCGAAGGCTTCCGCAATCTGAATACCCAGCTCGAGTCGCGCTACGACGTGGTACTGTACGACCTGCCGCCCTTCGCCAGCGGCGCCGACGCGCTGGCCGTGGCCGGACGCGCCGGCGGCGTGCTGCTGGTGGCCTGCAAGCACCGCACGCGCATCGCCAACGTCAGCCGCATGGCCGAACAGATGGCCGAATCCGGCGCCGAAGTGGTCGGCTCCGTGGTGGTGGAGTTCTGAGATGGCGACGGCGGCCCAGAACCAGGCGGCAATGCCGGAATACAGCGCGCCGACCCTGGCCGGCACCCTCGACGCCCTGCGGCGTTCGCTGCCCGAATGGTGGCCGGTATATGCCGGCCTGGCAATCCTGCTCGGCCCCACCTTCTACGACCTGTTCACCGGCGCCTGGATCGGCGAAGAGCAGGGACATGGCCCGATCATCTTCTTCCTGGCCCTGTGGCTGATCTGGCGCAAGTGGCCGGAGCTCAATGCCGCCGTCGGACCGACGCCGGCGGGTAGCTGGGCCGGCTGGCCGGTGCTGGCCATCGGCCTGATGTTCCACCTGCTGGGCCGCTCGCAGAAGATCCTGATGTTCGAAGTCGCCTCGATCGTGGTGGTAATGGCGGCCGTGATCCTGCTCAAGTTCGGCAGCCGCGCACTGCGCGTCCTGTGGTTCCCCTTCTTCTTCATGCTGTTCCTGATCCCGCTGCCGAGCGAGCTGGTGGCGGCGGTGACGATGCCGATGAAGATGGCCGTGTCCTGGGTGACCGAGCACATCCTGTTCGCGCTGGGCTACCCGATCTCGCGCTCGGGCGTGGTGCTGCAGATGGGCCAGTACCAGCTGCTGGTGGCCGACGCCTGCGCCGGCCTGCAGACCCTGCTCACGCTGGAAGCGCTCGGCCTGTTCTACCTGAACCTGATGCGCCACCCCTCGGCCTTCCGCAACATCACGCTGGCGATCCTGATCATCCCGATCTCGTTCACGGCCAACGTGATCCGCGTGATCGCGCTGACCCTGATCACCTATTACTTCGGCGACGCCGCCGGCCAGGGCTTCCTGCACGGCTTCGCCGGCATGGTGCTGTTCATCACCGCGCTGTTGCTGATTCTGGCGGTCGACAACGGCCTGCAATGGTGGATCAAGCGCCGCGAAAGCGGCGGCAGCGGCCCGGGCACGGGCGGTGGCCGCCGCAGCGCGCCAGGTCGCGGCACCCTGAAGGAGGCAACATGACCCGCCGTTTCGCCATCAGCGTGGTGCTGGGCCTGGCCATGGCCGGCACCTCGGCCCTGACCGGCGCCCTGACGCCCAAGGCGCGGGTACCGCAGGCCCACGAACAGTTCAGCCTCGAGCAAATGATCCCCCAGCGCTTCGGCGACTGGCGCATCGACCCCTCGGTGGTGCCGCTCCAGCCCGATCCCGAACAGCAGAGCGTGCTGGAAAAGATCTATGACCAGACCCTGTCGCGCACCTACATCAACGGGGCGGGGCAGCGCGTGATGCTCTCGATCGCCTATGGCGGCGACCAGAGCAAGTCGCTGCAGTTGCACTTGCCCGAGGTCTGCTACGTGGCGCAGGGTTTCCAGATGGAGAAGGAAGCGGAAGACAATCTTCCGACCCGCTTCGGCGAACTGCCGGTCAAGCGCCTGGTGGCGCGCCTACACGAGCGCAACGAGCCGATCACCTACTGGATCACGATCGGCGAACACGCCGCGCGCGCCGGCATCCAGCAGAAGCTGCGCCGCCTGGCCTATGGCCTGTCGGGCGAGATCCCGGATGGCATGCTGGTGCGGGTCTCGACCATCCAGGCCAGTGACACCCAGGCCTACGGCGTGCAGGACCGCTTCGTCACCGACATGCTGACTGTGATGGCGCCGCGCGACCGCGCGCGCCTGCTCGGCGCCGGGCTGGCCGGGACGGCCCCGGTCCAGGCGCATGCGCAGCCCCGAGGTGGGTCACAGCTGCCGGCGCGCGGCTGAGGACGCAGGCAAGGACGCTCGATGAACCTGAACGCCATCATCCCTTACGTCTATTACTCGCTGCCCTGGGCCTTCATCATCGGCCTGTCGATCGCGGCCGTCGCGGGGATCGGCGTCGGCCTGGTGTGGCCGCGCTTCCTGGTCTATCCCTACCTGGCGGTCTACTTCTGCATGAACTCCACCAGCTACGGCAACATGGCGATCTTCGCCAGCCGCAGCATCTACAGCCGCGGCTCGGGCGTGCTGCTGTTCGGCCTGGTGCTGTGGTACGTGCTCGGCGCCTGGGCCTGCGCCAGGGTCGCCGCCACCTTCCAGCGCTACCCGACCCCGGCCTGTAATCTGCGGCCCTGGTTCTGGTGCTGGGCGGTGCTACTGGCCGCGCACGTCGGCGTCGGCCTGGTGAACGATGTCAGCGTCGCCGAATCGCTGACCCCGCAGGGCTTTTCCAACATCGTCTGGATGGCGCCGCTGATCTCGCTGATGCTGCTGTCCTTCCGCACCCGCGAGCACGTGCTGGAACTGACCCACTTCATCCTGATCGTCGGCCTGTGCCGCTCGCTGTTCGGGCTGGTGCGCTGGGCCGCCTTCGGGGGCGACCCGAACAATGTTTACGCGAACCTGAACGCGATCAAGATCCGCCTGACCTTCTTCGACATCAACGACAGCCTGGTCTGCACCATCGCCTTCGCGATCGCCGCCGTCCACCTGTTCCAGACCGTCAAGACCGATCGCCCCAAGTTCTGGCGCACCATCGAGTGGATGACCCTGATATCGACGGCGATGTGCATCCTGCTGTCCTACCGCCGCAGCGCCTGGATCGGCTTCATGCTGGCCTTCCTGGTGATCATGATGCGTTTCCCGCTCAAGCGCCGCATGCAGCTGATGACAGCCGGCCTGCCGGTGGTCGGCGCCGCCCTGGCCTACGTGGCGGTGCAGCGCCTGTCCCAGACCAAGGGCGCGGGAGGAGGGCTGGGAAGCCTGGTCTACGACATGCAGTCCAAGCGCTTCGGGCCCGAGAGCGAACGGGTGCTCGAACTGAAGTTCGCCCTGGGCGACTTCCTGGCCAATCCGATCACCGGTATCGGCAGCTGGGGCCGCTACACCGGCTATCAGTACATCTCCTGGCAGCAGAACCCGGACGGCGGCCTGTTCCTGCACAGCGGGGTGCTGCACATCGCGCTCAAGAGCGGCCTGGTCGGCACCTTCCTGCTGTTCGGCACCCTGGCCACCTTCATCCTGTTCGCGCGCCGCGCGCTCAAGCAATTGCCGCCTGAACTGCTCGGCCTGGCCACGGCCGGGGTGGCGGGGCTGGCCTTCATGATTCCCGACTTCCTGATCGGCACGCCGTTCCCGCAGGTACGCACCAGCCAGATGCTGGCCGTCTGCATCGCCCTGCCTTACCTGGCGATGGCCGTGGCCAAGGCGGCGCCCGTGACGAAACCGGCGGTGAAGCCCTTCATGCCGCCGCGTCCCCACCTGGTGCCCGCCTGATGAACCTGCGTCTTGCCCGTAACGCCTGGTCGAACCTGCTGGGCGCCGCCATCCCCGCGCTGGTGATGCTCGGCACCGTACCGCTGGTCGTCAAGGGCCTGGGCGACGCCGGCTATGGCGTGTATTCGCTGGTGACGGCCATCGTCGGCTATTTCGCCGTCATCGACATCAACGTCACCGCCGGCTCGGTGAAGTACATCGCCGAGCACAATGCGCGCAAGGACGAGGACCGGATCTTCGAGACCATTTCCTTCGGCCTGGCCACCTACGCCGGCATCGGGGTGCTGGGCGCGCTTGGCCTGTACTTTAGTGCGCCGGCGCTGGTGGGCGGCGTGTTCGCAGTGCCCTCGGGGCTCGTGCCGGAAGCCACCGCCACGTTGCGGCTGGCGGCGCTCGGCTTCCTGGCCGGACAGCTGCAGAGCTACCTGAACAGCGTGCCGCAGTCGCTGATGCGCTACGACATCTCGGCGCGCCTGGAGATGGTGTTCGGCACCCTGGTGCCGCTCGCCACCGTCGGCGTGCTGCTGCTCGGCTATGGCCTGTTCGAAGTGATCCTGTTGCGGGTGGCGGCCTCCACCATCCATTGCAGCATCCTGTGGGGCGCGATCCGGCGCCTGCTGCCCGGCATGCGCTGGCGCTGGCCGGGGGCGAGCTTTCGCAATGCGCTGCTGGGCTTTTCCGCCTATTCCTTCCTGTCGCGCTTTGCCACGCTGTCGTATGCCCATGCCGACAAGCTGATCATCGGCGCCCTGGTCGGGGTCACCGGCCTGGCCTACTTCACGGTGGCGGCCACGCTCGCCAACCGCGTGCTGAGCCTGACCTTCCGCCTGTCCGGCGTGTTCTTCCCGGCCGCCAGCGCACTGGCCGCCAGCGGCGAGTATGCCCGCCTGGACCGCGTCTACCTGAAGGCAACCCGCTACGTGGTGTTCCTGAACGCCGCGATCCTGGTGCTGGTGGCGGTCTTTGCGCACCAGATCCTCGGCTACTGGATGAACGACGCCTTTGCCCGCAACGGTGCGCTGGTGCTGGCGGTGATGGCGCTGTCGCAGTTCGTCGATTCGCTCACCAGCCTGCCGTCGCTGGTGAACGACGGCATGGGCCACCCGCGCGTGTCCGGCCTGTTCGCCGTCACCCGCGCCCTGGCCGGTCTCGCCATCGTCTACGTCGGCGTGGCGGGGTGGGGGATCGACGGCGCGGCCTGGGGCCACCTGGTGGCCTCGCTTGTCTTCACCGCGATCTTCCTGGTCTACGTCCACGGGCGTACCGTGCCCACCACGCTCGCGCGCCTGGTAGGCCAGGGCTATGCGCCGGGCCTACCAGGCGTCGCCCTGGTGGCGGTCGCCGCCACGGCGGCCGAGCAGCTGTTCGACCGCGGGGCCTGGGATTTCCTGTTCATTCTGAGCGTGACCGTGCTGCTGCTGGGCGTACACGGCGCGCTGTTCGTCGTCGAGCGCGACGACCGCCTGATGGCGTGGACGCGCCTGAAGTCGGGCTGGTCGCGCTGGCAGGCGAAGGGAGCTTGAGTTTGCGGATATTGATGGTTTCGGAAGATTTGCCTGGCGCCCAGCTCGGCGGCCTGGCCAAGCATGTCGTCACCCTGTCGAACGCCCTGATGGAAGATGGCCACCACGTCGACATCATGGGCCGTTCCGACCGCGCCCACCCCAAGAGCGCCGAGGAGATCGGCTTCCAGGGGCGCTTCGTTCCGGGTTTCGACTTTCGCCGGGTGGGCTGGAAGGAAGCCCAGCTCGGCTTCTTCAATCCGGCCAAGCGGCCTTGGTTCGCGGCGAAGGTGGCGCGCGCGCTGTCCGAGCATGCCCTTGCCATCGGCAACTACGACGTGGTGCACTACCACGGCCACCTGCCCATGGCCGGGCTGTACGTCGACCCGGCGCTGAATTTCGTGCAGACCCGCCACGACCAGGGCAGCGAATGCGTGACCCACCTGCGCTTCAAGGGCGACGCCGTGTGTACCGAGACTTCACCGCGTGCCTGCGCCGCCTGCGCCCATGCGGCGCCGGGACCGGTACGCAGCCTGCTGTCGGGCCATGCGGTGGCGCGCTACCGCGACGAGACCGAGCGCACTTTCGCCCGCCACAAGACCATTTTCGTGTCGGACTTCCTGCGCCGCCAGTTCCTGCGCGCGCTGCCGCACGCCGACCTGTCGCGCTCGCGCGTGATCCACAACTTCATCAACTACCGCAAGCTGGCGCGCCTGGCGGAAAACGGCGGCACGCCAAAGCAGGGCCAGGTACTGCTGGCCGGCCGCATCGATACCGGCAAGGGCTTCGCCGAGTTCCTGGCTGCGGCGCGCGACCGCCTGCCGCCGCAGGCGCAGGTGCTGGTGGTCGGCGACGGCCCGCTGCGCGCGCGCCTCGAAGCCGAGTATGCGAGCGAGCAGGTGCGCTTCCTCGGCTGGCAGCCAAACACGGAAGTGGCGGCGCTCACGGCCGCCAGCCATGTCTGCGTCGTGCCCTCGGTGTGGGAAGAACCCTGCGGCACCACCATCCTCGAAGCACTGGCGCTGGGCCGGCCCTGCCTGGCGCTGGCGCGCGGCGGCAATCCCGAGCTTGCCGTCTACGAGTCGTATCCCGGCCAGCTGCGCCTGGCCACGTCGATGCCGGAGCTGGTCACGCACCTAGTCGACGAACTGGCGCGGCCGGCACAAGCGCGTCCCTTGCCGGCGTCCGCCGGGATGGACGTTTACCAGGCCATTCCCAAGATCGTGGACTTCTATGAACAATAATCCTTCGACCCTCTCCGCAGCCAAGCCGACGTTTTCCATCGTCACCTGCACCTGGAACAGCGCCGCCACCCTGGCCGATACCCTGGCCTCGGTCCAGGCCCAGACCTGCCAGGACTACGAACACATCTTCGTCGACGGCGGCTCCACCGACGGCACCCTGGAAATGATCGCGGCCTACCTGCAGGACAGGCCCGGCAACAAGCGGGTGCTGCGCGACGTGGGCGGCGGCATCAGCCGCGCCATGAACCAGGGGATCGAAGCGGCGCGCGGCGAATACATCGCGCACCTGCATTCGGACGACTACTACAACGGCCCCGACGTGCTGGCCACCGTGAAGCGCACGTTCGACGAAGCGCAGGCGCAGGGGCGTCCGGTCGACTGGGTCTACGGCAATATCCAGGTCCTGAAGAACGGCAAGATGGTGCCGCCTTATGCGATGCCGGCTTTTTCCTATCGCTCCTTCGTGGCCGGGCGCAGCTCGATCCCGCATCCGGCCGTGTTCATCCGCAAGGCCGCCTTCGAGCGGGTCGGCAGCTTCGACGAAAAGCTCAAGTACGCGATGGACATCGACCTGTGGCTGCGCCTGGGTGCGGTATCGCGCCCGGCCATGATCGACCAGCCGCTGACGGTGTTCCGCGACCATGAGGGCAGCGTGTCCTCGGCCAACCGCATCAAGGCGCGCCAGGAAGAATTCAACGTGCGCCGGCGCCACATGGACAAGGCGCCGCTGGCCTTCGGTATTTACTGCCTGCGCTACCTGAAACGCATGCGCGCGCTGCAGGCCGAGGCGCGCGCAGTGCCGGTTGCATGAAACGATAGCAATCCGACAGCTTTGCCGTTTTGTCTTTTCAGCCCGTTTACGACCGTTAAAAGCCTGAAAATATTGGCCTGTAAAAGTTGAAATTCTGTCGTGGGATTTCTGCAAAGCAAGCAAAAAATCGGTGATTTCTTTGGGGAATTTGCCTGCGTTCAACTTACTTTGGGGTAGGATTAGTCCTGTCAAGTAAGTCGCTTTTCAAGCGCAGCAAACCTTTCTCGAGCCGCGGGCACAGCCCGGAACGGCGCACGGAATTCCAGTTTTTTTCTTGGAGCACCCACATGCAATTTCAACGGAAGAGCCTGTTCCTGGCCGCTGCCTTCGCCTCGCTGTTCGCGAGCGCAGGCGCACGTGCCGACTGGGTCCAGTCGACCGATCCCCTGGTCGTCCAGGCCAAGCCTGAAATGAACCAGGTGCAGGCGCAGAACCCACCCGCATTCACCTGGGCCCGCCATGCCACCGGTCCGGCCAGCTACGAGATCGAGATCACCCCGGTGGGCGGCAGCCCGACCAAGGCCGTTGTCGACCGCAACTGGTACCTGCCGACCAAGGCCATGGCCCTCGGCAACTACACCTGGCGCGTCCGCCCGGCAGGCAGCAGCGAATGGTCGAGCCCGCGCACCTTCTCGATCACCAGCCGCTCGACCGTGTTCGAAGTGCCCGACAACGCGACCCTGCGCAACCGTATCCTCTCGAAGGCCCGTCCGCGCTCGCTGCCCTCGTCGGTGACCCCGTTCTCGACCTGGAACTATGCCAAGCGCACCACCCTCGAGCCCTACCTGAGCCGCCTGGCCAACGAAGTCAAGGCCCAGACCACGGCTGTGCCGTCCCTGAGCGACTCGCGCTGGTCGATCGTCATCACCTCGCCGCTGACCGCCGCCATGGCCAGCCAGCAGACCGACGTGCGCCAGCGTATCAACGAAGCGACCCGCCAGATGGAAGCGGCGGCGCTGACCTGGCGCCTGCGCGGCGACGCGGCCTTCCTGACCGAAGCGCTGCGCCGCGGCGACGAGCTGGCCGCGCTCAACCCCTACGGCCCGACCAGCTACGAGAACCAGGACCAGGCCACCCGCCAGATCGCCTGGGGGCTGGCCAAGACCATCGACCTGCTGGGCAGTTCGCTGGACGGCACCCGCAAGGCGCGCTGGCTGGCCTCGATCAAGGCCCGCACCACGGTCATCTACAACAACCTGGCCGGCGACAACGGCCGCCTCGACCAGTACCCGTTCGACTCGCACGGCAATACCAGCCTGGTGTTCCTGGTCCTGATCTCGACCCTGACCCTGGGCGACATCCCGGAAGCCCAGACCTGGTTCGACTTCTCGTTCCGCGCCTATGCGCTCAGCCCGAACCCCTGGGGCGGCCCGGAGGGCGGCTACGCCAACGGCACCGCCTACGCCGAATATGCGGCCGGCTACCTGCTGGCGCTGTGGGATCCGCTCACCAACGCCAGTGGCGTGAACTTCTTCGGCAAGCCCTGGACCCTGGGCTTCCTCGATTTCGCGATGGAATTCACCCCGCCGGGCGCGCGTACCCACGCCTTCGGCGACGCCTCCGAGACCAAGCCGGACCCGCGCGTGTTCCGTGCCTTTGCCTCGCGCATGTGGTCGCCGCGCGCCGCCTGGTACGTGAAGAACACCACCGGCATGGAAGACGCCATGTCGCTGCTGCAGGCCGAATACCCGCTGCCGGTGACCTACACGACTTACCAGGAAGCGCCGCAGAACTCTGCCTACTACCCGACCGTCGGCTGGGTGGCGATGCACAGCAACCTCGGTTCGACCGCGCGCACCTCGACCTACTTCAAGTCCAGCCCCTATGGCTCGTTCAACCACAGCCACGGCGACCAGAACGGCCTGCTGCTGTCGATCGCCGGCCAGCCGCTGCTGATCAAGGCCGGCTGGTACGACTGGTACGGTTCGCCATACTGGACCGACTGGTACCACCAGACCCGTTCGCAGAACGCGATCACCTTCGACGGCGGCAAGGGCCAGATGGTGAACGGCTACCGCGAGCAGCTGCAGCGTAACGGCAAGATCACGGCCTTTACCGCCCAGCCGAGCTACGACTATGCCGAAGGCGACGCGACCCCGTCGTATGGCGGCCAGCTGACCATGGCCAAGCGCCAGGTCTGGCATCTGCGCAACGCCGGCAACGCCGTCCTGGTGCGCGACCGCCTGGCCAGCACCGTGGCCCGCACCTATGAGTGGAACATGCACACCCCGGCCATCATGAGCGTCGAGAACGGCCAGAACGTGAAGGTCGAAGCGGGCGGCCAGTCGCTGTGCGTGCGTTCGCTGAACAGCAACGCCAGCTTCGCCAAGTGGATCGGACCGGGCGCCAAGACCAACGTGGTGGAAGACCACGGCGCCTTCTACTTGAAGGCCAACGCCAACACCACCGCCGAGTACCTGGTGCTGCTCGACGTCGGCTGCAAGAAGCCGACCGTCAACATCTCGACCTCGGGCTCGGTGCGTACCGTGACCGTGGGCGGCCAGACGGTGAGCATCAACTAAGCGGGCGCTATCCCCGGGGCGTGCCGTGCTAGACTCGGCGCGCAGCAAAAGTCCTCCGCGGCCAGGCGCTGCGGGGGACTTTTCTTTTGGGGGAGGGCGATGAAGCAGGTATTCCTGATCTGTGCGCACAAGGACATCGAGCAATTGAACGCTCTGGTCGAAGCGCTGCGCGATCCCGATTTCATCGTCTACGTCCACCTCGACCGCAAGAGCGCGCTCGATCCCGCCGCGCTGCATCCCTCCGCCATTCGAGTTGCGCCGCGCATCGATGTGCGTTGGGGCGGCTTCTCGCAAGTTCAGGCCACTCTCGTTTCGCTGCGCCAGATCCTGCGCGAGCAGCCTGACTTCGACAAGGTGATCTTCCTGTCCGCCCAGGACTATCCGCTGCTGCCCAATGAGCTTCTCAAGCGCGAGCTCATGCGCTTGCAAGCCCATGAGCTGCTGGAGACGGCGCCGATCCGGCCTGATGGCTGGAACGTGGGCTTTCGCTACCAATTCTTCCACCGCGAAGGGGGAGGGAAGCTGGAGCGCCTGGCCTGCGGCCTGGCCAACCGCATGCTGCGCCTCACGGGACAGCGGCGCCGGATGCCGGACGGCTTCGCGCCGCACGGCGGGGCATCCTGGTGGGCCTTGTCGCGCGATTGCCTGCTTGAAGCGCTGCGCCTGGCGGACAGCCATCCGCGCTTGCTGCGCTTCATGCGCACCGTCCAGTGCCCGGACGAGATGCTGTTCCAGACCCTGGTCATGCACTCGCGCTTTGCCGAGCGCGTCCTGTCCGATAACTTCCGCTACGTGCAATGGCCGGAGCAGGGCGCACGCAATCCGAAGGTGCTGGACGCCGCCGACTTCGAGCGCATCCGCGCCTCCAACGCCCACTTCTGCCGCAAGCTCGACAGCCAGGCCAGTGCCGGGCTGCTGCCGCGCCTGCGGCAGTGGAAGGAAAGCCGCGCCGCGGCCTGAACCATCCGGTGCGCGTGCGCACCCGCACAGACGGTCTCTCCCGGCTGCATCAGGCTGGCCTTCCTATCCGGAGGAATCATGAAGGACGCCATGCCCGACAGTAAAACGGTGGATGCCACGGTCCACGAAGCCGACGTGAGCGCCGAGGCGACGTCGCGCAGCGGCTCGCAGAAAGTCATCTACGCCGCCATCGTGGCCAACCTCGGCATCGCCACGGCCAAGTTCATCGTCGCCGGCATCACCGGCAGCGCCGCGATGGTGGCCGAAGGCATCCACTCGGCCGTCGACACCGGCAACGAATTCCTGCTCCTGCTGGGCGAGCGCCGCAGCACGCGTCCCGCCGACCGCAAGCATCCCTTCGGCTACGGCAAGTCGCTGTACTTCTGGGCCCTGATCGTGGCCCTGTCCGTGTTTTCGCTGGGCGGCGGGCTGTCGATCTACCACGGCATCGATGCGCTGGAAAACCCGCCGCCGCTGGAAGACCCGACCTGGAACTATGTCGTGCTCGGGGTCGCGGCCCTGTTCGAGGGCTATAGCTGGAACGTCTCGCGCAAGGCCCTGAACGCCGTGCGTAAACCAGGCGCCTCGCTCTGGCAGACCGTGCGCGCCAGCAAGGATGCTTCGGTGTTCACGGTCTTCATCGAAGACTCGGCGGCGCTGCTGGGCCTCGGCATTGCCGCGCTGGGCATCGCGCTCGGCCAGTACTTCGGCAATCCGTATGCCGACCCGATCGCCTCGATCCTGATCGGCCTGCTGCTGATCGCGGCTGCCTTCATGCTGGCGCGCGAGACCGGCGGCCTGCTGGTCGGCGAAAGCATCGACCGCGACCAGCTCGCTGCCCTGTATGCGCTGTTCCGGCGAGAGCCGGCGCTGGACAGCGTGGCCAGCCTGCGCACCATGCAGATGGGGCCGGAGGAAGTGCTGCTGGCGGCCTCGGTCCAGTTTCGGCGCGGCATGCCGATCGACGAAGTGGAGCAGGCGATCGCGCGGATCGAGGCGGCGGTGGCCGCCGAGCATCCGGTGATCCGCCAGATCTATTTCGAGGCTTCGGCGCTGCGCACCTCGCTGTGCTGACGCGGGGCCGGCAAGGTATTCTTTTTAAGTCTGGATGTGTTGCAGCGCACATTAGCGCCATGCCGCTGAAGCGTGCGCGGAAAACGCTGGGCTAGAATCGCTTGCCCATGATTGAACCGAACAGTATGCGCAAGCCCCTGTCCATTGCTTTCATCGTCCGAGATCCGCTGCCGCCGCTGCGCGCCGACGTGCTGACCCTGTTCGGCGCCGAGATGCCGCGCTATGGCGTCAACACCGAACTGGTGGGGCAGTCCGGCAGCGAAGCCGATGCCCCCTGGCCGGCCGGCGGCATGCACACGGTGGGCAGCCTGAAGTCGCGCTTTGCCGCCATCCTGTCGCCTCTGTGGGACCTGCGTGGCCTGCTGCAGGCCCGGCGCCGCCGCCGGCCCGACTGCATCCAGGTGCGCGACAAGATCGCCTCCGGCCTGCTGGGCCGGATGGCCGCCGCCGTGCTGCGCGTCCCTTTCATCTACTGGATGTCCTTCCCGATCGTCGAAGGCTTCGAGGTACGTCGCGACGAGATCGGCAGCCGCGGCAAGGGCCTGATATGGTTCGCCCATGCCCTGCGCGCTGCCGCCTCCCGTTTCGTCATCTACCGCCTGGTGCTGCCTGGCGCGCGCCATATCTTCGTCCAGAGCGAAGCCATGGCGGACTGGCTGGCAAGCAAGGGCTTCGAGCGCAGCCGCATGACGGCCGTGCCGATGGGCGTGGACGCTAGCCTGTTCGATCGCGGCAAAGTAGCGCCGGTCGAGGATGCACGGCTGGACGGGCGTCGCGTGATCCTCTACCTCGGCCGCATCGCCCAGGCGCGCCGTTCCGACTTCCTGCTGGACGTGGCCGAGGTCCTGAAACAGGACGTGCCCGATGTGCTGCTGGTGATCGCGGGCGACGCCGCCTCGAACGACGAAATGGACTGGATGCGCGCCGAGATCGCCCGCCGCGGCATTGGGCAGCACGTGCTGCTGACCGGCTGGCTGCCCCAGCATGTGGCCCTGGGCTATGCGGTGCGGGCCGAGGTCGGGTTGTCGCCGATCCCGCGCGGTACTCTGTTCGACGTGTCCTCGCCGACCAAGCTGGTGGAATACCTGGCGCTGGGCATCCCCAGCGTGGCGAATGACATCCCGGACCAGCAACTGGTGATCGAGGAGAGCCGGGCAGGCCTATGCGCGCCGATGGAGGCGGGGCCCTTTGCCGCCGCCGTCAGACGGCTGCTGGATGATCCCGGGCTCGCCGCCGAGTTTGCGCAACGTGGCCCAGCGTACGTTAACAGCCACCGTACCTATGCTATTCTGGGTCGGATTGTTGCAGAAACGTACACAAAAATCCTGCCGCCATCGAGTTGAAATTGCAACACTGGAGTCCGCCAGGCATCGTATCGTGCGCATGTCGGGGAAAAGTGTGTTGTACCATCCAAGAGAATTTCTATTTTGCAAACTTGATTGCAGGCAGATGAAGGAAAGGCACATGGCATGAACCGGGCATCGGCACCAGCAGCGCCAGCGGCGACGCACGCGTCGCCACGGGTGCTCATGCTGGGGACCGAGCCTGGCGGACGCGGCGGTGTGGCCACCGTGGTCTCGCTGCTGCGCCAGAACGGCCTGTTCGAGCGCGAAGGGGTGTGCTACATCCCGACCCACGCCGAAGGCACGCGCCTGGCCAAGGCCGGCGCCGCCCTCAAGGGCCTGGCGCGCACCGTCGCCTGCCTGCTGCGCCGCCCGGAAGTCGTCCATGCGCACGCGGCCTCGAACGGCAGCTTCGTGCGCAAATCGGTGCTCCTGGCGCTGGCTCGCGCTAGCGGCGCCAGGACCGTGTTCCACCTGCACGGCGCCTGCTTCGACAGTTTCATCGAGCGTTCCAGCCCCCTGATGCGGCGCTGGATCCGCCATACCCTGGAACAGAGTTCGGTCGTCATCGCCCTGTCCACGCGCTGGGCCGACTTCCTGCACGGCTTCGCGCCGCAGGCCAGGGTGGTGGTGATCCCGAACTCGGTGCCGCTGCCGCCGCTTGCGGCGGACCGTTCCGAGCCGGGCCGCATCCTGTTCCTGGGCCAGGTCGAGCCGCGCAAGGGCATCTATGAACTGGTGGACGCGCTGGCCCTGCTGAAGGACCGTTTCCCGCAGATGCGCCTCGCGATCGGCGGGCAGGGCGAACTGATTGAGGTGAAGCGCCGGGCGCGTGACGCCGGCGTGCTGGACCGGATAGAGGAACTGGGCTGGGTCACGGCCCAGCGCAAGGCCGACGAGCTGGCGCGCGCGTCGATCTTCTGCCTGCCCTCGCATGCGGAAGGCCTGCCGATGGCGCTGCTGGAAGCCATGGCGGCCGGCAAGGCGGTGGTCAGCACGGGAGTCGGCGGCATTCCCGATGCGCTGCGTGACGGTGACAATGGGCTGATGATCGAACCGGGAAAGGTCGAACAACTAGCGCAGGCCCTGAGCAAATTACTCGGTGACGACGAAGAGCGTCGCCGACTCGGCGCGCGTGCGCGCGCCACGATCGAGCAAGAATTCGAGTCCGGCGTCGTGATCGGACAAATTTCAGCGGTGTATCGGCAACTGCGCGACAGCATCGCGGCAACTTCGCAAAGCGGGGGGAAGAGATGAACGCAACAGTAAGGATAGGTTGGCTGGTGAACCGGCTCAGATGCATGTCGGTGGCCGAAGTGGGCTACCGGATGCGCCAGGCGGCCGCCACCAGGATGGGTCGACGCATGGCCGGCCGCACGGCGCCCGCGCCACTGCCGCGTGCCCGCACGCTGGCGGTGCAGGGTGCGCCTGCGCTCGACCAGGCCGAAATCGACGCCTTGCTGCTCGATGCCGACCGCATCTGCGCCGGCCACGTGGTGCTGTTCGCCGAACGCCGCTTCGACGTCGGCGTGCCCACCGCCTGGAACCGCGATCCCGAGACCGGCGTCACCGGCCCGTCCATCTACGCCGGCGACATCGCCATCACGAATCGCGAACTGGTCGGCGACATCAAGCACGTGTGGGAGCTGAACCGCCACCTGCACCTGGTGCGCCTGGCCCAGGCCTGGACCCTGAGCGGCGAGGTGCGCTGGCTGCATGCGCTGGAACAGCAGCTGCGCAGCTGGCTCGACCAGTGCCCGCCGCTGACCGGCCCCAACTGGACCAGCTCGCTCGAACTGGGCATCCGCCTGATCAACTGGAGCCTCGTGTGGCAACTGGTGGGCGGCGAGAACAGCGCGCTGTTCGCCGGCGAATCCGGCCAGAAGCTGCGCGCCGACTGGCTCGACAGCATCCACGCCCATTGCCGCACCATCGCGCGCCACCTGTCGCGCCATTCCTCGGCCAACAACCACCTGATCGGCGAACTGTCCGGCCTGTACGTGGGCGCCAGCACCTGGCCGTGCTGGAAGGAGTCCGCCGACTGGATGGAGCAGGCGCGCCGCGAGCTCGAGCACGAAGCCGTGGCCCAGTACTCGCGCGACGGCGTCAACCGCGAGCAGGCCTTTGCCTACCACATCTTTTCCAGTGAATTCCTGTTCGTCGCCGGCCTGATGGGCCAGGCCTGCGGCCAGCCTTTCCCGCGCCACTACTGGGCGTCGCTGCAGCGCGCGCTGCGCTTCCTGCGCTCGGTGCGCGACGTCGGCGGCAACGTGCCGGCGGTGGGCGACGCCGACGACGGCAGCGTGTTCCGCCTCGACGCCGGCGGCCTCGATCGCGCCGCCCAGTTGCTGGCGCTGGGCGACACTGTGTTCGGAGCCGCTGCCGACAATCATCCGGGCGTGCGCTGGCTGCTGCATGCGCTGCCGGGCGCGCGTCCCGACTGCGATCCGCACGAGGTCGATACCGGCTGGGCCTTCCCGGATGGCGGCTACTTCCTGTTCGGGAACCACTTCGGCGAGCACAGCGAGATCAAGGGCATGCTCGACTGCGGCCCGCTCGGCTATCTCGGCATCGCCGCCCATGGCCATGCCGACGCGCTGGCATTGAATCTCTCGGTGGCGGGCGAGGAATGCCTGATCGACCCCGGCACCTATTCCTACTGGCAGGACCAGAAGTGGCGCGACTACTTCCGCGGCACCTCGGCCCACAACACCGTGCGCATCGACGGCCTCGACCAGTCCACCAGCGGCGGCCGCTTCATGTGGCTGCGCAAGGCCGAGGCGCGCATCGAGCGCATGCCCAGCAGCCCGAACGACTTCGATTTCCGCGGCTCGCACGACGGCTACACCCGCCTGTCGGACCCGGTGCGCCACATGCGCAGCGTGCGCTTCGACGGCGCCAGCAACACGCTGACCGTGCGCGACGAAGTGTCGGCGCGCAAGCAGCACAAGGTCGAACTGTTCTGGCACTTCGCGCCGGAACTTGACGTGCGCCTGACCAGCCACGGGTTGTCCGTGCGCGGCAAGCGCTTCGTGCTGCAAATGCAGGCCAGCGGGGCCGATTTGCAGCTGGAACTGGTACGCGGCGCGGAAAACCCGCCGCTCGGCTGGTGCTCGCGCACCTATGAATCGAAGCGGCCGTGCGAAGTGCTGCGGATCACGACCGTATCGTCCGCCGTTCCAGTCGAATGCAGGTTTACAATAACGTTCCTGCATTAGCAAAAAATTTACCAAATTCAACAATAAAACTAGTTAAAAAAAGGGAAATGTCCAAAATGCTGATTTACCTCGTTGCCGGCGCCCGTCCGAATTTCATGAAGATCGCGCCCATCGTGCGCGCCCTTCAGGCCCAGGATGTGTTGACGTTCAAGATCATCCACACCGGACAGCACTATGACCGCGAGATGAACGACGTGTTCTTCGAGGAACTCGGCATTCCGCAGCCGGACGTGTTCATGGCCGCCGGCGGCGGCAGCCACGCCCAGCAGACCGCCAAGATCATGGTGGCCTTCGAGGAGCTGTGCATGGCCGAGCGCCCGGCCGCCGTGCTGGTGGTCGGCGACGTCAACTCGACCCTGGCCTGCTCGATCGTGGCCAAGAAACTGGTCATTCCGGTGGCCCACGTCGAGGCCGGCCTGCGCAGCGGCGATATCAGCATGCCCGAGGAAATCAACCGCCTCGTCACCGACAGCATCTCGGACTGGTTCTTCGCCACCGAGCCGGCTGCCGTCGAGCACCTGCGCCGCGAAGGCAAGCCGGATTCCGCCGTGCACTACGTCGGCCACGTGATGGTGGACAACGTGCTGTACCAGGCCGACAAGCTGTCGCGCGCCGATACCTCCGCGTTTGAGACCAGCGGCTTCAAGTCGCAAAGCCAGGCCAATGGCGGCCGCTATGGCGTGGTCACGCTGCACCGCCCGAGCAACGTCGACGAGCCGGCCACCTTTGCCCGCATCGCCGGCGCGCTGAAGGAAATCGCCCAGGAACTGCCGCTGATCTTCCCGGTGCATCCGCGCACCCGCGCCAACATCGAGAAATTCGGCATCGACCTCGGCCCCAACGTCACGCTGGCCGGCCCGCAGGCCTATATGGCCTTCCTCAACCTGTGGAAGGACGCAGCCGTGGTGCTGACCGACAGCGGCGGCCTGCAGGAAGAAACCACGGCGCTGGGCGTGCCTTGCGTCACGATCCGCGAAAACACCGAACGTCCGGTGACGGTCGAAGAGGGCTCCAATGTCCTGGCCGGCACCGATCCCGAAGCCATCGTGCGCGAAGCCAGGAAGGTCTTGCGTGGCGAAGGCAAGCAGGGCCGCCGCCCGCAGCTGTGGGACGGCAAGGCGGCCGAACGCATCGTCGCGATCCTCGCCAGGGAGATCGCGGGAGCGGCAGAGCCGGAAGGCCTCGCCGCCTAACCGATTAAAGGAATCACATGGATGACCGGATCACGTTGATGGGCTGTCAGGTGGATAACCTGACCATGGAAGAAACACTGGGCAAGGTCGAAGGATTCATCCAGTCCGGCTTGCCCCATCAGCACGTGGTGGTCAACGTGGACAAGCTGGTGAAAGCCAGCCGTGACGCCGAGCTGCGCAGAATCATCAACGACTGCGCGCTCATCAACGTCGACGGCATGCCGGTGGTGTGGGCCTCGCGCCTGCTCGGCAAGCCGCTCAAGGAACGGGTCGCCGGCGTCGACCTGTTCGAAGCGCTGATGCGGCGCGCCGGCGAGAAGGGCTGGCGCGTGTTCCTGCTCGGCGCACGCGAGGAAGTCGTCAGCAAGGTGGCCGAGACCTACACCCGCAAGTATCCACGCCTGGTACTGGCGGGCTACCGCAACGGCTACTGGAAGGGCGAGGATGAAGAGCAGGCCGTGGCCGAGCAGATCCGGGCCAGCAATGCCGACCTGCTGTTCGTGGCGATCAGCTCGCCCAAGAAGGAGCAGTTCCTCGGCAAGTACCAGGCCCACATGCGGATTCCCTTCGCGATGGGCGTCGGCGGCACTTTCGATGTCGCCATCGGCAAGGTGAAGCGGGCCCCGCTGTGGATGCAGAAATCCGGGCTCGAATGGTTTTACCGCTTCCTGCAGGAGCCGCGCCGCATGTTCCGGCGCTACTTCATTGAAGACATGGCCTTCATCGGCCTGCTGTTCAAGGAAGCCCTGAAAGGCAGGCAGGTAAAACAGGGATAGGGCGGCCGCAGAAGCCGCCCACCAGCAGGACACACAAGAACACGAGACGCCGCCCCCTGGCCCTTGCGGCCCCCCGCGCCTTCGCCCAGCGACCGGCGCCGGGTGAACGCATGGCTGCGAGCGTGGCGGTGATATGCCGTGCGACTGAAAGTTGCATATTTAATATAATTTACATATCACAGAGAGCGAAACGACATGAAGATCCTGGTTACCGGCGGCATGGGCTACATCGGCTCGCATACCGTCGTCGAACTGCAGAACGCCGGCCATGAGGTGGTCGTGGTGGACAACCTGTCCAACGCGGTCTCCTCGGTGCAGGAGCGGGTGCAGCGCATCACCGACAAGACCTTTGTCTTCGAAGAGGCCGACATCCGCGACCGCGCGGCCATGGAGCGTGTCTTCGGCGCGCACAAGGTCGACGCCGTGATCCACTTCGCCGGCCTGAAGGCGGTCGGCGAATCGGTGGCGCAGCCGCTGCGCTACTACGACAACAACGTCAACGGCAGCGTCATCCTGTTCGAGACGATGGCCAAGTTCGGCGTCAAGACCATCGTGTTCTCGTCCTCGGCGACGGTCTACGGCGACCCGGCCTCGGTGCCGATCCGCGAAGACTTCCCGCTGTCGGCCACCAATCCCTACGGCCGCAGCAAGCTGATGATCGAAGACATCCTGCGCGACCTGGCCAAGGCCGAGCCGGAGTGGCGCATCGCGCTGCTGCGCTACTTCAACCCGGTCGGCGCCCACGAAAGCGGCCTGATCGGCGAAGAGCCGAACGGCATCCCGAACAACCTGGTTCCCTACATCGCCCAGGTCGCCAACGGCCAGCGCGACAAGCTGTCCGTGTTCGGCGGCGACTACCCGACGCCGGACGGCACCGGCCTGCGCGATTACATCCACGTGGTCGACCTCGCGATCGGCCACGTGAAGACCCTCGACCGCCTGGCCAAGGGGCCGGGCATCGTCACCTACAACCTCGGTACCGGCCGCGGCAACAGCGTTCTCGAGATGGTGCGCGCTTTCGAGCAGGCCAGTGGCCGCAAGATCGCCTTCCAGATCGTCGACCGCCGCCCCGGCGACGTGGCCAAGTGCTACGCCGACCCGGCCAAGGCTAGTTCCGAACTGGGCTGGACCGCCGAGCGTGACGTCGCTCAAATGTGCGCCGACGTGTGGCGCTACCAAACCACTGCCAAATAATCTAATGTAAAGGACGGTCCGATGAAAGCCATGATCCTAGCTGCAGGCAAGGGCACCCGTGTACGCCCACTGACCTATGACCTGCCTAAACCCATGATCCCCCTGCTGGGCAAACCCGTGATGGCCTATCTGGTCGAACACCTCAAGAAGCACGGCGTGACCGAAATCATGGTCAACGTCAGCTGGCTCCACGAGAAGATCGAGGAGTACTTCGGCGAGGGCGAGCAGTTCGGTGTCCAGATCGGCTACTCCTTCGAGGGCTACATCAAGGATGACGGCGAAGTCGTCCCCGAACCGATTGGCTCAGCCGGCGGCATGAAGAAGATCCAGGAATTCGGCGGCTTCTTCGACGACACCACCATCGTGTTGTGCGGCGACGCCCTGATCGACCTCGACCTCAAGGCGGCGCTGCTCGAGCACCGCCGCAAGGGCGCGATGGCCACCGTCATCACCAAGGAAGTCCCGTGGGACAAGGTCTCGTCGTATGGCGTGGTGGTCACCGACGCGGAAGGGCGCATCACCGAGTTCCAGGAAAAGCCAAGCGAAGCCGAAGCCAAGTCCAACTTCATCTCGACCGGCATCTACATCTTCGAGCCGGAAGTCATCGACCTGATTCCAAGTGGGGTGCCGTTCGACATCGGTTCCGAACTCTTCCCCCTTCTGGCAGAGCGCGGCCTGCCGTTCTACGCCCAGGGCCGCCCGTTCAACTGGCTCGACATCGGCACCATGAGCGACTACTGGGAAGTGCTGCAGACGGTCCTCACCGGCGAGGTCAACCACATGGACGTGCCGGGCATCCAGATCGAGCCGGGCGTCTGGACCGGCCTGAACACCAGCATCGACTGGGAAGGCACCACCATTGAAGGTCCGGTCTACATCGGCTCCAACGTCAAGATCGAAGCGGGTGCGCGCATCGTCGGCCCGACCTGGATCGGCCACGGCAGCCACATCTGCGAAGGCGCCGAGATCGTGCGCAGCGTGTTGTTCGAATACACACGGGTGTTGCATGATGTAACATTGCATGAAATGATCGTTTTCAAGGATTACAGTGTCGACCGCAAGGGCGAGATGAAGCACGCTTCGGAGTACTCGTCGCAAGAATGGCTGAACGCGCGTGACCGCCGCCGTTCGGTTCGCAAGGACATCGAGGGTACGGCCCAGAACGCCATACAGAAAATCAAAGAGAAAGCAAGCGCATGAAAATTTACCCAGTCATCCTCTCCGGCGGCGCCGGCACCCGCCTGTGGCCGCTCTCGCGCGCCGTGCTGCCCAAGCAGCTGCTGCCGCTGGTAGCCGACAGGACCATGCTGCAGGAAACTGCGCTGCGGGTGGCCGGCTGGCCGGGAGTGATGGCGCCGCTGGTCGTCTGCGGCAACGACCACCGCTTCATGGTGGCCGAACAGCTGCGCGAGATCGGCATCACCCCGCTCGGCATCCTGCTCGAGCCGGTCGGCCGCAACACCGCTCCGGCGGTGGCGGCGGCGGCCCACTACCTGAAGGCGATCGACCCGGAAGCCATCATGCTGGTGCTGCCGGCCGACCACGTGATCGAAAACGGCGCCGCCTTCCGCGACGCGGTCGAACGCGCCGTGACCCTGGTGGGGCAGGGCGCCCTGGCCACCTTCGGCATCGTGCCCAAGACGCCGGAAACCGGCTACGGCTATATCCGCCGCGGCGACGCGGTGGCCAACTGCGGCGACTGCTACAAGGTGGCGCGCTTCGTCGAGAAGCCGGACGCCGCCACGGCCCAGGGCTTCCTCGACGAAGGCGGCTACTACTGGAATAGCGGCATGTTCATGTTCCATGCCGAGCGCTTCTTGAAGGAACTGGAAGAGCACGCGCCGGCCATCGCGCTTGCCGCCGACAAGGCGGTCAGCACGGGCTACCGCGACCTCGACTTCTGCCGCCTGGAAGAAAAGGCCTTCTCGGACAGCCCGTCCGACTCGATCGACTACGCGGTGATGGAAAAGACGGTTGATGCCGCCGTGGTCCCGGCCGACATCGGCTGGAACGACGTCGGCTCCTGGTCGGCCCTGTGGGAAGTGCAGCCCAAGGACGCCAAGGGCAATGCCCAGCGCGGCGACGTTTACCTGGACAATGTCACGAACTCGCTGGTGCGCGCCGAATCGCGCATCGTGGCCGTGGTCGGCGTCGACAACCTGGTCGTGGTCGAGACCCAGGACGCGGTGCTGGTCACCCACAAGGATCAAGTGCAGCGCGTTAAGCAGGTGGTCGACCACCTCAAGAGCAAGGCGCGTACCGAGCACCTGCACCACACCCGCGTGTACCGCCCCTGGGGCCACTACGAGGGCATCGATGCGGGCGACCGCTTCCAGGTCAAGCGCATCACGGTCAAGCCGGGCGAAAAGCTCTCGCTGCAGATGCACCACCACCGCGCCGAACACTGGGTCGTGGTGTCGGGCACCGCACGCGTGACCTGCGGCGACAAGGTCTGCCTGCTGTCGGAAAACGAGTCGACCTACATCCCAATCGGCGTCACCCACCGCCTGGAAAACCCGGGCAAACTGCCGCTCGACCTCATCGAAGTGCAGTCCGGCAGCTACCTCGGCGAGGACGACATCGTCCGCTTCGAGGATATCTACCAGCGCGCCTGACACGGCGCACTGCGACGCTCACCGCACGGCTGACGCTGCTTGCGCAGCGGAACCGTGCGGACCCCCGTGGTAACGCGGGCATACAATGCCCCCAACTGAACCGAACGAGGGGGCATCATGAAATCGATCGTTGCGGCGTCCACCCTGGGTGTCATGCTGAGCGCGCTGGCCGCACCAGCCGCGCACGCCCAGAACGGCACACCCCTGCTGGACCTGACCCTGTATGGCCAGCTCGAACGCTGGCTCGGCGCCGGCCCGCTGGACCTGCGCAACATCTACACGCGCCAGCTTGGCCACAACTCGCGCGATTTCCATGAGGCCGCCGACGGCGCCGGCATGACCTTCACCCTGCTGCAGGTGACCAATGACTTCGGCCAGAGCTGGGTCGTGGGCGGCTACAATCCGCAGAGCTGGTCGTCCACCGACGGCTGGCACCAGACGCCGCGCGACTGGCAGCGCACCGCCTTCATCTTCAACTACACCGACGCCCAGCTATGGCGCCAGGTGCTGTCGAACGACATCCTGCCCAACCGCGGCCTGCGCCAGACCTTCAACGAACCCAACCACGGTCCGACCTTCGGCGCCGGTCCCGACCTGTTCGTCAACGATCGCCTGAACGCCGCCTTGTCCTGGCAGGTGAGCTATGGCGACGGCCTGTCCGAGGGCACCAGCATCATCGACGGCAGCACCGGCGGCCAGCTGTTCCGGGTCGACGCGCTCGAGGTCTACTCGATCTCGCTGGTGCCGGAACCGGGTACGACGGCGATGTACATCGGCGGCATTGGCCTGCTGGGCTGGACCGCATGGCGGCGCCGCGCCAAACCGGCGCTCAAGCGTAGGCACTGAACCCGGCCCGGCAGGCAGCCGTCAGCTGACAAAACGGCAAGCTGTGGCATGATGGCGGCGGAGCCCGGCTCCGCCATCCGTTCATCCTGCGACCGATCCATGCGACCGACCCTGTCAGCCAGCCTGCGCGTAGTCCTGTTCTCCCTCCTCGGCGCCATCTGCGCCATCCACGCTCCGGCCGCCGCCGCACCGCTCAAGCCGGCCGAACTGGCCATCGTCATCAATGACGAAGACCCGTCCAGCGTCGCCGTCGGCGAGTACTATCGCAAGCGCCGGGCTATTCCCGCGGCTAACGTGGTGCACGTGCGCATCCCGGGCAAGCCGCGCAGCCTCAGCCCGGCCCAGTTCCGCCTGCTGAAGGAAGACATCGACAGCCAGCTCAAGCCGGGCGTGCAGGGGGTGCTGATGGTCTGGACCGCGCCCTATGCGGTCGACTGCAATTCGATCACCGGGGCCTACACCCTGGGCTTCGACGGCGGCCAGTGCGCCAAGACCTGCGCGGCCGGCCAGCCCAGCGCCTACTTCAACAGCAAGTCCGCGCGTCCCTTCAGCGAGCACGGCATGCGCATCTCGATGCTGCTGCCGACCGAGTCGGTGGAGAAGGCGAAAGCGCTGATCGACCGCGGCGTGTCGGCCGGGTTTCGCACCGTGCCCGCTACCGCCTATTACCTGGCCACCTCGGAAAAGGCGCGCAACACCCGCGCCGGTTTCTTCCCGCGCCCGGGGCGCATTCCCGGTCGCCGCGTCACCACCAAGGTGATGCAGGCCGACGTGCTGGAAAACGTCCAGGACATCCTGGTCTACCAGACCGGCATGGCCCAGGTCGCCAAGCTGGAGACGCTTGGTTTCGTGCCCGGAGCGCTGGCCGACCACCTGACCTCGCTCGGCGGCGACCTGCTCGGCGGCAGCCAGATGAGCAGCCTGCGCTGGCTGGAGGCGGGCGCCACCGCCAGCTACGGCACCGTCAGTGAACCCTGCAACCATTGGCAGAAATTCCCGAACCCCTCCGTCCTGCTGCGCCATTACCTGAGCGGCAATAGCGCCATCGAAGCCTACTGGAAGAGTGTTGCGTGGCCGTCACAAGGTCTCTTCATTGGCGAACCCCTGGCCGCGCCCTACCGCGGACGCTAATCCGCTCGCTCTCTCCTATGGCAGAGCTGTTTGCGAACGCATACGCGCCACGCATGAGTTTCCTTGTGGAAATGCTAATGAGAAATACTGTCACACGGATGTAAATTTCTCCATTTACTATGCTTTTTGCTAATGGTAAATTGCATTCTGCTAACGTTTTTCCTAATAACATTCGTTCGGCTTATCTTCCAGGAAACCATGAACAAGCTTGCCGCTTCCATCCATTCACCGGGCCGCCTGACCGTGCTGGCCGCCTTGCTCGCCGGCCTGGCGTCACCGGTGCTGGCCGCCTCGCCCAATGTCGTCATCAGCCAGGTCTACGGCGCCGGCGGCAACGGCAGCGGCGCCACCGGCGCGACCTATAAACACGACTTCATCGAGCTGTTCAATCGCGGCAACACCAGCATCGACATCGGCGGCTGGAGCGTGCAATACGCCAGCAGCACCGGCAATTCCTGGAGCAATAGGACCGCCATCCCGGCCAACACCATCCTGGCCCCGGGCCAGTATTACCTGATCCGTGAAGCGGCAGGCGCGGGCGGGGCGCCCGGCGTGGTGGATACGCCGGCCGACCTGATCCCGGCGACCACAATCCCAATGGGTGGATCCTCCGGCAAAGTGGCCCTGGTGAGCAATACCACGCCGCTGACCGGCAGCACCCCGAGCGGCGGCGCCCTGGTCGACCTGGTCGGCTATGGCAACGGTTCGAATGCCGAGGGCGGCAGCCCGACCGGCAACATCGGCAACCAGACGTCGGCCCAGCGCCGCGGCAACGGCTGCACGGACACCGACGTCAACGGGGACGACTTCGAGGTGCTGGCGGTGGCCCCGCGCACCAGCGGCACCCCGCTGAACGTGTGCGGCGGCGCGAATGACGCGCCAATCGTCACCAGCTGCCCGGCAAGCCTGGTGCGTCCGCACGGCGAACTCGCGGCTGCCATCCTGAACGCCAGCGACAAGGACAACCGCGTCACCAGCGCCGCCATCACCTCCAGCCTGGTCGCCGGCATCCGCCTGGAAGAATTCAGCGCCTCGCCGGACCGTGACGCCGCCGCCGGCGTCAAGCTGGTGGTCGATTCGTCCACCGCGGCCGGCAACCACGCGGTGGTGGTGAGCTTCACCAACGACGCCGGCAAGAGCCTGGCCTGCACGGTCACCGTGCGCTCGGCCGGCAACCAGAGCATTCCCGCGATCCAGGGCCCGGGCGCAGCCAGCCCGTTCCAGGGCATGGCGCAGACCACCGAGGGCGTCATCACCGCCAAGGTCGGCAGCGGCTACTTCGTGCAGGACCCGGATGGCGACAACGATCCCGCGACCTCCGACGCGATCTTCGTGTACGGCGCGACCGACGGTGTGGCAGGCGAGCGCGTGCGCGTGACCGGCCTCGTGACCGAATACCTGCCTTCGGGCAGCAACTCCTACACCGAGCTGACCGAGAGCGTGTCGACGGTGCTGGGCGCCGGCCAGGCCGTGCATGCCACCAACATCAGCTTCCCGGGCGGCGACCTCGAGCGCTATGAAGGCATGCTGGTGCGCATCACCAACCCCTTGACCGTCAACCAGAACAAATACCTTGGCACCCGCGGCGAGCTGACCCTCTCCAACGGCCGCCTGGAAGTACCGACCAACCGCTACCGTCCGGGCACGCTTGACGCGATCGCGATGGCGGCGGCCAATGCGGCCAATGTGATCACGCTCGACGACGGCATCTTCACTGCACCACCCGTGATCCCTTACATCGGCGTGGACGGCACCGTGCGCGCCGGGGACACCGTCACCGGCCTGGAAGGCGTGCTCGACTTCGGTGCGCTGGGCGCCGGCGGCGCCGGCTTCAAGCTGCAGCCGACCGTGGCGCCGGAGTTCTCGCGCACCAACCCGCGCCTGGGCGTGCCGAGCCTGCCGGCCGGCGTCAAGGTCGCTAGCGCCAACGTGCTGAACTTCTTCACCACCTTCACCGACCTGACCGACGTCGAGGGCAAGACGACGCTCGGCTGCACCATCGGCAGCGGCGCCCCGAGCGCCGGCAACTGCCGCGGCGCCGACAACCTGCAGGAGTTCGTGCGCCAGCGCGACAAGATCGTCAAGTCGCTGGTCGCGTTGAACGCCGACGTGGTGGGCTTGATGGAGATCCAGAACAACGGCGACGCCGCCGTCCAGTACCTGGTCGACAGCATCAACGCCGTCCTGGGCAGCCCGGTGTATGCGGTGGTGCCGAAACCGGCATCGACCGGCACCGACGCGATCCGCGTCGCCATGATCTACAAGCCGGCCGCGCTGACGCTCGTGGGCGCGGCGTTGTCGGACGGCGACCGCGTCAACAACCGTCCGCCGATGGCCCAGACCTTCAAGGCCGCCAACGGCGCGAAGTTCTCGGTGATCGTCAACCACCTCAAGGCCAAGGCCGGCTGCCCGTCGGGCAGTGGCGTGGACACCGACCGCGGCGACGGCCAGGGCTGCTTCAACGCCACCCGCGTGCTGCAGGCCAAGCGCCTGGCGGAATACTTCATCCCGCTGGTCAAGTCGACCGCAGGCGACGACGACGTGCTGGTGATCGGCGACATGAACGCGCACGGCTTCGAGGATCCGATCGCCGCCCTGACGGACGCCGGCCTGGTCAACGAACTGGAACGCTTCGTGCGCCCTCAGGGCCTGGTGTATTCCTATGTGTTCGACGGCGAAAGCGGCTACCTCGACCACGCCCTCACCACGCCTTCGCTGAGCGCGCAGGTGGCCGGCGCAGCCGAGTGGCACAACAACGCGGACGAGCCGGAAACCATCGACTACAACTTCGACACCGGCAACGGCAACACGCCGAAGACCCAGGACCTGTTCGCCAACGATGCCTTCCGCGCCTCGGACCACGACCCGGTGCTGGTGAGCCTGAACCTGACGCCGACCTGGATCGACGCCAGCGCCAGCTTCTCGGTGGTGCGCTCCGCCCTGGCCCTGAACCGCGCCACCGGCCAGTACGGCGGCAGCTTCCAGTTCACCAACAAGACCGGCGCGGCCATCACCGGCCCGTTCCACGTCAAGATCGGCGGCCTGCCGGCGGACGTGACGCTGGCCAACGCCAGTGGCAGCCACAACGGCGTCGCTTACATCACGGCCAGCGCCGGCTCGATCGCGCCGGGCGCCACCGTCACGGTCAACGTCCTGTTCAACAACCCGAAACGCGTCGCCTTCAACTACAGCGCCGCCATCATCGCCGGTACCTTCTAAGGAATAAGAATATGTTTAACGCAACGACTTTCCTGCGCCAGGCAGCCCTGGCCCTGCTTCTTGCCACCAGCTCGCTGGCGGCGCTGGCCGGCCCGATCAGCTACCACGTCAATGTCGACACCACGGGCCGCACGGGCGCCGGCGCCCTCGACCTGATGTTCCACACCTTCTCGAGCACGCAAGTGAGCGCGACCCTGAGCAACTTCAGCGGCGCGTTCGGCGCGGCGAGCGTGGCCGAGCAGGTGACCTTCAATCCGGACGGCAGCATCGTGCTGGCCAACCTGCCGGATTTCGGCAGCTATCTGAAGTTCGACCTGAGCCTGGGCGGCGCCTTCGGCTTCGACATCCTGTTCAGCGACGACCAGAGCCTGGATACCGGCGCGGAGAGCAGCCTGCTGTCGATCGGCCTGTACGACGCCGCCGGCGTGCTGGGCGATCCCTACGGCATCGTGCAGTTCGAACTGACGCCGGGGCAGGGCATCGGCACGCCCTATGCGGACGCCGCCTTCGCCCAGGTGAGCGAGGTAGCGGCGGCGGTGCCGGAACCTGCGGACTGGCTGCTGATGGGCACCGGCCTGGCCCTGCTCGGCGCAAGCCTGCGCCGTCGGAGCACCGCCGCACGCTGAGCCGCCTCAGGCGAAAAAAAAGACACACCAGGCGTGAACTGCCCCCCAAAAGTTGGACACAACTTTTGGGGGTTTTTCATGACCAAGTACAGTGAGCAATTCAAGCTCGCGGTTGTCCAAGACTATCTAGCCGACAGCTCTATTGGGTATCGTGGGATCGCGAAGCGGCACGGGTTGACGACCCATGCCATGTTGGAGAGGTGGGTAATGGCCTACCGCG